>NZ_OY762929.1:630833-1261666 GCF_963666675.1 uncultured Desulfobacter sp. | reverse complement strand
TTACGATGCCCAGGCGGTTGCAGACAAAAACTTTGCGATTCTTAATTCCGGACTCAAGGTCCGTACCATCCTGCATCTGGATCATGGTTCCTTTCTTGCGAACCTTATATTCGCCCTTTACTCAGGCATTTCACTTTTAATCTTTTTTGTATTTTACCGGCGGGGCAGCAAGCAGGCTAAACAGGAAAGGGATGCTAATAATGCCTTGATCCAGGATTTAAAACAGAATTTGAAAAAAAATGAAATGCGTCATGAGCAGCTGGAAGAAGAGCTGAAGCGGGAACGGGTGGAATTGTTTAAAAATATAAAACAATTAGATACAAAATACCAATCGGAGCAAAAAAAGGCGAAGATAAACGAAGATGAAATGTTCAACGAGATCATCGGGCTTGAAGATCAACTCAACACCTATATTAAATTAAAAGAACGGCGGGATGTTGAAATCAATGAACTCAAATCAAACCTTGAAAAGTATGAACGCAGGAAAAGCCCGGGAAAATCCAAGCGGGTTGAGTATAATTTTACGTCCAAACGCTTCAAAGCCTTGTACAAAAATGTTGAAATGAGCAGAAAAGCCTTAAACGGATTCCTCAACCTGAATGAAGAGCAGCAGATCAAGGCCGAAGAGACAATTCACCAGCTGGATCGGGACCCGGGATCTGTGATTGTGAAACGCAAGGTATTTTCAGGTAAAAAACATAAAGCCACCAGTTTTGAAGTATTGTTTGCCTATAACGGCAGGCTGTATTTCATGAACCACCCCAACAAAACCGAGGTGGTGGTAATCGGAACCAAACAAACCCAAACCAGGGATATGGAATATCTCCATAATTTATAAATGTACAAAGAATTTTACAACCTTACGTTATCCCCCTTTAAAATCAGCTGTGATCCGGCATTCATGTGGTTCGGGGAAAAGCACCAGGAAGCCCTTGCCACACTTAAATACGGTATTCTTGACAACAAGGGTTTCCTGCTTTTAACCGGGGATGTGGGCACAGGCAAGACCTCCCTGATCAATGCATTGATTCAGAGCCTGGAACAGGACATTATCTACACATCCGTGCCGGACCCAAGCCTGATCAAACTTGATTTTTTCAATTATATTGCCGCATCCTTCGGCATAGACAAAGAGTTTACATCCAAGGGTGCCTTTCTGGCCCATTTTAAAAATTTCTTGCTCAGCGCCAGTGAAAAAAATAAAAAGGTCCTGCTGATCATTGACGAGGCCCAACTGCTCACCCAGGAAATGCTTGAAGAGATCCGCCTGCTGTCAAATATAGAAAAACCCGATGCAAAACTGATCAATATTTTTTTCATCGGGCAAAACGAATTCAATGAAATTTTAAACAGACCCCAGAACCGGGCCGTTCTCCAGCGAATGACCCTCAACTTCAATCTGGACCCCTTGACCCCGGAAGAGGTGGATGCATACATCCGCCACCGGCTCAAGGTTGCAGGCACCCAGGAGCAGATATTTGACTGGGATGCGGTCCAGGAAATTTTTCTATATTCAGGCGGATTTCCAAGGCGCATCAATATTTTATGCGATCATGCCCTGTTGTCCGGATTTGTCAAAGAACAACGACTCATTGATGCAAAAATTGTAAATGAATGTGCAAAAGAGCTGAAAATTCCGGCCCATGTAGACAATCGCGACTTAAATACGCTGTTTGAAACAAGTGAGTACCCGCGAAATCAAAACAATGCCCCCAGAGAGTTGTCATCTAAAACGTTTGTTTCCAATTCACCGGTGCAGCACCCGCGGCCCCAGGGTCCGCCGGTTCAACAACCGGAAAACAAACTGATCTCATGGGACAAACTGGTCATTTTAGTATTCTTTTTTCTTTTCGCCTGGTACTTTATGTTTCCGGACCATTTTGTCTCCACACTTTCCCAGGTAAAACAATCTTTTAATCGAAGCCAGGATATCCCAACAGAACAAAACACGGGGCAAACAATCCAGCCGGGAAATCGGATCGGAGTTCAAAATCCCAAGCCTCCGGAAACAGATAACCCGTCCAATAGTGAGCCTGACGCTGAAAAAAAAATTCAGGGACGCTCTCAAAATCCAGGCGAGCTTATGTTTGCCATTAAACCTCCGGAAACGGATATATCATCAGGGCAAAAAAATCTCCCTCCCCCACTCCCGGAAGAGAGGATTACAGTCCGGTTTAAATATAACGGCGACGCCATCATTGAAAAAGACCTGAAAAAGCTTGAAGCACTTTCAAAATCCCTGGTTGCCCATCAAAATTCAAAAATTTTGATTACCGGATACACCGATGCCATGGAAAATGGTACCTACAATGTGAAACTATCCGAATTCCGGGCCAATATCGTCAAAAGCTTTCTTCTGGGAATGGGGGTCAAAAACTACCAGATGAGAATCCAGGGCCGAGGCGCCCAGGACCCCATTGAAAGCAATGATACGGTATGGGGGCGCATGATGAACCGCAGGGTTGAAATAGAGATAATTAATTAACATAAAAAAGGAATACCCGTGAGTAGAAAATGGAAAAATATGGATCTGCTGATACCCTATGCAGCACCGTATTTTGCTTATGTGGCACTTTCATCCGTTCTTCATGATAAGTTGCCCGAAGAGATCATATACATAATGAAGCTGCTCATTGTGCCCGGACTTTTGATTTGGGCCTGGAAGTGGTACGTTCCGTTAACCGGACCTAAAAATAAATGGGTATCCTGTTTTTGGGGAATCATCGTCGGGCTCATTGGACTGGTGGTCTGGTGCGGATTATATGCGCCTTTTACAACTCCGGAAGATGGCGCACCCTGGTCTGATCAGGGATTCTTCCTGAGGCTTCTAACGGCCGGTTTTGTGGTACCTGTCTTTGAAGAGTTGTTCATGCGAGGATTTGTCTTTCGCGTTGCACTGCAATGGGATCTTTTGCGCAGGCAAAAAACGCCATATCCGTTTTCCACGGCACTGGATGAGCGCAGCATTTTTGATGTGGCACCGGGCCAGTGGACCGTTTACGCCATTGTGATTTCAACGGCTGTTTTTGCAGCCGGCCATCTGGTTGGTGAATGGCCCGCATCCATTGCCTACGGAGTGCTCATGACCCTTTTGTGGATATTTAGAAAGGACCTGATTTCCTGCATTGTTGCCCACGGGACAACCAACATCGGGTTGGCGCTTTATGTTTATTACTTCGGGCGCTGGGAATTGTGGTAAAATCTGAGGCCGGCCGTTACATTCTACATACATTAAACACCAAGGACACATATGCGTTTCACATCAATTCAGCAAGAATTAAAAAATAATCCAAAATCCTGGCTCATTACCGGATGCGCCGGATTCATCGGCTCCAATCTTCTGGAAACCCTGCTTAATCTTGGACAGACCGTAACCGGACTGGATAATTTTTCCACAGGATTTCAGCATAATTTAGACCAGGTCAAAGAGGCGGTGACTTCGGAGGAATGGCAGAAATTCTCCTTTATCGAAGGGGATATCACCAATGCCGACACCTGCCGGACTGTCTGCAGAGGCCAGGATTATGTGCTTCACCAGGCGGCGTTGGGTTCGGTTCCCCGTTCCGTTGCCGATCCTCTGACCACCAATGAAAATAACATTACCGGCTTTTTGAATATGCTGACCGCAGCCCGGGATGCCGACGTAAAACGGTTTGTATATGCGGCATCGAGCTCCACCTATGGTGATCATCCTACACTTCCCAAACAAGAGGAAAATATCGGCAACCCCCTTTCTCCCTATGCCGTAACAAAGCTGGTCAATGAACTTTACGCCCGGGTGTTTGCCTCAACATACGGATTTAAAAGTATTGGATTGCGGTATTTCAATGTATTTGGCCGCCGCCAGGATCCCAACGGGGCCTATGCAGCCGTAATCCCATTATGGTTTGGTGCCTTGATCCGTCAAAATAAAGTTTATATAAACGGTGACGGAGAAACCAGCCGGGATTTTTGTTTCATTGATAATTGCGTCCAGGCCAATCTCCTGGCTGCAACGGCCGATGATGATGCCGCAGATCAGGTATACAATGTTGCATTTGGACAGCGTACAACGCTAAATCAACTGTTTTCATTGATCCGTGACCGAGTGGCCGAAACGCTGCCGGACCGAACCGAGATAACTGCAGATTACAGAGAGTTCAGACCCGGAGATGTTCGCCACTCCATGGCAGATATATCTAAAGCCAAAAATCTTTTGGGGTACTGCCCGCAGTACTCGGTTGAAGCGGGCCTTGATATGGCATCCATCTGGTATATGAAACATCTGAATAACGGCCATCGGCCAACCTAAAATATCACCTGCCAGACTTCAACCCAAAACAAAATTTAATATAAAATCAGGAAAAGTATAATGCGTTTTTTTATCGTCATACTTGTAACCTCATTTGCTCTATTCAGTTTTTCCGGGATACCTGCGCTGGCGTTGTCTCCGGATGAAGTACTTGTTGTTGCCAACCGCAATGCCGCTAAAAGCGTGGGGCTTGCCACCTGGTACATGGAGAAACGAAAAATACCAAAAGAAAACCTGCTGCAGGTCTTTGTCACAGACAAAGAGACCTGTTCACGGGAGACTTACTTAAAAAAAATTGTCCCCCCGATCCGCCGCACCTTGGAAAAAAATCAAAAAATCAACGCCATTGTAACCATGTATGGGCTTCCGTTAAGGATTGCTTCACCAGGAATGACAAAAGATGAACAAGCACGGATGGACCAGTTAACTGCGCAAAAGAAAAAATTTGATGCACTCAAAGAAAAAAACGGACAGCTAACTGAAGATCAAAAAAAAACGCTGAACCGCGAAGTTAGGAAAATAAAACAATTCAAAACATCCACGGACAAAACCGCATCCCTTGACTCGGAATTAATGCTTGTCAAAAAAGAGAGATATAAAATCAACTTCTGGCTGCCCAACCCTTTTTTCCTGCCGTGGCGCTCTCAGAAAACGGCCATTGACAAATCAGAGGTAATCATGGTCAGCCGTCTGGACGGGCCAGACCCAAGCATTGTCAAACAAATCGTAAATGACAGTATTGAAGCGGGGACAAAGGGTTTATCAGGGACTGCCTATTTCGATGCCAGATGGAAATATCCAGGTCAAAAAAAAGTATCAGGATATGGGCTTTATGATAAATCTATTCATGAAGCCGCAGGTCGTCTAAAAAAAGAAGGGATGAACGTGGTATTGGATAACAAACAGGAGTTATTTCAGCCTGGAGACTGCCCCAATGCAGCCCTTTACTGTGGCTGGTACAGCCTGGCCAACTATGTGGATGCATTTACCTGGGAAAAAGGAGCTGTGGGATTTCACATTGCAAGCTCGGAATGCACGACACTAAAACGGAAAAACAGCAATGTCTGGTGCAAAAAAATGCTGGATAAAGGCATCGCAGCAACAGTCGGTCCCGTGGGAGAGCCCTACGTCCAGTCTTTTCCTATACCGGAAATATTTTTTGATTTTCTTGCCAAGGGCAAACTGACCCTGGCCGAAGTCTATCTGATCAGCCTGCCGTATCTATCCTGGAAGCAGGTGCTTGTGGGAGATCCTTTATACCGGGTGAAGATAAATACCCTGTAATCTCTTGATCGCATCATTCACAACGCAATAGTTCCGGTCAAATTGCCTACCTCCTGTTTAAAAACAGAAGTAAGCATTTGACCGGAACTATGATACATCCACTTGACATTGTTCATTAATTTAATGAATTCGGAACGTACGCGTGTTTAATCAGACTTTTCAGTACGTTTTCTACGTCTTCCAAATAAACTCGCTCCCAGCAATCCCATACCGAAAAGCAGCATAGTAGCCGGTTCAGGCGTTGGGCTTACATTCGCTGAAGAGGATTTAGGGACATAATTAAATGCAGTTTTTGCAGCCAGAAAATCATTTCCACAGGAAGGTTGCCAGTACATGGCAACGGAGTCATGATCCCCAGCACTGTTCAAAAGAGAACTCAGTTCATCGGACAGGGAGTCAAGATTAATCGCTAACTCCAAGGTATATTGACCATCAGGGTACCAGTCAGTGGAATCCGCGTTGTTTTCTGAATAAGCATAAGTGTAAGAAATTTCAGAATCGCTGGCGGAGACACCGTCTTCATTTTCATTATCACTTGCAGTGCCATGAACTTCAGTACCAGCACTTTCAATCTCCCAAGCGGTTCCATAATTATCAGAGTCAGGGTAGGAAACGGTCTTAATATCTGACAAAAAGGTTATATCAACTTTATTATCACTATCAACCGAAAAATCGAAGGAGAATGCGTAATCGCCGTCATTGTAATCGCTAAACGTAGTGTCGTCACTGCTACCAAAGGTAAAGATAAAATCACCCGCAGAGATACCAGCACCATTTGGACTGTAGGAAAGGTCAAACTGGGTCTGTAGACCAATATAAAGTTTGTTATCCGCGATATATACCCCAAGTTCTTCCACATCATAATATTTGTTGTTAGTATAACTATTATACAGAGCATAATTTTCTTCCACCACAACGTTAGCAAGGGTAGTATCAGCCGAAAACGCCCCATTGACTATTGAGACACTCTGCCCCCCCCCCACGCGCCAATCATCATCATCTGTATACGACATGACACCATCAATCTTCGGAGCCGAATACGCCACAGGCAAAAAGGAAAAGGCTAAAAGTACAATTGGAATTAATATTCTAAAAAATTTTTTCATTTTCTCATTATCCTCAAATAATAATTATATTTTCCGTATAGTTACAATGCAACATAGATGCCATCACAATACAAAATATAAAAATCCGCCTGAAGGAGCATACCCATGGTGGTTTCACCATTTTTTCATTACGGCGTCATAGTCCGCAACTTAAAAAAAATCATTGTTTAAAGCAGAAGTTTTATACCCAACAATATGAAAAAAAGGTGTCAGTCGTGTCTAATGTTTTATACAGAATTCCTTTGCCGCCTAATTCAACATCTGCCGGGCTGTTTCAGCGTCCTTGAATTTCGGATCAATATCCAGCGCTTTTTTAAAATACTGCCGGGCCTTTTCAAACTCCTGGGTGCGATACAGTGCCATCCCGTAATGAAAACAGGCAAGAGCACTCTCCGGTTTTATTCTCAAACTTTCTTCAAGCTCGGAAAGGGCATTCAGATAATTGCCTTTCTGGTAAAAGACCCATCCCATAGTGTCCAGCACATTGGGGTTTTTCGGATCTTCTTCCCTTGCAATTGACGCATAGTCAAAGGCCTCGTCAACGGTCTTTTTTCGCTCGGACAAAATGAAGGCCAAATTATTGGCCGCATCCGCATGTTTAGGGTTCAGTTCAAGGACTTTCCTATAATATTCTTCAGCCTTGTTGACATTGCCAAGGGTGTCATATATCACGCCCATGGAAATCAGTGTCGGGAGATGTGCCGGATTTACGGATTCGATCTGCTTATACTGTTCAAGAGCCTCGTTTAACTTTTTTTGACTGGTCATCAGATTTGCCATATGCATTCTTGGCTGAATAAACCTGGGCTCCTGCCGGGTGGCTTTCTCAAAAAAGCCAACGGCTGTCTCAGGCTGCCGGCTTGCCAGATAAATTTCCCCCTTAAGATTATTAAAGAAGGCTTTTTTCTCAGGGAAAAGTCTTTGCGCATAATTATCTGCCAGTTTCAAGGCCTGATCGTTTTCTCCACGGCCCATATAGATGTTGACCATCATTGTTACGATACCTACTTGATCGGGCTTCATATCGAATGCTTTTTTTAAATAGTCCAGGGCTTTATCCGGCTTTCCCAATGAACTACACAGCATGCCCAGGCGAATATATGCAGGCGAATATCCGGGCCTGTTTTTGATTATGTTTTCAAGAATCTGTTGTGCACCCTGGGTATCCCCTTCAAGCAGATGAATACCTGACAAAAGCGTCATGATCCGGATATTGGGTGCAGACAGTTTTGAAATTTCCTGCATCTGTTCTTTTGCTTTAGTTAAATTTTTTTCAAGAATATAGATTTCCAAAAGCTTGATCCGGGCATCCAGAAGCGAAGGATCTACAGTGATCGCTGCCAGAAGATTGCCTTTGATTTGATCTATTTCAAATTCTTCGGGTTTATTCAGCATACCAGCTGCTGCCCTGAAAATTTCTTGTTCCGGACGGTCGGTTGCGCCCCGTTGACTGATGCAAGCAGCCCTGTAATAATAGGCTTTGGCATTGAGCCGGTTCATGGAAATCACCTGGTCAAACCGATTCAAGGCTTCTTTAAAATTATTCCGGGCCATCAGTACCCTTCCCTGCTGCAAAAGAACACCCTCATTCTCACTATTAATTTCCAAGGCCTTTACAACTGCTTTTTCAGCCTCCTCCACCCGGTTAAACCGCAAATAAATCTGGGATAAACCAGAGAGAATCAAAGGGCTTTTCGGTTGCTTGGCCAAGGCACTCTCCATAGTTTCAATTGCCTTGTCTGATAGTTGTTGTCTTGCATAAAATTCAGCCAAATTGATTAAAGGCTCCACCCGCTCTTCATCAAAAAGGACCGCTTTTTGAAAGTATTCTTCTGCCAAATCAAATTTCTTTTGCCCTTGGTAAAAGTTTGCAATATCGGTATATTTTCTAAGGGTGTTACCCTGCGTTTCCACCACTTTTTTTAACAGGTCTTCAGCCTTATCCCATTTTTTTTGTAACCCGTAGAGCCGGACGAGCCCCATATAGGCAGCCCGCGACGCGGAATCATGACTGATGGCGGCAAGATAGACCTGCTCCGCTTTTACCGGATCATTATTTTTCAAATGCAGTTGTGCTAATGACACATAGGTCTTTACATTTCCATTATCAAGGGAAAGAGCCTTATTAAGCGTTTCAACGGCGGAATCCGTATCTCGTTCCTTTATCTGGACACCGGCCAGAAGATGAAGCGCCTCAATGGAGGTTGGTTTAATCTCCAGGGCTTTTGATATATGTTCCCTGGCCTCAAGAAGTTGGCCCGTCTGCATAAAAATCTGCGCCAGCCTGAGAAGAGGTAAAATATTCCGGGGGTTGGCCTTTGCGGCCAACTTGTAATATCGGACAGCCGCATTAATCTGCCGGGTCAATACATATGCCTCGGCCAGTTCAAACAATGCAACATCGTTATTGGGGGCAATACTGATTGCATTGCGGTATTCAATTATTGCTGTCTGAGGTTTTTTCTGAGCTATAAATTGCCTGGCATTTTTTATATACCCATCAACCTGGGCATCATTTTCAGAGGAACAGCCTGCGGTCATTACGAATAGACTGATGAGAGTCACGAAAAATAAGCGATGAACTAAAGGCATAACGGCTTCCTTTTTCCAATTTTTTTATTTAAATTTTCATTTTGAGTTTTTGATCAAAATGCAATGTGCTGTTGCTAACGCCTTCGGGATAGATTAGCAAAGTATAAACCTTTAAATTTCATTTTCATTAATATTATGGGCAACCATACGGCCCCAGTATTTTAGACTTTAAGATGTAAAAATAATATCCAACAGACCAATAACATTCTAAAATTAACTACAATTCCCAATGGCATAATATCATATAGATTCTTAACTTTTGTGACAAGGGACCACCCCAAATTATAAACCCGATCAATAAAAGTCTTTGATAGACTGTCAATAAAACATTGACAAAAAAACAGGAACTGATACCATTTTACCCTATGCTAAAAACTATTTCGGCTTTATTCAGGATTTAATATGGCAGATCCATTCCAATCCCAGACTCAAATAAAACCCGACTATATCATTGATGTCCTTATCAGGGGACGCTGGTTTCTAATTGTTCCTTTGTGCATATCTTTGACATTGGGACTTGGGATGACACTGACAGCGAATAAAACCTACGAAGCGGGCACAATGATCCTTGTTCAACCCCAACGGGTCCCTACTGCATATATTCGATCAGTAGTATCTTCCAGTATCGGTGAACGGATCAGCACCATTTCCCAGCAGGTTCTGAGCCGCAGTAATCTAGAGCAGATCATTGACCAGTTCGGCCTGTACGAAAACAGTCCGGGCATGTACCAAGAAGATAAAATCGCCGGGTTAAGAAAACGGATAAAAGTTAAAATTGAACGCGCCAGGGGAGGTTCAGAAGCCTTCTCCATCTATTTTTCCGGCAGTGAACCACAACGGGTAATGCGGATTGCGAATACACTAGCATCTTACTTTATGGACGAAAACCTTAAAGTTCGCGAGGCCCAGGCCATAGGCACAAGTGAATTCCTTGACTCAGAGCTGGAAAAAACAAAAAAACGGCTTGAGGAAAAAGAACAGAAGCTTGCGGCATTTAGGGCAAAATACCTCGGCGGCCTACCGGACGAGCTTGAAACAAATTTGCGGACCCTTGACCGCATGCAGCAGCAGCTTACGGACAAAACGACCCTTCTGCGGGAAACTAGAAACTCCATTGGTGTTATTGATTCCCAGATTTCCCAACTAACCGGGACAGGCAAAGAAGATAACAGCGACAAGGGGCTTGAAGCGCCACTGTCAGAGGACGAACAGACCCTTGAGGCAGCCCAGAATAACTATGAAGCGCTCTTGCTTAGATATACGGAAAAGCATCCGGACGTTCAGAAGCTAAAAAAAATTATCGAAAAATTAAAAGAAAGTATTAAAGAAGCTGAAACCGGGCAATCGGATACAGGAAATGAAAGTGTGACTGCCGCTGCGGCCAGGCGAAGTCCGACGGTAAACGCTTTGATTGTCCAACGCACCCAACTGAAGTTAGACGTGACAACCCTTCAAAAAGAGGTTGATGACATTCAGGCAAAAATGAAAGTATATCAGCAACGGGTTGAGGACACACCAAAGCGGGAGCTTGAACTTCAGTCTCTGAGACGGGACTACGGAAATATACAGGATATATATAACTCTCTTTTGGATAGAAAGTTAGAAGCCGAACTCTCCGTCAACATGGAAAAGAAACAAAAGGGTGAACAGTTCCGGATTCTGGATCATGCCCGTTTGCCGGAAAAGCCGATTTCACCCAACGTTAAAATGATGTTTTTACTATCCATCGCCGGAGGCCTTGGATTGGGTGGTGGCATTATTTTTTTAAAAGAGTTGCTCAGTTTCTCTGTCATCCGGCGGGATGACCAGATTGAAACCGAATTAGGATTACCTATTTTAGCATCAATTCCGCCGCTGGAAAAACCGGGCAGCAGAACAAAGCAAAAAGTTGAATGGATTATGTTCATCTGTTGCTGCAGCTATAGTGCCGTGTTCCTGGTATTTTTTGCAATACTGAATCAAAAAGGCCTGGACCGGACAATCAATTTTATCAAAGCAACACTCAATTTATAATGCCGGGGATATAAGGTTTTGGGAAAAATATTTAAGGCGCTGGAAAAAGCAGAAAACAAAGCAGGATCGGATAAACAATCTGTCTCAAATGATGATTCAGGCCCTCGAGACCTTAAACAATCAGACGTAAGAAGCCAATCCGACTCCAAACCTTCAAATCCAGCGATTGTCACATCCGCCAACCCCCATTCACCGGCAGCGGAACAATTCCGGCTGTTGAAAAACAATATCTTGTTTCCTGAAAAAGGGAATCCCCCAAAAACGATTATGGTGACAAGCGCCTCGCCACATGAAGGCAAATCCTTTGTGGCGGCTAATCTTGCCGTAAGTATCGCCCAGAGTATTGATGAATATGTGCTTCTTATGGACTGCGACCTCAGATCACCGACAATCCACACCTCTTTCGGCTATGGCGGTAAAGAGCAGGGTTTGAGCGATTACCTGGCAAAAAAACTGCCTTTATCTTCTGTTCTTAAAAAATCATCTGTAAACAAATTGACCATTTTGCCGGCAGGGCAGATTCCGGCTAATCCGTCAGAACTTTTGTCATCAGATCAGATGCGCCGCCTGCTCCATGAAGTCAAACTGCGTTACAATGACAGATATATTATTGTTGATACGTCACCACCCTATATTACATCGGAAACCAATGCAATCGCACGCTTTGTAGACGGCATCATTCTGGTTATCCGCCAGGGAAAAACACGGATCAAGGAAGTCGCAGATATCCTGGATATTTACGGTCGTGAAAAAATTTTGGGTGTTGTCACGAATTTCTCGAAAAAAACAGTTGGATATGGATACGGATACCATAAAAGCGGATATGGATACGGATATCATCAGCAGCGGTGATTAGAACGGGAGCTTCCTGAAAAAATGTTAAATCTCTTACGCCAATATTTCCCGATCAGAAACATGTTATTTTTTTTCCTGGAAGGATGTGTAATCTTCTGTAGTTTTCTTTTATCGACATCACTTTTCACCCTTTCCCCCTCATACTGGTTTGATCTGATGCTGATTTTAAGAATACTATTGGTCACTGCTATTTTGCAGACCTGCTTGTATTATAATGACCTTTATGATTTTGATGTTGTCGCACAGATTCCTGAAATTATTATCCGCCTGCTCCAATCCTTAGGGGTTGCGTCCATCTTTCTGGCCGGCGTCTATTTTCTTTTTCCTTTGGTCATTCTGGACCAGAAAATTTATATGTTAAGTATACTGATTCTGATCTTTTTTATTATTTTATGGCGGGTCGGTTATCTCCATATTCTTAACAAAGGAATGTTTAACCAGCATATTATAATCCTTGGTTCGAGCAAACTTGCTAAGGATATTTACCAAAAAATTATAAATACCATAGACTGCGGGTATACAGTATGCGCTGTTATACCAGACGATTTTGACAACGAGGCAAATCACCTGCCTGAGAATTTACTGGTTGACCAAAAGGATAAAACGCTTTCTGATATTTCTAAACTATACGGTATAAGCAAAATTATCGTAGCACTGAAAGAAAAAAGGGGGCGGTTCCCTACCCAGGAACTTATTCAGTGCAGAACTGAAGGCATTGATGTGATTTCAGGCAGTTCTTTTTATGAAATGCTGACTGGAAAGGTCTTGGTTCGGGAGATAGAACCGTCGTGGCTGATTTTTTCCAAAGGATTCCAAAAATCAAGGCTTAAGGCCGGCACGAAGCGGTTGCAGGATATCATGTTGTCTTCAATCCTGCTGATACTTCTTTCACCTTTGCTTATCGTGGTGGCCATTCTGATTAAACTGGATTCAAAAGGTCCGGTTCTTTTTGCCCAGGACCGGGTTGGGGGCGGTAAAAAAGAGTATATGATGCATAAATTCCGTTCCATGGTCCAGGATGCTGAAAAGCTGACTGGGCCGGTATGGGCCGGTGATAACGATACCCGGATCACACGGATAGGACGTATCGTAAGAAAATACAGGATAGATGAACTGCCCCAGTTATGGGAGGTTCTCAGGGGCTCCATGAGCCTTGTTGGTCCTCGCCCGGAACGTAAATTTTTCACGGATCAGCTGGAAAAAGAAATTCCTTTTTATAACCAGCGATTCAATGTTAAACCAGGCGTTACTGGCTGGGCACAAGTCTGTTATGATTACGGTGCAACGGTGGAAGATGCTGTTGAGAAACTCAATTACGATCTGTTTTATATTAAAAATATGTCCTTTGCCCTGGATATGGTCATCCTCTTAAAAACAGTTAAAACCGTTCTTTTTGGCAAAGGTGCAAGATAGAATTAGCTCATAGCCTGCAGCTGATGGCTCATAGCTGTGTGGGCCACGAGTTATAACCTAACAGCTACAAGCCGGGAGCTAACAGCTAATAACTTATTAATCGATGTAATCGAGGGGGCGGAGCTATGTTTAAAATCAATGTATTGAAATGTTTTTTGTGTTCCTTGTTTATATTATTTGCCGTCTGTTTTTGTCTGGCAGGAAATGTTGTGGCGGCGGACAGCGCCGAGACACCTTCTGATGGGGATTATAAAATCGGCATCGGAGATGTTCTGCAAGTAACCACCTGGAAAGAAGAGGATCTGACATTCGACAGTGTATTTGTGCGTAATGACGGTAAAATTACTATCCCCTTGTTGGATGATATCCAGGCCGCAGGGCGCACGACAATGGAATTGAAAAAAGTAATTGAAACCGGGCTGGCTGAATTTGTAGAGGCACCAACAGTTACGGTTACCCTGGCAAACCCGGGAAGTCAAAGATATTATATCCTTGGTGAAGTTATAGGCGTGGGTGAATATCCTTTAATTAAAAAGCTGACCGTTGTACAGGCCTTTGCCTTGGCGAAAGGCTTTACCGAGTGGGCATCCAAGGATGAAATTATCCTGTACCGCAGGGATAACGGAAAGGAACAGATGATTAAAATCGATTACGACGATATTACGGACGGCAAACTGGGAAATGATATTCAGCTCAAGGCTGACGATATCATTATAGTTCCTTAAATCTGCGATTTTTCCAGCAAAGCAGGAGGCGTCTCGTGAAATTGTCCATGGAAACTCCCCATGCAAGTTTTCTGATTGTTGCAATCTGTCTTCTGATACCTTTTTCACTTGCCCAGGCAAGGATGGTTACTCAGATATTCCCGACTCTGACCGTCACGGAGGAATATAAGGATAATTATTTCCAAACAGAGACCGACAAATTTGAAGAGTGGACGACCTCCTATGAACTTGGATTTTCCCTGGGTTTTTTAAACCAAAATAGTAAAATATATCTGGAATACAATCCCGAGTATAAGGACTATAAAAATCTGAATGAAAGGGACGGTCTGGAACAAAACTTTAGTCTATCTGCTGCCTGGCAGGCCACAAAACACACCTCGGCCATGATAGATATGAATTATGAAGGGAATGATGGAAACTATACGGGAGAGTCATGGGAGCACTCTGCAAGTGCATCTGTGGACAGTCAGTTAACAAAAACGGTTACAACATCTTTTGCCTATGACTATTCCAACAGCTATGATGAGCAGGTCAGAACGGGTGATTACAAGGAACACCAGACACATACTGCCAGTGCGTCTATACGCAAAGCGTTTGGTCCCAAAAACAGTATGGGGGCGAATTTTTTATACGAAACGGACAGTTACAAAAACTCAGACGCAGATGAATATGAGAAATATGAACCCAGCGCCTTTTGGACTTACTGGTTTACCCGGAAGGACGGTGTAGAGACCAATATAGACTATGAAGGCAAAAAATTTGATTCGGAGGCCGGTAATGATTACGACACCATTGCCGGTGATATTCGGTATATTAAAAAATTCACCCGGCATTTTGATGGATATGTCAAATACCGTCATTATATATCAGACAGGGAAGATGGGGATCATGTCATCTACCATCCGTCGGTGGGCATTGACTGGGATATAACAGAAGACTCAGGCATCTCAGTAGGCTTCGGCGTCCTTTTCAATGAGTGGGACAATGAAAATGGCGATTCAACAGACCCATTTTTGGATCTCAACGTATATAAAGTATTCAATTTCAGCCCCAAAGGATCTTTGTCTATTACAGCAAGCAGTTCATATGATGAATCGGATGATGATGCCGCAAGTCTGGGCTACAACATGAGTTACCAGGCGGGATTTTATTTAAGCTATATGCTGGCGAGGCGTTTGTCCTCCCATCTGTTTGGTTCTTACGAACTTCAGCAGTTCGAAGACACTGTAAACCGTCAGGATGACACCATTGAAATCGGCGGCGGCCTTACCTGGAACCCGTTGAAATGGCTCCAGGTAAGTGCCAATGCTACCCATACAGATTTTAAAACAGACGATGCCTCAAGAGGGGATTACAAAGATAACACCATTACCGTTTTTGTTCGTTTTATCCCAGAAAAACCAATAAGACCGGATAAAGTGCTATCCAGGACGAGCCTTGAAAAAGAGATCTTTGATTAATATAGCTGATAGCTGATAGCTGATAGCTGATAGCTGATAGCTGATAGAAAACTACCTATTGAGATAATAAATTGTCAACAAAACATACCGCCATTATCGTAATCCTTCTTATTTCGGCGGCCGGTCTGACAACGCTATTTTCACACTCAGAGCGTATCAAACCTAACCGGCCCTTCAGTCAATTTCCCCTTGAAATTGGTCCCTGGCGCGGTGCAACGAGTCAAATGGATGAAGAAATCTACAACATCCTAGGGGTTGAAGACTATATTATGGCAAATTTCAACAACGGCAAAGGACTGGGGGTGAATCTTTACGTGGGTTTTTATCAGAGTCAAAGCAAAGGCGACCTGATCCACTCTCCCAAAAACTGCATGCCCGGCGCGGGGTGGAATATTGTACAAAGCTCTGTTATTCCGATTGAATTGCCCAAAAGCGGCAAAACTATAGAAATTGCAAAACTTTTGCTGAATAAAGATGGGCAAAAACAGGTCGTGTACTACTGGTTCCAATCCCGGGGACGGATTATCAGTTCAGAATATATGCAAAAAATCTGGCTGGTACTGGATTCAATCACAAAAAACCGGACGGACGGGTCTTTTGTCCGCCTGATCTCACCAGTCATAAAAAATGAAGCAGATACAGAGCGTCTTCTATCACAATTTGCCGATGACATTTACCCAATCCTCAATCAATTTATCCCCAACTAACAACGAGAACCTATCAGCAATGAAGCTAATTAAACCTTCATGAAATCAAAACAAATCATCCAAACCTTTTTGATCGCCGCAGCATTTATTTTTTTATACTGGTCGACCCTAAAGGATCTCATAGGGGATTGGTTCACTGACCCCAATTTTTCCCATGGATTTCTCATTCCTTTTGTTGCAGCATATATGATCTGGTATCGCCAGAATCTCCTGCGCCAAATTCCATGTAAATCATCACTGGCAGGCATTTTTATCATTATTTTTGGTATGACGGTCTACATGGCGGGTAATCTCGGTGCAGAATTATTTTTAATGCGGATGTCTATGATCATCACACTGGCCGGTATCATAGCATTCAGTTTTGGAACTGCCATACTCAAAGCCGTTGCTGTGCCGCTGTGCTACCTGATCATGATGATTCCCATTCCAGCGATCATCTGGAACAAAATAGCATTCCCTCTCCAGCTTTTTGCCGCAAGGATTTCCTCTGAAACAATCAGTATGGTCGGCATTCCAGTGTTCAGGGAAGGTAATATTCTTCACCTGGCCAACACGTCTCTGGAGGTGGTAGATGCCTGCTCGGGAATTCGCTCATTGACCTCTCTGCTGGCTCTGACCGGAGCATTTGCATTTTTATCCCATGTCAGCAAATGGAAGAAATGGGTAATATTTTTATCAGCCATCCCCATTGCCGTGGCCACCAATGTTGTCCGACTAACCGTTACCGGCATGTTGGCAGCCTGGGTTGGCCCGGAAGCCGCCCATGGATTTCTTCATGACATGTCCGGCTTAATCGTTTTTGGAACGGCCCTTGTTCTGGTTTACCTTTTATTTATATTATTGAAAAAAATTGGCAAAAAAGCCCGCAATACTACTGACAATTGATGTAGAGGACTGGTTTCAGGTTGAAAACTTCAAGTCGTATATTGACTTTTCAACCTGGAATTCTTTTGAGCTCAGGGTAGAAAAGAACACCCACCTGATCCTGAACCTTCTGGAGTCCTTTTCTTTTAAACCCAAAGCCACCTTTTTCATCCTCGGCTGGATTGCAAAGAAACTGCCTGATTTGGTCAGGCGTATTCGGGACTGCGGCCATGAAGTAGCATCCCATGGTGACAACCACAACCTGTGTACAGCTCTTGACAACAATAAACTGGCCAAAGATCTTTTGAACAGCAAAAAACGGTTAGAAGATATAACCGGCCAGGCCGTTTATGGATATCGGGCCCCAAGCTTTGCCGTCAACGACCAAATTCTGAAGGCAATAAAACAGGCCGGATATTTATACGACTCCAGCTATAACTCTTTTTCAGCCCATGGCAGATATGGCAGTATAGACCTGTCAAACGCGGTAAAAAAAGATGGGAGCTATCAACTGGACGACCATTTTTTTGAATTACCAATCAGTAACCTGCACCTGGGCAAAAAAACAATTCCATTGGGCGGTGGCGGATATTTCAGATTATATCCCACCTGTTTTTTCAAACAGGGCATCAAATCTGTTCTGAAAAAAAATAGTGCCTTTATTTTTTATTCCCACCCATGGGAATTTGATCCGAACCAACCAAGAGTCCACCAGGCATCACGGCAATTCAAATTCAGACACTATATCAATCAGAACAAAACAGAGAGCAAGCTAAAACAGATAATCAAAAGCTTCCCTGACTGCAATTTTGTAACGTGCAAACACTATTTAGCTGATAGCTGATGGCTTACAGCTCATAGGAGTCAGCCGTGAGCTATGAGCTAGCTAAGGATAATTTAAATTGGAAAAAGATATAAAAATAGCAGTTGTGGGCCTCGGCTATGTAGGACTGCCTTTGGCTGTAAATTTTGGTACAAAATACCAAACTATTGGGTTTGATTTAAAGCAATCCATTGTGGATAACAGTCTGGCTCATAAAGATCCCACCGGTGAAGTTTCCAAAGAAGAGTTTAAGCGTGCCGTCTATTTTAAGCCGACCACAAACCCGGATCTCATGTCTGACGCTGATATGATTGTAGTGGCGGTTCCAACGCCCATAGACCATGCAAGGCAGCCAGATCTTTTCCCGGTTGAAAGTGCATCACGTACAGTTGGGAAGGTTATGAAAAAAGGCTGCACTGTCGTGTTTGAATCCACAGTATACCCCGGTGTTACCGAAGAGATCTGCGTGCCCATTTTAGAACAAGAGTCCGGCATGACATGGAAAAAAGATTTCCACGTGGGGTATTCCCCTGAAAGGATAAATCCCGGAGACAAGGAACACACCCTGACAAAAATTGTTAAAGTGGTTTCCGGAGATGATGAAGCAACGCTTGAAAAAGTAGCAACTCTGTATGAATCCATCATCGAGGCCGGCGTACACCGAACACAAACAATTAAAGAGGCTGAAGCCGCCAAAGTCATTGAAAATACCCAGCGTGATTTAAACATCGCGCTCATGAATGAGCTGGCTCTGATTTTCGACCGGCTGGGCATTGATACCAAAAATGTTTTGGAAGCGGCAGGTTCCAAATGGAACTTTTTAAAATTTTCTCCCGGCCTGGTTGGCGGACATTGTATCGGTGTGGATCCCTATTATCTGACATATAAAGCCCAAAGTGAAAACTACCATCCCGAAGTTATCCTGGCAGGCCGAAGAATCAACGACAACATGGGCAAATTTGTGGTTGAAAAGGCCATTAAAATGATGATTACATCGTCAGTGCCAGTTAAGGGATCCAAAGTAGGCGTTTTAGGCCTGACCTTTAAAGAGAACTGTCCTGATTTGAGAAATACCCGTGTCGTGGATATTGTTCATGAGTTAGCGTCATATGGATGTGAAGTACTGGTTCACGATCCCATGGCTGATCCCGAAGAGGCGCGTCAATATTACAATGTTGAGCTTGCATCGTGGGAAAAACTCACAAATCTTGGGGCGCTGATCCTGGCAGTCCCCCATGACTGGTACAAAAACCAATCCTTAAAAGATTTCACTGAAAAATTAATGCCAATGGGCGGGTTGATAGATGTCAAAAGCATGTTGAATGTCAACGCAGTTAAACAAGCCGGTATCCCCTTCTGGCGACTGTAGAAAAAAATGCAGACGACCACCGTGCATATCCAGAAAGACCTGGCAATAAAAGTTATAGGGGAACAGGAAAGAGAGGCTTGGGATAATTATGTGCTGTCTCATCCCCATGGCATCGCTTACCAGCTCTCAGCATGGATAAAATCAGTTCAAACAGCCTATAATTTTCGATCATGTTCTTTGATGGCACAGCACAATAGCCAGATAAAAGGTGTATTGCCGCTGGTATATTTTAATGTGCCGTTAAAAAAAAAGAGCGTTTCTCTGCCGTATTGTGACGCCGGGGGTGTGCTGGCTGATGACTCTGCCACCGAAACGCTATTACTGCAGCATGCATTGAAAATGTGTCGACCAGCAAAACTGGTCATCAGATCCGCCCGGCCATTTGCTGATTTTTCGCCCAAAAAAATTATGAACAGCCAAAAGGTAAGGATGATTTTATCCCTTCCCCAAAATTCAGAAGAATTATTGGTCTCATTAAAAGCCAAAGTGCGAAGCCAGGTAAAAAAGGCCTATAAAAACGGCCTGTCATCCAAGTTGGGATCTTTAAACCTCCTGGATGAATTTTATTCGGTCTTTTCGGAAAACATGAGGGATCTGGGGTCACCTGTTCACAGCAAACGATGGATAAAAGCTATCCTGAAAACGTATGGCAACAGGGCCCATGCTGCAGTAGTATACATGCCGGATGGAGAACCGGCCGCCGCCGGAATCATTCTGTGCCATCCCAAAATGGTTTCAATCCCCTGGGCGTCCTCTCTGAGACGGTTTAACCGCAGCAATCCCAATATGATGCTGTACTGGACTTTTTTAAAATTTGCTTCAGACAACGGCTACCCAACCTTTGATTTCGGCCGCTCCACGCCTGACGAAGGCACCTTTAGATTTAAAAAACAGTGGGGCGCCGAACCCTCCCCCCTTTATTGGGCAGATTTAAATTATACCCCGGACCCGACCAATAACCATCTTTGCCCGATTCCGGATAAAGACAAAAACGGAACATCAACCCTAAGGGCCATGGCAGAATCCACAATAACAAAAATGCCAATATCAATATCAACAGCCTTTGGTTCCCTGACAAGAAAATATATCACACTATAAAGCTGATAGGTCATAGCTGACAGCTCACAGGAATCAGCTATGACCTATCAGCTATCAGCTTTGACCTATGACCTATCTCGTATCCATAATCATTCCGGCATATAACGAAGAAAAATGTCTTCCGTTATGTTTGAAATCAATTTTTGAGCTGGACTGGCCAAAGCAGCACCTTGAAGTCATTGTTGTGGACAACGGCTCCACAGACAATACCCGAGGTATTGCAGAAAGCTTTAATACGACGATTCTCAGGGATGATGAAAAGACTGTTTCCGGCCTGAGAAATCTGGGGGTAAGCCGGGCCCGGGGAGAAATTATAGCCTTTGTAGATGCAGACTGTATTGTGGATGTAAACTGGCTTAAGTGTTCTGAAAAATATTTTGACCGCCCGGATCTTGCGGCCTGGGGGTCACCACCTGACATTCCAGAAAACCCCACCTGGGTCCAAAAAGCTTGGTATATCCTGCGCAAAAAGGACTCTGCCGTAGAAACCGTTTCCTGGCTTGAATCCATGAACCTTTTCGTGAAAAAACAAACTTTCATGGATATTGGTGGATTTGATGAAAGCCTTGTCACTTGCGAGGATGTGGATTTCTCCTACCGTTTATCAAAACACGGAAAAATAATTTCAGACCAGGCACTTAAAGTCCGGCATTTAGGAGAAGCCGACACGCTTAGAACCTTTATCAAAAAAGAGTTATGGCGGGGACGGGGGAATTTTCACGGATTATTCAGGCATGGCATCAAGCTCTCAGAGCTTCCCAGCCTGGCATTACCCCTATACTTTGGTATTTTCCTGCCGTTGTTGTGTCTTCACATGCTTATTTACCCGGGCATCCGTACCATACCGGCGGCCTTAATTGCGCTAATTATTCCCGGAGCGGCGGTTCTTTATAAGGTTAGAAGAAAAGAAGGCGGCTTCATCGGCAAATGCCGGCTCCTGATTTTGACATATATATACTTTGTTGTCCGAACCATTGCCGTAGTCCCAAGAAGAAGCAGGTAATTTTTGAAAAAAAAGCTGTTGTATATCTGCCACAGGGTGCCCTACCCGCCTAACAAAGGCGATAAAATCAGAACCTTTAACGAGATTAAATTTTTATCCCGTCAATATGCTATTGATTTGGTCTCATTTGCAGATACCAGGCAAGAACTTGGCTTCAAAAAAGAACTGGAACGCTATTGCAGCAGCGTCTATCTTTTTTTTCTGCCTTCATTATTAAGAAAATTAAAAGGCGTTAAAAAAATGCTGTCCGGCGGCACCATCTCCCAGGGTTATTTTCTTTGTAACGCCGCGGCTGACACGATAAGACAACTGATAAAAAAAGAGACTTACCGGGCAATATTCTGTTTTTCTTCCCCAACCGCCGAGTATGTATTTAAAAACATTTCACAAATTCAAAATCAAAAACCCCGCCCTATACTGATTATGGATTTCTGTGATGTAGATTCTGATAAATGGGCTCAATACGCCTCCAAAGCGTCATTACCCATGAAATTAATATACAACACCGAGGCCAAGCGCCTGCTGGCATATGAACAAAAAATAAACCAGCATTTTGATGCATCTGTATTTGTCTCCGCCCAGGAGGCCGGCCTTTTTAAACAAAAATGCGTCAAATACAAAAAAATTTTATCTGTTTCCAACGGTGTCGATTTTGATTTTTTTTCAAAAGTCCCGACGCCATCGAAATCAGGAAAAACAATCATGTTTGCAGGAGCCATGGACTATTACGCCAACATAGAAGGCGTCACCTGGTTTTGCCATGAGATCCTTCCTTTAATCAGAAAAAAAGAGCCTGACGCATCATTTATCATTGTCGGCAGCAACCCTGACCAGGAGGTTAAAAAGCTGGGAAATATTGACGGCGTTACAGTGACAGGTTTTGTAGAAGATATCCGCACATACTACAACAAAGCAGATATTTGCGTAATCCCCCTGAGAATCGCAAGGGGAATTCAAAACAAAGTACTTGAAGCCATGTCAATGGAAAAAGCGATTGTATCAACCCCCCAAGCATTTACAGGCATAGAGGCAACCCCGGGAACACACCTCATCCTGGCAGAAAACAAAACAAAATTTGCCAATGAAGTGGTTTCACTGCTCCACAATCCTGCCCAAGCCGACAAATTGGGCAAAACAGCCCGTACACTAATAGAAAAAAAATACAACTGGAACACCTGCCTGAATGAGCTGGAAAAGCTCATAGCTCACAGCGAATAGCTATCAGCTAACTCCTATGAGCTATCAGCGACCCCCTATGAGCTATACAAAAATATTATACATAGTACATTCATTAAACCTCGGCGGAACAGAACGCCTTGCTGCAGACATGAGCATTGCACTCAAAAACCGATTTGACATGCATGTCCTCTGTCTGGACGAACCGGGCTTATGGGCAGACCAGGTTCGGGACCAGGGAATACCTGTTACAGCCTTATACAGGCAGCCGGGACTGGATATGCGGCTGCCCGGCATGATTGCCGGATACGCCAAAGCAAACCAGATAGATCTGTATCATGCCCATCAATGCACACCTTGGTTTTATGCCGGTCTCTCAAGACTGATATATTCGTCGCCCCAATTATTATTTGAAGAACATGGCAGACTTTATCCTGAGGTATTGAACAAAAAAAGGCGGTTATTCAATCAACTGATTCTCCAACACCTCACCCATAAAGCCGTAGCTGTTTCCCAGGACGTAAAAAAGAGACTGTATACTTACGAAGGGCTTAATAAAAACAAAACCGACGTAGTTTATAATGGGACAAGCCCTGCCCAGCCCGGCTCCATGGAGAAACGAAAATCGATTAGAAAACAGTTCGGGTTTAAAGAGAGCGATATTGTAGCCGGCTCAATAGGGCGACTGGACCCTATTAAAAATTATGCATTATTTATTAATGGAGTGGCACAGGCCCGAAAAACAAATCCAAATTTAAAAGGCATTATTATTGGTGACGGCCCTTTGATGGAGGACTTAACACAACATGTTAAGGAACAAAATCTTGAGAACTCATTCATGTTGCCGGGATATCATCCCAATGCAGCCTCCCTGGTAGGAATCATGGATCTGTTCGTACTACCAAGCTTTTCAGAAGGCACATCCATGGCGCTGCTGGAGTCCATGGCAGCCGGCATCCCCTCCATAGTGACGAACGTAGGCGGAAACCCTGAAATCGTCGTCCATGGCCAGACCGGTTGGACCATCACATCCAACGATTTAAGGGCAATGACTACTGCACTCAAAACCGCAACAGATGATAAAGACTTACGTCAACATACAGGTCTAAAGGCCCAAGCAAGATTCAAAGAAAAATTCACCTTTGAAACAATGCTCACCAATTACATCAAAATTTACAGGAATCTTTGTAGTAGCTCATAGCTGATAGCTCATAGGGATCAGCGCAAACCTATACCCTATCAGCTGTGAGCTACCAGCTAATTTCTATGAGCTATGAGCGAATAAAAACACATTGCATATCTAAATATAGTACGTTAAAATGTACAAAATTCAACAAAGGAGGTGTGCAATGCAAAGATTAAGGATAGACCAAGATATTAAGCCTCTGTCAGAAGTTCGAACTGGGATGGCATCATTTATTAAACAAGTTCACGACACAAAAAGGCCGGTTGTCATTACCCAGCATGGAAAAGGCGTTGCTGTTCTTTTAGATGCCAATGAATACGAATTAATGCAAGAAAAGATAGAACTTCTTACAGAAATACAAACTTCAATCCACCAGATAGACAACGGTGACGGCGTCGAGCACGATGAAGCAAAAAAAATGATCATGCAACGGGTTTTTAAATGAAAATAATCTGGTCTCCATTGGCTATCGATAGAGTTGCAGAGATTGCAAGTTATATAGCAAAAGATAAACCAACTGCCGCTGAGAATTGGGTGGATACAATATTTTCAAAAGTTGAGAGTTTAGCCTCGTCTCCTGAATCAGGAAGAATTGTTCCAGAAATAAACAAAAATCAATATCGAGAAATAATCTACGGAAATTATAGAATAGTGTATCGGCTTGAAGAAAAACAAATATCCATTCTAACCGTGCGCCACGGCAAACAATTGCTGCCAATTGAAGAACTCACAGCTGACAACAGCTCATAGCTAAGAGCGAATCCCTATGAGCTAACCCATGAGTTACTCATACGAAAACCTAAAAGTATACCAAAAATCCCTGGATTTCTCAGTAATGGTAATCCAGACTGTCGAAACCCTGAACACAGACAGAAAACACTATCGCCTGATAGAACAACTCGAAAGCGCAGCAACCTCAGTAGCCATGAACATTGCCGAAGGCAAAGGAAGATACTCAAAAAAAGAGTTCAAACACTTCCTACACATAGCAAGAGGCTCTCTATTCGAAACCATCGCCCTGTTGCAAATCTTCAAAAAACTAACCTGGCTAAAAACAGAAACCTACGATTCTATATATACCGAATCAGTAGAAATCCACAAAATGCTCTCAGGACTAATAAATAGTATTTAGCTGATAGCTCACAGCTGACAGCTCATAGGATTCACCCCCTATCAGCTAACAGCTATGAGCCATGAGCTACCCCCTATGAGCTATCAGCCATCAGCTACGAGCTAATTTATGTGCGGAATAACAGGATACATAACACTCCCCGGCCACAACAAAGAACAGGCCACCCTTCGTATAAAAAAAATGGCCGATGCCATTGCCCACAGAGGCCCTGACGAAGAAGGCTTTTACGTGGACGAACATGCAGCCCTGGGCCACAAACGCCTGAGCATCATCGACCTTTCCTCAGGCCAGCAGCCCATGGAGAGCTTTGACGGTAATTATCAGATCGTATTTAACGGAGAAATTTATAATTACCAGGAGATCCAAAAGGATCTGATCAACAAAGGCTACAAATTCAGAACAAACAGTGATACGGAAGTGATCCTAAATGCCTTTATTGAATGGGGAAATGAGTGCGTAAAAAGATTCAACGGCATGTTTGCCTTTGTTATCTGGGATGTTAAAGAACAAAGCGTATTCGCTGCCCGTGACAGGGTGGGAAAAAAACCTTTTTACTACACCTGGGACGGTCATACCTTTGCCTTTGCATCGGAAATCAAGGCACTTCTTGCCGGCGGATTCTCAAAAAAGCAAATCAATCCCAGAGCCCTGGACTGTTACTTCTCCATGGGCTTTATCCCGGTCCCGTATTCCATTTTTAAGGATGTTCACAAATTACCACCAGCCCATGTTTTAATAGCAACACCCTCCGGGGAACTCACCAAGAGCCGATACTGGGAACTTGATTTCGGTACCCCAAGGTCCCTGACAATGGGCCAGGCAGCAGAGGAACTTGAGGCGTTGTTAACGGATGCAGTCAAAATTCGCCTGGTCAGCGAAGTGCCGCTGGGCGCCTTTTTATCCGGCGGCATTGACTCATCCATTGTCGTGTCGCTTATGTCCAAAATCATGGACCAACCCGTTATCACCAATACCATTGGATTTGATAACAGAAAGTTCAGCGAACTGCCGGCAGCCGCAACCATTGCCGAATTTTTAACAACAAACCACCACGAGTTTGTTATCAGTCCCAATGCATCCGAAACCATTGGACAGATGGCGGCCTTTTTCGATGAACCCTTTGCCGACTCCAGTGCCCTGCCCACCTGGCATGTCTGCAAAATGGCCCGGGAAAATGTAACCGTTGCCATTTCCGGAGACGGCGGGGATGAAGCCTTTGGCGGATATACATTCCGGTATGTGCCCCATCAAATGGAATCCAAACTGAGATCCGAGATCCCTTCTGTTGTTCGAAGCAGCTTGTTTTCGCTTCTTGGAAAGCTGTACCCGGCCGGCGCCAAACTGCCCAAATACCTGCGCCTTAAAACCATTCTCGAAAATTTATCCATCAGCGATGCCCAGGCCTTTTACAACGATTTGATCTGGCTGCGTACCGATATCCGGCAAAAGCTTTATTCAAAAAATTTCATGGAAACCCTCAAGGGATTCTCACCAGCCGAAATGGTCATTCCGCTCTACCAGCAGAGCAGTGCGCAAGATCCGGTTTCAAGAAGCCAGCACACTGATATCCAGTGTTATATGACCGATGATGTCCTGGTCAAAGTAGACCGAATGAGCATGGCCCATGCACTGGAAGTCCGCAACCCTCTTCTGGATTACCGAGTACTGGAATTTGCAGCCAAACTACCTTACAGACTGAAATTAAACAATGGATCCGGCAAACAGATCCTCCGCCACCTGGCAGGCCAAAAGCTGCCGCCCGAAATCCAAAAACTTCCCAAACAGGGATTCTCCATTCCTGCAGCAGACTGGCTCCGAACCGACCTAAAAGATACGCTTCAGGATGTTGTAAACAATAGCCGCATCATCAAAGACTCCCTGGATCATAATAGCCTGAACCGCATTTTACACCAGCATCAGACAAAAAGAATCGACCACAATGTATTCTTATGGGTCTGATGATGTTAGGGCTTTGGGAAAAAAAGTATTTATCGGACAGCTGATAGCTCATAGCTATTAGCTGATAGGGTTTAGCGCACAGCTAACTGCTAACAGCTATGAGCCATGAGCTATCCCCCCTATCAGCTAACAGCTATGAGCAATGAGCTATCACACAGATGTTGAGGTCTGCACAAACCTCCCACGCCTTGACAATGTTCCCCATTTGAGCTACAAATTATATTATACTCGAAAGGAGGGAAATCATGAGCAAAACATCTACAATCAGGGCTCGCATCGAACCCGATTTAAAAGGTAAAGCCGAGCACATATTCCAACAGTTAGGACTAACTACAACTCAGGCTATCACTTTATTTTATAAACAGGTTGAATTGAAAAATGGGCTTCCATTTGATGTGGCCATTCCCAATAAAACCACTATTAAAACTTTCTCAGATACGGATGCCGGACGAAATTTGGTCATTTGTGAGGATACAGATGAGATGTTTAAGAATTTGGGAATGTGATGCTAACACCCGCATACACAAAGCAGTTCGAACGTGACATCAAACAAATGAAGAAGCGTGGAAAAAATCTTGAAAAGCTAAAAATAATCATCAATTCGATTGTGTCAGAAGAAGTGATTGACTCCATGCACCGGGACCATAAGTTAATTGGCAATTGGAAGGGACGCCGAGAGTGTCACATTGAATCTGATTGGCTACTGATCTATATGATCGAATCGGATAAAGTCGTTTTTGAACGAACCGGAACACATTCCGATTTGTTTTAATAACGCCCCTCAGCATGCAAGTTCCAGAAATTAGATACGATCAGACACCGGATCATTCAGCGGGCTGGTCGTTTTACCCAGCCAGGTGAAAACTCACACTGACAATGAACTCAAACCAGACTGTGAAGAAAGATTTACTACACTTCCTTGAGGCTTTGTAAAAAGCTGCCTAAAATAAGGACTCTTCCAACGATTTTTTAAAACGTTGGGGTACATATAAAAACCATTCTTAATGTCTCAGAGTCCTCCTAACCTTTTTGTATTTATTGACGAATATTCGACCTCATAGAGTTCCGATACATGACGCAGAATTACAAAACATCGCGGATAAAAAGTGTTGACGCTTTTCGATTGATAGCGATTACTGCAGTAATAATAATACACACTTCTCCGTTTGCGTTTTCTGTCCCAGACCACAGGATATATGATTTTATTGCTGTCTCAATTAACCAGATTCCAAGATTTGGAGTACCCTTTTTTTTTGTAATATCTGGATACTTCTGGGGACAAAAAGTGAGGAAAGGATTTCCTCCATTACAAACAGCCATTCACACTTCTAAAAGACTTTTACAGCTATTTTTCATTTGGTCTCTTGTATATTTGATTCCATATAATGACTTAGTGCTGTTTTGTTTTAATGGGACATTTAATGAATTAATAGAAAAATTTTCAAAAAATTTACAGCAACTATCACAAAGTCCGGTTACAAGTTTAATGCAAGGGTCAAAAAGTCACTTATGGTTCTTTATAGCATTGCTTTTTTCTCTAAACATTTGTGCTTATTTTATAAAACAGAAAAGAGTTAAATCTCTTATTTTTATATCGATTTTATTGTACGGGATTGGTCTCATCGGGAAATCATATTCAAATTGCTTTTTTGACTTTAATATTCAATTTAACACAAGAAATGGTACGTTTTTCGGTTTGATTTTTTATGTAAGCGGTTACTTGATTTCTAAATTTGAATCGGATAAAAAGTGGCTAATTTACGGGATGTTTCTTTTTCTGTTTGGAGTATTTCTTCATTTCTCGGAGGTTTATTATTTATGGAAGATAGAGGGCGTTAGTCCTTGGGGACATGATTTTGTCATAGGAACATATTTTATGGGTACTGGATCCGCCTTGATTGCATTGTCAAATTTTGAATTTCCATATCTTAATTTAATGAGTGAGTTAGGCCGGTTAACCTTAGGAATATACGCTATTCATTATATTTTTGTAGACTTGCTGCAACCATATAAAATAAATCTTGAATCACCATCTTATGAAGTAATTAATGTTATTTTAGTACTATCTTTTTCTATTATCTCAGCATTAGCAATTTCAAAGATTAGTATCAATGCCGTTTCCTTAAGGAGCTAATGGTTATTGGTTAAAATTTCAGTAGGTTATGCTATATTGTATTCATGGAATTTAGTTTTATGTTCATAAAAAAAAGGAGAAAAAAATGAAAAAATTTAACAGTCTTGGCACGGATCATGATTTTCAACGAATGTGCCACAACTAATCGAATCCCTAAAAAACCTTATCTTCTCTGATAATTTTCGTGATCAAAACAAAGAAAATAAAAACGATTTTACAAGAAACCGTCTGCTATCTTTTCAGAGACTCATTTTTTTTCTTTTGAACATGAACAATAGCTCATATCAGGCTGAACTGGATAATTTTTATAAAGCGCTTTTTCACCATGAGATTGCTAAACGTGTCATTTATAAAGGTAACTTGAGCAAAGCCCGAGCTAAGTTAAAATATGATGCTTTTGTCGATCTCAATGACCATATGATTGATTTCTTTTATCGAAATTTCGATTTTCAGACGTGGTATGGATTCAATTTATTGGCTATCGACGGCAGTACAGCCAGAGTGCCTGATGAAGAACAAATCATTGAACACTTTGGCGTATGGCATTCTAAAAAAGGGGAAAAACCTTGTCCAAAAGCGCGAGTGTCCCAGCTATTTGACGTTTTAAACAAAATCACCATTGATGCAATTATATCTCCAAAAAAAGAAGGTGAAATTGAATTGGCCGCTTTTCATTGTTTGAAATTGGAGAAACGAGATTTGATTCTGCTGGACAGGGGATACCCCGCCTATTGGCTGTTCAAACTCATCCTGGCACAAGGAGCCCAATTTTGTGCTCGTATTTCATACAAAAAATGGAACGTTGTTAAACGATTTTATGAGTCCGGAAAACCCGAAAAAATTGTAAAACTGCATGCATCAGCGTTATCAAAGAAAAAATGCAGGGAACTGGAATATGATGTCCATCCCCTTGAAGTGCGTTTAATCCGAGTTGAGTTGGATTCTGGTGAAACCGAAATTCTTGTCACGTCACTGACTGATATGGATGCTTTCCCAAAAGAGCTTTTTGCAAATCTGTACCATTTGAGATGGCCCATTGAAGAGGATTATAAAACAGCAAAATACAGAGTTCAGATTGAAAATTTTTCTGGCAAAACGATCCATTCCGTTTATCAGGATTTCCATGCAAAAATGTTTTCCAAGAATTTAACCGCCGTAATTGCCACTACAACCCGCGATGACATTATAAAAAAATCAGAGACACTGAAATATGTACACCAGATCAATTTTGCCCAGGCATTGTCCCTGATGAAAGATACAATTGTTTTGCTATTCGAACGATCTAAAAACTCAATTGCCGGATATGTAGAGTCGCTCAGGGATATATTCATAAAAACAACTGAGGGAATTCGACCTAACCGGAAATTTCCGAGACGACACCGTGTGAAGCAGAAACGATTCCATTTGACCCTAAAAACTACCACTTAAAGCTAAGGAAACGGCATTGAGATTAGTATGATTAAAAAATTGGTCACTTGATAATATCTACATTTGGATCCGGCAGATTGCGTAAAATATCCGAAAGGAGATCAAGATTCTCCAAGGTATCCAGCAGAAAGCAATTTTTGAGGGATAAATGTGGTTAGTTGTCGGACAATATCTGGCAGTTAGAATTATTCCCATAAATCGAAGTTTTACAATTAATCTGATATTGGAAACGTAGCAAAAATATGGAATTTGAGAAGCAAATTTTATCGGATAGGATCGGTTCTTTGTTTAATTTTGACGAAGAATGGGCTTACTCAAAATTTTTGAGCCATCAGCTATGAGCTAACCCATGTGCGGAATAACAGGATACATAACATTTCCAGGCCACAACAAAGAAGAGGCCGCCATTCGTGTAAAAAAGATGGCCGATGCCATTGCCCACCGAGGGCCTGACGAAGAAGGCTTTTATGTGGACGAGCATGCAACCCTGGGACACAAACGCCTGAGCATCATCGACCTATCCTCAGGCCAGCAACCCATGGAAAGCTTTGACGCTAATTTTCAGATCGTATTTAACGGAGAAATTTACAATTACCAGGAAATCCAGAAAGAACTGACCAATAAAGGCTATAAATTCAGAACAAACAGCGATACGGAAGTCATCCTGAATGCCTTTATTGAATGGGGAAAAGAATGCGTCAAAAAATTTAACGGCATGTTTGCCTTTGTCATTTGGAACGTCAAAGAACAAAGTTTATTTGCTGCCCGGGACAGGGTGGGAAAAAAACCATTCTACTATACCTGGGATGGCCAAACCTTTGCCTTTGCATCAGAAATGAAGGCACTTCTTGCTGGCGGATTTTCAAAAAAGCAAATTAATCCCAAAGCATTGGACTGCTACTTCACGATGGGATTTATTCCGGTGCCCTATTCTATTTTTCAAGATATACACAAATTACCACCGGCTCATCTTTTAATGGCAACCCCCTCCGGGGAACTCACCAAAAGGCGATACTGGGAACTTGATTTCGGCACCCCAAGAGCCCTGACAATGGGCCAGGCAGCAGAAGAACTTGAGGCGTTGTTGACAGATGCGGTTAAAATTCGCCTGATCAGCGAAGTGCCGCTGGGAGCGTTTTTATCCGGCGGTATTGACTCCTCTCTTGTGGTGTCGCTCATGTCCAAAATCATGGACCAACCCGTTGTCACCAATACCATTGGATTTGATAACAAAACGTTCAGTGAACTACCGGCAGCCGCAACCATTGCCCAATTTTTGACAACAAACCACCACGAGTTTATTGTCAAACCCAATGCATCTGAAACGATTGAACAGATGGCAACCTTTTTCGATGAACCCTTTGCCGACTCGAGTGCCTTGCCGACCTGGCACGTCTGCAAAATGGCCCGCAAAAATGTGATCGTTGCCATTTCCGGAGACGGCGGGGATGAGGCCTTTGGTGGGTATACGTTCAGGTATGTGCCCCATCAAATGGAATCCAGGTTGAGATCCAGGATACCTTCTGTTATTCGAAGCGGCCTGTTTTCACTTTTGGGGCGAATATATCCGGCCAATGCCGGACTACCTAAATACCTGCGCCTTAAAACCATTCTTGAAAATTTATCCATCAGTGATGCACAAGCCTATTACAACGATTTGATCTGGTTGCGAACAGACATCCGGAAAACGCTCTATTCAAAAGATTTCATGGATACCCTAAAGGGATTCTCTCCTGCGGAAATGGTCATCCCGGCCTACCAGCAAAGCAATGCGCCCGATCCGGTTTCAAAATGCCAACACATTGATATCCAAGGCTATATGACTGACGACGTTCTGGTCAAAGTAGACAGGATGAGCATGGCCCACGCCCTTGAGGTCCGAAATCCCCTCCTGGATTACCGGGTAATGGAATTTGCAACCAAACTGCCTTGCAACCTGAAATTAAGCAACGGATCCGGCAAACAAGTACTGCGTTACTTGGTCGGCCAAAAGTTGCCGCCTGAAATCCAAAAACTTCCCAAACAGGGGTTTTCCATTCCAGCTGCAGACTGGCTCCGAAATGACTTAAAAGATATCCTTCAGGATACTATAAACAACAGCCGGCTAATCAATAGCACCCTTGATCGAAATTGCCTGAACCGAATTTTTGGCCAGCACCAAACAGGAGAAATTGACCACAGTGTTTTCCTATGGAGCCTGATGATGCTCGGCCTCTGGGAAAAAAACTACAATTGAGTTCAGAGCCATTAAAGCTCTCTTTCAATCCCTATCAGCTAAGAGCCATGAGCTAACCTCTATGAGCTATAATTTAAACAGACCCATTCGCGTGCTCCAACTCGGCAGCCCAACAGGCCTTTACGGTGCAGAAAGATGGATCCTCGCACTGGTAAGAAACCTTAATCCAACCAAGGTGTACTCCATTGTATCTGCCGTCAAAGATGACCCTTCCCTGGAAGTCCCGCTTTGTTTGCGGGCTGATGAACTGGGGATCAAAACCAAGATATTCACCGCTTACGGCAAATACAATTTCGCTGCTGCCAGACAACTGAAACAATACATTATTAAAAACCATATTGATATCCTGCATACCCATGGATACAAGCAGGATATGGTGGGTCTTTCAGGTGTGGCAGGCACAAAATGCAAAATTGTTTCAACCCCCCATGGATGGACAAAACATCCAGATTTTAAGCTTCGCCTCTATGAACTGTTCAATCGTTTGATCTTTGCAGGCATGAATGCTGTGGCCCCTTTATCTGAAGAATTACATTATGGGTTAATGGCCTGGCCATTTTTAAATAATAAGCTGCATTTAATTAAAAATGGTGTCGATTTTTTGGAACTCGATGCGGCCCAGGACACCGCGCCTGAAGTCATCACTTGGCGGGAACAGGGACATCTCATCATTGGCTACATTGGCAGACTTGTTAAAGGCAAAGGGCTGGACACGCTGATAAAGGCAGTTGCCAAGCTGAAAAACACCAAATTTAAACTGGTGCTCATTGGTGAAGGGGAAGAAAAGGAACCTCTTTATTCTCTTGCAATGGACCTTGGTGTAATGGACCATGTTCATTTTATGGGATTTAAGCCAAACCGACTGGATTATCTAAACGGCTTCGATATCTTCGTTCTTCCATCACTGTCCGAGGGGATTCCAAGATGTCTTATGGAAGCCATGGGGAAAAAAGTTCCGGTTATTGCCTCCGACATCCCGGGGTGCAAAATGTTGGTGCAGGATTCAATCTCGGGGTTATTATTTTCGCCGGGCAGTCCGGACAGCCTACTCGACAAACTTCAATGCATGATCGAATCTCCAAATATCAAGCCTCTTGTCAATACAGCTTATCGTTTTATACTACAAAATTATTCAGCATCTGCGATGGCGTACAACTACTTGTATCTTTACAAAAAAATCACAAATCAGAACTAAGAATGGCTTTGAAAAACTTATGTATTTTTGCATGGAGAAAAAATGAATAAGCTGAAAATTGGGTTGACCGAAGCACATGGCATGGTGAAAGAATATAGTGAGTTCCCCGGTCCAAACGTAACTTATTCCTTCTTACATCCTCAAAAAGAAACCCATCGTTTTTTTAAAAGTCCAATCAAAGGATATTTCAGAACATTTAACAGTCCAAATCATGACCTCATTGAGGCGTCTATAAGTCCAATCGTTACAGATAATGACTGGATATATTCTATCGCGAATTTCCAGGAAGCCTTAGCATTCAATTTTTTAGGTGCGCCTATACCGAAAAAAATCCGTGCTCTTTATATGGGGCAACTTTTCAGAAAAGACAATTTTAAACAATTAATATTCTGGAGTGAGGCTGGAAAAAAGACCTTGTCGTCTTATGGAAACGTTACTTGCAGCAGAATTCTTGAAAAAACAAAAGTCGTGTATCCGGCAGTCAGGCAAATGGATGATTCATTAATCCAATTTCAATCTGAACAAATCCACATCCTTTTTGGTGGTGATTTCTTCAGGAAAGGTGGTGCAAACGCGGTAGATGCGTTTGAAGAAACCCAAAAGCTATATCCCGAAATACGACTGAGGTTATGTTGTGATCCTGAAATTGACTTTAATACCGGCAATCAGGAACTAAAGCTAAAATATTTAAAAAAAATAGAATTGAATCCGTCTATTCAAATGGGCCGTGTTCCCAGGTCGGTAATGATCAATGATATTCTACCCAAAACAGACATCTTTTTATCCCCGACCTATTATGAAGCATTTGGTTTTGCATTTCTTGAGGCCATGGCTTTTGGCATCCCGATAATCACTACAGATTGTTTTGCCATCCCAGAGATCGTCGAGCATGGTAAAACAGGTTTTTTAATTAAAATTAAACAGTTTGATCCTGAATCTCTTTTCCAAGGATATCAGGTAAATCGCATCCCTCAATCTTTTTTTGATCACGTCACGCAAGGCGTGTATGAAGCATTATGTACACTGATAGCTTCCCCGGAAAGCAGAAAAAATTTTGGTATGGCGGCACTTGAAACTGCAAGATCTAAATTTTCCATGGAACGAAGAAATCGTCGAATGGACCATATCTATCAAAACACGCCGCTGTAAGGAGAATGGGAACGGCTCGTCATTTTTATGTCTACAGTATTCTATATCCAATATCAGAAAAATAGGAGAATTTGATGTTACCTCTGTGGTGCCTAACGGCCTTGCGAAGAAAACTTTTCGAAAGCTTTGGATCAACTCGATACTCTAAGCCAAGTTACAATAATATTGAAAACCAATTGCAGGAATTTCTACCGAAGAAAGGGTTTTATATTGAAGCGGGTGCTGTAGACGGGGTGTTTGAAAGCAATACTTATTTTCTGGATGAAATTTTGGGATGGCATGGTATTTTAATTGAGCCAATGCCCGACATGTTTAAACGGCTATCGTTCAATAGGAAAAATGCTTATAAATTTAATTGCGCGATAGTCGCAAACGAATCAGAAAATATGGTGCTAATGGAAAACAAACATGCAATGTCTGCTATTGAAACTCGAAGTAATGATGCAGGTCGTAAAAACGAAATGTTGCAGGTGCGCGGCAGGACGATTACGTCTATTTTAGATGAAGTAAAACCGGATCATATTGATTTTTTTTCCTTAGACGTAGAAGGTTATGAGTTAGAAGTTCTAAAAGGACTGAATTTTGAAAAATATAAACCGAAATACTTATTGATAGAATGCCTTGACGACACAAAATTTGCGAAAGTGGATCAATACATATCAGACAAATATATTTTAACGGACAAATTGTCATACAGAGACTTCCTTTTTAAACTTAAAGATTCGGAATAGGTTGAATTCTATATAAAAAGCGGTTTCAATATAGCGAAGGATTTATTTACTACATGAAAGTACTGTTTATCGTTTTTAAAGCTCTATTAGGAGGGCATGTTCTCTCAGCCTTCACAACCGCGAAGGAAATGCGCAAATATGGCATTGAGCCTGTATTTTCAGGGGCCAATGGCGCTATGACCGAAGAAATCAGAAAGGAAATGCCTTTTGAAGAAATCAATATCCCCATATATCAGGGAACTAAGCAGACCTATTTTACGATTAGATCCTTTTCCACGGTAAATAAAATCCGGCAGATAATCACAAAACACAAAATTGATCTGATCCATGCGTTTGATGCCAGATCCTACATGCATGCATATCCAGCAGGTCTTTTAGAGAGTACACCGGTTATCTGTACTTTATGTGGGGGGGTTGATCCTTATTATAATCTTCCGTTGGCTTCCAAACTCATTGTTTTTTCTGAAGAGCAAAAACACAAAATGGTCAGCAAATTCAAATGGCCTGTCCATAATGTAGATGTCATCAGAACCCGTTTGGATCTATCTGAAATAAAGCATCCGGATTCTTTGTTTTCTGACGAGGAAGCAGAAGAATTTGGTTTTGTTTCCGATTTGCAAAAAATAATGATGATCAGTTCGTTTGACGGGACTAAAATAAAATCTATCCACAAAGTCATTGATGCCGTTGAGATCCTTTATAACAAAGGGTATAAATTCCAGCTGGTCTTAATCGGCGGCAAAGGACAGCTATTTGATGAAGTTAATAATCGTTGTGCAAGTATCAATAAGGCTTTTGGAAAGAATTTCATTGTTCTTACCGGCAGACTTCAAAAAGCGTTTAGGCTTCTACAGCAAGCTGACATAGTTATCGGTGTGGGTAGAAGCGCGTTTGAAGGAATGGCATACGGTTGTCCCACTCTAATTGTTGGCGAAAATGGATTTGCAGGCACTGTTCAACCGGATGAAATTGAGGGAATTGCCTGGTATAATTTCAGCGGCAGGAACCAAAAAATCCCTTTGCCGGCAAATAAACTTTCAAATCAAATAGAGCGTCTGTTTAAAGACAGTGCCTATGCTAAAGAAATAGGGACCTTTTCCAAAGCCTACATAAGTTCTCAGATTGATGTTGTTAATGGCAGCGGTAAAATTTTTGAACGATATCAAATAATGATAAAACAAAAGACTATAATTTCAAAAGGTTTCTGCTGGTTCAGTTTTACCAAATGCCTTTTACCCATTTTTATGGATCAGGCAGTTCATATTTTAAAGAAAAGTATTAGAAACGAATCAACCGACTGATATTTCATATATTCTGTCAGTCGTTAGGAAACACGGTTAAGTCATGGAGACAATATAATTGGAAAATTCACATCAGGATATTGCCTATCTTATTCAGCCATCCAGGTTGGCAGGAGAAGTGCACGTCAGCGGAGCTAAAAATAGTGTCCTCAGGCTGTTAGCTGCATCGCTGCTAACCAAAGAAACCATTGTTCTGAACAACTATCCGCAACACCTGCTGGATGCGCAAGTTCATGTCCGGATGTTAGAGGCTCTGGGTAAACGATGTGAGGTATCCGATGATCAAATTATCATTAAAGAACCGAACAAGATAAAAACCGAATTGGTTTGGGAAGGCCGGTCAATCCGAAATACGCTTTTGATTCTTGGCGCGCTTACAGCCAGAAATGGTGAAGGCGCCGTCCCTCTGCCCGGCGGTTGTAAACTCGGGGAACGGAAATATGATTTACATGAAATGCTGTTAATTAAATTAGGCGCAACGGTGTGGGCAAAAGGGGAGTATCTATTTGCGAGTGCCCCAAAAGGGTTAAAGGGAACTGATATCCACCTGCCCATCAGATCCACTGGAGCCACTGAAAACGCCATAATTTGTGGCACCCTTGCCCAGGGAACGACAAGAATCTGGAACCCGCATATACGGCCGGAAATATTAGACCTCATAAAATTTTTGTCCAGCATGGGAGCGTCCATAAAAGTCTATGGACAGGAACACATTGAAGTGACCGGTAAAGATGGGCTGGCCGGAACAACCTATTCCGTACTGCCGGATAATATGGAAGCGCTGACATGGATGGTTGCAGCGACTATAACAGGAGGTTCAATTGAAATTCAGAATTTTCCGTTCAAAGATCTTGAAGTCCCTCTTATCCATTTAAAAGAAAGCGGCACGCGTTTTTTCAAAGGAAAAAACAGTATGATTGTCCGGGGTGGCAAGTGCTATCCACTGGAAATCAGTACAGGCCCGTTCCCCGGAATAAATTCAGATATGCAACCTTTGTTGGCTGTATACGGTGCGTTTGCCAAAGGGCAAAGTGTTATTGTTGATCTCAGGTTTCCAGGCCGCTACGCCTATGTAAATGAACTTGAAAAGATGGGGCTCGAATATGCCATCAAGGGAAACTTGTTAAGGATTAAAGGTCATGGCTCCCTTTATGGTGCAAATGTCAGGGCGCTGGACCTTCGTGCGGGAATTGCCCTGGCGTTAGCCGGATTGGGAGCTGAATCCGGAGAGACGCTGATCCAAGACGCCTGGCAGATCGAAAGAGGGTACAATGCATTTGTTGAAAAAATAAAGGCGTTGGGGGGTAACATTTCGTATGGATAGTGCCCTTAAGGCCATTGTTCGACTTAAAGCAGGTAAAACGGAACCCAATGTCCATCTATCCGGCCACTCCAGTTGGAAAATCGGAGGACCTGCGGATTTGCTTGTCCAGCCAGAAAGTATTGAACAAGTCCAAATTTTAAGGAAGAAATTGACCGAGTATAATCTGCCCCACATTTTTATTGGTGACGGCAGCAACCTGCTTTTCGATGATCGCGGCGTGCGAGGAGTTGTGATCAAGATTGGACGTTATCTTTCTCGTTTTTCAATTCAAGATAACTGCATTGATGCAGAAGCCGGTGTGTTTGTACCGAAGCTTGTTAGAAATGCCGGGAAAAAAGGTTTAACAGGCTTAGAGCATGCTATTGGGATTCCTGGAACACTTGGTGGTTTGGTGGCAATGAATGGCGGGTCAATGCAGCAAAGCATCAGCAATAATATTGAGCATGTTATTACAGTGGACAAAGAGGGCAACCTCAAAACCAGAAAGAAAGACACGTGTCAATTTGGTTACCGGAAATCCGCATTTCAGAAACTTGACAGCGTCATTGTTAAGATCCGTCTGGTTTGCCGTCATAAGGAACCATGCGTTATTCGCAGGGATATGCTGAAAATTTTAAAATCACGCAGGGAAAAGTTTCCATTTGGACAGCCCAATTGCGGCTCTGTTTTTGTTAGTAATCCAGAGATGTACACAACGATTGGACCTCCCGGGGCTGTTATTGAAAAATGCGGGCTTAAAGGATTTTGTATTGGAGGTGCCCAAATCCCCCTTATTCATGCCAATTTTATTGTCAACAACGGCAGTGCCAAATCTAAAGACGTTATGGACGTAATTCGCCATACAAGAAGCACCGTTTACGACAGGACTGGTCATTGGCTTAACTGCGAGGTGAGGTATGTCACACCGACTTGCCAGGTCTGTCCTATTCACGATATATTATCAGAATAATCTTTCTGCAAAATTGGTTTATATCGAAAGTATTTTGTAATCATAAATGTATGGTTGAAAACTATGAGTGTTACTGAAAAGCTATCTATAGTACTGTGTGGTTGGCATTTTAAATACAAGGAATTGTATGATGCTCTCATAAAAGAAGTTGTTCAAATCAAAGAAGAGCAAATTTATGGAGATATCAGAATTTATATTTTATCACACAAGCGCATTGATGAAATAAATTTTAAATTACTAAATTATTTTAAAGAAAATAACATATTAGTTATTTTTAAAAAAAATGAGGGCTGGGATTGGGGTGGATTTCAACAATTTTTGTTGTGGCAGGATTCTGCCGAAAAAATTTCAGATCATTATTTGTTTTTACAAGATGATATTATCATTAAGTCACATGGCTTTATTTCTGAATTTAGAACTATAATTAGTAGAAAAAATGTTAAAGTTGTAGGGAATAGTTCTCCTGTTCAAAAAAGGGAAGAAGTTTTTAATTCTTTTCCCGAAGATGTTTTATGGGCTTTGAACAAGGGATTTGATATTATAACAAAGGAATGGTCTGTTATTCGTGGTTCTTGTTTCTTTTGTGATAAGGATATAGCAGAAAATATATTGATGAAAATGCCAATCAAAAAAGGGGACAATATTTTGCTGGCCAATTCTTCGCTTAGAATATTTGGTGCCATGGTTGAAAACCAATATGGAAATAAATCTATTCAATATTTATCAAAGTCTCACAGGAAAAGTAAATATATTATAGAAGAATATAGAGGTGGCAAAGAGAGAGACATTAATAAAAAAAAAATAAATTTTATACATGCCAGGACAAGGATTAGTTCCTTTTTAGGATGGGGAAATCAACTATTGAAAAATAGACAGGTTCCACGAAATGAATTTCAGGGATGCGTTAGATTAAGGTACTCTAATGGCTCTATTAATAAACCAGGTTTTTTTAACATTGATTTGCTTAATTCCGACTCAGATTCCAATAATATAATCGAGAACACCTCTTTCTTCGGCTTCAAAGTTCAGGAAGTAGTCCTTGAAGATTTTAGTCAAAAGAACTCTAAACTCGTTACGGAGTCAACAATAAAATATTTGTATACAATTTTAGAAATTGGGGGACAATTTATTGTCAACTTAGAGACGGTAAATGAAGAATTGGCCCTTTTCGTAAGAAACATAGCGACTAATTTTTTTTCCGATTATGCAATTTCAAGAGGAAAATATAAATTTAATAGAGTTCCGAAAAGGCTTATTTATATAAAGTAATATATCATATGATGAATAGGTCCCTTTTTTACAAAAACATTCTATTTACGGTATGTTCTAAGTTTGGGTTGATGGGCATTGGTCTAATTAGTAGCATTATTGTTGCTAGGTATTTAGGACCAGAAAATAACGGTAAAGCAATTTTAATACTGAATTTACCAATGGTCCTTTTCATGACATTGAATTTTGGCCTTGGCAGTGCCTTCAGCTATTTTTCCGCGAATAAAGAAATATCGTTGGATTTAATATTGGGGTCTGCCTTTTGGGCCACTCTTATTTTAAGTGCATTCTCAATTTTATTATATATTTTACTTTACCCTTTTCATAGTTATTTATGGAGTGACTTCCCTCAAAGATGGATTATTTTTTCTCTCATTTTCATTCCGTTTGTATTTCTAACTAACTTTCTTAATAGAATTATAATTGGGTTAAATAGAATTACTCTCTCAAATAACATTTCTATCATTACCAATATAATAAAATTACTTTCTGTTTTCATTTTCGTTGTAATTTTTAGATACGAAATAGATGGTATAATCATTGCTAATGTAATTTTTTATTTTTTAACAGCAGTCTTCACGATACATTCGTTCAAAGGGCTTTTAAATTTACCCCCAATAAATATAAAAGTGTGGTCGAAATTCTTGAAGTACGGCATATTCATATATGCCGCTATGTTAATTTCGTATCTTAACTTAAGAATAGATATTTACCTGCTTAAGTATATAACATCTGATGATAAAATAGTCGGATTCTATTCAATTGCTGTTTCTTTTGCTGAAATTATTTGGATACTTCCTGATTCAGTTTCTATGGTTTTATTCCCGAATGTTGCTTCCAAATCATTTAATACGAAAACTCAAACTATAAAAGTCATGTCTTCTTCATTTATTATTATTTGCATAGGTAGTTTATTAATCATTGGTTTTGGGAAAGTTGCGATATTAATGGTTTACGGTAAGCAATACTTACCATCATATCATCCGTTGCTGTATCTTTTACCTGGTATCATGATGTATCCATTTGTTAGAATATTAGGCGTGGATATTTCTGCAAGAGGAAATCCCTCTTGGATGCTTGTCGTTAACTTAGTCGGCCTTTTCGTTAATTTATTTTTTAATTTTAAACTCATACCCATTTATGGTGCCGCTGGTGCCGCTATTGCATCTTCCATTTCATATACAATCATGGCATTATTTACTATTATCTTTTTTTATAAGACAAAATTAAACTATTCCCCTCCTAAATTAACCCAATAAATCTATGTAAATATATATAATGGGAAAACTGATTCTTGTCTTATTAATTGCCTCAACAGGTTGCACAACTCTGCGAAAGCCGTGGATCGGAATAATTGCATACTACCTGTTAGCGATTCTTGGCCCGCAATATATTTGGTGGTGGAATTTCGAAGGATTGCGGGTATCTTTAATCGTGGCGCTTTCTACATTAAGCGGCATTGGAATTTCGCTTTTTACCACCGAAAAAGACTATCATTTCCTATTGAATCGGCAAAATCTCTGGCCGGCACTTCTTTGGTTTTTCATAGTTTTCTCTTACCATTCAGGACCTTATGTTTCATATTTTAGCCATTCCGGGTTAAGTCCTACCGATTTATTACATTTAAGCAACACCGTATTCATTTTTTATTTTTGTGCATCTTTGGAAATCAACCAAATCAACAAACTGCATTACTTAATTATTGTATTTGTTGTATCAACCCTCTACCTAACTTATTGGGCAAATGATCAATATTTGTCACAAAACTGGTCTCAATTTAACCTTGGGCGCTTGAGAGGCCCGATCGGCAGTACAGGTTCCATTTATGGCGATGAAAATGCGTTTGCGATGGTGTTTGTCACCGGAGGCCCTTTTGTATATTACTTGGGGTGGCAGGTTAAAAGGCTTTGGCTGCGTTGGGGGTTGTGGGCCACTATCCCTTTAAGCTGGCATGCTGTTTTTCTGACGGGATCCAGGGGCGGCTTACTTGGAATCGCCTCTGTTCTGTTATGCGTTTTATTGCTTTCAAAAAAAAAAATAATGGCGATACCACTTTTGACCTTTTTCTTATTATTTTATCAGTGGCAGGCAGGTAATGTGATGGATGATAGAAGTCAAATGATTTCTGATTACCAGGGCGACAAGTCTGCCGAAGACCGCTTGATGGCGTGGTCATGTGGATTTCGTATGGTTCAGGCCCATCCGCTGACAGGTGTTGGCTTGGGATCTTTTGTCAGCGCTATGACCAGTTTTGGTGGAAGCAGGCCCATGGTTGCGCATAATACTTTTGTCCAGTATGTCGCAGAATCTGGTATCGGAGCAGGGTTTGCTTATATAGCGATTATTTTGGGTTTTTATCTTCGCTCAAAAAAAATTTGGTATTGGTGCAAATTTTTCCCTGAAGATGAAGAAAAAAGGAAAATAGATTTATATTCCAGAGCCAGCACAGCTTCGTTTACCGGAATGGTAACCTGTTCCTTATTTTTGAGTTTGAATAATTACGAAATCTTTTTTGTCCTACTGCTGTTCAACAATGCTCTATATCAGATTTGTCTCAAAAAAAGTTACAACATGATGAAGGTAAAAAATTAATGAAACGCTATGTCATCAGACCGGTAAGCTTTAGTCTATTCATATGCTTCCTTGTAGTATCATTGGAGGCCATTGCCTTTGCTGAAACAGTTATTGTTTCTAACGTTAATGAGCTTATGGAAACAGTCAAACAGAATGCAAAAGGGAATCTGACGGTATTACTGCAAGATGGCACATACAATGTTCCTAACGTAATAACGATTACAGGGGACTATGTTACTTACAAAAGTGCTTCAGGAAAAAAAGATGCTGTTACAATTAAGGGCAAAGGTCTAGAAGGAAATGTTACGAATGTATTCAGTATCAAAGGGAATCACGTATATTTAGAAAATCTAAAAATTGGAGAGACAAAACGCCACGCCGTTCAGATACATGGTGAAGAGGGAATTAAAAACATATCCATCAGCAATGTCCACTTTTATGATACCGGAGAGCAACTACTTAAAGGCTCATATGACAAACGAACGCCAAATAGATTTGCCTCTAATGGGTTGATCAAAAACTGTATTTTTGAATTTTCCCGAGGTCAGGCATTTCAATTTTATACCGGCGGTATTGATATTCACCATGGTGAAAAGTGGGTGGTTAAAAATAATGTATTCAGAAACATACGCAATCCTGGAGGGAAACTAACAGAAGGTGCGATTCATTTCTGGAATCACTCCCAAAACATCATTGTTACAAACAACAAAATTATCAATTGTGATCGAGGGGTGATGTTTGGGCTTGATAACTCACCACTTGTCTCGGGTCAAATTGTTAATAATTACATTCATGTTGTAAGAGACACCGGTATTTATCTATGCAATGCAAGCCAAATATCTGTTTTTAATAATACGATTTACATCGACTCAGCTTATCCCAATGCTATCGAGTATCGATTTAAAGATTCACATGACATTGTAATTTCAAATAATCTATCTAATAAAAGCATTCGGGATAGAGACGGGGGAACCGCTCAGGTATTCAACAACGTCACCTCGGCTAGAAACTCCTGGTTTGTCTCCCCTAAAGAGGGGAATCTTAACCTTGACGGCTACATCAAAGCTGTTCACGGTAAAGGAATTTTTTTTCCAAATCTTAATGTATCTCCAAAATCAAATATAAATATTGGTGCGGATCAAAATAGTACAACAAAAGCGAGACGTATTCAGAAAGTAATCTTATCTTCCAGCAAACCCTCCATTTATAGCCACGGATATGACTTGGCCCGGTTAAATTCAGAGGTAATATATGAAGACGGTACAAAAAAAACAATAGATCCTGATCAACTGCAGTGTATTAACAAAAAAGTAAACGGTATTGATCCTGCCAACCCGAAATTTTCAATTTCCACTCCTGGGAAATACCGATTCAAAGCTATTTTAGGAAATATCTCCAGCAATGTATTGGAGATAGAGGTCCGGGATATCCTTTCAAAGCAGGTATCGGGAATAGAAGCCTGGCATACTAATGGGCAAACATTTTTGACTTTCGATATGGTGAGTAGCTATTTTAAGCAACCCGCTCCCAGCTATGGTAAATTTTTCCAAACACACAAAAAAAATCAGAACGGCATCACATATAATTTATATCGATCCGAAAAACAGATTAACAGCATAGACGGATTAACCCCCATAGCATCCACTGATTCTTTTTCAGGTTGGAATCAATATTTTTATGGAATTTACACAAACCAGGAAAAGTATGCAAATAGGAAAGCCGTTAGGTATGTTCTAAGAAAGCAAAAGAATCCTTTGGATATAAACAAGGGATTTTTTGTTTTTAAATCGAATGAACAAGGACCTTTTTTTTACGCTGTCACAGCCCTAATCAAAGGCCGTGAAAATAAAGAGATCAGGATTGACAGCAATTCATTAAAGGTTCCTGTTCAAGAGAGGATTGGGCCTGGAAGCCCCATACTCCAGCGAGTTGAGACCCCTGATAGCTTTCAATATATTGGAAATGCCACCTTATATTTTTATACCCGCTGGGAGTCTCCACCCAATGCAAGTAAAGTGAATATGCCTTTTGATTACCTGGTAGCTGTTCCTAAAAATGTGAAGGTTCCAGCTCCGGTGGGTATTCATCTTCACGCCTGGGGAGGAAATCTTCTCGGCGGATACGCCTGGTGGAATAATGCAGAAAAAGGGGCTATTCTACTTGCATCGAACCAATTCCCATATGACTGGTGGACTGGATATCATGAAAACTTCTTTTCTGACGATCCACCGAAATCAGCACACGAATGGCGAAACGGGAGAATAATACCCTATACGACGAATCGTCTTTTTTCATTTTTATCTTATCTTAAGCAAAATTCTAAATGGCAGATTGACTTATCCCAAACATTTATTGCGGGTTCTTCCATGGGAGGATCCGGCAGCTTGATGACAGCCATTCGTTATCCAAAGCAAATTGCCTGGGCAAGATCCTGGGTCGGTGTTCATATTCCTGAAAAATCTCCACAATTTAGGAGTTCATATGAAAAAGTTTGGGGAAACCCTGAATACCAAGTTTTATTCGAAGATGGGACACCTGTCTGGGATTATTATAACGACGCAAAATACTTATATGCGCATCCAAAAGCAGAGATAGGTTTTCTTACGTTTTGTAATGGGAAAAATGACAGCCAGATTGGATGGGAACAGGCTGTTGAATTTCTAAATGCGCTTCAAAACACTCGCCGTCCTCATCTCTTTATGTGGGGACAAAAGGGCCATGGAGAGCGAACCGTTATGCCTGGAAATGGAAGCCAACGGGTCATGCCTTTGGATATTCGCGTTGATAGGCCTTTACCGGCATTCACTCACTGTAGCCTTGATGATAATCCTGGGAATGGGGACCCCAGCGATGGCGACCAGACCGGACAGATTAACAGGTGGTTGTTCTGGGAAGATCAGTCTATTATTGATGAACCGGGCCGATTCGAAATGACGACTGCTTTAATGAACGAAGCACCTGAATCGACCTGCACCGTTGATATTACCCCGAGGCGAGTGCAAAAATTTCATTGGCCGGAAGGAAAAAAGGTTTTTTGGAAAAATATCGCCCCGAATAAAACTGAAGTCCAAAAAGGAATTGTGTTGTTTGATCGATATGGTTTAATCACGTTGGAAAAGGTTCGTGTATCTAAAAAGAAAAATCGGATTATTATTTCAGATAAACCTATATAGATAAACCTAACCTAATGGAGAGGAGGCGAGATGGATATAACGAGAGATCAGATTGAAGTATCAATTGTCGCTTGCATTGAAAGATTAAACATGGGGCTGGTAGAATCCGGGCAAATAACCATTGAACCTGATCATGTATTGTTTGGAGAGGGCAGTCATCTTGATTCCATGGGACTTTTGAATCTGCTGATGGACCTTGAAGATGGGTTTGATGATCAAGGGATTCAGATTACAATTTTAGATGATCATGCCCTGTCTCAAAAAAACAGTCCTTTCCGCACAATTTCAGGTCTTTCCCAATATATTTTGGAGAAAGTCAAAAATGAATGCTGATCATTCCACCATGCTGATTACCGGTTCCAGCCGGGGGATTGGAAAATATCTTACAGAATATTACCTTGAAAAAGGCTGGGTTGTATACGGATGTTCCAGACACGAACCGGAATTAAAGCATGACAGGTTCAATTGGATTCAAACGGACCTGGCGGATGAACAAAGTATTACCGGGATGTTTGATCTCATAAAAAAACAAACACGAAAAATTGATGCGATCATTAACAACGCCGGGATTGCAAGTATGAATCTGCTCAATCTAACTCCTTATACAACAGCCCAGAAAATTTTTTCCGTCAATGTACTTGGCAGCTTTTCCGTCCTTCAGAAATCTGTCCGGTTTCTTAAGAATTCCGAATGTCCAAGAATTGTGAATTTTTCGACTGTGGCTGTTCCTTTAAGGTTGGCTGGCGAGAGCCTTTATGCCGCGTCTAAAAGCGCTGTGGAGACCATGACCCGGATTCTGGCAAAGGAATTGGGTGCAATGAACATTACCTGTAATGCGGTGGGTCCGGCTCCGATCCGTACGGACCTGATTAAAGGTGTGGGAGAAGAAAAGATCAATGCCCTTGTCAAACAACAGGCGATTCATAAACTTGCAGAGTTCCAGGATGTTTCCAATGTGATTGATTTTTTTCTTTCTCCTTTGTCCGGCATGATTACCGGACAGGTGATTTACCTTGGCGGAGTGGGGTGAGATTATGAATTGTTTACTGAAACAAATAGGCAAATACGCGGATCAACCCTGTATGATCGACAGGGGCCGTTCTTATTCATTCAACGAGTTGGCGGCACAGGTACTTTTTTTTCAAGGTCAGATGGCTGAACACATACCTCCCGGAAGTGTGGCAGGAGCCATGACGGATTATTCTTTTCAGGGCGTAGCACTTTTTCTGGCCTTGGCCCGGAACCGGAATATTATTGTTCCACTTTCAAAAGATTCCCTGCAAAAGCATGACGATTTCATGGAGATCGCAGGCGTCAGTGTTGTTGCAGGGATTGACGAGAACAATCAGATTTTTATCAGAGAAAGGAATGCTGCTTCATTTAATAATGACCTGTACCGTCAGCTTCGATCTATGGGGAATGCCGGGCTTGTTCTTTTTTCCTCCGGAAGCAGCGGTTCTCCAAAAGGAATAGTTCACAATCTGGACCGGCTTGCAGGGGCGTATAAAGCCGGTGGAAAATCCTGGCGGACGTTAATATTCCTTCAGATGGATCATATTGGTGGCGTTAATACCCTCTTGTACAGCCTTTGGAACGGGGGAGTGCTGGTCATTCCAGAATCAAGAATGCCGGAAGAGGTATGTCAATGTATTCAGAACAACCAAGGGGAACTTCTGCCAACGTCTCCGACTTTCTTAAACCTGTTGATTCTTTCGAATATGATCAATCGTTATGACTTGTCCAGTTTGAAGCTGATCACGTACGGCACCGAGCCCATGCAGGAAATTACATTGAAAAGGATTCAATCGCTCCTTCCCCGTGTAAGGTTCAAACAGACGTATGGCCTTTCCGAAACCGGTATCCTCCAAACGAAATCCAGGGAAGACGGCACGTTGTGGGTTAAAGTCGGTGGAAATGGTTTTGATGTCAGGATTAAGGACGGCAGGCTCTGGATAAAATCAGCATATTCCATGTTGGGATATTTGAATGCGGTAAGTCCTTTTGAGGATGGATACATTGATACCGGTGATATGGTGGAGCGGAATGGCGATTGGTTGAAAATATTGGGAAGGGAGAGCGAACTGATCAATGTGGGGGGCAATAAGGTTTTCCCGGTGGAAGTTGAATCTGTTTTGCAGAGCATGCCTGAAGTTGAGGATGTGGTGGTTTATGGTGCTTCCAATCCCCTTACCGGTCAGATGGTTGCGGCTGTTGTAAAGCTCGAAGCTACTGTTTCTCTGTCGGAATTTAAATCAGCCATGAGAATTTTCTGCAAGGAGCGGCTTGAATCTTATAAAATACCTGTCAAGGTTTTGTTATCAGAGGAAAGTCTGCATTCCGAGCGGTTTAAAAAGAAAAGGAATATGACGGGTGAGGAGCGTTGTTAAACAGATCACATTTTTTGTTGCCACTGTCATTGTTTTTCCGTCGGCGGTTTTGGTGAACCTGGAAAAAAGGACACTTAAGTATGCGGAATCAATTTTTTCTTTTTTCGCCCAGTTTTGGGCTATAATGCCTGGATTGCCGGGCTCTTACCTGCGGGCGGCTTTTTACCGTCAGGTATTAGAGTATTGTCATAAGGAATGTTATATTGGCTTTGGTACCATCTGCACACACAGGGAAGTTAAAATCGAAAAAAATGTTTATATTGGTCCATATTCCATGGTTGGGTCATCGTGGCTTAAAGAGAGCAGTTTGCTTGGGTCTCGGGTGAGTGTGCTCAGCGGTAAAACCCAGCATGAAATGGGAAAGGATGGGAAATGGACCGCCTTTAATCCTGAGAATAAAGTGCAGGTATGTGTTGGTCCGAATGCCTGGCTGGGGGAAGGTGTGATTTTGATGGCTGATGTTGGAAAAGGCAGCTTAATCGGGTCCGGGGCTGTGGTGTCGAGTAGTGTGCCGGATGGAGTTGTTGGGGCTGGGAATCCTTTTCGGGCTATTCGGAAAATTGATTTAGCTCATGGCTCATAGCTCACAGGAGATAGCTGATAGGTCTAAGGTCATCGCTGATAGATCTGGTCGGGTTGCTTTTATTGACTGGTTTAAAGCTGTGGGGATGCTACTTATTGTTTTTGGGCATTTGGATGGGGATCTTACGAATACTTTGACATTGCCTGTTCGGCTTAAGCAGCTTGGTGTTGTGTTTTTTATTTTTGTTATGGGGTGGCAACTGGCCCGGGAGAAAAGACCCCTTCGTATTGTTTTATTTAATCGGCTGTTTAAAATTTATTTCTGGGGGCTTTTCTTTGCGCTGACATTAAGCGTTTTACATGGGGTCTTTACAGGCAACCTGTGCGAAAGTAATTATCTACCGTTTTTTTTCGGTATTAATGTTTTGCTTGATTATTTCCCGTCCAACCCAACGACCTGGTATATTGGTACTTATATCCACGTATTGATTATTTGGGCAGTCTGTATGAGGACGGTTCGGGTTTCTTTTAAACTGCTTATTGTCAGCATTGTTCTGGAAATTGCTATCCGTGGTTTTTTAATGGGATTTGACCAGTACCGGGCATATATGCTGGTATTTAACTGGCAGACAGTTTTTCTGGTAGGCATGTTTTTCGGCCAAAGGGATCAGGTCTTTTTAGCAGATACGAAAAAGAGATTGCCTGCTCTGTTTGGATATATGGGGTTTGTGCTGGCATGGCTTTTTATAGTAAAATTTATCCATGTTGACCGACGATTCCCCTTCGATCTTTTTCTGGGACAAGACAGTCAGGGCTTGGTTTATTTAACCTCCATGTGTATCAGCCTGGTTTATATAGGCCATGCATTGTGCTTTTTTCCTGTTGCAAGGCAGTTGCCGAACAATAGGATTATTGAATTTTTTGCGAACAATACTTTGGTGATTTTTATTTTGCATATGCCGGTATGGTATTTGATTTCACCGTATATGAAAGAACTTTTTCCCTGGCATCCTTTCAGGATTGTAATGGATCTGGCGATTTTATACATTGGGATAGGTGGCCTGTCATATGTTCTGGAAAAAAATGTTCCCTGGCGGAAATGCAAACTTATGATTCAGCAAAGATGGATTGAAAATGGTGCTATGTAAAACACGTACAACAATTTCAATTACAAAAAAAACATTTGGTATGGTCCAAATGTTTTTTTTATTTTTGGGGATGGTTGCGGTATTGCCGGTCTCTGCGGGTGAAGTTGTTTTGACGGCAACATCAGATATCTGGCTGTCCAATGCAAATGAAGAGGAAAGAAAGACTGTCATCAGCAAATTGCGTGTTTTTAAGCTAAAGTCCATTCAAGAGATGGCTGTGGTTCGGTTTGATGCATCTAAAGCGTTAGGGATTCAAATTGAATCTGCCCGGCTCTATCTGCACCCTGCAAAGCATCCGGAACGTTTGAAATACCTTCGGCTCTCAACGGTTAATCAGGACTGGGAAAAGAAAGGTGCAACCTATAACTCGGCAGATCGGGACGGGCAAAAGAGTTGGGCCTGGCCTGGGTCTCAATTTTGCGATGTGGCATTTGGAAATGGAAACACCCTCTCCTTTTGGGAAAAAATTCGGTTGGAAAAGAACGGTTGGGTCTCGGTGCCGTTTCATCCGGACCTAATCTATTCTCTTACAACAGGAAATACTGACGGAATCGCGCTTCAGGAAGGCGGCACAAATGCATTGTTTAATAATTTTATCCATTCTTCAAATTCTTCCAGGTATGCACCATATGTTCGAATAACTACCGGCAATATGATAAAAAAGATTCCGGATACGCCGGAAATATCTACCGCTCCAGACTTATTAAATTCCACCACATATTATTGGGCTGTTGAATTGACGCTCCAAGGCAGTGACACAGTCTTTTTCTGGAATATCTTTATTGACGGTGCCTCTGTGCCTCGCTGGAAAATAAAAAAGCCTTTCCCCGGAGGCAAGGTGCGTTTTCTCATAGATGGTATTAAGCCGGGTAAAGCGCATATCCTATCAATCACTGCTATATCCAGATCTGGTCATAGATCCGATGAAAAAAAGATTCCAATCAAATCGTTCAATGTGGATAGCCCATATTTCCTGTTCGATCATGATCTTGATGAGACCGTCGTTACTTCTTCGGAAGGGATTCAGAATAATTTGGGTCTTCGGTTTAATGTGTTACCTGGGATATCAAAAACAGATCCTCAGCAATCATTGCCAACCGGGCTTGGCAATAAAAATATTTCCTTGTTCGGTATATGTGGGGAATTTTTGGATCGCCAGCTTATATTTGAAGACAGTAATCCAGATTTGAGGATATCATTGGACGGGTTGTCGGATTCCGTTGAAATGGAGCTATACCAGGTCTGGTATTCAAAGACAAAACAGGGCCGTTGGCAATCGGCCTATCTCCTCCCGGAATCCGCTTCGGGGCAAATGGACATGGAGCAGACTTTACGAATTCCAAATAAGAAAACCCAAGGGGTTTATTTAGATTTTTTTATTAAAAGCGATGCTAAACCGGGGGTGAAGCATGGTTATCTCCATATCAAAAATAAAAAAAATCAAGAGGAGATAAAGCTGCCGGTCCAGGTTCATATTTTTAATGCGGCGATGCCTGAGACGTTGTCCTTCTGGCCGGAAATGAATGCGTATCAAATCCCCAAAAATGTTCATGACTATTACCGGTTGGCCCGTAAAAACCGGTGCGTTGCCAATTTTTGGGTCTTTTCTCCTGTTCTGAAATACAAGGGTAACAAAATTTTAGTTGATTGGTCGCGTTATGATAAAGAAGCCGGGCCGTTATTGTCCGGCAAGGTATTTACCAATGGACCTGGCAAAGGACGTCCCATTGAATGTATGTATCTGCCCTTTATTGATTCATGGCCGACACCACTGACAAAACAGACGTATGATTACCAGGGGTATTGGCCCAAGAAGGGGGATGATATGAAATACATCACCCAACACTATATGACCTCTGCATATATCGGAGATGCCCTGAGTTCGGAATACAAAGAAAATTTTAAGGTTGTTCAGCAACAGTTTTTCCAGCATTTTGAAAAGATGGGCTGGAACGGGACAGAGATGCAATGCTTTTTTGGAGGTAAAAACACCCATCGAATTGATTACAACCTAAAAGTTGCAGTGATATTTTAAAAGACGTTCAAATTCAATGAGTTATTAAGCTTTCGAACTCACCAGCTTTTTGATAAACGATCAACAAATACACTGTGTTGCTATGAGCTTGCATTTTTTAGGTACAATGTGAATATGTGGTGGACCACCGATGAACCCTACCATTGGGAAGACTGGCTGGCGTTGCAGTTTTTTACAAGGTTGTGGACAACGGGTCGTAAACAGGCGGCTAAACCGGCCGGGATTTGGACAGCCCGGGCTGATATTTCAAGGCCCCAGTGGCAGGGACGCGTACTGGAAGGGATCGTGGATCAGGTCTATTACGGCGGTTTTCAGGACTGGCGGCAGTCAAAGCGGGCGAGGATCATCAGCAGCGATCAGGATATTGGGATCAGGGCATATGGCAATGCCGGCGATCATTGGCAGCCGAATACAGCAACGGTTTTAAAATTTGTTAATGCATGGCTTGATGGGGCTGATGGTTTTCTGACCTGGCAAACTATTGGAAATAATCGGTCCCTTGATGTTCAGGAAAGTTGCCAGGGCAATGCACTATTTGTTCCCGGAGATCGTTTTGGCCTTCCGGTCGTGGGTGATCTTCGGATTAAAGCGATACGTAATGCAGAGCAGTTCATTGAATATCTTGTTATGCTGCAGAAAAAATTCGGATATTCAAGGCCACAGATTAAAAGCACGTTGATGAACGTATTATCTTTGGATCCTGATGAGAAACAGATTCGAGGATTAAATAACGAACAACTCTACAAACTTAGGCGATTAATTGTTGAGCTGATAGCTGATAGCTGATAGCTGATAGCTGATAGCTGATAGCTGATAGCTGATAGAGAAATAATGGGAAATTAGGACTGATGCAAGTATTATTTAAAGAAAATCGAGGAATTAGACGCGGTCTGGAACCTGTTAGCTTTGGTGTCCCTTTTCCTTCCGGATTTGTTAAGGACGCGGATAAAGTCGGACTGGTGACGGACCATCAATCTTTCTTGCCGGTTGGAAAGCGTATTCTTGCTCGCTGGCATGATCAAAGTATTAAGTGGTTACTTTTTGATGTTCAGGTTGATTTGTTGGCAAACAGTGAATTTACGGCCAGGCTTAGCATGTCTGAAAATATAAAGGAGCAGCCATTTCAAGTGCCGTTTATGCCGGATGGATGGAATTTGCAAAAGGCTGTTGAACATTTTCCTGAAATTATTTTAACAGACGCATCGGGGACGTCTTACCGGGCTGAGACGGCATCATATGGTCTTGAACATGATACAAGTATGCGTAAAACGGTATTAATGAGTGGCGTCTTCTCAAGTGACACCACCTTAGCAGATATTGAATGGCAGTGCCGGCTCTCTTTTTATAACGGGAAAACGGTCATTAAATCCGAATTTACGATAATCAATACACAGGCGGCTTGCCATGCCGGTGGGGCCTGGGACCTGGGGGATAAAAATTCTTTTTTGTTCAGGGATCTGACGGCTCATTTCAGGCAGAATGGAACGTCCATTGGTTATATTGAAAATTTTGAAAAGGATACCTTACTGTCATCTGCCCAAGCCGGGATTTCAATTTATCAGGGATCAAGCGGCTTGAGTAACTGGCACTCTAAGAACCATATGAATAGAAACACCATCATTCCTGTTCGCCTTGATGGATATAAGGTAATTCAGGATGAAAAGGAGAGCTTTAGGTCAAATCAACAGAGTTCGCCTTTAGTACTGATGGGTAATCCGCTTGGAGAAAAACAATTTTTCTGCTACCTTGAATATTTCTGGCAAAATTTTCCCAAACAACTTTCAGCACAATTAGATGGTGTCAGTTTGGGGTTATTCCCCGAAAATTTTGGTGATCTGTTTGAACTCCAGCCCGGCGAGCAGAAAACCCATTCTTTCTATTTTGGAAATGAATTTGCAGATAAAAACGTCGAACATATGCAATGGGTAACCGCTCCCCTTGTCCCTGAAATTAAAAGCACGGACTTTTATAAAAGCATGTTAAGACCCGGGCCTGTGCCGGTTTCAGAATATAGCCGGCCTTATGATGAATATATTGGCAACGCCATTGAAGGGCCCCACTCCTTTAAAGCAAAAAACGAACTGATTGATGAATATGGATGGCGTAATTTCGGGGATATATTTGCAGACCATGAATCTGTTTTTAAGGCAGATGGAACAGAATTCATATCTCATTATAATAATCAGTATGATGTGATTAAAGGAGCTGTTCTGCAATATATGAGAACAGGTGATACGCAGTGGTTTAAAATTGCAAAAAATTATGCTGATCATGTGTGTGATATCGATATTTACCATACAGATCAGGATAAATACCAATATAACCATGGGCTGTTCTGGCATACGGATCATCATCTTGATGCCCACACCTGTACTCACAGGACCATATCAGAAAAACACAGGAGTCAAAAGCCGGACGGGGCCTTTGGCGGCGGTCCTTATCTTGAGCATAATTACGCCACTGGTTTGGTCTATTTATACTGGATGACAGGAAATGAACGCTACAGGACTTGCGCCCTGGAACTTTGTTCTTTTATTGAAAACTGGATTGCCGGTCCGGATACCATGTCCGAACTATTGTTTCAAACAATTCGAAACGGGATAAAAAAAATCAAGTCATTTGGTCGGAGTATTTCTGATGAAATTTATGTATTCCAGGGCCCCAGCCGGGCCAGTGGAAACAGTTTGAATACCCTGCTTGACGGCTATTTACTGACTGAAAATAAAAAATACCTGTCATATGCAGAGCAGGTGATTTCAAATGCGGTCCACCCTGAAGATGACCAGGATGGCATGAATCTTTTGAATGCGGAAATCCGCTGGTTTTATACTGTATTTCTCCAGGCCCTTGGCCGTTATCTGGATATTAAAAAGAGTATGGAGGCATATGATAATATGTTTGCCTATGCCAGGGCGGTTTTGATCAACTATGCGCAATGGATGGCTGATAAAGAATATCCTTATCTCGAAAAACCTGAAATTCTAGAATTTCCAAATGAGACATGGGCGGCACAGGATTTGCGAAAAGCAGATATTTTTGCTGTTGCGTCAGATTTTGCCACCCAACAGACGAGCGCTTTGTTCAAGGAAAAGGCACAGTTCTTTTTTAAACATGCTCTGGGAGAATTGAATTCATTTGACACCAGATTCTTTACCCGGCCTTTTGCAATTGTTATGTCCAACGGGATGCCCTGTCTTGAAATAATTTCCCAGGCAAAAACGTCCGACATGAAAGAATTTAAAAAGAAACAATACCCAGAGTGGAATGGCCGTTTAATACATACTAAAACAAAGGGAATTGATAAAATTTTAAGCCATTTTAAACATTTTTCTTTACAAAAAGAAGTATCCTGGATCAAAATGCAAATTCACGTCCGGTTGGGGAAATAAGGTTTCGATATAAGGCTATTTTTACTCTTATGATAACTAAGTTACAAGACCTTCATGAATTTCTTTCTCGGATACCCTTGTTTTCATCGGTACCGGCGGATCAGATCCGGGAAATTGCCGGATTGTTTAAAAAGGAATCTTATAATAAAGGCGATGTCATTTGTCGCCAGGGCGAGCCTGGGGATTCCATGTATGTGATTCATTCGGGCACAGTGTCCGTATTCAAGCAATCGGATGGACAACGCTTTTTTGTCAGCGAGTTGAAACGCGGTAATTTTTTTGGTGAAATATCCCTTCTCTCTGGCCGGTTTAGAAACTCAACTGTAGAGGCGTCGCTGGATGTAACTGTGTATTGTCTTTCCCGTGAGAATTTTGATGTTTTAATCAAAACCAATAGAAGTATCGGATTATATTTAAGCCGTTTTTACGCCAAACGAATGAGTGTTGAGGCAGAGGATGGCGCCCCTCACCCCATGGTTCCGATATTTTATGCGGTCTCTGCCACTGGTCCGGAATTGGGTGTATCTCATTTTTTATATTCCGTTTCCTTTCACATTTCAGATGAATCACATAAAAAGGTAGTGGTGATTGAGCCTCACCTTGAAGCTGACAGAATAATGGAGAAATATGACCTGGCCCGGATAGAATGTCCGGACCAGGGACTTTTCAGTCTGCTGCCCCCTGACAGCTATAAATCTGCAGATATTCACTGGTATGAACATCTGTCAGGATTCCATGTTTTGCAGTTGCGTACCGGCTTTTCTAAGAGGCTGTCTGAAATTATGCCGGTTCTGATGGCCAGCCTGAAGGAATCCTATGATGTGGTCTTTTTTAATCTGACCCATTTCCTTAATGATATGGAAAGGCTGTTTGTGCGGTTATGCGACCGTACTCTCTTACTCGTTCATAATACAGAAGAAAAATTCAAAGAAGTTCGGTCCCGACTCACAGAGCTTGAAACGATTTGCGGCCCCAGTGCGTTTTTAGGAAAAATCCGGGTCGGAGTCAGCCATTTGTACGGTGAAAAAGGGATAGCCAGACAGGAACTAAGGCAGCGCTTTGGGCTGTCCGAGACGCCGGGGATCTGGGTGGACCGTTCCGAGTTGGCAGTCAAAGACCGGATAGATACTGATAAATGCTTTCCGGTCCGGGGCCCGAGAGCTGTTGCCCGGGAAATCGCCGGTATCCGGTTAGGTCTTGCACTGGGAGCAGGCGGTGCAAGGGGGTGGGCCCACATCGGAGTGCTCAAAGTGTTAGAGGACGCCGGCATTCATATTGATATGATTTCAGGGACCAGTATGGGGGCACTTGTCGGCGGAATATATGCAGCCAGCGCATCTGTTGAAAAATTAAAACAGTCCACAATAGATCTATTTCGAACCCGATCAGACACCCGCCGGAAAATTTTTGATTATACTGTCCCCAGGCAAGGCCTGCTCAAGGGGAAAAAGGCGGCACAGCTTGTACGAAACGCTGTCAGCAATGCGGATTTCCTGGATTTGATAATCCCGACGTATCTGGTGGGCGTAGATATTTTAAACGAAGAGGAAGTGATTTTTGAAACCGGTGATGTCACTGATGCTGTGCGTGCCAGTATTGCAATTCCTGCTGTGTTTTCTCCCTTTAAACATCAGGGTCGGTGGATGGTCGACGGCGGACTTTTAAACCCGGTGCCAGTGGATATCCTGCTTCGAAAGGGCGCAGACATGGTTATTGCCGTGTGCATTGAGTCAAAGCCTTCAGAGGCTAAAACAACCAGAAAAGATCCCAGTATTAAGCAGATTATTTCCCAAACCATCAGCATTGTTCACGGCAGGGCCACCAGTGATTTTGTGAAAAATGCAGACCTTGTGCTTTACCCGGATGTGGGCGCCTATGCCTGGGATGATTTTCACCAGGGCACAGCTTTGATGCACCATGGTATGACTGAATGTTCCGAGAGGTTAAATGAAATTCAACAAATGCGAAAGGCGAAAGGCGTGAAAACTTAAAAACGTTAATCCAAAAATGGGGGACGATATTTTTCATCAAGACCAAATGTTAAAAATTTCAACAGATCGGAATGTTCTTGAGCCATATACTTCTCAATGACCTCCCACGAGGTGGCGTAAGGCGTTCTTTTACCGTGATATTCAACCGGTTCTCCGACCTGAACAAACACAAAACCGAATTTTTTTAATGCATAAAACAATTTATCCTCGGTTATCATATACATGTGTGTGATGCCTAGGGCCTTGCATTTCATATAAACAACTTTATAAAGCCCGAGGATGATCATAGGCTTTTGTCGTTTTTCGATGGCTGGATTGTTTTTATTAGGGATATCGGATACACCGCCCTTTGATTTTGGGATATAAGATTCCACACCATATATACCGTCTTCGGGTCTGCGCCGCATAGTTTTGGAGACTGCAAGCCTTGACACTTCCGTGATACGGGATGGATCCGGCTTGTCCTTAAAACCCGTTATATTGGATGCATGCTCCACAGGAAATCCTTTTGCTGAATCCAAAATCATCCTTACTGTCCCAATCACCTCACCTTCCTCATTCAAGGCCACAAAATGCACTGAGCTATCATCATATTCATCGTTTTCCAATTTATCTGGAAAATCATGCGGATTTTCAAATCCAAATTCCCGTGCATAGACCTCAAATCTCAGCCTGAAAACTTGCCTGAGAAGGTCATCCGAATCTACTTCCTTGAAACGGAATTTCCCATAATCGAATTCAAACATTTGAGACCCCTGCTTTTATTAATTTCATGTGGATAAGGATTTTTGTTCGTGGTAAGATCAGAATATTTAGAACCCATGTAGATGTCAAGTTAAAATCAATAAAATCAAGTGCGTATTTAAGACATGTAAATATCGGTCTTAATATTTAGTACTCGTTAAATGGGCAACGGATTGATGTCTGAAAATTAATAAAACTCTTTTTCCCCATAATAAACAGCTATATGACATATTTTCAATAATCCGTTTAACAAAAAAAATCATAAAAAAAGGTATAAACGTTAGTGGAAGCATATTTAAAAAAACTTCGTGAATACGGCATTTTTTCCCAGAAAGAATATCATGCCGAGGCTTTCTCACGAAATATAGGACTCCTTTCGCCGGCGGAACAAGAGGCTATCACCAAGGCAAAAATTGGGATTCCGGGTATGGGAGGGGTGGGCGGTGCGCACCTTATCACCATGGTGAGAACAGGAATTACCAGGTTTAATCTTGCCGATTTTGATATATACGAACCGGCGAATATTAATCGTCAGTTCGGCGCCCGGGTGCCGGAATTTGGTCGTCCTAAGTTAGAAGTAATGAAGGAACAGGCATTAAGCATCAATCCTTTTTTGGAAATCAAAGAGTTTCCAGATGGTATTCGTACAGAAAATTTAGACGAATTTTTAGAGGGTGTTTCTCTTGTTATAGATTCTCTGGATTTTTTCGCCTTTGACATTCGCAGACAACTTTTTAAACGAGCAAGGGAAAAAGGCATTCATGTAATAACGGCTGGCCCCTTAGGATTCGGTTCTGCCCTGCTGATATTTGCACCTGACAAAGGAATGGGATTTGATGAGTACTTCAACATTGTCGAGGATATGAAACCCGAAGACCAGCATCTTGCATTCGCTCTGGGGCTTGCGCCCAAGGCACTCCAGTTTAGATACATGGACACTTCGAAGGTCAGTTTTGAGTCAAGGAAAGGCCCATCCTTGAATATTGCCTGCCAGCTTTGCACGGGGATAGCCGGAACAGAAGCGGTTAGAATTATTCTGGGAAGGGGTGACATTAAACCGGTCCCCTATTATCTTCAATTTGATCCGTATCTTCGAAAATATTATACAAAAAAATTGAATATGGGAAATAGGCATCCCTGGCAAAAAATCAAAGCCGCGATGATAAAAAACAAGGTGAGCAAAAATACGCCAATGAGGCCTGAGGAACCTGAAATACCAAGAATACCAATTCAGGATAGTAATATACCCGAAGAGATCATTGACTATATTATAAAAGCCGGTATACAGGCGCCTTCGGGTGACAATGCTCAACCGTGGAAATTTGCCAAGTCAAATAACCGCATAGACCTATACCTGGACAAAACTGCGGATAATTCTTTTTTCAATGTGAATCAGATGGCATCGATCATTTCCTGCGGAGCAGTTATTGAAAATATGAAAATCGCAGCCACCCGTTTTGGCCTGAAAATAGACCTCTATTACGAACAGGACAGAAAGACGGCACAGATGAATTTATCCCAAACCGACACACCTGATCAGGATACGCTTGCCGCTTATATTTGGAAGCGGCAAACCAATCGAAAATCATTTGAGACCCAAAAGGCTCCCCAGGCGTTGCTTGAAGAACTCCACAATTCAATCAGAGGTATTCCTGGTACTGATCTTCATTTTATAACGGACAGACTTCAGCTTAAAAAACTTGCTCGACTTGTGGGTAAAGCAGACCAAATCAGGGCGGAGAGACAGGATCTCCACGAACATCTAGTTAAAATGATCCGGTTTTCTCCGACTGAAGCTTCGAAAAAACGGGACGGATTTTACATTAAAAATCTTGAGGCTGGTATGCATGGTGAAGCGTTTCTTAGGGCGACCCGTTCATGGCCGGTAATGAATGTAGCAAATAAACTTGGATTCGGAAAAATTATTGCGAAAACGGCATATGACGCCATTATAAATTCGTGCGGTGCGGGACTTGTAGTTACTCAGGGATTCCAGGAAGAAAATTTTCTTAACGGCGGGCGTGCTTTGGAAAGGGTCTGGCTTACACTGACAAAATGCGGATTTGAACTTCAGCCCATGACGGCAGTAACTTTATTTTTTTTGCGAAAACAGCTTGAAGGGGACACGGCCTTTGACCAGAATCACCGAGAGCTGCTGAACGGTATTCGGAATGAGTATAGATCTATCTTTTCATGCTGTAACTTTAAACAGGAGGGCCAGGTCATGCTGTTTCGGTTTGGCAAAGCCCCAGACATCAAATACAAAACACTAAGAAAGCAAATGAAAGATTTATTGATTTAATTGATCCTTAAATTATCCGGTGACTATCAATGAACATTATAGAGGCAAAAAATGTAACAAGAACTTTTCAACTCGGTAAAGTACAGGTAACCGCATTAGATGATGTCAGCATTACCGTTGACAAAGGAGAATTTTTAGCCATTGCGGGCCCTTCCGGAAGCGGCAAAACCACCTTGCTGAACCTGATTGGATGTATTGATACGGCAACTAAAGGATATATCGAAATTGATGGTCAAGATGTCAGCCGAATGAATTCAGATCAACTGGCTGACATCAGGGCTAACAAACTGAGTTTCATTTTCCAGACCTTTAATCTCATCCCCGTGTTGTCAGCATACGAAAATGTAGAATATCCTCTGCTCCTCCACGAAAAAAATCCGGCTAAGCGGCGGGATAAAATTCTACAGGCCCTGCACAGTGTTGCGCTTGACAGGCATATCAAACACCGGCCGGATGAACTCAGCGGCGGTCAGCGGCAACGTGTAGCCATTGCCAGAGCATTGGTAACAAATCCCAAAATCATCCTTGCCGACGAACCCACGGCCAATCTTGATATTAAAACAGGCGAAAAAATTCTTGAAATTATGAAACAAATTAATGAAGAAAAAAAGACCGCCTTTATTTTTTCTACCCACGATCCCAAAGTGATGGGTATGGCCTCAAGGATTATCAGTATCCGTGACGGGCAAATTTCAAAATACAGCCATTTTGACAGACGGATGGATATCAGCAGAAATGGGTCTTATAAAGGGGAGGAACGAAGACGAGGAACCGAGCCCAGGGAGTCCAATTAAATGCAACTGCCGATAAGTTTGAAATTAGCATTGAGGAATGTTTTTAGGAATAGGATCAGAAGCCTGATTACCCTTGCCGCAATAGCATTCGGCGGGGTCTCCATAATTATTGCAGGCGGTTTTTTTGAAGATACCTTTATGCAAATGAGAGAGGGTGTGATCCACAGCCATCTTGGACACATCCAGATCTATAAAGAAGGATATAATGACCATGGTTCTTCAGCTCCTTTTGATTATTTAATTGAAGATCCGGAAGATATTACAGGCGAACTTACTGCAATCGAACATGTTAAGCTGATTACGCCCAGAATTTCATTTTCAGGCATGATCAGCACCGGTGATAATACCGTTGCCGTTTTCTGCCAGGGGATAGATCCGGAAGGGGAACTGATTCTAAATAAGATTGATACAATCAAAAGTTCCGATACGGGGCTGGCCATTCAGTCCGGAGCCAACCTTGTTAAAGGAGATGAGTTTGAAGTCATCCTCGGCCGGGGTCTGGCAAAGAACATCGGGGCGAAGCCAGGTGACTCACTGGTACTCTTGACCAACACCGTCGGCGGATCCTTAAATGCCTTTGACCTGAATGTGAAAGGCATTTTTTATACTGCTTCAAAGGAATTTGACGACAGAGCGCTGCGTTTGCCCATGCATATTGCCCAACAACTTATCAGGACAAAGGGTATTCAGACCCTTGTTGTCCTCCTTGACCGAACCGAAAATACACAAACAGTCAAACAACAGGTCCTGAAAACAATTAAAGGTATGGGGCTTGAAATAAAGACCTGGAATCAGCTGGCAGATTTCTATAATAAAACGGTTGAATTGTATGGCAGGCAATTTTTTGTTTTAAAATTAATCATAACTATTATTGTCATTTTGAGTATTTTTAACACCATAAACATGGCGATTTGGGAGCGGACCCGTGAAATCGGAACAATTATGGCAATGGGGTACAAAAAGACAGATATATTAAAACTCTTTTTAACCGAAGGGCTGATTCTGGGATTTTTTGGCGGTATTGCAGGTATTGCAATGGGTGCCGGTCTGGCTTGGGGAATTTCATTTATCGGCATCCCAATGCCCCCGCCGCCCGGGGCTACCGTTGGTTGGACAGCATTTATAAAGGTCGTTCCTGCACTTCTGATCTCATCAATGGTGATTTCTGTTAGCGCAGCGTTGGTTTCATCTTTTTACCCTGCGTTTAAAGCATCCAACCTCAATATTACAGATGCATTGAGACATTATTAAGGAAGCGTTGTAATGAGAAATATTTTTATACTTTTGATGACCGCAGTGGCCGGGTTGCTTATTTTTTCAATGGCTGCATCGGCGGACGCGCTCACGGCCGAAAAAATACTTCAGAATATGGACGCTGTGCGAAACCCTCAAACCGATTACAGGCTCACGGCAAGGATGGTCAGCAAAAAGCCCGGGAAAAAGGATAAAACAGCGGCCTATGAAATTTTGATGAAGGGGCAGGATAAAACCATAATTAAAACCCTGGAACCTGAAATGGACAGGGGTACGTCCCTATTAATGCTCAGGTATGACTTGTGGGTATTTCTTCAGAATATTTCCAAACCCCTTAGAATCTCTTTGCAGCAGCGGCTTTTTGGAGAAGCCGCCAATGGTGATATTGCAAGGGCAAATTTTTCGGGAGACTATGATCCGGTCTTAACAGAAGAGGTAACCATTAAAGGAAAACCATTTTATGTTCTTGATCTGACCGCAAAAAATGAAAAAGTAACTTATCATAAGGTGCGGATTTGGGTGATGCAAGAAACTTTTTTCCCCCTCAAAGGAGAATTCTACGCGGTTTCAGGCAAACTGCTTAAAATTTGTTACTTTACCAACTATAAAAATATACTGGAGCAAATGCGCCCGACCCGCCTGGTGCTTGATAACCCGCTCGTTAAGGGGCAGAGAACCATTATTGACTATACGGATATGCGGCTGGACGATTTTCAGGATAAGATGTTCACTAAGAATTATATGAAAAAATTGAAATATTAAAACCCAATCACAGGAACTTCGAAGATGGTAAAAAACAGCATAAACTTCATTTTAATGTTGTATGTTACCATCTTTCTTTTTTTCAGGATAATACCCTGTTTTGCATCGCCAAAGGATCATTTTCTCCAGGTGACTCATGATAATTGCAGCGATGTGGAATCTGTCAATCTACTGCTCGCCATAAATAAAAAAGAGGATCAAGATCTGGATGCATTGTTCAGCGCGCCTGAACAAAATTCTGTTTCAATTGATGCAGGCGTTATAGAAGATTTACCTACAGAACCGGCAGAAAATAATCGCTCAAATTTGATACTTTCAGGGGAACTCCGAAACGAAACAGCATACAGGATAGATACGCCCCACCATCTGTCAAAGGTCGAAAATATCTTCGACTTGAAATCATCCGGAAGCGTGTCGGACAATCTGTCCTACGTTGCCGGGGCCAGGTTGGCTTACGATGCTGTATTTGATCTGACAAATGAATATAATCATAGTGTTGAATCCGACCAGGAGCTGAATGTAGACATAAGAGACACATATATTGATTTGAATCTCGGCAAATTTGATTTGAGACTGGGAAATCAGCAAATCGTATGGGGTCAGGCTGTGGGGCTATTTTTTGCAGATATTGTGAATCCCAAAGATTTAAGGGAATATATTTTGCCTGACCTTGACCAGATTCGGATACCTGTCCCAGCGGCAAATATAGAATCATATTATAACGATTATTACTTCCAGGTTATTTTTATTCCCTTTCCTGAATTCAATGAATTTGGAAAGCAGGGCTCTGAGTTTGATTTTTCCAGGCAGCTTTATAATTTGGACGCAGATATCATTTTAAATGATCCGGCCGATCCTTCAAACAGCCTTGAGAACAGCGAGATAGGCGGACGTATCGGCTGGTTTAAAAACGGTTGGGATTTAGCCCTCTTTTATTTCTACGATATGTATAATTTCCCTGTGAATTACCGTTTTATTTCAGCCGGCACGTCAGGAACTCATCCTGTCACAATTACCTATAAACCTGAATATGAAAGAATCCATCGGATAGGCTCAACATTTTCAAAAGAATTTATGGACGCCATTTTCAAAGGGGAATTTATATATAACAGCGAAATGTTTTTCGAATCCTCAGATATATCCGACATGGATGGGATCACAAAAAGCCCCTCTTTTAACTGGCTCATGGGCGTGGACTACACTTTTTTTAATACCCTGGATACTAATTTTCAGATTATGCAGAATTTTATAATAAACCATGACAATAGTATGTCAGATAAAAAATATTCCACCTCTTTTTCCGTTTGGTTAAAAACCTCCTTTTTCGAAAATCGTATAGAACCCGAGTGTTTTTTTGTTGCCAGCCTGAATCAAAGGGACTGGTTGATTCGCCCTAAACTTAACTATATTTTTAACGATAAAATTAAAATTACCATAGGCGGCGACCTTTTTTATGGCGAGCCTGACGGAAGTTTTGGTATTTTCAATCAAAATGACAGGGGATACGTTGAAATCTTGTACAAATTTTGAGATCGACGACAGGCCCATTAACAACGTTTCAAACCAAAGAGGTGCATATGAGAAAAATATCCATTGGCCCAATTGCCGTATTTTCTTTTTTATTAACGTTGACGCTCATTCTAAGTATTCTGACAACAATGGGTACGATTGGCAAAATCAATTTAGGCGCCTTTACAGGTGTGGGGCTGACAATAGGATTTATTGTTATTTTTTATGCGTATTCTATTTTCATTTACCGGGTATTTCTTCATTTCAGGCCCGTACCGGAAGGTGATGTTCCTAAAAACAGCCCTGAAGAGTTTAATCATAATGTATATGTTCTCTATTTTCTGGTCTTGTTTCGCCCTCTGATCGGCACAAAGTTGATCCCGGTACCAATTAACCGGATTATTTATTTGTTACTAGGCGCAGAACTAGGAGACAACACCTATTGTGCCGGGATTATTCTGGATCCGCCCTTGACCGAGATAGGTGCAAACTCCATTCTTGGTCATGATTCAACACTTTATTCTCATGCTATCGAAGGGCAGCATTTGTCTAATGAAAAAATTGTAATCGGGGACAATGTTACTATCGGTGCGCACAGCATAGTAATGTCTGGCGTAACGATTGGCAATGATGCAATTATCGCTGCCGGTTCTATAGTGCTTAAAAATACTAAGATTAGAGAAAACGAAATCTGGGCAGGGATTCCAGCAAGATTTATTAAGACAAAGGTAAAATGAGTAATGGCGCCAGTCAATATGTTTTTTGAAGGCACCATTATTCATTAAGGACCATGACGATAGGTTACAAATTTTTATGAAGCTTTGCGGCGTCCAATTCCGGCAAGCCCAAGGAGTCCAAGTCCTACCAATGCTAATGTGGCAGGTTCAGGCACGGCACTAAAATCCGTGCTCCCGTCTGCACTGAGTAAAAGTGTGGAAACAACAATTTCATAATCGTCAATGCCAATTGTTGTTCCTATCAGGTCAGCAAGTTCGAAATTGTCCGGCAGATCGCTACTGCTAAGAAGTTCAATATCTGTTATAAATGTTGCCTCTGACAGAATTACATCAGGGGAAGAAGGATCAGCATCTATGATTGAATTGTCATAATCGTCAATACTATTGACAACCGAAGTGACACCAATAGAACCAGTGGAGCTCGTCGTAAAAGTTCCACCTACAGCGGTCACAGAACCAGACAAGAACTTATCGCCATCAGTGTACCCCACACCTGTACCAATATTAGATGTTAGAGAACCATCACTATCGTTAGTCGTATCATCCAAATAAAAGGCGTAAGAACCTGAATCGACCGCGTAAAACTCTAAAGTATCACTTCCAGTTGTCGAATTATAGCTATAAGAAGCCCATTCGGTCATGCTAAGTGCCATGGTAATTTCGTAGCCGGCGGTAACACTGACGGTATCAACGGAGCTACCATTATCAACGTCAAACCCCCCAAGCGTAGACTGTGTATTGACGTTTAACGCGATTGAATCACCAGTTGTTTTTGTGTAGGTTCCTGTTCCTGAATCAATATCCGCGCCAGAAAAGTACTCTGTTAAAGTTGTAGAGTAGGTGTTGCCATCCGTACCTTTAACCGTAATGTTAGCATCAATGGCAGTAACGCTAGTTGCACTCCAGTCGAAGGTTTGTATGTTGTTGATCGTGGTAGTACCGAGGTTCATCTGAACATTTGTGTCAAATGAGCTTGCAAATGCACTTGTAAAACCAAATAACAATCCAAACATCAGGGCTATACTTGATAATAACTTTTGTTTCATAATTTTCTCCATTAATTATTTAGATTTTTAGCAATGTTTCATAACTATATTTGTTAATTTGAAATTCTCTCCCTCCTTATTTTTATAGTTAGTTGAAAGCTGAAAGCTATATATGCAAAAGAGATGCCAATTTTCACATTGTTTTTTTTGAGATATAAGCCATTGAAATCAAATAGGATTTTAAAACTTACGGATTTATAAAAAATAGAGGGGAGACTCAGGCAAAATAAAAAAGAAAAAAATCACCTTTTATGATATAATTTTTTTCACAATATGAAAAAAAATTCATATTGTGAACTGACCTTGATCATCGCTTCGGCCAATTGAGACCCCCTGCCATTAAAGGTGTTTCGATGAGTATTCTTGATTCAATAATCCCGATTAACCCCCAAAAAATCAAAGCCCAATAGCGAAATTCTTTCGTTTATCTTTTTTCTTTCATAGAAGAAAATCTCCCCATCAAACCACGCGCTTCCATTTCATGCTCCATTTTTTTATATCCATCTTCTTGACGTGGCTGACTTTTAACCCAAATACCAAATCGTTTTAAACCTTCGTGGATTGGGATTTTAGATGAAAATTCATACAGGGCCTTTATTTTCCCCATATCAGCCCAAGCATGTCGTATGTCTCCAATTCTGTATTTATGGACAATACTAATACCAATATTTGCATCTAAAGCTTTGTTTAGGGTTTGGGCTATATCGTAAACAGATGTCCCAATGCCGGTGCCTACATTAAATACATCATATCCTGAAAAGCCCTTTTCAAGTGGGAGGCAAATGGACCGCACAACATCATCAACAAATACGAAGTCCCTTGTCTCATTACCATCTTCGTAAATCATAACCGGGTTTCCGGCAAGTATCCGTGTGCTGAAAATTGACAGGATACCAGTGTATGGGTTGCTCAGGGATTGCCCAGGGCCATATACGTTTTGGAACCTTAAAGAGACAGCAGGAATATTATATGTTTCTGAAAACAATTCCACGAGCTGTTCCTGGTTTTGTTTTGTGATGGCATAGCAGGAACCGGGCTTTAACGGCTGATTTTCAACGCTGCCAGCCGGTTGGATTTCGCCGTGACACAGGGGACATGCATGGCCCCAATGGCCGGCTTCAAGCCTTGATTTATTTCTGGGCCCGGGAAAAACATCCTGGCATTTGGGGCAAATGTATCTCCCTTCTCCGTAAACGGCTCTGGATGATGCCAGCACGATCCCTTTCAAGCGCTTGAGATGCTTTGCCGCGATTTCAAGTAAAAGCGCTGTACCATATTCGTTTGTTTCAACATACCGGGCGATTTCGTATGCGGATTGGCCCACACCGGTCTCCGCAGCCAGGTGGACAATGTACTCTACGCCATCGATAGCAGCTTCAACCGCATCCCTGTCTTGAATTTTGCCATGGATAAATGAAATATGCTCGGGCGGATGCCATTTACCCGTCGGATGGACCTGTTTAATCAAAGCGTCGAGGACCACTATATCCCATGTTGTTTTATCCAGCGCGTGAATGAGATTAGAACCAATGAACCCTGCCCCTCCGGTGATTAAAAGTTTTTTTTTCATCTTCGCATCCTTATAATTTATTAGGGTTGAGTATCGGCTGAAATTTCCAATCAGAGAGGGGCTTCTGTTACGTTTCAAGTAGAGGTTCAATAAAGTGCGGGAATCTTTCCAAGGCGTTGAAAGACTCCATTTCAGCCATAATTGTCAGACAGCTTTTTTTAAAGCTTTCTGTTTTCAGTATTTTCTGTATGGCAGTTTTCACCATGCTGCTTGTCAATTTCCCTGATCTCAGCATTATACCGGCACCTTCATCGGCAATGGCTTGCATGGACAGGTATTGATCGGCATTAAGGGGGATGCCGATGACGGGGGTTCCGCAGGCCAGCGCCTGATAGGTCGTAGCAGTACCGCCGCTGCAAATGACAATATCTGACCGTTTAGCTGCTTCAGAGCCGGGTAAAAATTTCTCTTCAAATATATTTACGCCCTTGGTGGAGGATTCAAACCGGCCTGCCGTCGAAACCATCGCGCAAAGATTCAGTTCTTTTATGGCTTTAAGGACTTCTGTGATAACGCAGGTGTCTCCTGAAGATCCCACAGTGACATATATGACCGGGATGTCTTTTGGGAGGCGACTCCACCACAGGGGTAAAGGATCCTCAGGAGACCAAATCAGAGGTCCCAGATAATGATGATTTTTCTGAAGGTATGAGGTTGGGGCAAGCAAGGGGGTGTCCAGATAGAGAGTCAGATCACTATAAGTATAAACCTCTTTTAGATCGGAAAAAGGAGGAAGTCCGTATTCCCGACGCACCCGGTTAAAAGGCCTTGCGTGATATTTAAGGATCAAAGGCAAAATAGGTTTAGCCATTAATTTAACGGTATTCGGCCCCAAAAGGTCGACTATTGGCAGTTCCGGTACGGGAAAAGAAATGATCGACGACCTGGACCAAAATGCGTTGCTAAGTGCGATATATGGAATGGAACAGACCTCAGCGCTGATACCCAAAGATAATCTAAAGTCTCCAACAACGAGATCAGGCTTAAGTTGTTTAAGAAGCTTGCAGTCGGTGACAACAGAAGTCCGAATCTCGTCCTCCCGGTAAACCGGTTTTCCTTTAGAGAGACGCTCAAGAAAAACATTTGAAGGTAGTGTAGGGATGTCTATAAAATGCGATGCGGCATCTTTGATAAACGAAAGATATTTTTGTCCAGATGCTAAAAAAACTTCATATTTATCAGGATCAAGCGCTTTTGATAGGACATACGGTCGGATAAGATGGGCCAGCGTAAGATCTTCTCCGATAAACAAAATTTTTTTTTGCCTGCCCAACTATCTTACTCCTTGTTAGTTTCAATCTGTTGAATCAAAGACCGGGCGTTTTCAACATCTTGAAAATTATTGTCCAGTTCAATGGCTTTGTTTAATGTTTGCTTTGCCAGATCAAACTTTTGTGCCTTTAAATAAGCCAAGCCCAAATGATAATGAAAAGTTGGATTTTCCGGTTTCATTTTAATGCTGTCTAAAAATTCGCTTACTGCGTTGTCGTAAAGCCCCTTTTTATAATAGACACTTCCCAAGGTATCCATAACAAGCGGATTATCAGGGAAGATCTCTTTGGCTTTTTTTGCAAACATCAACGCTTCATCATATTTGTTTGTTTTTTCTGCCAGCAAATAGGCCAGGTTATTCGCCGCCTCCGCATACTTCGGGTTAATTTCCAGAGCTTTTCTGTAATGTGTTTCAGCAGCAATAAAATTATTTTCTTTTTCAAAAATTGAGGCCAGCATCATATGTGGAAGATAAAGCTTGGGATCAGCCTTTAAAACGGCTCTGTATTGATCAGCCGCGTTTTTTAAATCCTTTTTTGAAAGATAAATCTCGGCAAGATCCATGTATGGCGGTGTGAATTTCGGATTAGATTTAATTGCATTATGGTAGGATTTTTCAGCATCACTGATATTTCCTTCAGCTAAAAAAACTTGGGCTTGGGCATAAAAAATAGGCGCTTTGCTGGCTGGTTTATTTTTCACTTCGCCCAATTGCTCAAGGCACAACATGTGTGCGGCATGAAAATTTTTCCGGGCAATATCATTTTTAATTCTCAAGTTAAAAACATCAATAAGCTTATTGTTGAGTTCAAAGGCCTTTTTTAATAATTTTTCAGCATCATCGTATTGTGTATAAAAATGTTTTAAGGATGCCATACGATAGTATCCTGTGGGATTTTTCGGATCTATTTCAATTAATTTAGTAAAGTCCTTTTCAGCTTCGGTCAGTTTTCCTGTTGCTAATTTCGCTCCCCCTCTCAGCAAAAGTGCTTTATAGGACTCCGGATTCAGCCTCAAGGCAATGGACGCATTCTTAATGCTCAGATCATATGCTTTCAGATGGAAGTAGATGTCAGCCAGCAATATCCTTGCCTTTAAATAGGTCGGATTCAATTCTACCGCTTTTGCCACGTTTGCGACTGCCTGTTCAGGCTGTTCTAAACCGATATAACACAGTCCTTTAAAATAAAGGATTCTGGCAGAATCAGGTTCTTCTTTCTCAAGATCCGTTAATTTAATAAGTGCTGTATTAAAATCATTTTTTACGGTTAAAATTTCTGCTTGAAGCATTTTTGCTGAATAAAAGTTTGATCCCTTTTGTAAAATTTCAGCGACTAGCTTTTCAGCGCTATTAATATCCTTGTGGTTATAATGAAATTGGGCAACCACCTGTTTTATTGAAATATTTTCAGGCGCAAGCGCTAAACTCTTATCATAAAACTCTTGTGCTGATTCTTTCTGATCTGTAATGTCATAAAATTTGGCCAGGGCCATATATGGCGCGGGGTTTTCAGGCGCCAGTTCAATTGCGTGTTTAAAAGCTTTCTCCGCCGAGGTCTTATCTTTTAATTTTAAATATAAATTTCCTGCAATGGTATGAAAGTCTGCATCCGTATGCTTTCTGGATGATATTTCAAGCCGGTCCTTGAGTTTTCCATAGTCTTTTTGTCTAAGATAAAAGCCTAAAAGCAAACGCTCTGCTTTTGTATCATCATTCGATACATCGACAGATTTCAATAAAAGCTCTTCAGCCTGATCAAATTGCTTTTGATAAGTTCTGATACTTGCAAGACTCTGAAGCGAGGGAATATGATCTGGATTTAAATTTAAAATTCTATCAAAAAGATTAATTGCAGAATCCAATTCTTTTTGCTGGCTCAAAAGCCTAGCTTTTAAATATAGAGCGTCTATATTGTTTTCTTCTAATTCAAGAATTTTATTTATTCGTTCCTTTGTTTTCGATGTTTTTTTATTCAAGAAATAAAGTTGCGCTAAACGTGTGAGTGCCTGAATATTTTCCGGTGCAATTTTTTCAACTTTGGAATACGCAGTAAAGGCATCTTGAATTTTACCTATCTTCATCGAAGTCTTAGCTAAATTTAGTAAGGCCTCTATGTCTTGGCTATCTATCTGGACAGCGTTCTTAAATTCTATTTCAGCCTTTTTATACTCTTTTGCATCAAAATATTCGTTACCCTTTTTTATGTGAGCGGCTTTCTTTTCGTCCTTGTTTGCGCATCCTGTACAAACCATTAGTGTGATGAGAATAATTAATATAATTCGTGGACAAGTTTTCATGAGCAGTCTCTATTAAAAGTGAATTGGCTTTTTAATTACTTTGTGATATCGCTTAAACTTTAAATACAATTTGTATTATGGGACGCTTAGTATTGTCAACTAAAAAGTCTGGTATTCCAGGGTCATGAAAAGACGCATGCGGACACGATATTTGGTTCTAAACATTCTGGTGACACTATTTTCTTTGTGCTTGGCCCAGGGAAGCTCTTATGCCTGGTTTCATTCTTCCGGCAATTGCGAAGAGTGCCCCGTTTTTGAGTTGCCCCGGAGTGTAGAGAATGTAACCCAAACCTATGCCTTTCTGCCGAATACGCCGGATGCGGTTTCAGAAATCCGCCTGTATAAAACATCTTCTAAAAATCCGTTCCCGGCAAGTGCCGGAGCACTCAAGATTGATGTCCCTTTTAATCTATTATCCGCATCCGTGACGAATGTTCAAGCCATGCTTGACCGCCAGGTTGCTGCAAATCTCAGATTGAAAAATCTTTTGGAGCAGTATATAGCGCAGCAAAAAAAAAATGCTACAATGTTAAAGGACTTGGGCATTCCGTATCTTGAGGCAAAGCCCCCCCCCGAAAAAGCCGCACCGGCATCTGATACGGAAAAATTGACGCCTACCGATGTGCTGAGAAGAGAAATGGCAGAAGTGATGCTTTTTCAATCCGGCGCCAAAGACCGACCAGCGCTTAGGGACAATCACGATTTTCAGCCGAATTCAACAGGGAAAAAAGGCAGGGCTAATTCAGTGCCTGATCTTGAAAAATATGGCAATTCACAATTAAAAGGAAGCAATTGGAATAATCCGGGAAGAACCGACACATATCATCAAATTTATGGCCGGGATACGGAATTGCCATGGATTTTTTCCTTCGGGCTTAAGCTGCTGCGGTATCTGGCAAACAATAAATTTGAAATTCTTTCCTGGGCGGCGGTTATGGCCGTGATCGGTCTGGTCGGCACAATTGTGGTGAAGCGATGAAACGTAAAAGAGGAAAAATAGCTATTGCGTGCACCGGATTTTTGGTTTCCGCTTTGCTTGCAGGCATCCTTGTGAGCGGGCTTATGATCTGGGAGTATGCTACGCCCCGGGTTCCCTTTGAAATTAAAGGCGACCAGGCCTTTGAACGCGGTGATTATGCCGATGCACTTCAATACTGGATAAATGCCAAGGACGGATCCGGGCAACCCGGCCGGGTATATGCCAAAATGGGAACCGCTTATGTCAAATTGTCCAACCTGGCCCGGGCTGAAATATGCTTTAACAAGGCTCTAAAAAAAAATCCCGAAGATGTCGATACGCAATATCAGATTATCCGGATTGCCTTAATCCGCGGGGATACGGCAACGGCTGCGAATTTGTTGGCAAAGCTTGTTGACTGCCATGACGCAGATCCTGTCCTTTTGATGCTTTCCGGAGATCTTGCCATGCTCCGGTCAGAGCTCAAAACGGCAGAAGCGGCGTATGAGAAGGCTGTTGCGCTTTTGCCCAGCCGGATTCGCCCCAGGCTCAAACTGGCTATCTGTTTTCAGGAACAAAACAGACCCATTGAAGCGGAAAAGGTGGTCACCTTTTGCCGGAGCCAGGGCATTAAACGCCCCATGGATCTCATGCTCGCTGCAGATTACTATGCCCTGGCAGGAAATAACACCAGGGCAGAAAAGTATTTTCTTATGGCCGTGGATTCAGATCCTGGAAACCTTGAATTTAAAACCCGGCTTTGTCTGTTTTATCGTGTTACCGGGAAGGTAAAAAAGGCGGCTGACTACCTAAAAGAACTCATCGTTGAATATCCTGACAATACGGGGTTTGAAATGATGCTGACCGATTTTTATCTTACCCTTGAAAACATGGCAGGGGCAGAAAAACTGTTGGAAAAACTCGCCCAGACAAGCAAAAATGAGCCGGGGTATCACCTGCTGATGGGAAAATTCTGGTTATTCAGAGGGCGGTATTCCCATGCCGTCTCATATCTGAAAAACGCATTGGACAAAGACTACGGCCTGGTGTCCGCCCATTATCTTCTGGGTGTGGCATATTTTGCCGGTGGCCAGGGTAAACTGGCTGAAAAAGCATTTATTCACGCGCTGATGCTGGACCCAAATCACGGTGAATCCATATTTGCCATGGCCGCACTGAACTATAAGCGGGGGGATTACAGCCTGGCAGAGCAGTATACAGATCGCCTTCTGGACCAGGACGCTTCCAATGTCCGGGCCTGGCAGCTCAAAGGACTGTGTTCCCTTGGCCGTGGGGATTCTTCCGGAGCAATAGATTTCTTGTCCAGATCGTGGCACCTGGGGGGCGGAGCCTCGACCCTCTTTTTTCTGGGGCAGGCCTTTGAAGCGCAGGGTATGGGACAGGAAGCGCTGACAGCTTACAGCCATGTGCTTGAAGATAAACCCGTCATATATCCAGCCTTGCATGCTTATGCCCGGCTTGCTTCAAACCAGGGCCAGGTAAAAAGAGCGCTTGAAAAAATAAACGAACTCTCGAATCATAACACAAATCCGGCTTTTTATTATGCCGGGGCAAAAATTTGTCTTGGGCTAAAAGACTATGCCCAAGGCCAGGCATATATAGATAAAGCCATGGAGACAAACGATATGTCAGGCCCATTTTTCATTTTACAGGCAGAGCTTTTTAAAAAGACCGGGCAGGATGGCGGTGTTGAACAAATCTTGAATGAATGCACGACCACGCAACCGCAGTTTATTGAGGGGTGGCTTCAACGGTCAGCACATTATGTAGAAAAGCAGCGGATCGCGGATGCTGCACAGGTGCTTGAGCGTGCGCTTAAATATTTTCCGGATCACCCTGAGATTAAGGGAAACCTGGCGTGGCTGTTGTTGGAACAAAAGAAAGATTTCGATCGCGCCCTTGATCTGGCAAGGACCGCCTATGACAAGATGCCGGGGGAAGCCTGGCTAATGGATACCCTGGGGTGGGCTTATTACCATAAGCAAATTTATTCACAGGCGGAATGGATGCTGGCTCAGGCTGAAGAATTGGCGCCTCAAAACGGTATGATCCAATATCACCAAGGCATGGTGCTGTACCGCCGGGGGAAACTTTCCCAAGCCAAAACGAAACTGGAATCAGCCCTGGGAAGTTTAGCTCTTGATTCGCAACAAAGGAATGAGGCTGAAAGCTTGCTCGCAGGATTGGAAGGAAAAAAAAGGCCAAGAGATATAGGGGAGACGATGATGTTTAATCCCGAAACGATCCTTTCGCCTGATTTAGAGGTTCAAATACCCATGGCAACAGACGATAGCGAGGACATCTTAAAACCGGACTGGAGTAAAATGGGTTCATTTTAATTTCTCTGGAGCGTTTGACTATGTCAGGGTCATTATTTTTCTGGATGTCCAAGCTGATCTGGATGTTCATCCGTCCGGATTTTCTTTTGGTTGCGTTTGCCGTAATGGGGATGGTATTGTGGTTTATGGGCATTGAAAGAATAGCCAAATGGATGCTCTCCTGTGTGGTTCTGGCGATGAGCGTAATTACTGTTTGCCCTCTGGGAACTATTCTTCTGGTGCCGCTGGAGCACAGATTCCCCACAAATCCAGATTTGCCCAAAAAAGTGGACGGTATTATCATGCTTGGCGGGGCTGAAAATAATTCTTTGACCCAAATGTGGAACCAACCTGAGATAAACGATGCAGCGGACCGGTATATCGGATTTGTTCGTCTTGTCAAAGCATACCCCGAGGCTGTGCAGCTTTTTACCGGCGGTTCCGGAAGCCCTATGCACCAAAAATGGAAAGATGCAAATACGGCCCGGCAGATTTTTATGGATATGGGCCTGGATACATCCGCCATGATATTTGAGGACCGATCCCGAAATACCTATGAAAACGGGTGGTTTTCCAAGGCACTGGTGCACCCGGAACCAGGGCAAATCTGGGTACTGGTAACCACGGCCGCGCACATACCCCGGGCTGTCGGGGTGTTCAACCGACTAAACTGGCCCGTGATTCCCTATCCCGTTGACCACGCCACCCGGCCTGACAGGAAGATAAGGTTAGGTATTAATTTTTCAGGACATCTGACAAGACTGGTAACGGCAGCAACAGAATGGACCGGTCTTGCGGCTTACTATATCACAGGCAAAACAAACGCCCTGTTTCCATCCGCGATATCCGGCCGGTAAAGGCGGAATCCCGGCAAATCAGATTTTCAATTCAGGAAAGGCGTCATGCTGTCAACCATAAAAAAAATTTTAACAGAGATCGTTCAAAAATCGACCGAAAAGACAAACTCACCATCAAACAAGCGCTCTCCCACACCCTGGTACGGCGTGGACCTGGACGGCACCCTGGCGGTCTGGAGCGAGAATTCAACCCTGGACCGCATCGGTGCGCCCATACATGTCATGGTGGATATGGTCTGCAGCATGGTGGACAACGGCATCCGGGTCAAAATTTTTACGGCCCGGGCCTGTGACCCTTCCCAGATCCCCAAAATCCGGGCATGGATGGCCCGGCACGGCCTGCCGGACCTGGAAATCACCAATGAGAAGGATTATTACATGGAACGCCTGTATGATGACAGAGCCATACGTGTGGAGCGCAATACCGGCAGGATCCTTTGAATCCTTAGCGACAGGATACTACGAATGACCTTTCAAACCGGTCTATGCAAGCAAAAATAACGATCCTGCCATATTCAAACACCCCAATAAATCTCAGATAACGGCAATTCACAATTCACAGATTCTATGCTTAGAATTTTATCTGTCCCTTTATAAGAACAATATTCCCATTTGCCCTTATCACGACGTATAAATTGTTCAACATGATATTCGTCTTGAGAAACCAGAACGTACTCTTGAAGCGTTGGGATTGCCCGGTAATAAGCAAATTTTTTCCCTCGATCAAAAGCTTCTGTTGAATCTGAAAGAATTTCCATGATGACAACCGGATTTGTCAGGGTATCAAATTCATCATCTTCAAATTCCGCATCACCGCAAGAAATAACAATATCAGGGTAAACATAGCCATTTTCGATTTTTACCCGCATGTCATTGGGGAGTACTTCACAAGGCGACTTATTGCCTTTAAATTGATTTCTTAATTCTCCTGTAAGATTTGCATTGATACGGATATGGTTTATTTTAGCGCCGACCATGGCAAACATTTCACCGTCAAAAAATTCATGCTTAATATCTACAGAACGCCTTTGTATAGCAAGGTATTCAGCCGGCGTCATTCTATTTTTATCCTGGGGCTGTGGAATCATTGCTCCCTCCTGTTTTTGTGCTTGGTGTTCCCGGGTGATCCTTTTGCTATATTATAGCAGTCTGACTTTCTTGGGTATCCCAATATTTTAAAATTTTTTTTCGATAGTCTCTAAATTACTTTTTGGTTATCCAGGCATTAATCGTTGATCCGTCTGATGGTTTAAGCTAACATACGTGTCCATAATAAATTTTCATTACTTTTTTTGGACCGTTAATCTGCGATAATAGAGTGTCCTGAAAAGGAGAACATATGGCAAAATCCAAGGACCCATTTGCCGAACTATCCATGTTTGATTTAAGGGGCAAACAATCGGTCAGGGCAACATTTAAACTTTCCCAGAAAGCCATTGATGCCATCGGCCTTGTGGCCGTCCACATGGGCATTAAACAAAAATCCCTGTTCGATCACATCATTGAAGACCATGCAGCCCTGGATCAACTGGCCCAGACCATCCGGATACGCCAGTTCAGGCAGCTGGACCGAAAACAGAAAACCTTTGTGCTCAGCCGAAAAACCATCGAGGCATTGACAGCCATCTCCGGAACCCATAATATGCCCCGGGATGCACTTGTTGAGTATTCCATCAAAAAACTGGAATCCGTTATCCAGTCTGAAAAAATCAAGCATGAAGAACGAAAGAAACTGGCTGGGAATCTGGAAAGCCGTCTCAACGACGTTCTTTCTCTTTACCGGAAATCAGCACTGACCTTAGGCGAAGACGATCCCTTTTGCAGACATCTTGAAAAACTGATAGATCACATGAAACGAACGGCAGAGGACGTGGATGCGTTCCTTGAAAAAAGCAAAATACTTGAAGATTTTTAGGAGAAGACGTTGATTGATGTTCAGAATCTGACCAAGTATTACGGTGATTTCTGTGCGGTTGACGACATCAGCCTCACCATTGAACCCGGCCAAATACTTGGCCTCCTCGGTCCCAACGGGGCAGGCAAAACCACCACACTGCGAATGCTCACCGGGTATTTTACACCCACATCCGGCACCATCAGGATTAATGACCTTAAAATGCCGGAAGACACCCTGAAAATTAAATCCATGATCGGCTATCTGCCGGAATCCGCGCCCTTATACCACAATATGCTGGTGTATGATTACCTGGATTATGTGGCGCGGCTCAAAGGGATGGATGATCCCAAACTTAAACTGTCCCGGTTCAAAGAACTAGCCAGACTGTGCGGGCTCTCCAATATCATGGCCAAACCCATCGGCAACCTGTCCAAGGGTTTGCGCCAGCGGGTGGGACTGGCCCATGCCATGATGTCCGACCCGGACATCCTGATCCTGGACGAACCGACTTCGGGCCTTGATCCCAACCAGATCGCAGAAATCCGCGACATTATCAAAGGCATCGGCCGGGAAAAGACCATTATCTTTTCCACCCACATCCTTTCCGAGGCCGAAGCCACCTGCGACCGGATCGCCATAATCAACAAAGGCAAAAAAGTGGCCGACGCCGGCACCGAGCAGCTAAAGCAAAATGCCCGGCACCGCAGCGTGGTCCGGTTGACCTTGCAAAATGCCGAAATAACCGAAGCCCTTGATCATCTTAAAGCCTTTGATCCAACCCTTGACATCACCGTGGCGAACACCCCGCCAAGCGAAGGCGTAAGCTTTGAACTGTGCTGCAAGGAAGATAAGGACATCCGCCGGGATCTTTACCTCTCCATTAAAAAAACCGACTGGGTTATCACCGAGCTTGCCGGCCAATCCTTAGCCCTTGAGGAGATATTCCACGAACTGACACGGGAGGGCGCTTAAGACATGACACCCATCAAAACCATCGCCTTAAAGGAATTTAGGGACTATTTTATTTCACCCATTGCCTATATTGTCATCTCCCTGTTTCTCATTGTAACGGGGTGGTTTTTCTTTTCCACCTTTTTCATTTACGGGCGTGCCGACCTGCGGGACTTTTTCGCCCTTTTGCCCATCACCTTCTCCTTTTTCATCCCGGCCGTGACCATGCGCATGTTTGCCGAAGAAAAAAACGTGGGCTCCTATGAAAGCCTTTTGACCATGCCGGTCTCCTTTACCCATATTGCGTTGGGCAAATTTTTTGCGGCAACGGCATTTACCGCAGCCATGCTGCTGCCCACCCTCTCCTATCCGCTGTTCATCTCCTTCATCGGAAATGTGGATTTAGGGCCCGTGGCCGGCGGATACATCGGGGCGGTGCTTCTCGGCGGCGCATACTGCAGCATCGGACTGTTTGCCTCGGCGTTGACGCGCAACCAGATCATCGCATTCATCATTGGATGCGCCATCTGTTTTACCCTGACCATTATGGACCGGATGCTCTTTTTTGTTCCCGAATCCCTTGTGCCGGTTGTGCAATACCTTGGCGCCAACGCCCATTTCACAAACGTCTCCAAGGGCATCATTGATTCAAGGGACCTGATCTACTTTGCATCCGTGATCTTCATCTTCATTTTCTCAACCGACATTGCCATGAAAGAAAAAAATTAAGGAGTCATCATGGGTAAGCCTTTCCTTAAAGAATATTATCTGAAATTTATCCTGTACGCGGTGGTTATCGTACTGTTGAATGTAGCGGGATTAACCTTGTTTTTCAGGTTCGATCTGACGGCCAACCGAATTTACTCCCTGTCAGATGCCAGCAAGCAGGCCGTAGCAACCCTGTCAGAACCGTTGAACATCAAAGTGTTTTTCTCAAAAAATCTGCCCGCACCCCACAACAATACCGAACGGTATTTAAGGGACCTGCTCACGGAATACGCCGCCCAGGCCGGACGCTATTTCAACTTTACGTTTTATAACGTATCCCAGGAAACCGACATGGGGGACCAGGCGAACCAGAACCGTGAAATGGCCCGGGATTACGGCATCTCACCCGTCCAGATCCGGGTGATGGAAAACGACGAGCTCAAATTTAAAAACGCCTACATGGGCCTGGTGATCCTCCATGGGGATCTCATCGAAAAAATCCCGGCCATCACCTCCACGGACGGTCTTGAATACCAGTTAACCGGGGCCATTCGCAAGCTGAACAACAAGGTATCGGCGCTCCTGCGCCAGACGGATAAAATCAACGTCACCATGTATATGTCCTCCGGGCTCAATGACATCGCGCCCCTGATTGGGTTAGATGCCCTGCCCCACCTGGGTGATGAGGTGGCCGCGGCGGTGGAAAAACTGAACAGCAAAAATTTAGGCATTTTCCAATTTGAACGCAGGGACATCTCAGATCCCAGTGAACTTGAAAACGTCGCAAAGCAATATGACCTGATGGCCATGCACTGGCCCGACGTACCCGAACAAAATATCAAGGCGGGCGCAGGCACAGCCGGTCTTGTGGTGGAATACAAGGGCAAAACCCAGACATTGCCCCTGATCTCGGCCGTGGAACTTCCCATCATCGGCACCACCTACCAGATGGCCGATCCCCAAAGCCTTGGGGAACATATTACGGCGATCATGGAAAAACTGATCGGCATCAACAAGGATATCGGGTATCTGTCCGATCACGGCTGTCCGACCCTTGGACCGGACCGCATGGCCATGATGCAGGGCCGGGCCGGCAACGGACTTGCCGTTTTTGATCAACTTGTGGGTGCAAGGTACAATATCAAGCAGATCCCCCTTAAGGATGAAACGATTCCCGAAGGACTCAACTGCCTGATCATTGCCAAACCCACCCAACACTTTTCCGATTATGAATTGTTCCAGATTGACCAGGCCCTGATGAAAGGCACCAACATTGCCGTCTTCGCCGATGCCTTTGAGCAGCAGCAAGGCCAGGGCGGCATGATGGGCATGCCATCATTTGCCCCCATCGACACGGGTCTTGAAAAACTTCTGGCCCACTACGGCGTGGAGATCCAGAAAGCCTATGTGCTTGATAAGAATGCTTACAAGCAGCAATTGCCACAATCCCAGGGCGGCGGAGAGCAGACCATATACTTTGCACCGGTCATCAAAGAAAACGCCATCAACAATGATCCGGTGTTCATGAAAAACATCAAAGGCCTTGTGGCCATGCAGATCTCCCCGGTCAAGCATGTTAAAGGCGGACAGGACGAGTCAAAGGTCAAAGCCGTGCGTCTTCTGTCTTCATCCAAGCAGGCATGGCTCATGGAAGACAACATTAACCTGAATCCCATGTTTTTAAGTCCGCCACCCTCGGATAACGATATGGCCGCCTATGACCTGGCCTACCTGCTGGAAGGGCAGTTTACATCTTATTTTAAAGGTAAGCCTGTCCCCGAAAAAGAAGCCGGAGAGACCAACGCCCAGGACGAAGATTCCGTGGAAGGTCCGCAACCGGCTGAAGCGTCGGCCAAAAACATTGAAGGACTTAAAGCCGGCAACCGCATCATCGAAACATCTGCACCGGCGAAAATATTTGTACTCGGCTGCGCCCAGATGCTGTACGACAACATGCTGGATGAACAGGGCCGAACCACCAATGCCACCTTCCTGCTCAACGCCATAGATCATCTCAACGGTGATGACGGCACAGCCCTGTTACGGAGCAAGCAACAGACCCTGAACCCCATCGAAGAGACCGATCCGTTGACCAAAAGCATCATCAAAGGATTCAATATCATAGGGCTTTGTGTTCTGGTCTTCTTGGTCGGAATGGCTGTCTGGTTTTTCAGAAGCATGAAAAAGAAAAAAATTGCAAACTTGTTTGGTTGAGTTGGGAGGCAAAATCATGAAAAAAGAATATATCATCTTAATCATACTGATTATCGGCTTGGGTGCATACCTTGGTTTAAAACAAGACAACCAGGTCCATTATGAACTGCCCACAATTCCCCAGGTGGATACCACCCGCATTGACCGCCTGGAGATCTCAAAGGCCGACCGGGTGGTGACACTTAACAAAAGCGAAACCGGCTGGACCGTTACCGACAAAAAATTCCCGGCCAATACCGATGACGTAAACCAGATGCTGAACACGTTAAAGGAGATCAAACTGTCCGCCCTGGTTTCCGAGGCAAAGGATCTTATCAGATATGAACTGGATGATTCCCATGCCGTAAAGGTCAAGGCACTGGCCGGAGATGAGGTGTTACGCAGCCTTGTCATTGGAAAAACAGCGCCCAGCTACAACCATACATTCGTATATCTGAATGACAAGGACCGGACCGTATACCAGGCCAACGGCAAGTTCAACGGCAAGTTTGACAAACCCGCAGCTGATTTCAGGGATAAAAAAGTACTTGCCTTTGACCCGGCCGGCATGAAAAAGATCACCCTGGAAAAACAGGAAAAAACCGTCACCCTGGTTAAAGCCCAGGCACCTGAAACGCCGGATCAGAAAAAAGACGGCGCCCAAAAGGATTTAACCGCAGAAAAAACGACACCCGAAAAAACGGTCTGGAAAAATGAAGACGGCTCAGAGGTGGATGAAAAAACCATATCCGATCTTCTGTCATCGTTATCAAAGCTCGAATGCCAGGCTTTTATGGAAGAAGACAAGGCGGCCCAATTAAAAGAAAAAGCGCCCTCATGTAAAATTTCCCTTGAAAACGATAAAACTTTTGTTTTAAATCTGTTCGACAAAAATGATGATCAGGATGTGGAAGGGTCATGCTCATATACCCCCTATGCCTTTACCCTGACCAGTTATAAAGCCGAAGATATTGTTTCATACACGGACAAACTTATGGGCATAGAACAACAGGACAGCACTGAATCCGGCCAGGAGTGAAGGACTTATTTAAAATAGCATATCAGCCCTATAAATGGATTTTTGTGATCCCGGCCATGGTGTTAAACACTCTGGTCATGGCGCTGATCTGTATTGTTGTGGGGGCTGTTTTCGGCCCGGACAAGGCCGATGCCATGGCCGTAATCTGGGCCAGAATATTCTGTGCCGTTGCGCTCATACGGGTTCGAATCCAGGGCAGACAGAATTACGATCCACAGGCACCCTACGTGGTGGTGGCCAACCACAAAAGCATGGCGGACATCCCTGCCCTGCACGGGTACACTGGTCTCATCATTAAATGGGTCATGAAAATGGAACTTAAAAAAATTCCGGTTTTCGGCACCGCCTGCTCGTTTCTTGGCTGCATCTATGTCAACAGGTCCAATGGGCAGGCAGCCGTGGAATCCATACAGGCGGCAAAAAAAAAATTATCGGACAAGGCCAGCGTGCTTTTTTTTGCCGAAGGGACAAGATCCAGGGGCAAACTTCTGCCCTTTAAAAAAGGCGCATTCGTCTTTGCCATGACATCAGGGTTGCCGGTTTTGCCGGTCACCATTAAAAATTCAGAACATATTCTCCCCTCTGACACGCTGGATCTTAGGCCGGGCACGGTGGAGCTTATCATCCACCCCCCAGTGCATATCCCAAACTGCAGCAAGGCGGATCTGAATAAAAAAATTGATCAGGTACACCGGACCATTGCCGGGGCGCTTTAACGATATCGTTGAAACAGCACCCCAAAGCCCCCCAAATACCCTTTTGCATAAAGCCGACAACAGGAAATGATGAGCGCTTCCCAGCAGTCCATATTTAACGACGTCAACCGGCGGAATCGGTTGAAAACAATTTATAATGAATATTTTGAAACATCCCGGGAACCACTGCTGCTGGTATCCGACCATGGTATAATCCTGCGGTCCAACAAACGCTTTGCAAGGTTGTCCCTGTACAGCACACTTGAACTTGTGGATCAAAATATTGCAAACCTGTTTTCCCTGACAGACGATGCCCCCCCGATTTTTCCCTTACATGAAAGAATGCTTGGCCGTCCGCTTTTAATCTTGAACACGCTGCTGCGCCAAAAAGCGGGAACCCGGAAAACCCTGGAAATATTTATCTGCCCGCTTGATCTTGGTGACCCGAATCAGAACGTATATCAAGTTCTCGTAAAAGAAAACTTTACACCTTCCCTGGACAAGTTTCCCCGGAAACCCGGCATGAATGACCAATGGTTAAAGTCCATTGGGGCGTTGGCCGGGGGCATTGCCCATAATTTCAACAATATCATGACAAGCCTGTACGGAAATATCACCCTGGCCAAGCTTGAAACCAAAGAGAATCCCAAAGCCCTGACCTATCTCCACAAAGCCGAGTCATCCATGGAGGAGGCAGCCCGGCTCACCAGAGAACTTCTCACCTTTGCCAAGGGCGGCGCGCCTTTGAAGGAACACTTGAGCGTTGAAACATTGATCCGGCATATTACCACGCTGACCCTGGCCGGGTCCGACATCCAGCTGAATTTAGCATCGCCCAAGGATCTGTGGCACATTGATGCCGATAGAAAACAGTTGGAGCAAGTGGTGGGAAACATCGTGATGAACGCCCGCCACGCCATGGCCGGAAAAGGCAGCGGGACCTTGTTTATTGAATTGAAAAATTTCCATCCGTCAGAAGAGGACCGCCTGCCCATTGCCAAGGGGACCTACATCAAAATCACGTTCCGGGACCAGGGGTGCGGAATACCTAAAACACGCCTGGACAGGATCTTTGACCCCTACTACACAACCAAAGAGGACAGCTGCGGCATGGGGCTTTCCATCTGCTATTCCATCGTCAGCCGCCACAAAGGCCATATATCTGCGGCGTCCCAAACCGGGGGCGGCACAGTGGTTACCATCTACCTGCCGGCCCAGGTCCATCCCTAAGCCCTCCCCCTCCCCCCCCCAACCCGTCGAGACCACCAGAAAAAAAATTTAATCTGAGAATCTTTACCGGTTTACCGTAATTCGCGGACACCCCACTTCTCACCACCACCCTCCCTCCACAATCCTCCACCCAACACCCCTTTCCTGGACACCAAATCCGACCAATCCAGCACAACCCAACCCAACCCTTTATTTTTCATAAAAATTTTTAATTATTTTTTTCATTGAATTTTTTTTTCAGATGCTCTATTAATTTTCCTATCTACCTATTTTATAAAAATTATTCACTTTTTACCTTGACTTCTTTTATATTTTTCGTAAAAGTGGCAGCAAGGTGGGTGCAAAGTGGATGCAGCATTCAATAAAAAGGCCGCTCAAGTGTTCCGATCAAGTTCCTGTCATACCATTGATGGCAAAGGGAGACTCATCATCCCGGCACGATTCAGAAAAGTGCTCAAGGCGGAGGATGAATACGGAATTGTGGTCTCAAGCAAGGACGGCTGCATCTTCGCCTTTACCTTCAGCGAATGGAAGGCTATAGAAGGCCGCTTGAAAACGGTTAAAACTGCAGCCATGCAGAGCTTTAAACGTTTCTTTCTGGGAAATGCCTGTCCGCTGACATGCGACAAGCAGGACAGGGTTTTAATTCCCCAGAGTCTAAGAGCGTACGCAGAGATCGACAAAGAGGTCGTTCTTGTGGGTGTTCTGGACCGGTTTGAAATATGGGCAAAGGAAAAATGGGAGCAGGAACAAAAGAAAATGGAGCAGGAGCTTAAGCGGGAGGACGTCCGAGAAGAGATTGCTTCCATAGGGTTATAATATGGGTTTCGAACACACTTCCGTCATGCCGAATCAGGTGCATGCGTACCAAAACATCAAACCCGGAGACCTATGTGTAGACTGCACCCTGGGCGGATGCGGACACGCCATGGCAACACTCAAGGCCATCGGCTCCGACGGGTTGCTCATCGGCATTGACCAGGATATGGATGCCATCACCAATGCCCGGAATGTACTTCACGGTTTCGAGGACAATGTCCGGCTGTACCATAACAACTTCAGTGATCTTCCCGGCATTCTCAAAGATGCCGGCATAGACGGGGTTAACAGCATCCTTCTTGACTTAGGCTTTTCACTCAATCAACTGACCCAGAGCAAACGCGGGTTCAGTTTTAAAAAAGACGAACCCTTGGATATGCGGATGGATGTCCGCAATTCGTTAACCGCATACCAGGTGATAAATACCTATTCGGAAAAACAATTGGCTGATATTTTTTTTAAATACGGGGAAGAGCGATTTTCAAGGCGATTGGCACGGGCAATCACTGAAAAAAGAGTCGCTGCCCCCATTACCGGCAGCCTGGAACTTGCCGGAATCATAGAAAACGCCATGCCCGGCCGGGCAAAGGCAAAGCAGAAGATTCATCCGGCCACCCGGGTGTTCCAGGCCCTGCGCATTGAAGTCAACCGGGAGCTTGAACGCCTGGAAAGATTTATGCAGGCGGTTCCCTCCATGCTGGTCAAGGGCGGTCGTATCAGCATTATCTCCTTTCACTCCCTGGAAGACCGTATTGTCAAACAGCAGCTGCGGACCTTTGAAAACGGATGCACCTGCCCGAGACAATTTCCCCAATGTATATGCGGTTTTGTCAAGCAGATGGAATCGGTCACCCGCAAACCTGTAACGGCGGACCCGGACGAATTGAAAGCCAACCCCATGGCAAGAAGCGCCAAACTGAGGGTCGCACAAAAAATATGACAGCCATGGGCTGATCTGACACGTCAACGGCCAGACACAGCCCTTAACAAGGTTTAAAAAATTTGAGCAACTTACCCAGACTTTTTATAACCCCCGCGGAATGACCCGGCCGGCCGACACCCGGGCGCATTCCACAACTTAAATTGAACAGCGTATTGGGATTTTAAACAAAAGGGCAATCCAGCTGTGAACACACCACAAAAACAATCTGATGCCATCCAGAACCAAACCGGAGTGCTGTGGTTTTTTCTCATCATCGCGCTGGCTGCCGAACTCATTTGCAACGCCTGGATCAGAAGCGAATCCAACCAGGCCATGATCATGATTGCAAAAACCGAACACCGTATCCAGGAGCTGGCGGATTACCGCCAGGCTCTGGGTGTTGAAATCGAGCGTCTTAAATCCGACACACGTATAGCCCGTATTGCCCGGACCCGGTTGGGGCTGGCACCGGACATTTTTAATGAAACCATTTATCTGTCCAAAGGAAAAAAATAAATGGCGGCATCCCCCCATGAAAAATTAGGCGCCCGGATTCTTGTGATCCGTTTTTTTCTGTTACTGTGCCTGGTGGGCATTGTCATTCGTTCTTTTGACATCCAGATTCTCCAGGGTGAAACCCTGAAAAAAAGGGCTGAAAATACCTATGTCAGACAAATCTCCATCCAGGGTGAACGCGGGCTGATCCTTGACCGTCACTTAAACAAACTGGGTGCCAGCATTGACGCCCCCAACATTACCGCAGATCCCACCCAGATCACAAATGCCGGCCAGACGGCAGCCATGCTGGTCAAAATCATTGGCGGCAGCCGGTCTGAAATAGAAAAAAAACTATCCCAGGACCGCAGGTTTGCGCTCCTGGCAAGCCGGGTCTCTCCAACCAAGGCCAAAGCTGTCAAAGATCTGAACATAGTCGGCATCTATATCCAGGATAATTCCAAACGATTTTATCCCAACCGACACCTGGCAGCCCAGGTCGTCGGATTCACCGGTCAGGATGACCACGGCCTTGAGGGGCTGGAATTTTCTTATAATGAGGTGTTGGAAGGCAAAACCCGAAAAACCCAGGAATACAGGGACGGCCAGGGCACAATCCTTGATACGGGCAGCCCACGGCGTGAGGGGCTTCAGGGCGGCACCATCGTTTTGGCCCTGGATAAAAAAATCCAGTTCTTCAGCGAACAGGCCCTGGAACAGGCCGTGAAAGAACACCGGGGGAAATCAGGCATGGCCATCGTGATGCAGCCTGCCACCGGTGAAATTCTTGCCATGGCGCACTACCCGGAGTTCAATCCCAACAACTATGGCGATTTCAGCCGCAGCCGCTACAGGAACAGGGCAATGACCGATGCATTCGAGCCCGGCTCCATCATGAAAGTGATCACCGTGGCCTCGGCCATCGAACGGGGAATGGCCCCCAAAACCATTATTAATTGCGAAAACGGCAACTACCGCGTGGGCAGATCCGTCATCCATGACACCCATCCCCATGATTACCTGACCCCCGGTCAGATCATAAAGTTTTCATCCAACATCGGGGCGGCCAAAATCGCCCAGGAGATCGGGCCCAAGGCCATGCACTATTACCTGAAAGCCTTTGGATTCGGCAACAAAACCGGCATCAACTGCCCGGCAGAAAGCTCCGGTGTTATTTTGCCGTTGAAGCGCTGGACCAGCATTGATGCGGTGGCCATCTCCTTTGGCCAGGGCATGTCGGTGACCGCGCTCCAGCTTGTCAGTGCCGTATCCGCCATAGCCAATGGCGGCAAATTGATGAAACCCCTGCTGGTTAAAAAAGTGCTTTCCAACACAGGTGAGGTGATCCGGGAAAACACCCCCTGCGTGGTCCGCCAGGTGATCTCCCCCAAAACCGCTGGCATTGTAAAAAAAATGATGGCCCGGGTGGTCCAGGAAGACGGCACAGGCACCAAAGCCGCCATCCCCGGTTACCGGATATGCGGCAAAACCAGCACGGCCCAGAAAGCGGCCAGGGGCAAAAAAGGGTATTCCAGTTCCAGATACACGGCCGCGTTTGCAGGCTTTGCCCCCTTTGGCAACCCCGCCCTGGCCATTCTGGTGGTGGTGGACGAACCCAAGCAGAACCATTACGGCGGCATTGTGGCGGCACCGGCCTTCAAGGATATCATGGCCCGGTCCTTTAACTATCTGAACATTGCCCCCAACACGGACATGATAGCAGCATTACCCCGGGAGGTGTTCCATGCAGCTGACTGACATCCTGAACACAACTGAAGTCGTGCTCACGCCTGATCAGGAACAGGCAGGTATCGGCAACACCTCCATCACCCATATCACCTGCGATTCCAGGCAGGTTTCCCCGGGATCACTCTTCATCGCCGTGGACGGCCATGCCGCCGACGGCCATAACTATATTGCCCAGGCGCTTGACCAGGGGGCCGCAGCGGTTCTGGCCCAAAGAATCCCCCGGGACCTGCCCTGGGAACAGGCACAACAGATTGTGCTCTCAAAAAATACCCGCAAAGATACCGCCATTGCAGCCGCAAACCTTTATGGCCACCCATCAAAGGACCTGGTGGTTGTGGGCATCACCGGCACCAACGGCAAGACCAGCATCACCTGGCTGTTGGAAAAAATTTATCAGACCTGTGGGATCACCTGCGGCGTCATCGGCACGGTCAACATCAGATATCCCGGCTTCACCATTAACAGCGCCGTCACCACACCTGATGCGGTATGCCTGCAAAAAACCATGCATGACATGAAACTTGCCGGTGTCACCCATGTGATCATGGAGGTCTCCTCCCACAGCCTGGACCAGCACCGGGTGGATGAATGTGAATTTAATGCGGCGGTGTTCACCAACCTCACCCAGGATCATCTGGACTACCACGACGGATTCGAAGATTATTTTGACTGCAAACGAACCCTGTTCACCCGTCATTTAGGCCCGTTTGAAGACGGCACCCGGGGCAAGGCGGTAGTCAACATTGACAATGAATACGGCATCCGCCTGGCAGAGGGCATTAAGCCGCCCGTGATCCGGGTCAGTGCCGATGGTGATGCGGATATCAAGGCCATTGACATCACGGACGACATCCATGGGTTGAAAGGCACCCTGGATTTCTCTGGTGTGCAGGCCCCCCTGACCTCTGCGCTCACGGGCCATTTCAACCTGGAAAACATCTTGTGTGCCGCAGGTGCGGCCTTGGCCACAGGGATCTGCCCGGAATCCATTGCCCGGGGCATTTCCGCCCTGGACCGGGTACCGGGCCGCCTTGAAAAACTGCCCACCGACCTGAACCGCCACATCTTTGTGGATTATGCCCACACCCCGGACGCCCTTGAATCCATCCTGAAAACCCTTGCCGGCCGCGCCCCTGCCCGGCTGATCACGGTATTCGGATGCGGCGGGGACCGGGACCGCACCAAACGCGCGCCCATGGGTATCATGGCCTGTAAATATTCGGATATCGCCATTGTCAGCTCGGACAACCCGCGATCCGAAGATCCCGAGGTCATTGTGGACGAAATCATAGCGGGGATCCAAACCCAGGGGGTTAAACCCATTGATCCTGCCGACTCAAATCTTCCTCAAAAAGGCTATATCCGGATGACCGACCGGGCCAAGGCCTTGGCCTTAGCCGTTCAGATCTCAAAACCCCAGGATATTATCGTGGCGGCAGGCAAGGGCCATGAAACCTACCAGATCACCAATGAAGGCACCATTCACTTTGATGACAAGGAACACTTAACCGATGCCTGCACCAAGCTGTTGACGCCAAAGCCATGGAATCTGACGGATCTATCCTCGGCCCTTGGATGTGCATCCGTCACCTTGTCAGGCCCAAATAATGCCGAAGATACCGGATCAACTGTTTTTAAAGGCATCGGCACCGACTCAAGAACCATCACCCCGGACATGGTCTTTCTGGCATTGGCAGGAGACCGCTATGACGGCCACACCTTTATTCCCGACCTGGCAGAGAAAGGCGTTTCCGCCTTCGTTGTCAAGCAAGGCTATTTAGACACCCTTGATTCAAATCAACAACGCCTTTTAGACGAAACGAGTGTCTGTTTTTTTCCCGTACCGGACACCCTGGTTGCCTTGGGAAATCTGGCCCGGTACCACAGAATGCGCTCAAATGCGAAAATTGCGGCCCTGACAGGCTCCAACGGGAAAACATCCACCCGGCAAATGGCCCAGGACATCTTTTCCCAACACCACGACACCCTGGCCACCCGGGGCAACCTGAACAATGAAATCGGCCTGCCCCTGACCCTGCTCAGGCTGGCGGATATCCACGAATGGGCTGTCGTGGAGATGGGCATGAGCAACCCGGGGGAAATTGAGCGGCTTTCAGCCATTGCCCAGCCCGACATTGCCCTGATCACCAACACCCACGGCTCCCATATGGAAGGGGTGGGGTCCCTGGAAAATGTGGCCCGGGCCAAAGCTGAAATTTTTAAAGGCCTGAACCCTGCCGGCACAGCCATTATTTTTGCCGATGACCCCAGGGTTGATATCCTTGCTCAGGCAGCAAAAAAAGAGGCCAACACTTCAGAATTAATACGTTTCGGCACCCATCCCGACAGTGACGTCCGGTTATCACGACTTAAACCCACGGACCACGGCATTGCCTTTTCTTTGACCATGGATGGACAATCCCGCCAATATACGGTACCCTCCCCGGCTGATTTCATGGCGTTTAATGCGGCCGCAGCCGCAGCCCTGGCAACGGCGGCTGGCATAGATGAAACAGACATCGCCAAGGGTCTTAACGCTTTTATTCCGGTTACGGGCAGAATGCATCTACGGCATCTTGGCAACGGTATTCATCTCATTGATGACACCTACAATGCCAATCCCAGTTCCATGGACCAGGCCCTGAAGGTCTTGAACCGGATGGCCGGCACCAACCGGGGCATTGCCGTGCTCGGTGACATGCTGGAGTTGGGAGACCAAACCCAGACGCACCACCGGCAGGTGGGACTCCTTGTGGCAACCCTCTCTCCGGCAAAGCTTTTACTGTTCGGCACCCAGGTCGCCCGGATCCGGGAAGGTGCGTTGGAAAACGGATACCCGGAAGAACGCATCGTCATGGGATCCAAGCAATTGTTGGAAAAAACCCTTAAACAATCAATAGAACACGAAAATTGGGTACTGTTCAAAGGTTCCAGGGGAATGGCCATGGAGACCCTGATTCCGGTACTTGAAGAGATACCTTTAAATAAGGCGAAATAGTCGAATGTTTTACCAGTTTTTATACCCGTTACATGATCTGAATACCGTTTTCAATATTTTCCGGTATATTACCTTCCGCACCATATACGGGGGACTGACCGCCTTTATCATCTGCTTTATCCTCGGCCCCTTTGTGATCCGGCGCCTTCAGATCATGCACTTTGGGCAGATCATCCAGACCGACGGCCCCCAGTCCCACTTGAAAAAACAGGGCACCCCCACCATGGGCGGCATCATGATTTTGTTTTCCATTTTTGTTTCCACCTTTTTATGGGGGAACTTCACCAACCACTATGTGAACATTCTGATGCTGGTCACCCTGCTTTTCGGTGCCATCGGCTTTATTGACGACTACCTGTCGTTGAGCAAAAAAACAAACATGGGATTCACGGCAAAAAGTAAATTCCTTCTCCAGATTCTCTCAGGCCTGCTCATCGGTTTTCTGATATACAGCAGCCCGGATTTCAACGCCGTGCTGACCGTGCCGTTCTTCAAAAACGTGGCCATTGATCTGGGTGTGTTTTATATTCCCTTTGCCTGCCTGGTGATTGTGGGCACATCCAATGCCGTAAACCTCACTGACGGCCTGGACGGCCTGGCCATCGGACCGTTTATCGTGGCATCCTTCACCTATATGCTGTTTGCCTATGTGGCCGGCCATACCGAATTTGCACAATATCTGCATGTCCGGCACATTCCGGCAGCCGGTGAAGTCTCGGTCATCTGCGGCATCCTGGCAGGTGCAGGCATGGGATTTTTATGGTTCAATGCCCATCCGGCCCAGATCTTCATGGGCGATACCGGCTCCATCCCCCTGGGGGCGATCCTGGGCACCATTGCCGTGGTCACCAAACAGGAGATCATGCTGGTGCTGGTAGGCGGACTTTTTGTCATGGAAGCAGGTTCCGTAATCCTTCAGGTGGGCTATTTTAAACTCACCCACGGCAAGAGAATCTTCAGAATGGCTCCTTTGCATCACCATTTTGAACTGAAAGGCTGGCATGAATCCAAGGTGATCGTCCGGTTCTGGATTATTTCCATTACCCTGGCCGCCCTCTCCCTAAGTACGTTGAAGATAAGATAAGATGTCCAAGTTTCCTGAAACATATGAACTCATTGTGGGCTTAGGGGCCTGTGGCCTTTCCATGGCCCGCTTTCTCAACTCCCGGGGGCACTGCGTGGCGGCCACGGATATTGATGAAACAAAGACAGATGAAGCAGCGAGCTTGGAAAAACTTGGCATTCCGGTGGTGATCGGCAGGCACACCCAGGAGATGTTCGACAAGGCATCCGTGATTATCCCCAGCCCCGGTATTCCCTTAACCATGCCGTTCATCCGGGCGGCCCGGGAAAAGGGCGTAACCGTCACAGGCGAACTGGATATTTTTCACCGCTACAACACCACACCGGTCATCGCGATAACAGCCACAAATGGAAAGACCACCACCACGGAACTGACCACAGCCATGCTTGAAGCTTCGGGCGTTTCCTGCTTTATGGGCGGTAATATCGGCACCCCGCTGGTGGAATATCTCATGCAGGATAATCCCAAGGACGTTGTGGTGGCTGAAATTTCCTCCTTCCAGCTCGATCTTGCCCAGACCTTCAAACCCCAAACGGCAGCACTGCTCAATATTGCCGAAGATCACCTGAACCGGTATCCGGACTTTGACAGCTATATCAATTCCAAATGGTCTATTTTCAAAAATATGACCGCAGAAGATACCGCCGTGATCAATGGCCGCATCAACGATTTTTCAACCCGGACCCAATCCATTTGTGCCGACGTTCTTGAATTTTCATCCGCCCATCCTGTAAATCGGGGTGCAAGCGTCCACAAGACGGGCATCGAGATCCAAACTGACAAGATCAGCGACACCCTGACAGCAGAGACACTGGCCGGGCTTCCCGGCATCCATAACCTGGAAAATGTTGCCGCAGCCGCCCTTGCGGCGCTCAGCTGCGGTGCCGACATGGCTGGCATCCGGCAGGCCCTGAACGAATTTATCCTGTCAGACCATCGCATTGCCTTTGTCCGGGAGATTGACGGGGTCCGGTTTTACAACGACTCCAAGGCCACCAACGTAGATGCCGTACTCCGTGCGCTGGAGTCCTTTGAATCCGGCATCATTTTAATTCTCGGAGGCCGGGAAAAGGGCCTGGATTTCGCGCCCCTGATCCCCGAAGTTAACGCCCGGGCCAAGGCGGTAATCGGTATGGGCGAAGCCGCCGACCATGTCATGGAAACCTTTGAAGGCATTTGCCCCACATACCGTTGCCAAGACATGATCTGCGCCGTGAACAAGGCCGTGTCGGTTGCAGGCAAAGGAAATGTGGTGCTTTTATCCCCGGCCTGTGCAAGTTTTGATCTCTATGCCAACTACCAGGAACGGGGAAAAGATTTTGCCCGCATTGTCAACGGGCTTGTTCCGGCCCAGGAGGTCTGCCATGGCTGACACGATGCCCCCAGGTAAATATCTTCCCGGTCGTCTCCACCCCTTTTTCAGGGAAAAAACCATTCTGTTTCCGGTACTGATTCTTACCTGCATCGGCCTGGTCATGGTCTATTCCGCCTCCTGCAGCATCGCCATGGATGAGCATAATACCCTGTTTTACTACCTGAAACGCCAGTCCATATTTTTATTTACCAGCCTTGGCATCATGTATGTCACCGCCTCGTTGCCGTACAAACTATACAAAAGCATGGCCTATATCATTTTACTTGCGGCCATCGGCCTTCTGGTGGCCGTTTTGATCCCGTCGTTGGGCATCAAGGCCAACAATGCCCGGCGTTGGCTTGATGTGGGACCGTTTGCATTTCAACCGGCTGAATTTGCCAAGCTTGCCATGATCCTTTTCATGGCCTACTCCCTGTCCAAAAAACAGGAGATCGGAAAACTCAAGGAATTTTCCATTGGCGTTGTCCCCCATGCCGCGGTGTTCGGCCTTATGGCCGCGCTCATCCTGTGCCAGCCTGATTTCGGTACCATCGTGGTGCTGGGTATGATCTGCTGGGGGATGATGTTCACCGCGGGCGTTCCTTTGCTTTATCTGCTCAGTCCATTACCGGTGATCATTCCTGTGACGGCATACTTTCTGGTTTTTAAGGTCAGCTACCGGCTCGAACGGATCATGGCCTTTTTAAACCCCTGGGAAGATCCTCTAGGGATCGGATTTCAGCTCACGAACTCGTTGAAAGCCTTTGGATCGGGCGGACTTTTCGGCAAAGGTGTGGGACTTTCCATGCAGAAAATGCACTTTCTGCCCGAGCCCCATACCGATTTTATTTTTTCCATCATCGGTGAAGAGCTCGGTCTTATCGGGGTCACAGCTATCCTGGTGCTTTACGGGCTGATCCTGCACACCGGCACCCGCATTGCCCGGCAGGCAGACACCTTTTTCGGGGCCGTCACCGCCACGGGCATCACCCTCTACTTAGGACTTCAGGTCATCATCAATACGGGCGTGACCCTGGGCGTGCTGCCCACCAAAGGCCTCACCCTGCCCTTTATTTCCTACGGCGGGACATCACTGATCATCAATATGGCAGCCATGGGTATTTTAATGAACATAGGAGCGTCGGCAAATCATGCAAAAAAATAAACGCGTCATCATTGCCGGCGGAAAAACAGGGGGACATCTGTTCCCGGGCATTGCCGTGGCCCAGGCCCTGGTGGAAAAAGATCCGTCCACAAAAATTTTGTTTGTGGGCACCGATGCACCCTTTGAAACAGATACCCTTGCCCGGTACGGGTTTGAGCATCGCTCAATCATCTCCCGGCCCATAAAAGGGAAAAACATATTTGCCAAGGCCTGGTCCGCGTCCCTTGTGGGCATCAGCCTGCTCCAGGCACTGATGATCATTATTATGTTCAGGGCGGATTTCATTTTAGGCGTGGGCGGATTTTCATCCTTTGCCCTGGTGCTGGCCGGACGTATCCTTTTCAGGCAGACGGCCATCCATGAACAGAACGCATTTCCGGGCATGACCAACCGCATGCTAAGCAAAATCGCCCGGACCCGGTTTATCTCCTTTAAAGAGACCAAGGGCATGCCGGAAAACGACACCACCTTTTTAGTGGGCAACCCGGTTCGCCGTCCTTTGGGCACCCAGCCGGAAAACCAAACCACGGAAGAGAGCGTTCTGGAGCGGATAAACCCCGACGATTTTCTTGTGCTTGTCACCGGCGGCAGCCAGGGTGCGGCCTCCATTAACAAGGCCTTCACCCAAGCCGTTACCATGATGGAAGATACGAATTCACTGTTCATCATCCACCAGACCGGGAAAAATGCCGAGGCTCAAATCCAAAGTTTTTATGAAGATCGCAATGTCCGGCACAAAGCCGCCGCTTTTTTCTACGATATGCCGGCCATCCAGGACCGGGCCGACCTGGTCATCGGCCGGGCAGGCGCAGGTACGGTGTCCGAACTGTGCATCAAAGGCAAACCCGCCATCCTGGTGCCCTACCCCCATGCGGCGGACGACCACCAGACCGCAAACGCAAAATTTTTAGCCGACCAGGGTGCCGCGATCATGATTGCGGACAAATCCCTGACAGGGCAAACGTTATCGGCAGCCATTGAGGACCTGCGCAACAACACACAAAAAAGATCCCAAATGGCAGACACCATGAAGACGCTTGCCATGCCCCACGGCGCAGACCTCATTGCCGATCAAATTTTAGGGGCGGATGTTTCAAGAAGGAAAGAAAATGTACCAGCATGATTATCACATACACTTTGTAGGCATCGGCGGCATCGGCATGAGCGGCATTGCCGAACTGTTGGTGAACCTTGGCTACACCATATCGGGTTCCGATCTCAAACTCTCCCACATCACCGACCGGCTTAAGGAAAAAGGAGCAACCATTTATAAAGGTCATGCCAAGGAGAACCTCACAGATGTCAATGTGGTGGTCACCTCTTCGGCCATTTCCGCCCAGAACCCGGAAGTGATCCGGGCCAGGGAACTGGGGTGTCCCATCATTCCCAGGGCTGAAATGCTGGCCGAACTGATGCGCATCAAATACGCCATTGCCGTGGCAGGTGCCCATGGCAAAACCTCCACCACCGCCATGATCTCCCAGATACTCAACACCGCAGGGCTTGATCCCACGGTGATCATCGGCGGTCTCCTCCAGGGGCTGGACACCAATGCCCTGCACGGGTCCGGTGAATTTATTGTGGCCGAAGCAGATGAAAGCGACGGCTCATTTCTCAAATACGCCCCATCCATTGCCGCCGTGACCAATATTGACCTGGAGCATCTGGATTTTTACAAAGACATTGACGACATCAAAGATAAATTTGTCCAATTCATCAACTCCGTACCCTTTTACGGCCTGGCCATCCTCTGCCTGGACAACCCACATATCCAGGATATTCTGCCCAGGATCACGGTCCGGCATATCACCTACGGCATGACGGCCCAGTCGGAACTCCAGGCACGGCACATCCGGTTTGAACACGGAAAATCTTTGTTCAACGTATTCAAGGGCGACCAGGACCTGGGCCATATTCTGTTAAACATCGGGGGGCGGCACAATATCCTCAATGCCATGGCCGGCATTGCCACGGGCCTGGAGCTGAACATCCCCTTTGACACCATTAAAAAGGCACTGGAAAAGATCAAAGGCGTCAAACGCCGCCTGGAGATCAAGGGAGAGGCCAAGGGCATTATGGTGATGGATGATTACGGCCATCACCCCACCGAGATCCAAGCGACCTTGACGGCGGTCCGGGACAGCTATCCGGACAAACGGCTGATTGTGGTATTCCAGCCCCACAGATACACCAGAACCCAGGCCTTGTTCCAGGACTTCACCCGCTCCTTTTACCAGTCCGACGTGCTCATGGTGCTGCCCATCTATGCGGCGTCCGAAGTCCCCATTGAAGATGTGGATTCGGAAAAACTGGTGGACGGCATAAAGGCCCATGGGCACAAGGATGCCTGCTTTGCCCCGGATTTCACCCAGGCCTTATCCATCATCACCCATAAAGCAAAGCCGGGGGATATGGTGCTGACCTTGGGAGCCGGCGATGTATACACCCTTGGCGAAAAACTGGTGGAGATTTTGTAAACCATGGTTGTAAGCGATCACATAAAAGAGATGTTCGCTTCTTTTGGGATAGAAACCCAAAAGGCCATGGACCGGTACACCAGTCTCCGGGTGGGCGGCCCGGCGGATCTTCTGGTACAACCCGATTCCATAGAGCAGGTGATCGGCGTCGTTAAAACTGCACACGAGGCACAGCTGCCGATGACCATTATCGGCGGCGGCACCAATATACTCGTTTCGGACAAAGGCATCCGGGGGCTCGTGATCATTTTGACCCGGCTGAAACAAAAAATTGAGGTGACCACAGGCGGCGATAAAAAGAACCCGATCTATTTAACGGCACTTGCCGGAGAATCCCTCAACCGCCTGGGCAGATATGCGGCGGACGCGGGACTGGCCGGCCTTGAATGGGCCGCCGGAATCCCGGGCACCATCGGCGGAGCAGTCATGATGAACGCTGGGGCCTTTGGCAGCGACATGAGCCGGGTGGTCACAGAGATTGAGGTCCTGGACCTTGCCACCCTGGAAACGATGGTGTTGCCGGCAGACGTGTTAGCGTTTTCCTACCGAAAACTTGCCCTTGAAAACAGTATTGTACTCAAGGTCCGGTTTGGGCTGACCCGGGCGGATGCCGACACCATCAAAGATGAATTTAACCGTAACCTTAAAACAAAGCAATCCACCCAGCCGGTGTCCCAGGCATCTGCCGGGTGTTTTTTCAAAAACCCCCCGGGCGACAAACCGGCAGGCTTTCTCATTGAGCAGGCCGGCATGAAACGCGCCCAATACAACGGGGCCATGGTATCTGATCTGCACGCCAATTTCATTGTCAACCACGGCAACGCCCGCGCAAGCGACATCCTGAACCTGGCAGCCCAGGTGAGGAAAAGCGTATACGAGGAATTCGGGATTAACCTTAAAGAAGAGGTAAAAACCATTGGCGACTAAGAAAATGACTCAAAACAGGTACAAGGTGCAGGGTAAGAAAACCTGGAAATTTAACACTTTTTTCGGCGGTAAAGCCATTTGGGGGAAACTTTTTCTTTTTCTTTTCGTGGGTGCAATGAGCTTTGGTTGCATCTACACCCACGATGCGGTTCTCCAAAGCCCCCTATTTGATGTTAAAACCATTATGATCGACGGCCTTGACCGGGTCACAAGAGACGAGGTCCTTGCCCGGACAGGACTGGACCGCCCGGGCAATATTTTTGAACTCCAGCCGGAACTGCTGGAAAAAGAGTTGAAGGCCCATCCATGGGTGCGCACGGCCTTGGTAAAACGAGAGCTGTGCTCCACCGTTTCAATTAAAATTGAAGAGCAGGAACCCCTGGCCATCGTGACCATTGAAAACCTGGCAGACATCGTTATCAACGCCCAGGGTGCCCCGTTTAAGGAGTATGAACCCGAGAAGGATAAGCTAACGTCACTGCCGGTCATCTCCGGAATGGATTTAAGCTTATCCAACAGCACCTACCTGTTTGAAGGGGATCTGTTCAACGCCGTGATGGAAATCCTGCGGATCAAGGGCATCGGTCAAATTCAGACCATTTTGGGAGACGAAAACACAGGCATACTCATCAATATATTAAACACATATCCTGATACGGGGTTCACAAACAATTCAGCCGACACGGAATCTGAAGACAAGGCAATGATTCCGGTAAAACTTGGGTTTGACGAATTTGAAAAAAAACTTGCAAGGGCCAGGCAGATTCAACGCTATATGAAGATCAACTATCCGGATAAAAAAATATCCGCCATAGATCTTTATAGCCTGGAAAAGGTATTTGTCTCAACTGAAGATGCTGCCCAAAATGCAATAGAAAAGGGGGTTTAACTTGCAGGGGAACGAAAAACTACTGGTGGGACTTGACATCGGTACCACCAAAATCTGCGCAGTCGTCGGTGAGATGCTTGATGATGAGATCAACATCATCGGTGTGGGCTCTCACCCCTCCACAGGGCTTCGCAAGGGATCCGTGGTCAACATTGAGTCCACGGTGGATTCCATTAAAAAAGCTGTGGAGGAAGCCGAACTCATGGCCGACTGCAATATTTCTTCGGTGTACGTGGGGATTGCAGGCAATCACATCAAGGGATTCAACAGCCACGGCATCATTGCCATCAAGGGGCGGGAAATCACCGACATGGATGTGGAGCGGGTCATTGATGCGGCCAAGGCGGTTGCCATCCCCCCGGACAGGGAAATTCTGCATGTCATCTCCCAGGAGTTCATTGTGGATGAAATGACCTCCATCCAGAATCCCGTGGGCATGACGGCCGTGCGCCTGGAAGCCAAAATCCACATCATAACGGGGGCCGTATCTGCTGCACGCAATATTATCAAGTGCTGTCACAAGGCAGGGCTTGAGGTGTGCGACATTGCCCTGGAATCCCTGGCATCGGGCTATGCCGTGCTCACCGATGAAGAGAAGGAACTTGGCTGCATTCTGGCCGATATGGGCGGCGGCACCACGGACCTTGCCCTGTTCAAGGACAATAATCTCAAATTCATTTACGAACTCACCGTGGGCGGCCATAACCTGACCAACGATATTTCCGTAGGGCTTCGGACCCCCCTGCCCGAAGCCGAAAAGATCAAGAAAACACATGGCACCTGCATCCCCCAGCATGTCAAGGCCCATGATGTCATTGAGGTGCCTGCGGTGGGCGGCAGGGCCCCCAAGCGCCTGCCCAAGGGCATTCTTGCTGAAATCCTGGAACCCCGGGTGGAGGAGATCTTTTCCCTGCTCAAGCAAGCCCTGTTTTCCAACGGCCTTGAAAACAGTTTTCCCGCCGGATTTATACTCACCGGCGGCAGCGTTGTCATGGACGGTATCGCGGAAATGGCCGAGTCCGTATTCAATGTACCTGTGCGCATCGGTGAAGCCGATCGTATCGGCGGGCTTAAGGACATTGTTAAAAACCCCGCATACGCCACAGGTGTCGGTCTTGTCATTTTCGGATCAAAAACAAGCTGCGTGATACAGGATGTCAAGTCCGATGCCGGCGGGCTGCAGATAATTCTAAATAAAATGAAACAATGGTTTAAAAATATCATTTAAATCTATACAGGAGGTGGATATGACTTTTTCTTATGTGGAAAACAACAACACGGCAAAAATTAAGGTCATCGGTGTCGGCGGCGCCGGCGGCAACGCGGTCAACAACATGATCGACGCCAAGCTCCAGGGCGTCAAATTTATTGTGGCCAACACGGATGCCCAGGCATTAGAGCATTCCCGGGCGGAATCTAAAATCCAGATGGGTGTCCAGCTCACCGAAGGCCTTGGGGCCGGGGCCGACCCCAGCGTGGGCAGAGATGCGGCTTTGGAAAGCATGGATGAACTGCGGGACGCCCTTGCAGACAGTCACATGGTATTCATCACCGCCGGGTTCGGCGGCGGTACCGGTACAGGCGCTGCGCCTGTCATCGCAGAGATATGCAAGGATCTTGGTATTCTCACCGTGGCGGTGGCCTCCAAACCCTTTTCCTTTGAGGGCAAAAAACGGGAAAGAGCCGCCCTTGAGGGGCTTGAAAAGCTGCAGGAGATTACGGACACCGTGATCACCATCCCCAACGACCGGCTGCGCGGTATTGCCGGTAAAGGGGCACGCATGAAGGACATGTTCATTAAAGCCGACGAAATTTTGCACCACTCCGTTAAAGGCATCACAGACCTGATCATGATGCCCGGCCACGTCAACCTGGACTTTGCCGACGTAAAAACCACCATGCAAAAGGCGGGTAAGGCGTTAATGGGTATTGGTATTGCCTCCGGGGAAAACCGTGCCACGGAAGCGGCCGAGCGGGCCATTTCCCATCCGCTGCTCGAAGACATCTCCGTATCCGGGGCCAAAGGTGTACTGATGAACATCACCTCAAGTTCAGATCTGACCCTTGACGAAATGACCGAAGCCTGTGACCGCATTTATGAGGAAGTGGGTGACGAGGCTGAAATCATCTGGGGCCAGACCTTTGACGAAGAGCTCGGGGATGAAATCCGCATCACCGTCATTGCCACAGGTATCGGCATGGAAGAACCGGCATTTGCCGAAAATATGCGCAGATTTGACCCCCAAACCGCCCAGGCATACGGACAACAGCATCAACCCCAGCAAACCACGGCGGCCAACGGCACCTATGGGGCATACGGGGCCCAGGCCTATGCCCAAACCGCACCGGGCATGGGAGCCCCTGCCGGATCCCGGCAGAGCATTGCCAGAGGTGTTGTAAGGGACGCCACGGAAGAGGATATGGCCAACTGGGATGAACCGGTGCGTGTGGTTCGCCACAAACGCGTGGTGGGAGAAGAGAACCAGACCCAGGACTACGGTACGGACTATGATAATGACGACCTGGAAATCCCCACTTTTTTAAGACGTAAAGCCGATTAATAATGAAACATCAACATAACTGACCCGGGCCTTATGGCCCGGGAAACCATTTTTTATTTAAAAAATTTGTATTCACGATTGCGTTAGGGCAGCAGGCCTTCCCCTGCGGTCATCTGACCGACACCACATCCACCCCCTGGTAGCGTCTGCAGCGGGGAGCGCCTGCACCTTAATTCAAGATTTACAGCACGCGATATTGCAAAACCCAATCAAGCTGAACGCTGTAAACGCGTACACCATTGCCCACCCGATCCCACAAGCCAGGCTTTAATATCAGCTTTCCTAGGAACCTTGCCCACACATTTGGCCTCTCCGTCCACAATCACCGAAGGGGTGCCGAACCCCCCGTATGAGGCAATCTGCAGCATGTCGGTCACTTTTTCCACGGTTGCGTCCACGCCCGTCTCCCGGATCACTTCCCGGACCAGCTTTTCTGTTTTAGGCCCAGGGTCGAAATAAAATCTCCCAAAATATGGCGCCGAATTTTTGAGCCTTATTCAAGGCGCTCTCTTGGGAGCATATTGAAATATGTGCCTAAGGGAGCAACGAAGAAGAAGGTCAAAAAGGCAAGCCATATGGGAGAGTTTATTTTGATCATGGGCCCTAGTGCATTTGGCACATCCCGGGCCTAATACTTTAATTTCCATACGCCTAACTCCTTTTGAGTGCGTTTGCCCTGACGAATAAAACAAATAGCTTGCATTACCCTAAAATTTCGTATATTTATATCTGTTCAATTTAAGATTAATCTTGATATACAGGGCCGGCTGTACCGGCTTTTTTTGCTTTTAAGGAAAACCATGTCCCATAAAAATTTAGAACAGGCCGGGTTCGGCGAAATGAACCTGAGCCCGGATGTTTTAGCGGCTTTGCAAACCGTTGGCTATGAAACCCCCACACCGATCCAGGCCAAGACCATTCCCCATATGATCGCATGCAAAGACCTGCTGGGTCAGGCCAGAACCGGAACGGGAAAAACAGCGGCGTTTGCACTGCCCCTGCTTTCCCGTATCAATCTTAAAAACAAGCGGCCCCAAGTGCTTGTGGTGACCCCGACCCGGGAGCTTGCCATCCAGGTGGCCCAGTCCTTCACTGACTACGGCGCAAACATGAAGGGCCTGAATGTTCTGGCGGTTTACGGCGGCCAAAGCTACGGTGTTCAGCTGAACCAGTTAAAACGGGGCGTCCATGTGGTTGTGGGGACACCAGGCCGTCTTATGGATCATATGCGGCGCAAAACCCTCTGCCTGCCTGACCTGTCCGGCCTGGTGCTGGATGAAGCGGACGAAATGCTGCAGATGGGATTTATTGATGATGTTGAATGGATTTTATCCCAACTCCCCCAATCTACTCAAATTGCATTGTTTTCCGCCACCATGCCGGCCCCTATCCAAAAAATTGCGGGCAAATACCTTAAAGACCCTGAAAAGGTGATTATCCGTCATGATTCTGATGTCACCAGCACCATCGAACAAAAATTCTGGATGATAAGACATACCAAAAAGAGCAATGCCCTGATCCGGATATTAGAGGCGTCCTCCCATGACGGCGTCATCGTATTTACCCGGACCCGCAATGACACCATGGTCCTGACAAAAACCCTGGAAGAAAAAGGATTTAAGGCCGAGGCCCTGAACGGAGACCTTGCCCAGGCGGCCCGGGAACGGACGATCAACCGGTTGAAAAACGGAAATATCGATATTCTTGTGGCCACGGATGTGGCGGCCAGGGGCCTTGATGTTGACCGGATTTCCCATGTCATCAACTATGATATGCCCTCTAAAATCGAACCCTATATCCACAGGATCGGACGAACCGGCCGGGCCGGAAGAACCGGTGAAGCCATTTTATTTGTCCAGCCAAAAGAAAAGTGGATGTTAAAACGCATCGAACAAGCCACCCGCCGGACGGTGGAAGAGATCGTTCTGCCTTCCAACCGTGAAATCAATCAAAAACGGGTGGAGGATTTTAAAAATAAAATTGCCCAAACCATCGACACCGAGGATCTGAATACCTTCACGGATCTGGTGGAAGCCACCGCAGAAGAACAGGATATTCCGGTTGCCCAGGTGGCCGCGGCCCTGGCAAAGATGCTCCAGGGTAACACACCGTTTCTGCTCAAAGAGACGGCGGCCAAACCCGCTGCTGTTAAAAAGAGTGTCAAGAAAAATGAAAAAAAGGCCAAAGCACCTGTTTCACAGAAACAAAAACAGGCACCGTCCCGCCTAAACCGCAGTAAAATAGCGCCCACTGAAAAAGGAATGGAGCGATATCGCATTGAAGTGGGGCACAAGCACGGTCTGAAACCCGGTGACGTGGTGGGGGCCATTTCCAATGAAGCGGGCCTGGAAAGCAAATTCATCGGTGCCATCAATATTGACTATGATTATGCGCTGGTGGATCTGCCCTTCGGCATGCCCAAAAGCATCTTTAATCTGCTGAAAAGAACCTGGATAAAATCCCACAAGATGTCCATCTCAAAATATGCATGCTAAAAACAACAGGCTTATTATTGATTCTTTTAAAAGAGGCCACACAGACTTAGATTGCCCGGATTACTGATGCTCACCGGCTGGGTTCAACAAAATCCTGGCCCGGTCAAAAAGCCTTTTCCGGTCGGCCAGTCCGTTGAGCCCCCCATTAATTTTCCGGGTAATATCTTTAAGGTTGTCCTGGTCCGCCGGATCATTGAGGCCGTGCTGCCCCCAGTACCATCCGGCCACATCCACGCACAATGCTGGATCTTCAGCCACAATCTCCGGCGTTGCCAGCAATTCCTCCTCCCGGCCAAGATCCCTGCCATATGACTGATAATTGGCCCTGCCGGTCAGCTGGATAAGACCGCGGCCCTTGAATTTGGGACCATCACCCGGCATGACGTTGCCCAGGTCACTGCGGTTTTCATATGCACTGCCGTCCGCAATCTCTTCACGAAATCGCAATTCTCCGCTTTCGTGTCCTGTCTGGGCCAGAAAATGGGCCTGGCGCCCGGGGGTGTTGATGGCATATTTTTCAAGGGTTCGGCAGATGTGCGGAGTATAGCGGTCAACGTCCTTTTTTGAGGCCTTGATATAGACCAGAGATAAAAACGACGCGTTGATCCCATGGGGCAGTTCCCGGCACAGTTCCGCCATTGTCGGCCCATCCGCACGAATAATTCCGTCAGGGGACGATATATCAACCCGCGTTTTCTGAAACCCTGTGATCGCCCCAAGGGTTTTAGGACCGAACAGGCCGTCTGTGGTCAAAGGCGTTTCAAGTCCGGGCAGATGTTTATGGCCCCAGAGATTCAGCAGCCGCTGGATGGTTTCCACATCATCCCGGTGATTGGGACAACGCACGCCGACCGAAGCGCTGATTAGATGTGTCCTTACCATGATATCCGATTGTCCGTCAATTTCAGCCCGGGCGCTGGAATCGGCATCCTCCCGGCGCTCAAAATGGGGGGTGTCTTTAAAGCTTTTCCAATTGCCGCCCCAGCGGTTGACCGGATCAAGATTTTCCCAGAAATCACCCAGAGGCTGCAAGGAATCCACATCATCAACAAGGGTTAGAGTTCCATTGGCCTGTTCAATGAAAAAATGAAGATCCACAGCCAGTCGTTTCAGATGCCGGCTGTTCATGGTTTGACTCAACCCCTCTTGAACGTATAGCGCCTGCTGTTCCTCAGTTCTGAATAACTCCCCGCCGGTCACCAGAAATCCGAGTTCCTCGGCTTTTTCAAGCAAATTCCGAACGTGCCGCATGAAAGCGGCCTGTTGAAGTACAAGGCTCATGGACGGCCCCGCATGCAGCGTTTTGTCTTTTTCATACAATTCTCCCAATATGGCACTGAAAATGCGTCAGTGTCTGAACGAAAACCTGGAAATTTTGTTGAGTACAAGGCGGACTGAAATTTTAACCGGAGGAATACAGGGCGTATTTCGAGGATTCAAATTTCAGACCAACGCCGTAATCGGCAAATTTTGCGGTTTTCGGTCGGCCACGAATTAAGCGACGCACGTATTAGACTATATATGAATATATGATTTCAAATAGTTGTAATAAAATTGAGCGTGAATATCAATACAAATTCGGGGATTGGTTCTAACCCAGGCCACTGTAGGGGCAGGTCCCTGTGCCTGCCCGAACGAGGGCAACCACAGGGAGATTGCCCTACAAAAATGGTAGACTTGCTCGATGTTCCGCTATTTAACGGCGATGAGCTCAACCGTAAAAATCAATGTAGAATAGGGCGCAATCGTCCCCCCACTGCCGGCTGATCCGTATGCCAGTTCGGAAGGGATATACAATTCATATTTTGATCCCTCACGCATCAGCTGAAGCGCTTCCGTCCAGCCCTTAATGACACCCTTCAGCGGAAACGTGGTTGTCTGCTCACGTTTGTATGAACTGTCAAAGATGGTACCATCAAGGGTTTTGCCTTCATAATGGGTTTCAACGGTATCAGCGGCGGAGGGCTTTTTTCCCGTTCCTTCAACGATCACTTTATATTGAAGTCCGCTCTCAGTGGTGTGAACGCCCTCTTTTTTTCCATTCTCTTCAAGAAATGTCTTTCCGGCTTCAATATTTTTTTGGCCTGATTCCACCCGCTCGGCCTGCTTTTTATCTTCCATGGCTCTCTGGTAATTTTGCATAATGTGCTGCATTTCACCCACAGGCATGTCTGATTCTTCCCCGTTAAACGCGGCAGTAAAAGACGCCGCAAAAATTTCAGGATCGATTTCGATCCCCTGTTTTCTAAAATTGCCGCCTACACTTTGACCGAACACATAACTGACCTTATCTAAATCAACTTTCATTTTAATTCCTTACATATTACAGGTTTGATAAAAATTTGGTCAGTATACACAATACGGACATGGGTTGCATTAATTAAATATTGGGATTGGTTCCACCCTAGGCGTTGTAGGGGAAGGTCCCTGTGCCTGCCCTGCCGCCGTGCCGGCCCCAACAAGGGCAACCACAGGGGATTGCCCCCACAAAAAATGGCCAACAATAGAATCAAGCCCGACATATTCATTTGACAGGTGGGTAAAAAAATGACGAAACAGACTATTTGATAGCCAGAGTCTTTGCAACAAGCCCTGCGATGGTCAGGCCGAAACACCCCGGCACCCAGGCGGCAGATCCGATGGGAGATCTTGGGCGTCCCTGGCCGCCGTCCACATCGCCCTGGTCCAGGGGATCAACTGCGTCTTTCTCGTCAAAAGGTTTTTTGTTCAGCGGGGGCTCAATGGAGTAAACGCAGGGCACGCCACTGGACAGTCCACGGCGGCGCAGGCGGCGGCGTACCATCCGGGCCAGGGGACACACCTCGGTCTCAAAAAGATCCCCGGTCCGGATCATGGAGACATCGGTCCGGCCGGCCGCGCCCATGGAGGAGATGAGCCCAAGCCCCATCTGTTTTGCCCCCAGGATCAGACTGACCTTTGCGTTAAGCCCGTCAATGGCATCCACCACCATGTCCAGGTCCGGGCTTAAAAACTCGGCCAGGCTGTCGGCATTGACAAAAGAGGTGCGCAGATCCACCTCACAATCGGGGTTGATATCCAGAACCCGGGCCCGGGCCAGGACGGCTTTTTCCTGCCCTATCGTGGAGTGCAAGGCATAAATCTGCCGGTTGATATTGGAGGCATCCACCCGGTCAAAATCCACAAGCCTCAGATATCCGATGCCGGAACGTGCAAGCCCCTCCACCACAAAGGACCCCACAGCCCCCAACCCGAAAACCGCCACCCGGGCGTTCTTGAACCGGTTAACCGTACCCTTTCCCAACAATTGTTCCAGCCGGGCAAAGGGGCTGATCCGGTTTGCTTCTTTGGTCATCGGGTTTTCTCCTCTAAAATAGTCCCAAACAGATTCAGGCTGTTTTCATATGCGTGCCCGGCCAGGGCCTGAAAATCCATGTGTCGGAGCGCTGCCGCCACACTGACAATCTCCGGCACATTGGCCGGTTCATTGAACGGCGGGTCGGCGGGATACGCATCCAGAATAAACTGGGGCACAATATCCGGGGTATCGGTTTCAAAAACAATCCGGTCAAGACTGACGGCCTTCAGTGCCAGACCCACCTTCTTGGCATTAGGCCGGGTCACGGAGCCGGAAAATGAGATATGAAGATTGAATTTTTCCAGAACCGGCACAAGGTCGGCAGACCCGGAATAGGAGTGGATCACGCCACCGGCAGCAAGGGGGCCGTGGTGTTTTAAAATTTTGACGATGGCATCCCAGGCCTTGCGGACATGGATGTTAATGGGCCGGTTCAAATCACAGGCCAGGGCCAGGTGGGTTTTAAATACGTCAAGCTGCAGATCCCGGTCAGCGTCTTTGTCCATGAAATCAAGCCCGGTCTCCCCTACCCCGGACGGCGTTTTTTCCAGCCATTGGCCCAGATTTTGAGCCCAGTCCGGACCCAGGGTATCAAGAAACCAGGGATGAACCCCAAAGAAAGGGACCACACCGGAAAACGTTTCCGACAATTGGGCTGTCATCCCCAAATTGTCTTCCATGGTGGCGCAGGTGGCGATTGTTTCCACCCCGGCGGCCTGGGCCCGCAGAACAATATCCGGGGCGGCATCAATGATGCGCGGATCATGCAGATGGGTATGAACGTCAACAAACCCGGTCATGCTCAGGCGGCCAGAGAGCGGAGATAATCAAGGGCCATATAGTAGCCGTGATGGCCAAAACCCGTGAGCTGCCCGGTGGCGATACCGGCAATCATTGAGGTATGGCGGAAGGTTTCACGTTTGTGGATGTTGGACAGATGCACCTCCACAATGGGACATGACAACATGGAGATGGCATCACGCAGGGCCACGGAGGTATGGGTCAGGGCCCCCGGGTTGATGATCACCCCGGCCGGGCCCTGTTCAAACGCGGCATGGATGTAATCCAGAATCGCACCTTCGTGATTGGACTGGAAAAAATCCAGGGAAAGCCCCAGAGCATCTGCGCGCCTCTTGAGTTCCCCGTTAATCTGATCAAGGGTCATTGCCCCGTAAATCTCGGGCTCCCTTTTTCCCAGCATGTTCAAATTAGGACCATTGATGACATGAATCATGCCGGGTTGTATCTGTGCTTGCGTATTCATCGATTCCTTCCTGTAATCAGCAATTCCCAATTAATGCTCACACAAAGCCTCAAAGGCACAAAGGTCTATTAAGATAAACTCTTTGTGCCTTAGTGTCTTTGTGTGAGATGTTCAACAACGGTTTTCAATTATACATTGCCGGCAGCGGCTGCCTCAAACCCCAAATCAAAGGCGTTGAGATTCATCTCAACAAGCTTGGGTTTAATCCTGCGTTTAATCGCCTCTTTAACGTTCTCCTTGGAAAAACCCAAGGCACCGGTCTGGATCAGGGCGCCCAGCAGCACAATATTCACACTCATGGGCGACCCCGCCTGTTTGGCCAGGGCCATGGCGTCGATGGCCACAAGGCCTGCGGTCTTCGCCTTGAGTACCCGTTTGATTTCATCCACCTCAGGATAAGCCCCTTTGCCGATACCCACGGTAAAGGGCGGCAGGGTGGCGGTATTGGTAATTACTTTGGTATTGGCGGAACAGCGGCCGATGGCACGCAGGGTTTCAGCCGGTTCAAAGCCCAGAAGGATGTCGGCTTCCCCATCGGAAATAATGGAGGAGGAGGCATCCCCGAAAATAATGGAGGACTCTACCACACCACCGCGCTGGGCCATGCCGTGGATCTCGCTCATTCTTACCTCCACCCCTTCAATGAGGGCGGCTTCGCCCAGGACCTTGGAAGCCAGAAGATTGCCCTGTCCGCCGACTGCTACAATGACCATTCTTAATGTTTTCATATCGAATTTGTCTCCTTGTCTATTTCATTGGGCGGATGGCGTTGTCAGGACAGATCTGGGCGCACAAGGCACAACCCACACAGGTATCGGCGTCAATTTTCACCCGGCCCTCTTCGATGTAAAAGGACGGACAGGCAATCCCGTTAATGCACTCCTTGTGGTCGGTGCATTTATCGGTCACCTCAAAGGCCCGGGACTTTTTAAGCTTAATACTCTTGGCCCAGAGGATACAGGGCTCCTGGGAGATGACAACGGAGACACCGTCAAAGGCCATGGCCTCTTTAATGGTTTCAATGCTCTTTTTCACCTTGAAGGGCTTGATCACGGAAACATGCTCCACGCCCAGGGCTTTGACCAGATTTTCAATGTTCACCCGGCCGTACCCTTCCATGCCCATCAATTCCATATCAACACCCGGATGGGGCTGGTGGCCGGTCATGGCGGTGATGCCGTTTTCAAGGATGACCAGCGTGAAATTGTGGCGGTTGAACACGGCATTGACAAGGCCTGTGATGCCTGAATGAAAGAAGGTGGAGTCGCCCACCACACTGACCACTTTCTGGTCCGTGGCCTTGCTGAACCCGCAGGAGGAACTCACAGACCCACCCATGCAGACCACAAAATCCCCGACGGATAAAGGCGGCATAAAACCCAGCGTATAACAGCCGATATCACTGGGGTGAATGACATCCATACCTTCAGCCGCCTTTTTAATGGCGTAGAAGGTGGCCCTGTGGGAGCATCCGGAGCAAAGGTTAGGCGGCCGGTTGGCAATTTCCGGCACATCGGAGGTATCGATCCTAGCGGCCGGGGTATAATCGACGCCGAAAAACGCCGCGATTTTTTCTCTAACCATGGCCGGATGAAATTCCCCTAAAGGCGTAAATAAGGCATCGGTCTTGCCCAGGATGGGAATGACAAGGCCCGCTTCCTGGGCAAAGGCTTTAATGGCCTCTTCCATGAAGGGTTCACCCTCTTCGATAACCAGCACCTTTTCACAGCCTGCCAGAAAATCTTTAATCTTCTTTTTCGGCAGGGGATTGGAAAAGCCCGGGCGAAGAATCTTGACCTTTGATTCAATGCCGAGATCTTTTACGGCGTCCAAAGCATAATGGTAGCTTACGCCGTTGGCCACAACACCCCATACGCCCTGGCCTGCGGTAAAATTAAAGTCTGAAGTTTCAGACATGCCCGCAGCCTTATCCATACGGTCCACAAGTTTGACATGCAACCCCCGGGCAACGGCGGGGACGGTGACGCAGCGCATGGGATCCTTTTCAAAGCGGCCCTTTGTCTTTCTCTCTTTGATCTCCCCAAAGGTCACAAAGGCATTGGAGTGGTTGATCCGGGTGGTGGTGCGCAGGATCACCGGCTGTTTCAAGGTTTCGGACAGTTCAAATGCCTCTTTGATCATATCCTTGGCCTCGGCCACAGATGAGGGTTCGAGCATGGGCAGATGGCCGAATTTGGCATAATAGCGGTTGTCCTGCTCGTTCTGGCTGGAGAACATGGCCGGGTCGTCCGCCGTTAAAATAACCATGCCGGCGGTCACGCCGATATACGCAAGGGTCATCAGCGGATCAGCCGCCACATTGAGCCCCACATGCTTCATCATGCAAAAGGTACGAAGTCCTGAATTGGCAGCAGCAGCCGCTACTTCCAGGGAAACCTTTTCATTGGTGGAGTATTCAAAATAGAGATCCGATTCTTGGGACATCTGGAACAGATTCAAAGAGACTTCCGAAGACGGGGTCCCCGGATAGGTGGTTGCAAAGGCGACACCGGCTTCAACAGCGCCCCTTGCAATGGCTTCGTTGCCCAGGAGCATGATTTTTTCTCCGGGGCTGTCCTTTAACAATTTATGCATGCGCACGGCTCCTTAAACATAAAATCCTGACGGGGGTATCTCCCGCCAGGTTATCCAGTGTTTGAACGAAAATGCACCCACCTGCCGTGTTGCAGCCGGGCAACATTGTGACCGGGCGGCTTTTATGGAACCGCCCGGGGTTTGCGGTCAAACACTATCTAAGTGGTAATTATAAGGGACTACTCTACTCTCAAGTGTATAGTTTTTCAGCGTGTGCCAAAGAAGAGGCATACCCCTTGAATCCATGGGTATCTTCACAGGAGTTAATGGCACTGGAAGCAAAAAACCCTTCCACCATGGTCTTTTCCCCATGGCGAATCAACCCCATGAACAGTACCGGAACAAGGCTGAGCCCGTTTCGGCCGGTTTCAACACTGAAATCCAATGGGGTGTCCGTCTGGTAGACGGCAAACAAGCTATTTTGGACAGGCATCATCTGAACAATTTCAGGATGTTCGTGATGATGGTGATGGTCGTGAGTGTGATCACTACAATGGTTGCACATGATCTTTAAGCCTTTCATCTTGCAGGTTGTGGGCACATGTCTTTTGGGACATCAGGTCTTTTCCCGGCAAACGCCGCAGACCTTGCACCATAAAACAGTTTAGCCCTTAATATTACCCAAATTTATTATAGAATTAAAGGTTTTTGAAAAAATTCTTTAATGGGTCTTTACCGCCAGAATGGCAGCCCCCTCCAGCTCGCGCACAAGTTTGACACAAAGGTCGCCTTTAACAAATTCCTCTGCCTTGGATTTTTTGCGCCGGCCGATGACAATCATGGAGTGGCCGCCTTTTTTAAATGCTTCAATGATGCCGTCCGCAACCGTCTCACAGGGTTCATTCACGATTTTAACCCGGATATTTTCTTTGGGAATTCCTGCCTTTTCCACCAGGTCCAGTCTTGCCTTTTCAAGAATGGACAAATACCTTTCCGGCTGGGCTTCCATAAAGCTTTTGCCCATGAATTCATCACCGGCAGCCGGTTTCCGGAACACATGAATCAACGTCACATCAATGCTGTCCGGCCTGAATTTAAGCCTTGAAAAATATTCCAATGTCGCTTTTGAACTAAACGAATCGTTTACGGCTATGAGTATGGATTGCTTCATTGTTCAATCCTTTTTTAAAAACGGGTTATATCTCATCAAAGGCTTGGACACACCTGTCAATATCCTCAATAATTTCGTCAACCCTCTCGTAAAAAATTTCAGTATGTTTCGAAAAATGCATTAAAATATTATTCATCGTACTTGGAATGGCAGGGTATAATTTCTTTAAATTGACCAGCCGCCTTTGGTCCAGTATGGAAAAATCACCGTCACTCAACCGTTCAAGCAGATCACCATAGATTTCCGGGTTGTTCTTAATCGTGTAAACCGTATGAAACCCCTTGCCGATGGCGTAAGTCAAAATATTGCCGATACCGAATATATCCAGACTGAAGGGATTTTCAGTGGTTTCGTAGTCGTAGTCAAAATCGATCCATACATAGTTACCCGTGGCTCTTTCCACAAAAAGATGATCGTTTCTGATATCCCCATGCTTGAATCCGTTCCGATGCAAAAAACTGATACCTTCAAAGGCTTTCGATAAATTTCGAAGAATACCCGGCAGAACGGTTCGAAAATACACAGGGTAAGCCATGTCACTGAATTTGCCCAGATATTGCAGAAAATTGAATCCCCGGACCACCTCAAGCACCCGGATATTATTTCCGTGTTCATCGCTGAAGGCCTTTCCCTGCATAAACAGAGAGTGGCCATTTACCAGTTCAAGAATGTTGCCCTCTTTTTCGGGACTTCGAAAACAATGTATTTTCACCCCGCCAAGGCTGATTTCAAAGGTCTCAAAAAAGGCAAATTTAAGATACTGAATATCCTTGGTGGCCAGGTTAATCACCTTTTTGACCCAGAACTTTGGATCTTCAATGCCGAAGCGCTGCTCCTTGGCATGGCCGATCACCCTGTAGCTCTGGCCGTTCAGGTGCAGGATGTCACCACTGTCAATGGCATAAAAATTACCGGTATCTTGAATGTATGATTTTCCCATATCATTTGCCTCGCCGGTTGATTTTATATTCGGGCCTCAGCAGAGAAGTCTATGGGGCAGATTGTTCATCGCCACCTTCACCTGATCAATCACATTTTTAAGGCCGTTGTTTTCAATCACAATGCCCAGATGCTCAAACAAAACGGATAAAGACGCCATATCCTCTCCACAGACGGCAATCACCTCATTGTGATACATGCGCACAACCCCTGTAACCGTTTGCCTGAATTTGATGGGTATTGAGAGCATGGATACAATACTTTCCTTTGCCGCTTCCTTTGGATACTGGACCCTGGGATCGGTCGACATGTCTTTGATAAAAACAGGTTCCCCCTTTGCAAGGGCCGAGTCCTGTTCGTCGATAAAAATGGGACCTTTTTCCAGGTATTCCCGACTGACGCCGTAACTGCTCACCATAAAAAGCTGATGTTCCTTTTCATCCAAAACAAGGGTGCAACAGCCTTTGATTTTAAATGTTCTGGCGATTCCTTCCGTGATATGCGCCAATAAGAGTTTGGGGTCATCATAGGTTGAAATTGCATGACTGATCGACCTGAACTGTTCCAAATCGAACTTGCGTTCCAATGGGTTGGTCATTTCAAATCTCCCTGTTTAAACAAGATTGGACGGCTTTTTAGGCCGGTCGTCTGGGAACAATAAATTGTAACAATACCTATTCGAGCCGATCGACTATTTGGAAAATTTTCCGTATGTATGACACGGACGTTTAAATAAAATGAGACGAAAAAGAGTGAACTTAAGTGACCTTATTATATTGAAAAAGCAAAACTGATGTCAACCATTCAAATCCCGAAGGCTACAGTTAAATTTGCCGTATGATTTTTCCGGTTTCCGTGCGCTTGAGTGTATCCTTGAATAGAATATCCCTGGGTCTTTCGTAACGATCCAGGCGCTGGGTGAAATGCGTTACCAGTTTTTTTTTCATGTCTTCATCGGCCCGGGCTTCGACGACCAGAACAATCTTGTGCCCCAGGATTTCATCGGGCTGACTTCCGATGAAAAACGGACAGGCAATCAGATCTTCCAGTTTTTTTTCCAGCACTTCGGGAAAATATTTTATGCCGCCGGAGATGATCACATTATCGGCCCGGCCAAGGATTCTAAAGGATTCAGGGCCGTCGAGCTCCGCCAGGTCATTGGTCACAAGCGACGGCACATCCAGGCCCGGCATTTCAATGGTCAGACAGCCTCGTTCGGACAGTCCCACCTGAATCTGATCGAGACATTGAAACCGGTCCGATGCCTTTTGACCGTTGATGCGGCGAAGGGCGATATGCGTGGCGGTTTCCGTCATGCCGTAGCTTGCAAAACAGGCGGTGGGCACGTCTCCAAGTCCGTTTTCAAGACCTGACGACAGCGCTGATCCACCGATCAATAAACGTTCAAGACCCTCAAACCGTTCCGGGGCCTCCAGCAATTTTGATACCTGGTTTGGCACCATGGCCGCAAAACGAAAGGGGCTGGCCCTGGTGTGGGCCAGAAAAGCAAAATCGTCCGTGGGGTCTGCGGTGCACAGATCCAGCCCGCCCAGAAGCGCCCTGACCACCATCAGTTTTCCTGCGATATATCTCAAGGGCAGGCACAGCAGGACCCGCGCCTTGGGTTTCAGATTAAAAAAATCAAGGGTGCGCATGGCGCTTTGGGCCACAAACTGTTTCCCGAGGAAAATGGCCTTGGGCGGCCCGGTGCTGCCCGAGGTGTGGGCGGTGATCGTATTCTCCGATCCATACCACTGGGCCAAAAAACCAAGGACATCGGATTCCATACCCGGGACGCAGGCCTGGGATTGCAGAAGGGTCTTTACCCGGTGCTCGGTGCCGTTAAGGATCAGGGTATCGGGAAAAATATTCACGGCATTAAAAAATACCCGGAAACACAAAGCGTTTGTCCGGATTAAAAAAGAGCTGTTCCCCGCGAATTTCCAGGGGAGACGCCATATTATTGGTAAACAACTGACCGGTACCAAGGCCCTGGTGCAGCTGGGGTGCTTTTAAAAAAGCCCACTGGGCAATGGCATTCAACCCCAGGTTGGATTCAAGATACGAGGTGATCCACCAGCCGATCCCCCGTTCTTCGGCCAGTTCAATCCATTGGTCACACCCGTTCATACCGCCGTGCAAACTGGGTTTGAGTACCAGGAAATGGGGGGTAAGGCTGTCCAGAAGATCTGTTTTGTCTTCCCGGGCCGTAATGCCGATAAGCTCCTCGTCAAAGGCAATGTCCAGGGCAGACTGCCTGCACAGATCCGCCATTTGCGGCCACTGGCCTTTGGCAATGGGCTGCTCAATGGAGTGAATATCCAGTTCCGCCAGCTGTTCAAGCCGGTCCAGCACCTCATCCGGAGAGAACCCGCCATTGGCATCCACCCGCAAAATAACGTCATCGGCACTGTATTCCGCCCGGATACCCTTAAGGATGGCCAATTCTTCTTCAAACTGAAGCGCACCGATTTTAAGCTTAACGCACCGCCACCCCGAATCCAGTTTCTGCCGGATCTGTTCTTTCATAAACAAGGGGTCGCCCATCCAGATCAGACCGTTGATGGGAATGCCTTTAGCTCCCCGGGTAAAATCCGAAGGCAACAGAATCCGCGTACCGGTCTGTTCCAGATCACGAAACGCAGTCTCCACGGCAAACCAGACAGAAGAGGGGATATTCTGACGATTGGTATCAGCACAATAAACATCCGGATCTGCGGTAAGTGCAGCAAGCGCCGCTTCCACCTCAGCAATAGTTTCAGCACTCAACCCCGGCAACGGCGCGCACTCCCCCACCCCGAACCGGCCCCCATCTTCAAAAACAAGATACCAGACCCGTCGCTGCTTCAGCACCCCCCGGGATGTCCCGGCAGGCCGTTTAAACAGCAAATCATGCTCAACAACACGTACGTTCATCATCTACACCAATCGACATAACATTTTTGTAGGGGCAATCCCCTGTGGTTGCCCTCGTTGGATTAGGCACAGGGCCAGGGCAGGCACAGGGACCAGCCCCTACAAACCACAGAGATTAATATTATGGGAATTTCGGGAATTTTTTGAAATCCGGCTTTCTTTTTTCAAGAAAAGCGTTTTTGCCTTCCTGGGCCTCCTGGGTCAGGTAATATAAGAGTGTTGCGTTACCTGCAAACTCCTGGAGTCCCAACTGTCCGTCAAGCTCGGCATTGAGTCCCAGCTTGATCATACGCAGGGCCAACGGACTGTGCTCCTGCATCTTCATGGCCCAGGCCACGGTTTCATCCTCAAGCTGTTCCAGGGGCACCACATGATTAACCAGCCCCATCTCCAACGCCTCGGCCGCCGAATACTGACGACACATGAACCAGATCTCCCGGGCCTTTTTCTGCCCGATGGTGCTGGCCAGATAGGATGATCCGAGACCGGCATCAAAACTGCCCACCTTGGGCCCGGTCTGGCCAAAGATGGCGTTTTCACTGGCGATGGTAATATCGCACACCACATGCAGCACATGACCGCCGCCGATGGCAAACCCGTTGACCATGGCAATCACGGGCTTGGGCATGGACCGGATCTGCTTTTGAACTTCAAGGATATTGAGCCGGGGGGTGCCGTCCTTGTCAATATAACCGCCCTCCCCTTTCACAGTCTGGTCACCGCCGGCACAAAAGGCGGTATCCCCTGCCCCGGTCAGAACAATCACATTAATGCGCTGATCCTCCCGGCAGATGCGCAAAGACTCGCTGATCTCATGGACGGTGGTGGGCCGGAAGGCGTTGCGGTAGCGTTCACGGTTAATGGTGATCTTACCGATGCCCTCGTAATATTCAAAAAATATATCCTCAAACTCTTTGATGGTTTCCCACTGGCGTGTTTCTGTCATCTCTATTTCTCCCTATATGGTGTTTGAACCCAAAGTCACCCACCTGCGGCGTTGCAGAAAAATGTGCAATCCTCACATACAGTACTATGCTCCGGTTGCAAATTTTTCTGCGCCCTGCATCTGGGCAACTTTTGGTCCAAACACTGGTTTTGGTTCAGGCACTATTGGTTCGTGCATTTTTAATTTCTATAAACAATCCTTTAAATACCTGGGTGTTAGTCCAGGCATCCGTAAACACCTCCAAAAGGGTGGGAACAGATCGGTCAGGATTATAGAATTTTTCAAGGGCCTTGTCCAACGAGGAACCTGAATCGGCCTGCAGGTAATCAAGGCCGAATGCCGATGCAAGGCCTTTGGCTTTTGCAGTGTGCCCTGCAAAAAAGCAAGTTTCAAACACCTGTTGATTCGCCGCCCCTGCACGACCTGCAAGATCCTCCACAAAACTGAAAATATTGCCGCCGCCGTTATTGAGCACAATCACCCTTAAGTTTGCCCCCAGGTATTTATTCCATAATCCGTTGGAATCGTAGAAAAAAGAGAGGTCTCCCAGAATAAGGGTGTTTATCTCAGCACTGCATGAGGCAACGCCCACCGCAGTTGAAACAGACCCGTCAATGCCGCTGGTTCCCCGGTTGCCGCGCCAGGTAACGCCTGGGATACCCGGATTTAATACCGCATATCTTACGGTGGAGCTGTTACCCAGATGTACGACCGACGCTTTGGGCACAGCGTTCAATACATCGGCGCATACCTTGAAGTCACTGAAAGGGGCCTGGTCCAGATAATGTTTAAAAATCTGCGCCACCGCCGCCTCCCGGTCTTTCCAGGCCCGGGCATACGCCCCGGATGTTTTTTTGATCTGAACCCCGGCCATCTGTTCAAAAAACCGTTCCGGAGTCATGGCACACACCCGGGTCAATGCCTGGTAGGTGTCCATGTGCCCGCCGCCGGCATCCACATGAATGTGCCGGTCCGGTTTGTATTCCCTTAAATATTGCCGGATGCGCTTGGAGACGAAATGCCTGCCGAATGTAATGATCAGATCAGGACGGAACACAGCTGCATCTGCCTGGGAGATGGACCCAAGTACAAGTTCGGGACGGGTGCAGCAAAGGTCCGAAGAGATCTGCCGATTGGCCAGGTGTTCGGCGGCCACCACGGCACCGGTTTTTGCCGCAAACTGGGCCAGGACACGGTCAAGTTCTGGATCGGCAGAAGCCTGGCCCGCCAGCACAAGTATTTTATCTGCCCGGTTGATCTCTTCGACTGCCCCGGCCAATGCATTTTCATCAAGGGTAATATGTGTCCCGGTACCCTCAACGACGTTGACATCCGGCAGCGGCGCATCCACCGTCCGGTGCAAAGGCTCTTCCAGGGGGATGTTGACGTGCACGGGCCCCGGGCTGTCAGACACGGCCGTATTGAGAATATCATTGATCAGACAGGCCCCGGACCACAATTGCGTGTCCGACTCCTCCAGGGGCAGTTCACACGACTGTTTGATAAAATTGCGGTACAGGTCGGTTTGACGGATACACTGGTTTTCCAGCTGATCAATCCAGTAGGCGGGGCGGTCCGCAGTCACCACCACCAGAGGAATACTCTGATAAAAGGCCTCGGCCACAGCCGGGGCAAAATTAACGGCAGCGGTACCGGAACTGCACACCAGCACAACCGGTTTTTGCTTTGCCTGGGCGATCCCCAAGGCAAAGTAACCGGCACTGCGTTCATCCACAATCACCCGGCAGTCAAACTGCCCGCAACCCGCCAGGGTATGAATCAACGGCCCGTTCCTGGACCCGGGGCAAAGCACAACATCAGAAATATTCCTGCCCACCAGCAGCGCCGCAAGCTGCTGCACATGAATTTTGGTTGAAATCATCATCCCTGTTCCTGCAACGCCTCAATGGCGTTCAAAAGTGTTCTGGACTTCTGGGTGGTCTCTTCCCACTCCTGCTCCGGATTGGACCGGGCCGTGATGCCGCCACCCGTGTAAAGCACATACTGGCTCTCTTCAATTTCCATGCTGCGCAGATTCACATACACATCGGTGCCGCTTTGCTCAAGGCGCCAGGGCCCCAGAAACCCCGTATAATAGCGCCGTTCATGGGGTTCAAATTCCTGGATAAAACGCGCAGCCTCAACCTTGGGCAACCCGCAGACGGCAGGGGTGGGGCAAAGCTGCCCGACAAATTCTCCAAGCCGGTCTTTAATATGTTCCCCGGAAAAAAAGAAAGAGGTCTTCAAATGGGCCACGGTGGCGGTTTCAAGGTCCTGGGGCCCCTTGGTCTGGTAGGTTGAAAACCCAAACCGGTGGAGAACGTCCAGTGTATACCTGGAGACAAAGGCCTGCTCTTCAATCTCCTTGGTAAACCAGCAGTATTGGCCATCGGGGCGCCGGGGCTGGGTGGCGGCCAGGGAGACGGTCTGGGCATGCCTGCCGTCGGAACGAAACAACAGTTCGGGGGTGGCCCCCATCCAGAGTCCTGCCCTGGGCAGATTGACCGCAAAGACAAATACCCCCGGATTTTTGTCATGCATATCCAGAAACAGCCGACCCATGGATTCACTTTTTTTCTCTTTGCAGATGCGTCGGGAGACAATGACCTTGGAAAACTTTGCCGTGTGGATCTGGTCAATGGCCTGGCTAACGCAGGCCAGGTAATCATCAAACTGTGTGGAGATGCACGGCTCTTTTGCTTTTTGGGGCAACGGTTCAGCCGCCAGGCTTTCCGGATCAAATCCCTGGATCTGACCGTAGCCTTTCAGGTGTACGGCCGGCTGCAGCACAATGACCGGCATATGATCCGATATGTCAAAGGGTGCGAACACAAACCCCCGGACCCGGCTTAACTGCTGTACACTTTCCTTGAATATAATGTCGTCCGGCGACCCGGCGATCAACTGCGGACTGTCACTGGACGGTTGGAACCAGCAGGCAAATGCGGCATTTTTTTTTATCAGAGTATCAATCAGACAACTAAACTGTGTAACGCTGTTCATCCTCTTCCTAATGTTTTACCGGCGGCGGGAGCATACCCCGGCCATCATATCAATTTTAAGGTTTTTATTCGTTATGGTATTTTAAGCGGTGTTTTTAACATTCCAGACCCATGAAGAACAGTTTTTTTTGATCAGATCTCTCATACACCACTAACAGTTATTTGCTATATCTATTTTATATTTCACTGAATATGGAGAGGATCCTAATGAACAAACAAAAACAACTGACCATAGTCAATCCATTGCTGGGCCTTGCCCTGGTAATACAGGCCATATCCGGCGCACTTCACGATGTCCTGCCCAAATTGGTATTTGAAGTGCTCCACAAAAGCGGATGGGCATTGGTCGTTCTTGCCATCTACCATGTATATCTTAACTGGTATTGGGTTAAAAAAAATCTGTTGCAGCGTTTTAAATCATAACACCGTTCCGGACCGGAGTTGAAGAACACCTTATCGTAACATATGGCGGCCCTGCTGCCCCCGGTGATAGTTCCCGTTGTTCCCATACCCGCTTTGTCCATGAAATACGGGAAACAATAGAAAAAACAACACCATCAAAATGCCGATAGCAAACAAAACGGCAGCTTTCCGGTTCGACTTGCCGGCAACAATCAATTTAATGGTCTTAAAATTCAAATAGAGATGAACACTTAAACAGGCAACAAACAGGCATGACGCCCAGAAATGAATATTGCCCCATCCATGACGGGATATCCCTAAAAAGTTAACCCCGGCACCCCCCTGAAATCCGGGCACAAGCCTGTAATGGAGCATCAACCCGGTTCCAAGAATAAAACAGAATAGAAACCACAATGATCGATCAACAATTTTTTTATTCATGTTATGCGTCACAAATGCAGTCAAATTTTCCATTGATCAATTTAACCAGATCGTCCGGGGCCAGTTCAATCTCAAGCCCCCGTTTCCCGGCACTGACAAACATTGTCTTAAAATTTTTTGCCATATCATGAATCACCGTCGGCAGTCTCTTCTTCTGTCCGATGGGACTGACACCGCCCAGGATATAGCCCGTGGTCTTTTCCACCTGCTTTTGATCTGCCATGGCCGCTTTTTTTACGCCCATGGCCTTGGCGAACAATTTTAAATTCAACTGGCATGACACCGGCAGAATTGCGACACCAAGGTCTTTGCCGTTCATTGCCACCACAAGGGTTTTAAACACCTGATCCGGGTCAACCCCGAGTTTATCAGCCGCCTCCTGCCCATAGGACGCGGCCCTGGGGTCATGGCTGTATTCATGAATCTTAAAATCGACTTTTGCCTTTTTGGCTGTATTAATGGCTGGTGTCATTTGGCTGTTTTCCCAATCTTTTATTTTTAAATTCGGGATTGGTTCGCTGTAGGGGCAGGTCCCTGTGCCTGCCCTGCCCTGCCCCTGTGCCTGACCGAACGAGGGCGACCACAGGGGGTTGCCCCTACAAAAATACCAACAATAGAATCAAACCCTAAAGCGCTATGTTTATCATGTTTGCATAAGGTTCTCAAAGGCCTTGGAAACAAAAAAAACCCCAGAGGATTTTCCCCTGGGGTTTTTGGTGTGTCCGCGGATCAATTTTTTGGCAAAGAAGAAACGCGTTATGAACATTTAAATTTACGGTACGGTTTTCTCGCCGCATAGTTTCAAATATTTTTGTTCCAGATCTTTATACCGGGCCTGCGCCTCCTGGAGTTGGGCTTTCAATTGGTCGATGAGCGCATCCCGGGAACGTTCGGCCTTTTCCACCACACGGTTTAATTCTTTTTCAACGGATTCGGCCATGCGATCCATGCGCTGTTCCAGGCTGATGATCCGGTTCAGCACACCCCCATCCGCTACAGATTCAGTCTCAGGCACCGGGACTTCGGCTCTCTGCCGGTTTTTGGTGAAAATGCCCAGCCCCCCCTTATCCTCAACCACCTGCTCCAGCAGATCCAGGGTGATGGCCTGTTTATCATCGGCATAGGCATAGACCAGCACGGCATCGCATAAAAGATTTATGGTCCGGGGAATCCCCCCGGCAATCTCGTAAATCTTTTCAATCACATTGGCGGGAAAAAGACAGGGGTCGCCCCCGGCCCTGGCGATCCGGTGGGAGATGTAGGCCCGGGTCTCCTCTTTGTCCATGGCGGTCAGATGGTAACTGACCGATATGCGCTGGGCAAACTGCTCCAGCTTGGGATCTTCAACGATTCTGCGCAGATCGGGCTGTCCCACGATCATGATCTGAATCAAAAGATCCTCATCGGTCTGGAGATTGGACAGCATGCGGACCTCTTCAAGCACCTCATGGGAAAGATTCTGGGCCTCATCAATGATGAGCAGAACATTGCGGCCGGCCGCATATTTTTCAATTAAAAACCGGTAAAAAATATCCAGGGCACGGGCTTTACTGATCCCGTCCTCGTAAGGGATGTCAAACTCATTTAAAATCAGGTAGATCAGATCATTGGAGACCACATTGGTGTTGAAAACAACCCCCACATCCATATCCGCATCAACCTTGTTCAGCAGGTTACGGATCAATGTGGTTTTACCGATGCCGATCTCCCCGGTGAGCATGACAAATCCGATCTTTTCCGACAACCCGTACTCCAGAAAGGACATGGCATTTTCATGCTTGGCGCTGCTGTAAAGGTAATTGGGATTGGGCACCAGGCTGAAGGGTTTTTCCGATAGATTGAAAAACTTTGTATACATAATTATTTCTGCTTATTCAGCACAAAGCCAAGAAAATTTTCTTCGGGCAACAGACTTGCCGCCTTGATAATATCTTTTTTAGACGTTTTACCGGCTTCCACCACCATGATCACACCATCCATGAGCGGGGCCAGGGAAATGGCCTCGGACCGCTCCAGAACCGGCGGTGCATCAAAAAACACAAACCGGTCATCATACCGCTCTTTCATCTCCTGGACCAGTTGCGCCATAAGGTGCGAGGACAACAGCTCCGAGGAGTCCATGATGGTCCGGCTGCCGGAAATCATGGTCAATTTATCCACCCCGGGCCAGACAATCAGATCGTTGAGCGGCGTATCATCCAGAAAATAGTCAATCAGACTATTCTCGCTTTCCACGCCCAGGTAGCGATGGATGTCCTGGCCCTTCAGGTCGCAGTCCACCAGGAGCACGGTCTGGTTCATGGACCGGGAGAACACCAGCCCCAGATTGATACAGGTCACGGTTTTCCCCTCTTCGGACCATGCACTGGTAACCATAACGGTCTTAATGGGCTTGTCGGCGGACCGGTTTTTGATATGGGTTCTTAAAATCTTGTACTGTTCAATTTCTGCAGCACTGGGATTCAGACAGACGCTCCGGTACCGTTCGGCCACCTCGGGATCAATCCGGCCGGATTGGGAATTGGCATACACCGGCGCAGCCCATCCATCCTTCCGGGGTGTTTGAACGTTGGCCTCCCCGCCCGATTCCATGGTCTCCTGCCGCTGACTTTTTGCCCGTTCAAGGGCTTTTCTCAATTTCATATAAATAAACCTCTTGGAGGGGAGTCTTCTACATACTCCCTATTAATTCTATTCTGCGCATGATCTTAACCCACAGCACATCCAGGTCCATGACATAGGCATCAAATAAAAAGACGGCCACGACCACGGCCAAAACCACCCCGGTACATGTCACCCAGACTTTCAGCCGTTTTTTTGCCAGGTCCTGCTGGGTTTCAATGACCGGCACCACCGTCAGTACCGGCTTGCCCGTGGCCCGGGAAAGCGCCTCCGCATCCAGAACGGATGTATCGGAAAACTCCATGACGGCCGCCAGTCCCACACCGGCCCCGATGCCCAGCACAAATCCGATCAGAACGATGGCCAGCCGGTTGGGCTTGGACGGTTTTTCAGGCAGCTTGGCCGATTCCACCAGGGTAAAACGCTCACCCTTCTGCTCGGACTCAAGCGTTTTGGCCATATCCGCTTCGAGCATTTTGGCCTGCAGTTCATTGTATTTAATGTTCAGGTTATTTCGCTCGGTCAGGATGGCATTGTATTTTTCTTCCACACCGGGGGTGGCGGCCAGCCGTTTCTTGTAATCCTCGGCCTGGTCCATCAGATCCTTGATCATATTCCGTGTGGAATCAATATCCGATCTGATACCGGCAAGTCTCGAGGAGAGGGTCACATAGGCCGGATTTTTCCGGGAGTACTCATCGGTCGACTGGGCTTTTTCCCGCTTTTTCTTTTCCACCTTGGCCGCAACCTCGGCGATCTCCTCTTTTTTCTTCTGCACGTCCGGATAGCGATCGGAAAACTGGGTCTTCAGGTTGATCAATTCCAGCTTCAGCATTTCCAGGCGCTGCTCGTCCTCATCTTTGGCCCCGCCTTCGGCAAGCAGATCATCCATCTCTCTCGGGGTATTGAAGAGTTCCTCTTCCAGGGCCTCTTTTTTTTCCTGCAGGGTTCTTAAACGTTCCTTGGCCGATTCAATATTGCGCTCCGCTTGGTCCTGGCCCTGCATGTTCAACTGAAACACCTCGGGCAGGGAATCGGCATTCTCTTTTTTGAACCGGGCCAACTGCCCTTCATATTCGGCCAGTTCGTCCTTGATTCTCTCTTTTTCCGTCTTCAAAAAGCCCAGGGTGGAAGAGGCCTGCTCGGTCCTGACCTTTAAATCCTCTTTAAGAAACAGCGTGGTAATGGTGTCCGCCACCTGCTGGGCCTGCCTGGCACTGTCCCCCTCAAAACCCAGGGTAAAGGCAATGGTGGCCGTGGCGGTTCTGCCGGACTTGCGGTCTGCTATTTCAACATTCACCGGGGTCAGGGTGATCTGGTCGCGCATCTTGTCGACAATTTGATCAATGCCCATTTTATCCCGCAGGTTTGGATAAAGGTTAAACCTCAAAATCAGTTCCTGGAGCTGTTTGGAGGTCAACACCCGCTGCTTGATGCTCTGCATGCGCTGTTCTGCAAAGGAGGTCATGCTTGATGTCACATACTCTGCCGGGATCTCTCGCTGTTCAATGAGAATGGTGGCCGTTGATTGATAAGATGGTGGCCAGATCAGTGCTGTCAGGGCCGCGATCAGGACAATCACCGCAAAAGGTGTGATCAATGCCCATCTTCGTCTCTTCAAAATTGCCAGATAATCGCCGGGGGTCAGTATTTGTTCTTCCATCTCTTCGCCTATGTGTTAAGTTTTTTAAAACTTAGGTTAATATATGCCGTCACCGGTTTGGCCAAGGCCAAACCCTCTGTGTTCTCTGTGCTCTCTGTGGTTTTAAAACAGGAAACCCCGAAGGGGTTTTAATCGAGGGCTTCGCCCTCTCTTTTTATTTAACCACAGAGAGCATAGAGACGGGCTCCATGGTTAATAAACAAGCCCGTGGCGGGGATTGTTAAAATTCTTTTTTCAAGGTCATAGAAAAGAGGTTACGTTCCGTTTGGGTATCCTCAATTCGATCGTCCAGATGGGTAAACCGGTAATAGCCGAACAAAGACAATGTATGTGAGAACCTGTATCTGAAACCCGGCTGAATATTAAAGGTCAAATCATCTGTATCTTCCTGTGTTGTCCGCTCATTTTGATTCAAATAGCAGGAGGCTTTCAGGCTCAGGGTCAGTTCCTCTGTCAGGCGGTGGTTGACATTGCCGGAAAGGCTGGTCCGCTGAACCACACCATTGGTACCCGAAGCACCGCGCATGTCCTGGGACAAGGCCAGGCCCATGGTCGATTTAAGCCCTTTATAATTAATGCCCGTGGAAAACACACCGCCCCAGGTGTCAGACTGCTCATCTGTGAGATCTCCCCGGCCGACCAACGCACCGCCCTCTGCCAAAAAGGTCTTGTAGCTTGTTTTCTCGTCGGTGCGGCTGTAGCTGGCACCAGCCAGGCAGTATACGTCCATAATTTCCGTTAACTGCCGGGAAAAACCGGTCGAAAACTGAAACGTATCAGAGGTATACTCCTGGAATGTATTCCGGTTGAACGACAGCCCCAAAGATTGATACCGGTACTGGGAATCAATATCAGCATTATACCTGAAATAGCTTAAGTTCAAAAGCCCTGTGGTATTCCGAAAAGTTTCGGACAAATTTTTTGAAAAGGAAAGGGTAACATTGAATGAATCGTTCTCTTCGAGTTGGTCGTCCTCGTCTATCTCGGTGTTCCCGTAGGTTACCTCAATGCCTGCCTTTGTGATTTCCGAAACCATAAAATCCGATGAGGCCGAAAATCCATATTTTTCCCGGTCGCCGGCAATCTTAAGCCCCGTGGTATCCGTATCCCGGTCCCGGGTGGAATCCTTTGAATAATCTGCGGTCCCGCCCAGGGAAAGGCGTTCGGTCAACCGGTAGTCTACACGGCCCGACACAAAACCGTCCAGGGCATCAAGCGCGCTGTTATCAACATACCACCGCTGCTTTAACCGGCCGGTCAGCAAGGTATCCAGACGCTGGGTTTTCCGCTGCAGGGTCAGCCCCCCTTCAACGGCCGTAATCCAGTCCGCCTCCGGCTGATCGTCACTAAAAAGGATATTATCCGAGTACTGCTGGTTTATGGATATAAACGGCGTAAAGGAGTCCGGACCAGCCAGGGCGGCACAGGCCTGAAACACCAGCACAACAATCAGCGCCAGACATCTTTTCATGATTTCTCCTAACGGACCACGATCACATCATCCCGTTGAAGCATGATATTCTGATCCAGGTTTTCTCCTTCGGAGACCTCATCATAATTGAAATTCATAATTGTGGTCTGCCCGTCGACTTTCCGGAACACACCGATCTCTTTTTCCTTGGCAAAGGGCGTCAACCCCCCGGCCACGGACAGGGCCTGGAGCACGTCGATATTTTTATGAACGGCAAACCGGCCCGGATGGTTTACCTTGCCGATGACATAGACCACCATGCTGTTGACCTGGATCAAACTCACGGACAAAACCGGGCTGGCAACAAAGGAGGCCAGCTTTTCCTCAAGCTCCTTTTCCAGTTCTACTACGGTTTTGCCTTCAACCACAATCTGGCCCAGCAGCGGCATCTGTATGGTCCCGTCGGGCAGAACCACCCGCTGCCGTGTAAGATCGGCATTTTTCCATACACTGATGTCCAGCATATCTCCGGCACCGATGCGGTACTCCCCGGCACCGGCCGTCATGGCCCAGCACACCAGAATCAAGGCCCCAAAAACCAAACTTTTTAATAATTTCATACCTTTTGTCCCACGAATGTTAAAATTCCCGTTCCACGACAACCTGTCAAAATAACTTTGAATGATTCAACCTCATTTTCAATGAAACCACACCGAAAAATACAGTCCAAACGAAAAAAGAAGAAACCGGATACCCTTGCAGATATCCGGCCAGTTTTTAATAGTGTCTTACATGTGTATTTTAATTCCAGCGCCTAAATGCATGAATTAACTCTGCGCACTCTTTCTTTTGAAACCTACAAGACCTACAAGACCGGACCCCAGAAGCAGCATCGCTGTGGGGACAGGCGTATTTACAGAACCTAACTCTGATGGAAACGCGTTGCCCAGCAAGAGCGTTCCCTTTCCATCAAAGTCCAACGCCCAGACGTCGGAGTTCTCGTAATATGTCACGTCAGCTTCTTTATAGAATGTCACGGTAGAGCCGTTAGCTTCTTTCATGTAGAAACCAAATTGAGCAGCCCCATCATTCAGGCTGATCTCAAACAAATCGGTTGATCCATCCATTGACGTAACTTTCACCTGATCACCGGATATACTGAACGTATTCGATCCATTCGTCAGATCCTGATAAGAACTTTCATCATTGTAATCATAAAAACCAAAAGTTGAGCCCGAAAATTCCATCGTAGCCATGATAGAGTTATCAGTCGACTGCCAGGGTCCGCTATACAACGCAGCAAACGCAGGCTGGGTCAGAAACAAACCGCAAACCACAAGGCAAGCGGCAACAATAATACTACTTTTTTTCATACAAATTCCTCCATTTTTCTTTAAGATACGACACATTAAAAACTAAATTCTCGGGCTTGATTCCAACGTCGCCCATTGCAGGGGCAAGTTTCTGTGCCTGCCCTAACGGGGGCAACCAGATGGAGATTGCCCCGACAAAAGATGGCCGATCTTATGACCAAGCCCGAATTCTCATTCAAGCTGAATGCATAAATGAAGCCAAAATCTGATTTATTTTTCATCTTTTGAAAATCTATTGCATTCAACACAAAAAAGACATCAATTACTTATACAAAACCCAAGTTTTACCGTTTACCACCCGAAACTTGCCGGGCACGATTACCCCCAAGCGCCTTTGAATATGAAAAATTTTACATAAAGCATGAATAAAAATCCACATCACCATCTTTACTCATTACTTTTATTAGGTTTATTATTCGCCTATTGTTGATAAAATTTTTCATACAACGCCAGGGCCTCTTGCCGCCAGGGGAAATCCCTGTCGCCGGCCAGGGCCTGTTTCAAGTGAAGGGCCGCCATTTTTTTCTTTCCCAGGTCGTGGCAGATCCGGGCAAAATGATAGTGGATTTCCAGGTTATCCGGCAGTTTTTCCACAGCCTGGGCCACATAGATTTCCGCCTGATCCAGATCACCTGCTTTGTAGCTCACCCATCCCAGGGTATCCAGAACCAGACCGGAGCCGGGATTCAGTTCCAATGCCATGCGGGCATATTTCAAAGCCTCATCCAGATCCGCCTTTGAGGTCCGGGTCTTCACAAGCAAAAAGGCCAGATTGTTCGCGGCCGACCATACATCCTTATGCCGGGCAAGCCCCTGGGTGTACAGCTCAATGGCCTTATCATACTCCTGGTTGTGTTCATAGATTTCGGCCAGGGTCAGCCAGGCCAGCCGGTTGTCCGGATCCATGGCCAACGCTTCTTTAAATTTGTCAACCGCCTCGGCTTGACGCCCCTGCTTCAGGTACAATCTACCCAGGGAGGTCACAAACACGGATGAATTTTTTGTTTTCTCCGCCCCGGTCTCAAGCTCGTCAATGGCCTGGTCCATCCGGTTGGTCCTGGCCAGCACCTCGGCCACCCGAAGGTGTCCCAGGGTCTCCCCTTTTTTGTTTTGCTGAATCAGGCGGTACTGGGCCATGGCCTCGTCATACCGGTTCTGGGAGAGGTAAAAATCCCCCAGTCCGGCAATGGAACCAATATTGTAAGGATCCAGGCTCACAATATGTTTCAGGTTTTCCTCGGCGGCCCGGGTATCCTTTTTTAACACATTTACCCGCACCATATTCTTAAGAATTTTGGCAGAGTTGGGAGCCTGCTTTAACGCTTTTTTCAAAACGTCCAGGGCCAGATCGTAATTCTTGCCGAGCACATGGGCGTTGGCCAGACCGATATACCCGTCCAGATGGTCGGGATGGGCCTCGGTTACGGCACGGAAACGAGACACCGCCTCATCCCCGTCTCCCCGGGCCAGGGCCAGGCGGCCCTTAAGATACTGGGCATCAATATTCCTTGGATCAACCGCCAAAACCTGATCCACCTTGGATTCGGCCTGATCGGCCTCACCCTGGATCATCTCAAGTTTGGCCAGATTGATCCGGGCCTTGACCCTGTCCGGTTCCGGCGCGCGTTCCCCCAGGGCAATATAATCCTTGAGCAACTGGGACGCCGGGTCAAGCTGTTTCTTTTTGAGGTAAATCTCGCTGAGCAGCGCCGTATACTGAAAGGTCTCCGGATGTGCGTTCATGCCTTTCTTGATCAGGGCAACACCTTTGTCTTCCCGGCCGGCCCTGAGCAGCAAGGCAGCAACAGCCACCACCCGCTTTTCATCATCGGGATCATCGGCCATGACCTTGTCAATAATCGCGTCGGCCTTTTCCTGCCGGTCGGTCTGCAGATAAACCCAGGCCAGATTCAGGGTCAGATTCAGATTATCCGGCACCAGACCCATGGCCTTTTTAAGCTCAGCCTCCATGGCCTCAAGCTTCCCCTGTTTTCCCAGGAGCCGTATCCGGGCCAGGACCAAGGCCACGGCCTGGGGGTGGGCCGCCTGCCCCAGCGCAAGCACGTTGTCTGCTTCCGAATCCTTTTTCTGCATATCCAGGCAACCGGCCTTAACAAGATAAAAACTTGCAGGCAGATCCGGCTTGCCGTCTAAATTGTCGAGAAGGGCAAGGCCCGCCTTGGGGTCCTTTTTTTTCAGGTAAATACCGGCTTTTAAAAGAACGGCCTCCACATGACCCGGCGCTTTTTGCAAAACCGCCTCAACCTGTTCTTCAGCCCGGTCCAGGGCATTGGCGGCCAGGAACAACCGCCCTAAATCCAGCCGCGCCTCGGTATTTTCAGGGGCCAATGCCACCGCCCTGGATAACGCCCCGAAGGCCGCCTTGCCGTCTTTACGGCGCAGCGCAGCCTTTCCCAGAAAATGATAGGCCTGTGCAAAATCCGGATCGATCTGGATGGCATTTTTAAACTCCAGCTGTGCCGACACGACATCCCCGTCCTGTAACAGCTTTTTACCCTTTTCAAAAAAGGCCATCTTCTTTTCATCCGGGGAGCCGCAGGCCGCCACAAGGCTCAATAAGGTGACGACCATCGCCCAGACCACAAAATTTTTTATACGCTTCATCGTTAACTCCTTTAAAAAAGACCTCTTACCATAATAACGGCCAGACAGACAAGCAACGTATTGTCCAGAAAGGTATTTTCTTTTCTGAGTTCCCCAAGCAGGACATCTCCACTGAAAAACAGGATCAATACACCGGCCACCACGGTTTTCAATTCCGGGATGTTCAGCTGAAAACTGGGCAGGTTGGGAAAGACAATGATCACCAGGAAAATGAGAAAATCCTGGGGGTTGAACTTAAACCCGTTTTGACGCTTGGTAAGATTCAAAGTCCCGATCACCGCCAGAACCAGGGCCACCAGCATCCCGTAATCGGCCAGCATGACCTGCCGGCTTACCCAGGGCGCAGGATAGACTAAAGATTTATACATTAAAAGGGGCGTAATGCAATACAAACATGTTCTGAGCACACTTTTTTTGTGTTCCGGACAGCGTAACCGAAAATATAAAATGACCCCGATAAGGCCGCCGGCAACGGCACTCATGTAACCGGGTATATCATAGGGCATCAGGCACTGGAATAGAAAAACCAGGCAAAACCCCCATCGAAGCAGCCCAAAAAACATCCGTATGGACAACTGCTCTCCGCCCAGCAGCACCAGAAAACTGCGGGCCCCTAAAATGCTCTGGTTACCGTCTCTGAATTTAAAACCGGTTTTGCGGGCCAGGGAAAATAAAAAGACGATCCCGCCGGCCAATGCAAGAAAAACCATTAAATTGATCTGGTTGGAGTAAAAGCGCAGGATAAACGCGCAGGACAAAAAGATCGACTGGAGCAGATAGATCAGGGTCACGGACTCGGAATGAAACAGGCCCAGCTTCATCAGTCGATGGTGAAAATGGTTCTTGTCCGGTTTAAAGGGAGAGCCGCCCTTGGCCATGCGCTCGACCATCACGGTAAGGGTGTCGATAATGGGAAACCCGATTAAAAAGAGCGGGCTGATCTCGCTGTAGGGGGTGTGGCTCTGGGTCAGTATCAAGGTAAAAACCACACATAAAAACCCCAGCATCTGGCTTCCGGCATCCCCCATAAAGACCACGGCCGGGTGGGTATTGTACCGCAAAAACCCCAGAATGGCACCGGACACCGCAAGGCACATCAAGGTAAGCTGGAGGTTCCCGCACCGGTAGGCAAAAAAACCGATACTGACAAAACTGAGCAAAGAGACCCCGCCGGCCAGGCCGTCCAGGCCGTCGGACAGGTTAACGGCATTGGTCACCCCCACAATAAAGAGCAGGGTTAAAGGGAAGGAAACCATTAGCGGCAGGATGCCCTCCCCGGGCAACAGGCCGCCCAGACACCGAATCTGCACCCCGCCGTAAATCATGACCACAAGGGCCCCGGCCACCTGGGCACAAAGCTTTTGCCAATATTTCAGGTTCTTTACATCATCCAGGACACCGAACCCCACAATGACGGCGCAGCCCAGATGAACTGCCCGGACCATATCATCCATGGGCACCCAGATCATCACCGGCAGCAATGCCCCAATGGCCATGGAGATCCCGCCGCTTCTGGGCATGGGCAGCACATGGACCTTTCTGGCATCGGGCTCATCCACCAGGTTCATGCGAAAGGCCATCCGCTTAAATATCGGCACCAGGCCAATGGTCAGGAACAATGAGAGAATAAATGTCGTAAATAAATGCATATAGTCCAGTTCAACAGCAACAAAAACTCTGTGTTCTCTGTGCTCTCGGTGGTTTTAAAAAACATAAAATCCCGAAGGGATTGAATTGTTTTTCCGAACCCCTCGAAGTTTCCATTTGAGGGCTTCGCCCTCTCATTTTATGGAACCACAGAGAGCACAGAGAGACACAGAGTTTGAGTGCTGCGCATTAAAATTATTTTGGTTTATTTAAAGCAGGTATGAAATTCAGAGTTTAAAACGTTGGATGCCGTCTTTGAGTTTTCGGACGTTAAAGTTGATCAGCAGGCCGGTATCGATTCCGGCCAGTTTCATGTATGTCAGCAACTGGGCCTTATGAGACCCTACCTCAACAATCAATTATTTGTAGGGGCAATCCCCCCGTGGTTGCCCTCGTTAAAACAGACACAGCGGCATGGGCCATTCCGATTCAAACCCACCCCCCTTAAGTTCAAGTTCATGCCCCAGGCATTTATGATAGGTCGATTCAAGCAACCCCGGCCCAAGCGCCCTGTGCACCTCAATGGCACACCCAATCACCTGACCTGTTAACTCATCCCAACCCATAACTGTTTCCTATCGCTCTCTGGGGTTAACGGGATCTATCTGCCTTTCCCCGTCAATCTTTTGTTGAATGAGTTCATACTCATCCTCACTCCAACGACCAAACAGATCATCCAGGTCGTCATATTGTTTTGAAAAACGATTATCGTTTTCAAATCCCGTGCTTTTGTTTATGAATTCAAGTATTAATGTATTCATTCTTTGCCTGATTCAAGGTTGTCTAACGTTCTGTCCATACAAACCATCTCTGTGCAGTTTGGCGAAAGCCAAACCTCTGTGCTCTCTGTGTCCTCTGTGGTTTAAAAACATGAAATCCAGAAGGGATTGAACTGTTTTCCCCAACCACTCAAAGTGTTCATTTGAGTGCTGCGCACTGTAGTTATTTGGTCATAAAAGTCCTGAAATACCGGTACGAATAAAACCTGAAATCAAATTTCAACTCTCACTGTTCTCGACAAAAAAATAACCACCGGATTTAGGCGCCCCTCTGAATTCAATCTGTCTTTGCTGCCTCAACTCTTTGAGCATCCGTTCCAAAGTGCGTTGGGGAAAATCCAGCACCGTTAATATCTGGCGGGTATTTTTTCCTGGATTAAGTTTAATATAATCCAAAACCTCACTTACTCCGCCACTTACTCCGCCACTTACTCCGCCACTTACTCCGCCACTTACTCCGCCACTTACTCCGCCAACTGGAAACAATGTCACTTTAAAACAGTCAGAAACAATCTCAAAAATGGGTTCAGCCGCCCCGGCATCAGCCATAACCGTCCTGACCCGTTTAATGCCGGAACCGTATTTTTCTATAATTCCCGCCTCCTTAAAAATTGTCGCAATCTGTTTGTTCCGCGGATGAGATGCAAGCCGACCACTCAAAAGATCGTCCATAGATACACCTTCGGGCAATGCTCCGGGATTAAAGAATTCAATTCTATCCTGAAAAATTTTAATAGTAGAATCACCCTGCAAACGATAATCCCTGTGAACAATCATATTAACGATAACCTCCCTGAGTGCTTCAGGCGGATATTCCCAGACTTCATCTCTTTCAATCTTACCGTCTATGACAAAGCGCTTACTCATATGCTTTTTAACAAATGAAAGGCATTGTATGATTTCAGAAAAAAGATCATCTTTAATGGTTGCATTGTCTCTGATAATCGTCTCAGCGTCAAAACGCCCTGCATCTATCGTGGAAATAATTGAAGGATGCTCACAAAACAAGAGAAAACACCCGAACGTAATGGCATTCTCGCGCAAAAGTTCAAATTTTTTAAGCACGGTTAAGGGATCATCAGCCACCGGATAGTCCCTTAACCGATTTGAACGACGAATAAAATCATTCACTTTTTCCAAAGAAAGGTCGCCTATCCCGTGAGTTGGATCAAAGGCAAAATCCCAGCTGAGATTGATTGTTTTAAGATGTTCATTTGCAATCTCATTCAAATCCATGAGGTGATTGGCGTTATGCCGCCTTTTATAGTATTTCCCCCTACAGCTGATCGGCTTCACCGGATATGAAGGAACGGACATTGCGACCGGGGTTTTACCCCCATGGTCGATCTGCTCCACATCCGGAATAACTGAGGGAGAAGTCGATGATTTTATCTGATTAATCCATTTTTGAATACTTTCTCCGGAAATCTGAACACCTGTGATTTTGCCTTTATCATTGACCCCAACCAATACAGTTCCGCCATTGCCGTTTGCAAAGGCAGACAAGGCCTCTATGGTTTCCCTGCCGAAGGAAGCTTTAAATTCAAGAAATTCTGATTCTCCGTCCAGTATAAGTTTTTCAATATCCATATGTGTCATTTGTGGAAAACCAGCCTAAATCCAGTTTAACTTAGCTAAAGCCTCTCCGTGCAGTTTGGCGAAAGCCAAACCTCTGTGTTCTCTGTGGTTTAAAAAACATCAAATCCCGAAGGGATTGAATTGTTTTTCCCAACCATTGACGTATCAATTTGAGGGCTTCGCCCTCTCATTTCATTCAACCACAGAGAGCACAGAGAATCACAGAGCTTCAGTGCTGCGCACTGAAATTATTTGGTCATTTTCCAGGCTTAAATTTAATGTAATCCAAAACATCAGTTACTCCGCCATTACACCGCCACTTAATCCGCCAATCATACAAAAAAGTCTGCATCCAGTTAAGCTTAGCCATAACATCTCTGTGCAGTTTGGCGAAAGCCAAATCTCTGTGCTCTCTGTGTCCTCTGTGGTTTAAAAAACACAAAATCCCGAAGGGATTGAATAAAAAAACATCACTGAGGTAAAAAAGTATCCAACACAGGCACAACAGCCCGAATAAACCCCTGCAGCCTCTTTTCCGCAGCATCAATGGATTCACCATCCCCAACAGGCACAATCACCCGCACCAGCGCCCCATCCGTCCGCTGCCGGGTCAACGCATCCCAGAAATTGTACCACTTCATCTGATAGGCATTGGTCAAATTCCGTCCCCGCATGGGAAACCAATAATAGGCAATCTGCCGGTAGGGCCCATTCTCAATCAAAGCCCGGCTCACCGGAAGCCGGTTGCCGTCCGCCAAAGAGACAAACGCCTTGCCGCTCTGTTTAAACTCCCAGCCCCCACCCCGAAGACAGGTGGCCGGAGAGTGTATGGACTCGCCTTTCTTTTGATTTTCATAATATGCCACATAGAAATCAATGGGCCGGCCCTTAACATCCCTGTAATCCGCCATGATATAGTCACTGAGATCCAATGTATCTATGATCTCGGATTCCATGGAATAGGGATTTCCCGCCCACTGGCCGATCTGCATGGGAAACTGCTTAAAAGGTTTCGAAATCGGGATGGCAGGCCTGAATTCAATACCCTGGGACAGCACCAGGGTCAATGCAAGCAGAACAACAGAAATAATGAACTGGGGCTGAAGCGGACCTTTTTTTTGTGAACCCACATCCACCGTTTCTTGTACGGCCCGCCTTGACGGTTCATCATTACTATCGTTCTCGGCAAGAACCGCCTCCGGAAATAACCGGTTCATCACCCACATTTCGCCAAGCAGCACCCCAAGGGTCACCATAAATATCAACCACCCCTCAAAATCATGGAAAAATCCTTCAACCACCTTTGAGCCGAAATATTTAGATAGTATCCCTGTCAGTGCAATGCGAAAGGCGTTGGTAATAACGGTTAAAGGAATAGAAGAGAGAATAAGAAGAATTTTTTTCCAAAGCCGAGCCTTATAAAAATAGGCGATAAGAATACTTAAAATGATCATGGGAAACAGGTACCGCAGACCCGAGCACGCATCCACCACCTGAAGCTTTGTAAACCCAAGATCTATGACATTGCCTTCTCTGAAAGCACTCATCCCATAGGCCTGCATCATAAGCACGGCCAATTTTGATGACATCAACCGAAGCTGAAAGGTCAACTTTACATTTAAAAAACTGGGCAAGGGAAACATTGCCAAGGACATAATCAATGGGAACCAGATGACTTTAATCTTCTCCATTCCCATTTGAATCCATCCCAATCCCACAATAATCAGCCAGAAGGAAAAATATAGCATGAAGTATTCACCGGCCAACTCGCCCATCCAGTAAAGGCACAAGCCTGGAATAAACAACAAAAACCCATGCCAGGCCATTTTGCCCGGAATTGCTCCAAAATAATCTTTCTTTTCCCACAGCAGGTACAAGATGATAAAGGGCATGAGCATGCCATGAGAGTAATCATCCCGAGCCCAATCTTTTGTTACCAACCATTGAAAGGTTGAAAAGTAAATACCTGCAACCAATATGACAAGAATCAAGGATTGAATCACCCCGTTCTTCCCACCCAATTTGCTCTCCACTGGATTAACCATTAACCCATAACCTTTTTCATGACTACCTGGGCTGCAAACAAGGGCAGTTTAATCTGGCGCTTTATTCTTGCCGGCTCTTCCACAAGCCTGTAAAACCACTCCAACCCAGTTTTGCAATAAAACTCAGGTGCCCTTTTTACTGCACCAGCCAAAACATCCAATGTCCCGCCGATCCCCTGACAGACCCGGACGTGCTTGAGACGATCACGGTTCTTGGCAATCCACAATTCCTGCTTTGGGGACCCTAACGCCAGAAATAAAATCTGCGCCCTTGATTCATTAATCCTGTTAATCAATTCTTCCATCTTATTATCACTCAAGTACCCATTCTGACGACCTGCTATCCTCAATGTAGGATGTCTTCTCCGCAATTCTTCTTCCGCTGCTTTGTTTACGGCTTCCTTAGCGCCGTATAAAAAAATCCGGTACCCTTTATCAGCTGATAGGCTGCAAAAATTCTGCATGAGTTCACATCCCGGCACCCGCTTTACCGATGTTTTGTGAAGCCAATTTGCAGCCAAAACCATGCCGACCCCATCAGGTATCAATAAATCAGCCTCTTTAAACATTGAATACAAAAATGGATTCTTGGGCACTGAATAATTTTTTTCCGGGTTGGAGGCGAACACTGTATGCACCCGATCTCCTTTATCCACAAATTCAACAATCCGTTTAATTGCCCGCTCCATATCACAATCGTCAACCCACAAATTCAATACAGGATATCTCTTCATTTCTGATAAACCATTTATGTTTGCATAAAAATTATAATAAACTATTAACTTACTTTATGTTTTGTTAAGGAGTGATCCAGTCTATGACAGCTTAGGCCCATGATCAAAATAAAATCGCCCATCTGCTTGTCTTTTAATCTACCCTCGGCGTTACGCGAAAGGATACATATTTCAATATGCTTACTTCGGCGAGCCTTGATTGTGAATTAAAATCCGGCGCATCTATGGCAGATTTAATTCTGATCATGTGCCTTAGATCGGCTGGAAATTATTATTGCATTTCATTCTATCCAAATTCTTCCAGCCAGTAATAAAGACTGAGCAACAAAAAAATCTGCCTTTCTCGATTTAGACCCTTTTCATGATCTGAAAGAACCTTTTTAACTTCCCTAATATCAAAAAAATTAGAAAAGCGGGAAGTTTTGCTGAGCAGCATTTCCCATACAGGACTGTGGCTTCTGAACCACTTTTTTGTGGGAGACTGAAACCCTTTTTTCTTTCTATTAATTATGGAAGCGGGAAGCACCTTTTTTGCCCATTCCTTGTGAATAATTTTGGATTTTCCAATCCCAACCCTTAAATCATAAGGCAACCCAAGTATAAAATTCACGAGATCGTTATCCAGCATCGGTACCCGGCATTCCAAGGAAAAATGCATTGTGACTTTATCCGTATATAAAAGCAGATCATCGGCAAGGTTCATTCTCAGATCTATTGCCATCATTCTTTCAACACTGCTTTTCATTGACGCGCAACCGTTCAGATCATAGAAATACTGAACCCGTTGCCTGGATTTTGAATCCTTCATACCAATTAGTTTTTCAATTTCAGGTCCCTCGAATACTGCATATGCCGACAAAAACCGGGACACATCTTCTCTGTACTGAAGGGCCGAAAGCCCACGATTTAGCTGCTCATGCCCTATGCCTAAAAAATCAATGACATTTTTTCCTGATGCAGCCAGAAACGGTGGTATAAAGCGATGGTATAGCTCACCCTGATAGCGACCGTAACCACCCAATGATTCATCTGCTCCCTGTCCGGAAAGAACAACTTTAACTGATTCAGACGCCAACTGTGCCAAATAATACATTGGAATAATAGAAGTTGTTGCCAGAGGCTCTTCCACAATTTTCACACATGACTGCATCACGTCAAGAAAATCATCAAATCCCACCCTGGTAATAATAGACTGGGAACCGATTACATCAGCTGAAACGATTGCATCTTCAACTTCATCACTATCATGCTGTTCTTTAAACCCAACGGTAAACGCTTTCATCGGATGGGATGTTTTTTCCTGCGCGTATTTTGCAACTAAAGCAGAATCAATCCCTCCACTTAAAAAAGTACCGACTTCAACATCAGACATTAACTGCCGCTCAACAGCTTTTTTTAAAAGTTCGCCATATTGTTCAATCGCATCAACTGAATTGTTAGGATATCCGCACAACTTCTGACACATAAACGGTTCTTCCTTAAGGTTAAGTTGATCACTTCCAAAGGTTACCGTTAAAAAATGTCCGGGCCTGAGCTTATGAATATGTTTAAACAGTGTATCGGGAGAGGGAGAATACCGAAGAGATAGGAGTTCGGAAAGATTTATCAAATCAATTGTATCCCCCGCAAGTTTTTGCACGGGACGAATTTCAGATGAAAAAACCAGTTGGTTTGAATGCTGCCAATAATACAGCGGCTTAACGCCAAAAGGATCTCTACATAGTATTAATGTTTTCTTCTCACTATCCAGGAAAGCAAATGAAAAAATACCATTGAACTCTCGAACGGATTTGATTCCATATTCGGCAATATAATTTAATATCGTTTCTGTGTCTGAATGACCTCGAAACATTGCACCAGGCAATTTGGCCCGCAAAGCTAAATGGTTATATATTTCCCCATTAAAAATAATTGAGAATCTTTTGTCCATAGAGGACATGGGTTGGTGCCCTGCGGGGCTTAAATCAACGATAGAAAGTCTTCTATGCCCCAAAGTAACAACGTCATCATCAATACTAAATCTCTCAATGCCGGAATCATCCGGCCCCCGCCTGCGAATTAAATTTAGCACAGACTCATCAAAATTCTTGTTTACCGTTCCTAAAATGCCGCACATGCTATTTAAATTCCCATTTTATCTCTATTGTATTGTGTCCCTGTTTTTCTTCCGGAGAAATTACGAGTTTGATAGCCTCTTCAAGCTTATAAAAAGACGGAGATACAAATGTGCGGTCAAGGATTATTTCTCTTTCGCATACAACCTGCAACAAAAATGAATCTGTTTCAATGAAAACACTACCCTCTTTTATTTTATGGATCGTTTCTTTTAACTCAGGATTCACATGCAACGAAATAGCAGGAGCCCTTCTGCCCTGCCAATGATCGTTAATCATGATTAATCCGGAATCTATTCGTATTTCTCTTTTATGAATCTCTCCGGAAAACCATTTGACCTCCCCTTGAAACAGACCTGGCTCAATAAGTTCTCCATTAGCAACGTGACGTTTTCCCCAGAGAAAAGGACCGAGATACTCATCTTGGCTATTATCTTCACCGAAGGAAAGCGTATTATGGGCTGATGTAGAACGGAGGCGCTTTCTGTCTAAAGTGTCTTTATATACATTGGTTCCTGAATCCACAAAAACCCATATTCCTCCTATTGAAAGGCAGAAACTTAATGCATCAGAATGTCCATGCCCCCCTGTTGAAGGTATGCCCAAAGGCCCTGCGTCCATAAAAAAAAGACTTTCTTTATCTGACCTCGAATTAGATGCTGTTACATAGTAACCACCATCTGGATAAAACTGCTCTCTTAAAGAATTGTTTTGATTACCCTTTGGAGTATTTTTTAAAATCCGTGCCATTTCCACAGCCTTTGCGCCGAATATCCAGTAAGCTGTCTCTGCAATATCGCTATTTTTTCCATGAACTATTAACGGTATATCAAATAATACAGAACAAAGATCAATCTGGTCTTTGAACCTGTTCGAGTTCTGATTGGACAGCCGAAAAGCCCATGCTCCATCCTCATCTCCATAATTGGGCAGCTGGTCCTGCTTGTTAAGAATATCTGCCAAGAATTCCCCGGATTTTAGGAGAATCTTCGAAAATTTTTGTGGAAAGGAATAGCCTGATTGTTGCCCCATCCAATATGCGAAAAACATTTGTTGGGTTGCAAACAATTGATATGATGCTGCTTGTTCGCAATTTACACCATCCTCAAAGAATTGCAATGCCATGGATTCACATAAAATAGAAAAGGCTTTTTTTTCAGATTTTTCTAAAAATTCAAAATCTTTTCCAGTAAAAAAAAATTTCCATCTCAGACATGCAACAAAAACGCCTGTAGCTTCAGAAATAAGATGATTTCCCGCAGAACTAAAAAGCGAATAATTTTTTGATACAAAATAAATATGTTGAAAGATAGATTTACACCATTTTTCAAAAAACACTTCAGGGAAAAGATCCTTACCAGATAGTAATTCGTAAGCAGTTGTCCAACTAGTTAACCGGTACGCGGAGACAGTTGGGCTGCTCCAGTTCACCCCTTTCATAAAGGGGCATTGCTCCAGCCATGTTTGAATACGCAATAATAGTTCTTCAACATAGCGGCTATCACTATTTATCAAGTACGCTTGGGCAAGTCGTGGCAATTCCTGGTGCTTATTGAGTTCAAAAACATATTTTACATCACAACTATGTTTAAATGACCTGAAGTCTTTAAACCCAGCATACCTTATTGGCGTTTCAATATTATTCTTATAATCAAAATTCCATCGTATAGCAGAACCAAGGTTGTAATTCTCTAATTCAAAAAACGAAACCTGATGATTTAAACAAAGGTCTGCTTCTTTCAGGCACTCTTCTTTGTACGCTAACGGAAGAATTTGTCTTATATCTGCGCCATCTGCAAAAAAGCGAGGGCGATCATTGGAAGAATCCACATCCCTTTTTTGTATTAAAGGATTGGGGAAGACGTTAATACTCAATAAAATGTAAGCTTTTAGATCAATAAGAACACGAAAAACGCGTGATACATATTCCCTGACAGGCATGATGGTTGCCCGACGGTAAATCCAGATTATTTTTTTTAGCATTATCTTAGCAGGATAAAAGATTTACCAGTAATTGATTATTTTTTTCGGCAAGAGCTTTTACCGTAGAAAATGCATTTTCTTGTTTATTCTTGTATTCAGAAAGTGAAAGGTTAACTCTTTCAAAAATTTTCATAAAATCATCAGGGGTTAAATCTTTCAAGTCAATTGCATTCTCTCTCAATCCGAACATCTCCATAAAAGAATTGGATTTATCTTGGTAGGATATGGATATTGTCGGCACCCCTCCTTTTAAACCGTAAACAATTGAATGGGTTTTAGTTCCGATAAACAAATCAGTATTGGCAATTACAGCTGCTGTTACATGGGGAGGCCACTCTCCTACAAGGACCGAAATCCTCTCCCGGCAGCCGGTCTGTTCGATGATCTCCTGTGCCAAGGGCCTGTCGCCGCCTCCATGAACGGCATCTTCCATTGGAATAATGACAATTTGAGCATCATATTCATCAACAATTCTTTTAAGAATTTTTGCCATGGTATCCCGGTAATATTTCTTTGAAAAAAAATGTTTATAATAAATATGATGTATTGTGACCCCGATTAGAAACCTTTTAAGCCTACGCAGTCTATTAAAGTCCGGTACAAATTGAGCGAGGGATTTGTCTGTTTCAACAGCAAAAACAGTTTCAGCGGTATGATGTAGCTCTTTTACATCGTTACAATGTTTGATGCCGCTTTTTTCTCTCAAAGACACCACATTTACATGTCTAAGTACAAACCGAGCCATCAATTTCACTGGCCATTTCCATGGTCCAAAAAAAGGGCCCACAGTTTGTGCATAGACCATGGTAGGCTTCCTCATGGCAAAGGCAAGGAGCATGGCATAAAAGTGAGAAAAATTCATTGCAGGCCCGTTAAAATTCGTAAAAAAATGCCCTCCAGGCAAAACAATCACATCGGCGTTTTCATAAAGCTGAATCGTTTTATATTTGAATCCAGGCACAGGCAAACGGAAACCTGTATACCGCTTTATGAACGCCCAAAACAACCCGTATACGATCCAATTTCCTTCCTTTATAGTGGAGACAATCCGCCCCATTCCCTTTTGAAGTTTTATTTCTCTCGGACTGACGGAAAACTCTCCGGCATCTACCCCATAGTCCTCCATAGCAGTCTTTGGATCATAACTGGTAGTTGCGAAAGCAATATCATAAGTCCCAGATGTTTTTTTCAATGACGCCAGCATTGACATAACAACAGAACTATCCCCTTTGTTGGCATTATAATTTTGTATAATCAGAATATTTTTTATTTTTTCAACAGACATTTCCCACCTTTTGCTGTGTGTATACCGATTAATCAGTCAAATATTTTTCAATTTATACTTAAAGGCAACCATTATTTTCTGACTAAGTATTTTACTCAATATTGTAACTTAATGACTAATACCATGTTTTTATATCAGTTAATAATTGGAACAAAGAAAAATTCAAAGCAAAACAAAAAAACATTTTTTTGCATCAGACATTTTTCTTTTTTAGTCGGCTCTGAAAAAACTATTTTCTGAAATTGGTCAGCACCGCCCATCGTACATGGGCGGTCGACCTCAAAAAATAATCAGCCAGCCACAGAAGAAGCTCATTAATGTTTATTTCTGCAGAGTTTAGGATCGTATTAATATTGTCACCTTCTTTACCTTTCATATTTGTTAGTTTGTTGTGAAAAACTTACTATAACTAATATTGAGAGGCGTTTCGAGGCATGCACTTAATTTTATCATTTACTCACGCTTGTTTTAGGCTTAAATTGATTTTCGAACTTTAGCCGTTTTTACCAATCGGTCTTTGACCCGGTCAAAAAGCAGTGCATCCGTCGACCGGACATCTTTATCTTGAACCGTAGTATCCAAATTGATGTTATGAAGCTGGGTTTTCTTAACGGCCTTGGAGGCCCCCCGACTTGATAGTCTTTTTCAGAAGATCATCTACGCCAGCGTCACAGATCCCCGTCCGCAAGCACGTCACCCTGGATGGATCAAAAGACAACAGCTTACGCCCAAAGTATTTCATCCAATGCCAATACGGATTTTCTATCCGGACTTGTACGACCGCTTCATTGTCCAGATTATAACTGAACTTTAAATAATGCAAAGCCTTCATCAATCTGGTAAAAACCAGTTTTGATTAAAAAATCATTTTTCAGCACAGACTAATCATTGTTTTTAATTGTCTCTTCATAGGTCTGTTTTAAAAAAGTGGCGACTTTTGGTCCAAGCAAATATTGCTGAGCATACCCATAATTATATTCTGCCATACTCACCAATTTATTTCTATTTTTAACCAGTTTTTCAATAGACTCTGCTATTTCATGCCCATTTTTAGGTTTCACCACTACTCCCATTTTGCCATCCTGAAAAAAATCAGCGAGCCCTCCGACAGACGTTGTTATCACCGGCATGGCAAACGCCATAGCCTCTAGAACCGAAGTCGGTAGACCTTCTCCAAAATAAGTAGGGAAGCAATATATGCTACTCTCAGTTAAGGCTCTAATTTTATCCTCGCCTCGGACATATCCTAATAAAGAGATAGTTTGTCTTGGTAATCCAAGACTTTTTATATATACTCTAAGTTCTTCTAACAAGGGGCCATCACCTGTTATCGCTAAGGATACATTTACTCCCTTGTCAATAAGAATTTTCACAGAGTCCACAACATCAAAAACGCCTTTGGTCTTTTCCAGTCGCGCTAAATATAGAATTTTAACCTCTTTTTCATTCTTCATACGGTCTAATTTCTTCCTAATAGAAAAATCAGTTAAAAGCTGCTCATCGACAACTGTTGTTGATACTCGAACCGATGGTTGTGTTCCCCATTGCCTCAGTTTTGATTTAAATGAATTGGCCAAAACGATAAACGAATCTGATTTTGCAAACGTTGCTTTAAAAAAACCACTAAAATACTTGTCAACTATTTTGGCAAAATCATTGTCCCAACCGTGAAAAAAGGTCAGTACTTTAATGCCATTTCGTTTCGCAAGCAAAACAAATAAAGCGTCACGAATAAAACTTTTCCAGCCTAGAGATGGATTAATATGAACTAAATCCGGATTTTTCTTTAGAGCTATAGCATATCGAATCTGATCAACAAGCGGATGAATATTTATAAATGACTTTTGAACACTGCCTATTTCAAGAGAAATTATCTCATATTTAGAATCAATTAAATGCGGCATAACCGCCTTATAATAACTCGAAACACCACCAAGCCCTTCCGGATTCGGCCGGACCAATAATATTTTTTGCATATTGTATTTGAGCTTCCTTTAGCAAATGTGAAAATGAGAACTAAATTAGTGTACTATAAAACCATTGATTTTAACAAATTTAAGGGAGAGCCTTAAGGTATGAGACAAATTTATTTTTAACAATCTTTTGCCAACTACATTGTAAAGTTTGTTGTTTCACTATATTAGAGTCAAATGAATCCTTTTTCAGAAAAAATTCCTTTAGCCCCTTGTAAAAATCATTCGCGGAATCTTTGATCAGCACACCATTCTTATCATTTATCACGATAGCATTTTCACGGGTTGACGTTGCTATAACCGGCATGCCAGCCAATAGGTATTCATAGGTTTTTGTTGGAGGCTGGCAATCGTAAATATCATTTATCGGCACATATGAAATACCCACATTACATTCCTGATAATACCTTTTAAGCTTGCTTTGATGAATATAACCAGGTAATCTGACTACAGATGCCACTTCATTTTGTTCAACTAATCGCTTTAGAAAATCCAATTCGTCATTGTGGCCGTCACCAATGATATCATAGGTTATATCAATTGAATTCTTGAACTCTCGATAAAATTTGGAGAATCCTTTTACAGTATCTTCAATACGTCTTCCATCAAATGTGCCCACATACAATAATTTCATTGAATCGAATTTTCGTGGCAAAAGCTCTATTGTTTCTGCCCCTAGAGGAAGAATATGGCTTTTATTTTTTTGCAGTTTCAACTTTTTAGACAACGACTCAGAAATCACAGAAACCCTTTTAAAGGATAAGCTTTCAATTCTGAGTATCAAATTTTTCAACTGTCTTTTCACAATATTTTTATCTACACTACCCGTCCTAATGTCTAATATGAAATTTTTCTTCTTGTCTGCTGTTTGCACTAAAGAGCAACCAGTGAAATAATTAACAAAGACAAAGTCATATTCTTTTCTACATTCAAAAAAACAAGCGAAAAGTAATCGAAAATATCTATTGAAAAAACTACCTTTTCGTTCAATATATATACAATTAATGTTATCACAAATAACTTTTGGCTCTTCTGCATCAAAGCCGATATATGTAATATCAAATTCATCTGATGCATATTTACAATAATAATATGTATCTAAATGATATCCAAATTGAGTACGGTTAATTATCAAGAGTTTGTTTTTCATATTTAAAATCAAATCAAAACAATGTCAAAGTATGTATGGGATCAACAGAACACAATAGTTAGCCAATATATTTTGGTTTAAATTTAAAATATATTTTTTTTATTGTCTGTATAGCAAACGCTTTTTCATTTTTGGAAATGCCAATAGCATAAATCACAGCGCATATCCATAAAAATCCAACAACGACAATTACTGAAAACCTAATTATACCATCATTCATAATTCGCAGCAGTACAATAGGAATAATATAAGCAATGATGCTGATTGAAAGAATGCGAATTATGACATTCCGAACAAACTCTACAATAGGCAGGCCAATCATGTTTTTAAGTATAATCAAGCGAAGTGCTAAATTTATTATTGAAATAGTAATAGCTATATAGAAAGCGACTTGTGGCGGAAATCCGCATTTTAAGAAAATGTAAGATAGCGGAAGGTTAAACATCATTACCCCACCGACAATAGATTGATATTGTTTTATTTTCCCTGTGGCCTGGGCTGCAGTCATCAATGGATGGGACAACGAGTCAATCAATGTATTAATGAGAACTAATTTAGTAAAAAGTATTACATATTCGGGTACTTCTTTCAACCAAAGGGTAAATATGTAATTTGTTTCAATCAATATAGGCATTGAAATTGCGAACAACAAAAGAAACGACCATTTAGAACTTTGAAATACGAGACTAAACATCTTTTTTCTTTCATTCGCGGCATAGTATTTCGTAATCTGAGGGCGTGTTGCGGTCATGAAATTATGTACAAAAAGATTAACCGCAGTATTTACCTGATAGGCAATACCACATGCGGCATTTACGATAGGGCCAAAAAATATATTAAACAAAATATTAGTCCCTTGGCTTTTTAAAATAAAAGCCATTGCGCCCCATAAACTCCACCCTGAAAAGCATAGTATTTCTTTAAAAAGAGATTTCTCCCAATAAAACGAAAAACGACATTCTTGAAACTTCTGCCGAGAATATCCAATATATATTAATGCAATCAATAAAGTTACCGAAAACATAAGGATTGAATACAATTTTAATTTATCAAAAGAAAATAACACTAACAAATAAACAATCAATAGTTTTAGAACAACCTCTATAATACTGACATATGCATAAATGTTCATTTTTTCATGTGCAATAATAGACGCGTTATAAGGCGTCCTGAGCATAGTTATTGTCAGCGACAGAACAGAAAATTGATACACCCAAATTGCAGCATTCATACGCTCAGCAGGAATATTCATTTTATTATTTAAAAACCATAACCCAATTGTTTCTGATAATATTAATATCAAAATAGCAAGTATTACATAAATCAACAGGGTCATACCAAATGTTCGATTTAATTGATCATAATCTTTGCGACCTAACTCAAAAGCAAGAAACCTTTGGGATGCAGCGGTCATTGTGCCACTAAGAAAGGAAAACATGGCCACAATCCCCCCGACGACATTGTACAACCCGTAATCAACCGACCCAAGAGTATTCAAAACAACCCGAACAGTGAATAAAGACACCCCCATTGTAAGAAGCATTCTAAAATACAGCATCAATGTATTTTTAGCTATCAATTTATTGTTCTTGCTTGGCATGTCAAATTCCGAACTATTTGAAATGTGGGGATGACAAGAAGTAGATGTCTTCATGAATTTAAGTTGTTGTCTGAAATACATTTATTAAACTCATGTATAGACAGGCGTTTGCTATTTATCAACGATTTTGCTTTTAATTCATCCAAATAACGCGGCTCTTTTAATAAGGTCCTAAGCCCATTCACAAAGGAATTAATGTCATCATTTTTACAATAAACAGCTCCATCATAACAATAATCTCTGATGGACCCGACATCGCTCACAACCATTGCCAACCCAACAGACATTGATGTTGTTATCACATTGCTGCCGATAGTATCTTTCATAACATTAAGCGAGATATCAGATTTCTGCATAATTGATAAGAGTTGTTCTTCGTTCACATAACCTATCAATTCAACATTATGGCAATTTTCGAATCTCTTTTTTAAATTTATAACGCCCTGGCAAATAGTAAAATGTATCTCGGGTGCGGAAGATACTATTTTATGCAATAAATCAAAATTTCGTTCTTGATTCCCCATACTCAACACTCTAAGTCTTTTATTATTGGAGCTAAAACCATTATTTTCAATAGGTTTATAATACTCGCTATCTACATAGTGGAATAACGTTCTGACTCTACCCTTAGATACGTTCAACTCATTTATAAAATAATTTGACAAAGAACGTCCTAAAGTCAAAACTTGATCTAATGGTTCTATCCAAAAATTTATTTTTTTCTGAGGCAAAGAGCTTTCTAAAACACGGGGAACTAAGTGTACTAAACCATAAATTTTTATGTTGTTACATTTTCTTCTTAAATATCGTGCTAATGTCAGTTGTGGACAAGTAGCAGTACAATATTCCAATAAATAGACTTCGTCATTTTCTTTAATCTCTTTTGCAAGAGATTTACCAATTTTTTTATACTTATATGGAATTAGTATATTCCGCAAAAACAGAGAACAAATCTTCTTAAAAAAATTATTAAATTTTTTTGGCACAATTAGTGCGGGAAAAACTATAACAATATAATCGTCTGGATACTTTTTTTTTAAAAGCTGACACATATGTTTCATGCCAGCATGATTATTACTGGTATTTTCCCATTCCTGACATATAAGGTATTTCATATATCCTATAATCCATTATCTTTAAAAAATACTCTTGTTTTTTCCCTCATTTCCCTAATTTTCTCGAGAAGATGGTCGTCATAAATCATTCTGTCGTTTATTTCAATATCACGATGATCCATGAGTAGGCGGCCTTCCAAATTGAGCATTTCTAAAAATGAAGAGAACCGTACCCACCCTCTTTTTGAATTTCCAATTACGAGAAACGGTTTTCTAAAAATAATTGAAAAAAGCATTCCATGGTAAGAATCTGTTACAATATAATTAGCTTCATCAAAATCCTTAATCCATTGCGACACCGAAGGATAGTAGACCCCTCTTCCTTTTCTTTTGCTTTCAATCTTTTTTTTACCGATACAAAAGGAGGGAAGACTGAATCGTTCTTTGATCTTACGCAGAAGAGCTTGCTTATCTTCACTTTCATCCAGAAAATAGTAACCGACGCCACCCTTTTGGCTTTTCTCCTCACCAGTATACAATCCTCGATAAAAATCAGCCGGCATAAGCAATGTTGGATCCAGCAAGCTGATTACATTATCCTGGTTCAAAAAGTCACGGCACAAATCCACCCCGCTTTTTTCTCGCACCGAGACTGCGTCAAATTGTTTCAACAATTGTGCGGCTATTCTTGTTTTCTCTTTATCGGCCTCCCAGTAATCAACCCCAAAAGATGCGGCGTATGCTATTTTCCTTACGTGTTTATTGTTAATAAAATTAAGAAAATATCTTTGGTACTTTTCTTTCGTATACTCAAAACGCCACACTTGGTCACTACCGACAATTACAGTATCAAATCCGATCTTATTTAATCTTTTAAAATCTTCATCTTTATAAACGGGGAAAGTTTCTTGAAAATACCTATGTTGAAATTTTTCTATATTTGAAGAATTGATATAATTGCCAACTTTAAATTTTTGTTTTAAAAACAGCTTAATTTTTCTTCTATAACGACAAATTGGTTGTTGTATGGAATATACTTCGTGCCCTCTATTAACTAAATAGCAATGCAACGCGTACGACTGTAGCAGGCCTCCATAATTATTATTAAAGGGCAATGTCAGTATCCCTATTTTCATATTTTTATCCAATTAATGGTTTGATTTTTTTCTAAACGTTCGTAACATTTTATTCTTGATTCTTCGGAATATGAAAGGGCTGATCGCTTTATTGAAAGCCTTATCAAGATTGTGATATCTGCTAATTAGCTTGTAGAATAATTTTCTTTTTTGGGCATCTAATATCGGAGATGTATTCCAACTCTTATTAAACTTTAATAAATTACTAAAATCGGTTTCTTTTAAACGTAATTGTTCTGAAACCTTACCAAATAGCAGATTCCCCTTTTCACTGTTTATTATAACCATGCTGACACCATTCTCATCATTGAATTCAGGGTGCACATTCCATATATTCCAATAATCAGCAAGCGTAATATCACTCCCTGATTTCCCAGACTTAAACTGACAAGCGAAACACGAGGGTCTCAAATTTATGTTTTGCAAAAAGACTTTCATATATAGATTTTCGTGGTGTCTTTCACAAAAATATTTATTTTGTGAATTTCCAAAAAATAAGCAGTAATTTCTCCAACCATTTTTTTTATTTCTAAAATTTATTTTGTAAATATTACCTATCTTCTTTTTTACAGATGAGACATACTTTACCCAAACACCGGGAGAAGGCACACCATGGCAAACAAAATCGCATACATATAAATTCCTATAATCTTTTCTTAAATACCTTTTTAATCCGGCAACTTGGCATGGTGTCCCTGAAAAAAAAACATCTTTTTTTTTAATTAAATTTTGCTGCACATTTCTATAAATATTATTAATCGAACTTTGCACATACTTTGAGCCCATAAATGACTTACAAGCCCTTAAAGAATTTGCAGCAGAATGAACAACATTCCAATTCTCATCAAACGATGCGCCATAGACAACACCACCTCTATTTATCATTTCAGAACAGAGTGCTATGAAAACGCCTCCGGAAGAACTATTATTAAGCATTTCTTCATCTTTATTTATAGCAGCGATGACTCTTTCAACTTTTTTCGCTTCATTTTCTGAAACTGAAAGTATTGGACAAACTTCTGTGCAAAGATTGCAATCCACACATTGCTCTTCATTCGTATATGGATATAAAAATCCTTCATCATCATATTTGGGGACAATGCATGATTTGGGACATATCTGAATACAAGCCTCACACCCGCAACAATCTGCTTTATTAATTATTTTAATCATTTATTTTTAGCCGTCATATATTGCTATGATTGTTGTAGATGACTCATAGCGATTACTTGTGAAAATACTATATTACCCTTTTACATCCCCTCCTAACTCAACTTTAGGAGTTCAGAAATCAAAAAGATAATCTTTGATAAAATCAATAATTAATCTCTATGAACCATTAAAATACAATGAGAGATATAATCAAATTATATACATAAAAGTACAAAGGGTTATATTTCCAAGCCCAATTTGATAAGAATAAAGGTTTCTCCATTCATATTGGAAACTGACAACTACAAATAGCACTCTACATTAGTGCTTCATTTTTTTTAACTGCATGGATGCGGGTAAAAGCGATTCCCATTAACAAAAAAAACACACAGGGAATGGTATCCCCTAACATTGATGGAGGATGATAATAAGACCAAAGAAGGATCATAATAAAAGCAAAACAAGAGGACCCGAATAGATGCATTTCCCAATACGCATCCGTTTCTCTGAGCCAACCTGTAATACACTTAACCAATATAGAAATTAAAATTGACAAATATACTAAAACACCCATAAATCCATATTCAACTTGAATATAGCCTAAAGGTGTTATACCATAAATGATATTAAACTTTTGAATAAGAAAATTCCTCTGAGATCTACCCTTATTAAATCTCGACTCGGTAAATGAACCAGGGCCGTAACCTATTAGGAATCGAACGATGCCTTCCTTGGTCATAACGCTAAAAATTCTTTTACTAGTTGAAAGTCTTCCCCCAGTAGGCGTAAGCTTTCCTTCAACTTTTGTTGTTACCCCCATTGTATTGTTAGTATATCCTGCTGCAAACTCAATGGCATGAGTGAAATTAATTGATCCACCAATCTTTTTTTCTGGATTTAGCGTTGGAATGAATTTTAGCCCAGCAGCGACGAAAATAAGCAAAAAAACTGGAATCAAAAAACCTAAGTTTGCTAAGGAAATTTTCAAATTAGACTTTTTAAGCCACCTACTTACCCCTATCAAGCCCAACATGAAAAAAATAAGAAGAGGTAGCATAAATACTAGTGCACGTTTTCCCCCAATAAATGAAAAAGCAATAAAACCTAGGCTCAAAATAATCGAAGTCCACAATTTTCTTTTATATAGATACAGAGGAGCAATATAACCTATTGCAATTAAAGGAATCATAGTTGACAAAGAGCCTTCCTTAGCACTATATGTACCAATTGCACGTTCTCCCTGCCCAAAAATAATTAATTTTACTATGGAGGTGGGTATTTGAACTAAAAATAATAAAGTCAAGAATAATAAAATGCTCCTTGCCTGTTTTTCATTTAATTCCAAGTTCAAAACGGCTAAATAAAAAACATAAAATCTAATGATTAGTCGAATACCAAAAAGCGCATTAATAGAAATATTTGAATTTACCACACCAGAAACTATTCCAATAATAAAAAAAAAAAGAACTTGAGGTAAAAAAGGAAAAGAAAACGAGCCTCCATGAATTGCTTTTTTCAAAGAGGAGAACACAAAAAGAATATATATAAGCGGTTCTGTTGACCAATTAAAAACCGGGGGTACTATATTATAAGCTTCTAAAGATCCTCCAAAAAATACGATTGTCAATATGATATATATCAGAAACATTTATATAAGCCCCCGTTAATTCTATATATTATCATCATTTTCTGGATTGACAAAAGAATCGCTTGGAGCATACTTATTCTTGAATTTATCAAAATCATATTTACCATTATTAGCATCAAAAAAAACTTTTTTATCATTTTCATAATTATACCATATATTGTTCTCCCATTTAATAACAATTTCTTCGGGAATTATTTTTAAGTAACGCAACATCATGCTGCTTGACAAATTGCCTTTAGAAACTAAAAACTGATTGCACCTAAAGGTGAGGTTATTCGTTACAGCAGTATCAGAGTCGCAAATATCTACAAGATATCTATGCGCGCTTCCTTCAGTGGATTTAAAAACATTATTTTCCATTACTAAATTTTCGCATCCCTTTATCCTTAAAATTGTTTTTTTTACAGCACCGAAAAAGGAAGAGTTCTCAACAACCACATTTTTAGAATCGTTTATGATTAATCCGTACAACTTTTCATTTTTTGACCGATGGTTAATTATTTCAACATCAGAGGCATTATGGTCGATCAGAATTCCACTATCGTGGTTACTAAATGTATAATTATTCTCTATTAATACTTTTGTTCCTGACGTGATATCAATCCCCTGTTCCCGGCAATGACTGATTTTGTTGTTAGATATTATGTGATCGGAGCCGACATTGTATCCATCTTGTTTATGCAATGTAATTCCATCATTGGTCAACACGTCGCTTATAGTACAACCATCAACCAACGTATGGCTTAATTTTTCAAATTTACTCCCCATAAAGGCAATACCGCTATTGTCTACATTTCTAATTATACAATTTATTACTTGAAAATTCGTGCCTCCGTCAGTTACCAATATTGCGTTTTTGCGGGTTCCATAAATTTCCAATCCGGTCAAAATAATATTTTTAACATTTGAAAAACCTAGCGTACTATACTTTGAATTCTTAAATATAATATTTCTGACTCGGATAAATTTCTTTCCATAACACTGGAGAGTCGAACCACTATCATTTCCAAGGAAAATAGGTTTTTTATTTTCTGACTCTCCTTGGATAGTTATATAAGCACCGGAAAGCCCCGATTGATTTAATTGGATTGCTTCCCAATAAGGAGTATCTTCTCCGTTTGAAATAATTGTTAATGTGTCACCTGCTTTAATAGCAGCCATAGCTTTTGAAATTGACTTAAATGGTCTGTCAATGAGACCAGAATTACTATCTTTTCCGGATTTATTATCAACGTAAAATTCTTCTGATTTAGCAAGCTTTGAACTGATTAGAAAAAAGATTGCAATTAATATAGCACAACTATAAAACCATCTCAGATCTTTTTTCTCCACACACCTTGCAATTAAATATTGGCTAGGCATATTTTTCATCTCCTTTCCTAAAATCGTAAGTGTGTTTGAAATTTTAGCTTTTAATATCGGAAAATTAAAATTCTAATCAAAGATTTCAAGAACATGATCATAGATCAACCTCAGATCTTGTTTTTCTGTAGCCACCTCAACTTTCCACTTATTGTTTAAGATGATGGCCAAGGGAATATGTGCTTTAGCGCACAAAGATGGCCCTCTCACAAGAGATGCGATATCCGGCTCCACTACCGGTAGTATAAATTCAGTAACAAACGCCTGAAACACGTTGCTAATCAAATATCCATCCTGTATATTAAAAGTGATATCTGGAAAATGCCGGGATGAAGCTGTTTTGCCATCCTTCTTAACCCAAGCAGACATACCGTGTTTAATGCACTCAGGATTCGAGTTAAAAGCAAGAACAATTTTCTCGCTTAATTCATGGATGTCAATAGAGGGTACAGGCCCCCCAAATCGTTCTTCATCATTGATAAAGACACCAGGGACCCAGTCACCCATCACCATACAAAATGCAGCTGAACTTTTGGAATCAAACGGTTTTACACCAATGTAAGCTTTCCTAATCTTAGATATTTTTCCAAGTTTAGCTCTAAGAGAAACAGGTGCCCATTGTTTTAAGGTCGCAACAAATTTAAAAAGACCTTGCTTTCTTGAAGATGACTTTTGAAAACCATTTTCGCGTAAAAAGGTGTTTATATTAATATGCCAGCGAGTTACAGTCGTTGCATGATCGGAGACTATAAGAAGCTCCGGACTTGAAAAAAAATCATTTAGTATTCTTACCTGCTCGTCAAGATGCTGATAAAAATGTTTTACCGCATCTAGTAACTCTTGGTTTATATCCTTAGTATTGGCCAAATGACGATGCCATTCAGGAAGGCAAAAAATCTCAGCCATAACTGATGAACGATAAACGATAAATCCAAAATCTATTTCATAGTCTTTTGCGAGTTTAATAAAGGCCTCGGTTCTTTTTTCTACCATCTTTTCAAGACAGGAAAAAACCTCTTTCGGACGGCTCAGTTTCTTCTCACCAAACAGGCTCTGAGGCCTTTCATCGGAAATATAGCCTATATCATTAAGTACAGGAATGATTTCTTTTGGATGACAATGATCTGCCTGAGCCCCCTGCGTAACAGCAGCTCCGCCACCGCCGCCAGACACGAAAAAACCATCCACCGCGGGGGCTGGAGAGGTTGTCGGCACATTCATGATACCGACTCGATACCCCCGTTCATTCAGCACCTGCCATAGAGGTTTAACCGTCTTCCCTAATCCCGGGATATCATTCACCTTAAATTTGGTATTCCATTCATGGGTCCCGTTCAAAGCAGCCCGGTCATATAAAGCGCCCGTTGTGATTGCATGCTGCCCTGTCAAAATTTCATCCCAACCACGGCTAAGAAGATCCTCCTTCAGCCGAAGCTGTTCACCTTGTGAAATAAGGGATGAAATATATGGTGTCCACCCTCTCTGAAAAGTTTCTTCCTGAACGCCGTCCATGCCTATCATTAATGCTTTCATCATACTTTTCCTGATTTTGAAATCTTTTCACGACTCATTCGTTTACACCATAAAAATAATATCCGAGGTTTATTTCCATACTTAAACCTTGAACATTAATCGATATGCAAAAAAACCGAAGATCTTTATCATTTCCCGAAAACTATCCTTGATGTTAACCCAATTAAAAATAGACAGAAGGCTTCTTTTCTTTAAATAACGGCTACCAATGAAGCAAATACTATAATCTCTCAAATCAAAAACGAATGTAGAAATAATCTTTATTCTTCGCATATGGTTTGGAGAACTGACCATTATGACCGACTTTAATCCATTTTTTTCAATCAAACTCTGAGCTTCTAAGAGTTCAATATGAGTATTTTCGTAATATTTCGGATACTTTTTTCGAATATCTTGAAGTGGTTTCGAATAAATTTTTTTCATGTTACTTCTTTCCGACATAACAAACGTTCGTCGATATGCCGGTACGATAAGAATGTCCGCATACCCTTCTTTCATAAGCTGATGGGCTTCTTGCAGCCGTTTGTCATAATCCGGTCCTACAAACAACACTATAGCATCGGATACAGCCGGTTTATCATTAATGTTAAGATAAAAAACAACTCCAAGGTATCCAGTTAAACAAAGCAGCAAAATAATTATGATCTTAAATATATGTAACATTGAAATTTATCTTTTCTTCACTACAGTCACCCCCAACTAATTACATTATAATACCGGCAAGTATGCAGATTATGAAGTCGAGTAAATCAATCTGAGAAGTCAAAAATTCTTTCCGGAGGCAAACCGACTTCCTCCTCTTGATAAGAATACTGGTTAAATTAGGGATATAAACGCACTGCTTTCATTGATCGATCTATCTTTGCTTACTATCAAACGCTTTGTTTCGGTCAATTTTTCAAATCGATTATTCCTGAAACATTACCATGAGATAGATTATAGCCTACAAATATCATCTGCTTATTTTTTCTTAGGATTTTTCTGATCGTCCTTGTTTGAAAGGTAATATTAAAAAGATCATATCAAAAAATGGATTTTTCTTCAACATTTTAAATATAAGTACTTAAAATCTAAAAATAAAACATCATTAATATATTTCAGATCAATTTTTCAATTACAGGGCGCATTCCCATTTTCCAGGTTATGCAATTGGCATTGGATTGTGCGTGTTTGCCATCTGTTTCAGACAATCCCAACGCCCTGCTTTATAAAATGATCGCAGCATAATCATTTTTCTGCATTCTCTCGATACTAAAAAATGCATGGGCCTTTAAGGCGTAAATTCACGACTCTTCGAATTGAACTTTCAATAGCACGCTACCAATAGGCAAATTCAACGTTTTTATAGTTAAGAAATCAAGTTGCTTTTCATTACGCACGAAATAATCCCGTTCCGTCTTGATAGCCCTACTGTTTCTGCCTCGACAGAGCATCTGGACGGCCTGCACCATCTCAACCGCCGTTCCCTTCAGCAGAAGACCTCGCTGTTTCGATACCTAGCGCTTACGTTCCTTGGATAACCAGGTCTTCTTTAAACCTGCGACTGTACCCAGATGCTCCACGGCATGATAAAAATCAAAAAGCTCATACACTCGCTCAAAATCCAAACCCAGTGCTTTTACCAGTTCGGGGATTCGATTCCAAATCCAATGTGCTCCATCTGCAACAAACAGTATTTTGTCGGAGTCTTGAATATGAAGGGCGTCAAGTGCCCCTTTAACAAATGGAATACACCATCCGGACCGTTGAAACAGCCATCAATAAATGGTGAAAAGCTTTTTTCTTGTTTTCCCTGGGCATTTACTACATAAATGCTCAAAAGCTTGGGTTCTCGCCATGCACTACGAAATCGGGTTCTATCTTTTTGGCCTCCTTTTCTTCTCTCTGAGCCGAGCGCGTCCACCATCAGTGCTGATAACGACTCGCCGACCTTCAAGTAAGTCTCCATCATTTAATGGGATTCGACCCGCTTGTTGCTCGGCTCGGGCCCACTCTGCGTATCGATAGGTCAGTTTACGGATGACCTTTATATCCAGAGTCAAACCACGGTCACAAAGCACTTGGCGAACTTCTTGAAAAGAACTCACCATAGAAGCCAGAGCAGATGAACAGCGATCATGGATTCCAAGAAGTATTAAGCCAGCGTATGCACCTTTATATTTTTTTTCCATTGCGGTGATCACAGGATCTTCGATAGTAGTATCGCACATGAATATCAACCGAACCACCTGTACATAACTGAATCCAAACGGTCTCAAGGCCGTCGCTTTTCATCCGCCCCGGCCAACTGGACATCACTTCTTTTTCCTGGTCCACCTGTTCAGAGGAATCTACTGAGGCTTGGATCTGGATTTTTTTTTTACAAGCAAGGCGCTTATCCGATTGGTATACTCAAGGATTTCCTGCCCCATTTGTTCCAATTCTTTAGCGTTACGAACCAAACGGGTCAGATCTTCTTTCTGTTCTTTAAGGCAAGCAAGGACTTCATCAACCGTATTACAATCTTCAGCTTTCTTCATCAGCACAATCCATTTATGTCCATTCCAGCGAAACAGGGGATATCATGCGTCCTGCTCTAAAAGACAGGCCTTTGTAAAACCGGGAAAATGGGAATACGCCCAATTACATATTGTTGCAAAAGCCTACTAATCTTAGAACCAATAACAAGTAGGTTAGTTTAAAAGCATCAATGAAGTCGATGAGATTAAGGATCAGTTTGGGCGCCCTTGTCCGAATAATCGTAAAGGAAATTAACTAACGATTGCCTGTTCTTTTCATATTCTCATTAAAGCCTCCAAAATTTGACACCCTCTTTTTTTACCTCATTGATATCCAGCATAGACTTAACATCTATGAGACATCCTTTAAAATTCAGTTTACCTGTAAAAGAATCAAGGGGCTGTTCTTTGTACCAGCAATGGGGCACAGATAAGATTAGGGCTCCTAAATCCTGTAGATCCTCCCAAGGACTTAATTTTACATTGTAATATTGTTGGGCTTCTGTAGGATCTGCCATGGGATCATGAACCAGGACTTCGCATCCGTACGACTCAAGTTCACGGATAATATCCACCACCCGGGTATTTCGTAAATCCGGACAGTCTTCTTTAAATGTAAGCCCTAAAACGCCGACCTTGGTGCCTTTGATAGGCTGTGAAGATTCAATCATCAATTTGATGGTTTTTTCCACCACAAATTTGCCCATGTTATCATTTATTCTTCGCCCGGCCAAAATCACTTCTGGATGGTAGCCTTCGTACTGGGCTTTGTAGGTCAAATAATACGGGTCTACGCCAATGCAGTGGCCGCCCACCAGGCCGGGGAAAAATTTCAAAAAATTCCATTTGGAGCCTGCGGCGTCCAGAACGTTCTTGGTGTCTATGCCAAGGCGGTCGAAAATCAGGGCCAATTCATTCATCAGGGCAATATTCAGGTCCCTTTGGGTATTTTCAATGACTTTGGCGGCCTCTGCTTCTTTAATGGTTTGGGTTCTGTGAACACCGGCTTCGATAATGGATTCGTACAGGGCCGCTACCGTTTCAAGGGTGGCGGCGTCATCTCCGGAGACGACCTTGACAATTTTAGTCAGGGTGTGTTCTTTGTCGCCGGGGTTGATCCGTTCCGGGGAGTAGCCCACGTGGAAATCTTTTTTCCAGGTCAGGCCGGACTCTTTTTCAAGGATGGGTACGCAGATATCTTCGGTCACACCGGGATAGACGGTGGATTCAAATACTACGATGCAGCCTTTTTTCATGACCTGGCCCACGGTGCGGGATGCGCTTTCCACAGGGAATAGGTCAGGGCGTCTTGCCTTGTCTATGGGGGTGGGTACGGCCACCACGATGATGTCGGCATCTGACATGAGTTTTGGATCTGTTGTCGGGGTAAAATAGGTTGCCTGTTGAAACTCCTCGGTGGCGACTTCACCGGTGGGGTCTTTATGGGCCAGGCTGTTGTCTACGATGGATTGTTTCAGGTCAAAACCGATGGTTTTATATTTTGCGCCGAAATGTACGGCCAGGGGGAGGCCTACGTATCCCAGGCCTACTACGGCGATTGTTGTGTCTGTTTTCAATTTGGATTCCATTACTATGTTTTCTATTTTAGGTACCAGGTAGATGTACCCTTAATTTTTTTTACGAGGAGTTGATAAATGGTTTTGATAATAAACCTTTTGGGATTATTGTTTTTTTCGAGGTAGGGGCAACGTGGGCTTCGCCCACTCTTTTAATTTAACCACCGAGGACACAGAGAGCACAGAGGTTCAGTGCCGGGCACTGAAATTATGAATTCTTAGAGCAATGCCGTAATTCGTTCTGCGGCTTGACCGTCCCAGAATTTGGGTTTTTGGCCTGTTTTCCAGTCGTTGTTCATGATCCGGTCAAAGGCGGCCAGAATCTTTTCAGGGGAGGTGCCCATCAGTTCGTTGGTGCCCTGGGTGACGGTGATGGGGCGCTCGGTGTTCTCCCGGATGGTCAGGCAGGGAATGCCCAGGGCGGTGGTCTCTTCCTGGAGGCCGCCGGAATCTGTCAAGGCCATCCGGCTGTCCCTCCAGAGGTTTAAAAACTCCATGTAAGAGAGGGGGGCCGTCAGTTTAATCTGGCTGCCCGGGGTGATGCCGAACGTTTCCATGTTTTTCCGGGTTCTGGGGTGAATGGGAAAAATCAGGGGCAGCCGCTCTGAAATTTTGTTCAGCGTACTGAAAATCGCTTCAAGTGTTTCCTGGGTATCCACGTTTGAGGGGCGATGCAACGTGACCACGCCGTATTCATTGTGGGCCTGTTTAAAGGCGGCGGTTGGGAACCCGGCGGTGTCCATGGCATTGAGCTTTTCCAGCTGGAAGTAAAGGTTGTCGATCATGACATGGCCGACAAAGTGAATTCTATCCCGGGGTTTTCCCTCTTTCAGCAGATTTTCCATGCCCTGCTCTTCGGTGACAAAGAAGAGGTCCGAGATGGCATCGGTGACCATGCGGTTGATCTCTTCGGGCATGGCCAGGTCAAAGGAGCGCAGTCCCGCTTCCACGTGGGCGACTTCGATACACAGTTTTTTGGCAACAATAGAACAGGCCAGGGTAGAGTTGACATCGCCCACAACCACCACAAGGTCGGGCCGGTCCTTCATACAGATGCCCTCAAATCCTGTCATTATTTTTGCGGTCTGGGTGGCGTGGGACCCGCCGCCGGCCCCTAAATGGTAGTCCGGGGTCCGGATGCCCAGTTCCTGGAAAAAGACATCGCTCATATTGGTGTCATAGTGCTGGCCGGTATGAACGATTTTGTATTCTATCTTATCGGGGCAGCGGTCAAAGGCCCGGGCCATGGGCGCTATCTTCATGAAATTGGGCCGGGCTCCGGCGATGAGCATGATTTTTTTCATAAATTTTATCCGTTTGCAGGCATTTTAATTTTTTTCATTTTCTGTGGAGGATTGATCGTGGGCTTCGCCCACTCTCTTTAATTTAACCACAGAGGACACAGAGAGCACAGAGTTTCCGTGCTGCGCACTGAAGTTATATTCGATATGGCGTACGGAATGAAGCGCTGTTAACTGTTCTCTTCCAGAAGGTGCAAGGGGATGTTGACCTTTTCATTGTTGGCTATCTTGTGGACTATGCCAAGTTCAAGGTTGATCAGTTTGGCAATATCCTCTTCCGACATGTTGTTTTTTTTCATGCTTTGGATGATTTTAAAATAGGAGGTATAAATTCCTTCCTGGCGGCCTTCCTGGCGACCTTCCTGACGTCCTTCTTTCCGCCCCTCCTGGCGCCCTTTTTCTCTTATGTACTTCGATAACATTGCCGTCTCCTTGTTCTGAATGATGGTTTCATAAAGCTGTTGCTGCTCTTCATCGCTTATTTCTGAATACACATCAATAAAATCCACATACTTATCAAAAAGGCCTCTGGTGGCCAATTGGAATAGTCCTTTGTATGCCTGGTGGATAACCTCAATTCGCTCTTCCTTTGCATAATTCATCTTGGGCAAAAGAATCTTTACCACCGGATTATCCAAATTGTAATAATCCCTGGCGTTCAAGTCAAACAACTTGTGGAACACATATTCAAAATGAAGAAACACCCGCTCATTGATTTGTGTGTGCAGATCAAGGGGCACTGATTTGCGCCATTTTTTTCTGTCGGTAAACAATACTGTGGGTACGACCAGTGCATCTGGATGGGCCTCCATCATATCAGTGGTATACCGGAGCAGTTTATATATTGAAAATCCGGATTTGTCTTCCTGGAATTCCACCAGCCATAACAGCAGTTTTTGATTTTCAAAGTGAAACAACATGGGCAGATCCAGGACCAGGCCTGCGTCTGCAAGGTGGTGTTTTTTAGGCTCTTGGCGTGTGAAATCAATGGAAATGATCTTGCCCCAATTCTGTTCCGCACCGGGGAATAACCACCGGAGCGTTTCTTTGGGAAAATCTTGGAATAAGTTTTTAAAATTATGGTCGTGGTTTATCATTTAGCTTATGGGGTTCGGCCGCCTCTGTGTAGTTTGGCGGGAGCCAAACCTCTGTGCTCTCTGTGGTTTTAAAATAAGAAATCCTGTAGGGATTGGGCATTTTTTACATTTCTTCCGGGGTTGGTTGATCGTGGGCTTTGCCCACTCTGTTTAGTTTAACCACAGAGAGCACAGAGTTTCAGTGCTGCGCACTGAATTTATATTCGGTACGGCGTGGTGAGTATCTTTTCCAGAAGGTGCAAGGGGATGTCGACTTTTTCATTGTTGGTTATTTTGATTCATAAACCAGTCATAGGTTGACCGGATGCCCGTGTCAAGGGGGATGGACGCCGACCAGCCGAGGTCGTTGAGGCGTGATACATCCAGAAGTTTTCTGGGGGTACCGTCGGGTTTGGAGGAATCAAACACCAGGTTGCCTTGGAATCCCACCTCTTTTTTTATGGTCTGGGCAAGCTCTTTGATGGTGCAGTCGATTCCGGTTCCCACATTGACAAAGCAGGGGGAGGGGTAATTGACGAGCTGCCGGTCAACGGTATTGTCCGGCAAAGACATGACGGCGACTGACGCATCGGCCATGTCGTCCACATGCAGGAACTCGCGCATGGGTGCACCTGTCCCCCAGACAGTTACCGCCGGTGCACCGGCCTGTTTGGCTTCGTGGAACTTGCGGATCAGTGCCGGCAGCACATGGGAGGTTTCAAGATCAAAATTGTCGTTTGGGCCGTAGAGGTTGGTGGGCATGACCGCCATGAACCGGGTGCCGTATTGCCGGTTGTAAGCTTCGCACATCTTGATACCGGTGATTTTAGCAATGGCATAGGGTTCATTGGTGGGTTCCAGCGTTCCAGTGAGCAGATGTTCCTCTCGCATGGGCTGGGGCGCTTTTTTAGGGTAAATGCATGAAGAGCCCAGAAAGAGCAGTCTTTTAACGTTGTGGACATAGGCCGAATGTATCACATGGGTCTGGATGGCCAGGTTGTCATGGATGAATTGGGCCGGGTATGTGTTGTTGGCATGGATGCCGCCGACCCGGGCAGCGGCCAGGAACACATGGGCGGGTTTTTGTGTGCCAAACAGTTCATTCACAGCGGCTTGGTCCGTCAAATCGACGTTCAGGTGTCGGATCGGCATATTTTTTTGTTCTTCAAGGATTGAAGAGTGATATGTGCCGATAAGATTGGTAAAGCCTTTTTCAACAAGATTCCGCACGATGGCCGACCCCACCATGCCCGAGGCACCTGCAACAAGTATTGTATCAGATTTATTCATTGTAGTTATGCACCTGGAACCCTGCTCTCCGGCAAAGTTCATCTTTTTTGGCGTCCTCAAGGTCCGTCTGGGTCATTTCCCGGACCAGTTCATTGAAGCTGATTTTCGGTTCCCAGCCCAGATTCTGTTTGGCCTTGGCGGGGTCACCCAGAAGGGTTTCCACTTCCGTGGGTCGAAAGTACCTGGGATCTACGGCCACGATGGTTTTACCATTGGCCGGGTTGATGCCCTTTTCATCGACACCTTCTCCCTGCCACTCGATGGCCATGCCCAGTTCCCTGGCGGACAGTTCCACAAACTCCCGGACCGAGTGCTGCTCTCCTGTGGCAATGACATAATCGTCAGGGCTCTCCTGCTGGAGCATCAGCCATTGCATTTCAACGTAATCCTTGGCATGGCCCCAGTCCCTGAGGGCGTTCATGTTGCCCAGGTAAAGGCAGTCCTGCATGCCCAAATGGATCCGGCACAGGGCCCGGGTAATTTTACGGGTCACAAAGGTTTCCCCGCGGATGGGGGATTCATGGTTAAAAAGGATGCCGTTGCAGGCGTATATGTTGTAGGCTTCCCTGTAGTTCACCGTGATCCAGTAGGCGTAGAGCTTGGCACAGGCGTAGGGTGATCTGGGATAAAAGGGTGTTTTTTCCGTCTGGGGCACTTCCTGGACTTTGCCGAACAGCTCCGACGTGGAGGCCTGGTAAAACCGGGTTTTATTTTCCAGTCCCAGAAGCCGGATGCCTTCAAGCAGGCGCATTGTACCCAGGGCGTCTGCGTCGGCCGTGTATTCAGGCGATTCAAATGAGACCTGGACATGGCTTTGGGCGGCCAGGTTGTATACTTCGTCCGGCCGGACCTGCTGGAGGATGCGGATGAGATTGGACGCATCGGTGAGATCGCCGTAATGCAGGATCAGTTTACGGTTATCCGCATGGGGATCTTCGTAGAGGTGATCGATACGATCGGTGTTAAATAAAGAGGCACGGCGTTTGATGCCATGGACTTCATACCCTTTGCCAATGAGGAACTGCGCAAGATAGGCGCCGTCCTGGCCGGTGATACCGGTGATGAGTGCTTTTTTCATTCTTAATTTTTAACCTGAAATATTTGAATGTTCAACCTGGATCTCTCTGTGCAGGTTGGCGGGAGCCAAACCTCTGTGCGCTCTGTGGTTTTAATACAAAGAATTGTTTTTTTCATTTTCTCTGTGGTTGATCAGTGTTTGGTAAATCGTGGGCTTCGCCCACTCTCTTTAATTTAACCACAGAGGACAAAGAGAGCACAGAGTTTCAGTGCTGCGCACTGAAGTTATTCTCTATATGGCGCGCGGGAGACTTTAAGTCAACCCCTGGATTCTCGTTCGTAAAACCACGGAACTTACAGCGGCTTGGCTTTGGCCAACTGTACAGCGCCTGGTTCGGCATGTTTCATATAAATTATTGGGTGGGGGCGGGGGTAAGGTCCATAGTCAGACAATTTTTCATCTAACTATAGAATTCTAAAGAGCATTTCAACAGGAGTTCTGCTTCCGGAATCGGTAGATTTTACATCAAGAGATATGGTTTGAATCAACGGGTAGATATAGCTCCGCCGCTTTGGTTACATGCGTATCATGCCCCCAAATTAGATTCATCTAAAAAATCACAAAGCCTGCAGGATTCACCATGCAGGCTAATGCTCACGCAACAGATATGCCAATTCACCGTTTTTGTAAAGCCGTTTTTGTTTAGTTTTCTGTTTGATTTTTATTCCAAAAAAGTTTTTAGGTTATTGTTTCCAAGGATGGACGCTGGGTCAGATTTTAAAATTTTTTTTAACGGACTGAAAAAAACTACTCACATTATTGATTTTTATACACAAATCTGTGTAAAATATACACCAATTACAATCTTCATTGTAAGCGTAATCTATAAAAAATTAGGGCTTGGTTCCAACGTCGGCCATTGTAGGGGCAGGTCTCTGTGCCTGCCTAACGGGGGCAACCACAGGGGATTGCCCCTACAAAAGATGGCCGATCTTATGATCAAGCCCAAAAATTATTATCACCGGATTTAGAAGGAACCGGCATGGATACGATTTCAATTATAGCCACCGGCGGGACCATTGATAAAATCTATTTTGATGCAAAAAGTGAATATGAGGTCGGGCCGCCCAACGCCATTGCGGTGCTTGATCAGTTCAACCTGCAGGTGCCTTACACGGTTACATCCCTGATGCGCAAAGACAGCCTTGATTTAACGGATGAGGACAGACAGGTTATCGCAGAGACGGTTGCGGCAGATCCTTGCCGGATGATCATCATCACCCATGGGACGGATACCATGCCCGAGACGGCCCGGCACATCATTGCCAACGGCGGCGTAAAGGAAAAGACCGTTGTGCTCACGGGCGCCCTTCTTCCTGCCATGTTCAGTGCCACGGACGCCGTTTTCAATCTCGGCTGCGCCCTGGGCGCGGTTCAAAAGGCCAGCCCCGGTGTCTACATCGCCATGAACGGAAAAATATTCATGGGGGAAAAGGTCGTTAAAAACAGAGAACTGGGCAGATTTGAAGAACGCTGAACACGATATCCTCAAACGAAACGGACAAGGAGACGCCAATGGAAAAAAGTCATTCCACCCCTTATGCGGCCCTGGATCATCCCCGGGTGCTTCAATTTCTGTTTCACCCACGGCGTGATGATCCGGGAAAGGGTATTTCCCATAAGGAATATCTTATTCCGGTGGACCAGGACATTAACGTCGGCGCGGCGTTCCACCTGGCAGATCCGTCATTTCCCAATATTCTTTTCTTCCACGGCAATGGCGAGATCGTATCCGATTATGATGATCTCGGCCCTGTTTTCAATCGCCAGGGCATCAACTTTATCGTGGTCGACTACCGGGGATACGGCAAATCCTCGGGCTCGCCCACGGTCTCTTCGATGCTTGCCGATTGCCATAAAATTCTGGATTTTACGCTTTGCGAACTTGGGACGCGCAATTTCACGGGTCCCCTTACGGTGATGGGCAGATCCCTTGGCAGTGCATCGGCCCTGGAACTTGCAGCCGCCCGCCGGGACGACATTGACGGCCTGGTCATCGAAAGTGGCTTTGCCCATGCCGCCCCGCTGTTAAAGACCCTTGGCCTTGATCCCGACACGATCGGATTTCAGGAAAAACAAAGCTTCGGCAATGCCGATAAGATCAAGAATTGGCACAAACCCCTTTTGGTGATCCATGCCCAGTTTGACCATATTATCAACTTTTCCCAGGGCCAAGATCTTTACAATTTGTGCCCCGCTGACGACAAAGATCTTTTAATGATCCCCGGCGCCAATCACAACGATATTTTCATCAAGGGATTTGACGTATACTTGGAGCGTATTAGAAAGTTTCTTACGTCCCTGAAACCTTAACCGTCTCGCACTAAACCTCTGTGCTCTCTGTGGTTAAATCAAACAAGAAATCCCTTCGGGATTTCTTGTTTGAAAAAACGGGCTTGGTTCCAACGCCGGCCATTGTAGGGGCAGGTCTCTGTGCCTGCCCTAACGGGGGCAACCACAGGGGATTGCCCCTACAAAAGATGGCCGATCTTATGATCAAGCCCGAAAAAACCACAGAGAGCACAGGGGTTTGGCTAACGCCAAACTACACAGAGGCAGCCTGTTTTAAATCCTGTATTAAGGCAGACAGGTCCAGGTTGTATTTCTCGGCAACGGTTTCAAGGGGCTCAAAAAGCGCGTTGCAGCAGATGCACTCCCCTGCCCTGGCGTCCCAGCGTTTGAACACTTCCTGGGTGGCACTGTATGCCGAAACGATATCCAGCACGGTCATGCCGGGCTCAATACCACGGCCCGAAGATTTTTTTTCCATAAAACGCTGTGCCCTCTGTGCTCTCTGTGGTTAAATAAAACCCAGCAGGCGAAGCCCGCAAAAAACAAAAATACCTCCAATTTCACCGCCCGGCAATGGGCGTCACAAACCGGGACTCCGCATCCCAGGGAAACAGAATCCAGGTATCCTGGCTGACTTCCGTGACATGGGCATCCACCATGGGCTTTCCGGCGGGTTTGGCATAAACGGTGGCAAAGTAGGCCCTGGGCAGCATCTGTCGGACAAGTCTGGCCGTCCCGCCCGTATCCACAAGGTCGTCAATGATCAAAAAGTCCTCCCCGTCACCTTCAATGGATTTCAGGATGGTGCCATCACCTTGTTTCTGCCAGTCATAGCTGGTGATGCAGACGGTGTCGATGAGATGAATATCCAGTTCCCGGGCAATGATGGCCGCCGGCACAAGGCCGCCCCGGGTAATCGCCACAATACCCTTCCATGTGCGGTTAAGATCGTGCAGACGCCAGGACAGGGCCTTGGCATCCCGGTGAAGTTGTTCCCAGGAGATGGGATAATTTCGGTTATAACGCTTGTTTTCATTTGACATAACAGATGCCTCCTTTAAAATACCGGCTGAAAAGATTTCAAACCTGCCTTTTTATGTTATCCGGCAAAAAAAACAAAGGAACAAATATGAAAAAAAATATTCAATACTGCCCGTCATGTGAGGGAAAACTTGTTGTCAGACGCGCCTGTCCCCATGTTATCATATGCTGCGATGGCTGTGGAAAAAATTATCCCCAGGAAAAATACAAAGAACTGATCGATGACTACTGGGAGGAAAAGCTGGCCAATATTCCTGTGAACAGACTTTAGGAACATGCTCAAAATCATTTAAAACCCGACGCTGATATGATAGCATTACCTGTGGACGTTTGTTTGGTGATTTGATAAAGTGAAGACCTCTTTAAAAATTTCGTTTTGATCCCTTAATTGCCAAACACCCCTTAGAAATAAATTTTTCAATCTGCAATTTTTTTGGGAGTTAATATGTTTCGTTTCCCAGGACAATCGGTCTATGTATCAATCTTTTCGGCCATCATCATCTGTGCATGCGTTACAACCGTTCCGGTCTGCCGGGCGTCGCACCCCACAGCTCCGGTTAAACAAACTGAACTTTTCCCGGTGTATGACCTGATCAAACCCAATGTCACATTCTGGACCAATATATTCACCCAATACACCCGGGGCCAGGCCCTGGTCCACGATATGGGCGATTTATCCAGAATTTATGAAGAGATCAAGCTCAATCCCGAAAAAACCCAACAAGCGACCCGGGAAAACAAAAAGATCAAAAAAGCGGCACTGGAAAAATATAAAACCGTATTGATGAATCTGTCCAAAGGCGAGGCGCCCCAGACCACGTTGGAGAAAAAGGTGGCCGCCCTGTTCCCGGACAAGACGAAACCGTCGGCGTTCAGGCGGGCCGCCCGGAGACTCCGGGTGCAGACCGGCTTAAAAGAGCATTTCATGGAAGGGGTCATCCGTTCGGGTGCCCTGATTGATGAATTCAAAACGATAATAAAATCCTATGGCCTGCCCGAAGACCTGGCCTACCTGCCATGCCTGGAATCCGCCTACGATGTCCACACCTACTCAAAATACGGTGCCGCAGGCCTGTGGCAGTTCACCAGTTACACAGGCAAGCTCTTCATGGATATCAACTATGTGGTGGACCAGCGCCGGGACCCCATTGTGTCCACCCATGGGGCCGCCCAGCTTCTGAAAAGAAATTATGAGAAACTTCAAAACTGGCCCATGGCCATCACCGCGTACAACCACGGTCTTTACGGCATGTCCAGGGCCAAGGCGAAGCACGGAACCTACCCGGCCATACACGCAAACTACAGCAGCCGCTCTTTCAAATTTGCCTCACGCAATTTTTATCCGGAATTTATTGCCGCCCGCCATGTGGCCAAACATTATGTTCAATATTACGGCGATATCACCCTGGATAAACCGGGCCAAATAACCCGGTACAAGGTGAAAGGCTTTTTACCCGCAAAAGATCTTGTGGACAAATTACCTGTGGATTTAAAGACCTTGCAGGCGATGAACCCGGCCTTAAGAAAACCGGTCTTTGACGGTAAAAAATACATTCCGGAAGGACATACCCTGTATCTGCCCAAGCATCTTGCTTCGGATCTGCTGGACAGAACCCTTGGACCTTTATACCGCACGGCCCAGCGGGTCACCCCGTTTCACCGGGTGGTCAGGGGGGATACGGCCGGCAGCATTGCCGATGCCTACAAAGTACCCCTCGGCGACCTGATCGCGCTGAACGGTCTTGGCAGAAAGGCGGTGATCCATGTGGGCCAGATCCTGAAAATACCGTTTAAAGAAGAACCCGCACGCCGCACGGCGGATGGAACGCCGCAATCAAATGAATTGTCCGAGCCAATTTCGGCCATTCAGCCGAGCCCGGGGAAACCGGCAAAACTTCCCCAAAACCTGGAAGTGGTCACCTCGGATCTTGAACTGAAAACAGTCCATGACGAAAAAGGCAATGAATATGCCGTTATCCATGCGACTTACGAGGAAACCATAAGCGACTATGCCGACTGGCTCGGTATTGATGCAGAAAAAATACGCAAACTCAATAAGATGTCTCCAACCCAAACGCTCAGTGCCGGCCATGAAGTGACACTGCCGTTACCTGCAGATGGTGCGGCTGACTTTGAAGAAAAAAGATTTGAATTTCACCAGGAGATCATTGAGAATTTTTTTGACGCCTATGTCATTGCCGGAACGCATACATATACGGTGGCATCGGAAGATACGACCTGGGATATCTGCCGCAAAAAGCTGGATATCCCCTTCTGGCTGCTCCAGAAATTCAATCCCGATATCAGAATCAATGTCTCTGCGGCAAAGGGTCGGGTGCTTTTATATCCTTTGGCCCACCCCAGGGCCAAACATCCAGATGGGTCCAATGATCTGTCTTAGAGAAGCATTAATTCGGGTTTGATCATAAGATCGGCCATATTTTGTAGGGCAATCCGAGGTTGGAACCAAGCCCGAAATATCCTTTATTTTCGATCCCGATGCCGATAAGGAAGCTGATTTTGATACCACAATTGACGGCACCGTTTATCACGTAAACTCTTTTCAGTCGGATAAAACCGGCTGGATTATCGTGATTCTCATTGAAAAGGCCGAACTGATTGAGGGTGCCGCATCCGTCCGGAAGATTATCCTGGGCATAACGGTACTTATCCTCGCTGTTATCGGCGGTCTTTCATTTTTTATCTCCGGCAAGGTTGTCAAACCCATCAATCAAATGGTAGACGGTCTAAAAGATATTGCCCAGGGAGAGGGAGATTTGACCATGCGGCCGGCGGCCAAATCCAGTGATGAAATCGGGGAAATGGCCAGGTGGTTCAATCTCTTTGTGGAAAAACTCCCGGGTATCATCGCCGGCATTGCAGAAGATTCCGATGAGATAGAGGCATCTTCATCCGCCTTGCCGGCCATTGCAGGTGAGCTATCCAAAGGGACGGATACAATGGAAGAAAAATCAAATTCCGTGGCGGCGGCCACCGAGGAGATGAGCACCAATATGTTGCCGGCAGCTGTCGAAGAACAATCGGTCACCACCCGGGAAATTGCTACGAACGTTGGCCAGGCTGCCCTGGGCATCCAGGAAATCACAGAGAACCTGCCCCAGACCTCCGGTGTTGCCAATGATAGTGAAAAGGATATCGGGGAAGTGAACCAGGATCTGGGTCTCATATCCCAAAACAGTACGCAAATCGACACCAGTGCCGGCGGCCTAAGCAATTTGTCATCAAAATTAAAACACACCATGAATCAATTTAAAGTGTGATGAAAACCAGTATTTCAAACATCTCACTGTTTACAGCACTCACAATTGCATGTGTGTTCTCCGGTATCATTTTGTGGAATATGCAGAGCACCTTCACAAAATTTACCCGGGAAAATAAGGAGGGGCTTCACGCCTTTTACGTTGATCAGCAAAAGAAACTGATCAAAAATGAAGTTGAACGGCTGACCCGGAGAATATCCGCCACAAAAAACGCCGTGATCAAGGCGGCCGAAAAAAACCTTAGAGACAAGGTGAATTCGGCCCAGGATTTTATTCAAAATGTCTACATCACCCATAAAGCGGATCAGGATCTCTATAAATCTCACATAGACAACATGATCACATCCTTTAACTGGTCCAACCAGTCCGGCTATTTTTACATTCTATCCGGAGACGGGACGGTGAGACACCACGGTGCCGACGCTGAAATAGTCGGCAAAAATATCTATTCCCTGGAAAAAACATTCCCGGATTTAATCCAGTTTTTTGAGGAAGCAAAAACCAGGGGATCTGCGATGAAACAGTACACTTACTATAAACCGGGTAAGGGGAATAAAGGGTACAAAAAACTTGGCTATGCCGTGTACAACCGTTCCCTTGATATCGTTATCGGCTCGGGATACTACATGGACAGCCTGAATGAACAGGGGAAACAGGCTACCCTGAATTTTATTTCAAAAGACAGGTTCGGCTATCAAAATTACGGCTACTTCTGGATCTTTTCAACAGACTATAAAACAATTTTTCACATTGATCCCAAAATCTATCATGCGGACTTAAGAACATTACGTGACGAAAACAACAAACGGGTCATCAAAGAGTTTGTTGACATCGCCACAACCAAAGGCAGTGGCTTCAGCACCTACTACTGGGAAATTCCAGGTCAGGCCACCGCCGCTCAAAAAATATCTTATCTGGTATATATTCCCGACTGGGACTGGATTGTGGGATCCGGCTTTTATTTTGAAAACTTTTATGACCTTGTGGGAACCGTGGAGACAATCAGCCGTTCACTTCTCAAACAGGAGATCATAAAAAACGGCCTGATGATCATCGCGCTTTTTATGGTTACACTGGCGGCGGCACTTTTCGTTCACAAAAAAATCCGCAGCATCGAGGCTGCACAGAAAAAATTTCTCAACGATCTGATGCAGTATAAAACAGTAATTGATAAAAGCGCCATTGTCAGTATTGCCGATCTGAACGGAAATATTATTCATGTCAATGACGAAATGTGTGAGGTCACAGGGTTCCATCGAGACGAACTGCTTAATGCCTCCCACAGCCTGCTCAGCCATCCGGACACCCCGGAGGTGACTTACAAAGAGCTGTGGGCGACCATTAAAAAGGGAGAAACCTGGCAGGGAATATTTAAAAATCTTAAAAAAGACGGGGGATATTTTTTCCAAAAGTCGACCATTGTGCCGTTTAAAGATAAAGACGGTAACGTGATCAAATATATTTCAATCAGCCATGATGTCACCGAAGTGTTTGAAAACAAATCCCAGCTTCAAAAATACCTCAATTTCGACACATTGACCGAGTTGAACAACAGAAACAGTCTGCTCATGGATATAAAAAAAGCCAAGTCGGCGGACCTTGCCATCATCGATATCGACGATTTTCATCGCATCAATGAAACCTACGGCATGAAAACCGGAGATAAGTTGCTGAAGCTATTTGCCTCAAGGCTCTCCGAGCATCGCCGTCTGTACCGCTACTTTATCTACAGGTTACACTCTGATGTATTTGCCGTCTTTTCCACCCAGAGTGATAAAAATATTTTCATCATTGATGTTGAAACCGCCCTTAAAGATATTGTCAAAGAGACCTTTGTGATCGGGGACAAGGAGCTGATGATCAGTACCATCACAGGGTACGCCCACGGCTCGGACAATATCATGGCCCATGCGGATGCGGCATTGCAGTTTGCCAAGGCAAACAACATTGATCATTACGCCTATGACCCGCTCAAACTGGACAACAGCAAGATATATGAACAAAATATCCGGGTGGTAAAAATGCTCAGCAGTGCCATTGATGAAGACCGGGTCGTACCGTTTTTCCAGCCGATCACCGGAACCGGCGGCCCCAAGTATGAAAGCCTGATGCGGATCAAAGACACGGACGGCGGCATCATTCCCCCGGCACAATTCCTTGAGATCAGCAAGCAGACCCGGTTCTATCCGACCCTGACCAAAATCATGGTAAAAAAGACCATCGACACGTTTGTGGACGATGACAGCCGGTTCACCATCAATATCTCCACCGAGGATATTCTGAACAAGGAGACCATGGACTTTATTTATGACTATGCCCTTGAAAACAACGTCATGTCACGCATGGTACTTGAACTTGTGGAGTCCGAAAGCCTGTCGTCCTTTGCCGGTGCCACGGATATCATCTACAGGTTCAAAAATGCCGGCGCCAAAATAGCCATTGACGATTTTGGTACAGGCTACTCCAACTTTGATTATCTGCTGAAAATCAAGGCGGACTACATCAAAATTGACGGCAGCATCATCAAACTGATCACCCAGGATGAACGGGCCGTTGATGTTGTGCACTCCATAGTCTCTTATGCACACAAGCTGAAGATGAAACCCATTGCGGAATTTATCTCCAATGAGGCCCTTTGCCTCAAGGCCAAGGCCCTTGGGATCGATTACCAGCAAGGGTTTTACTACGGCAAACCCGAACCTGCCCCGGATAAAACGATTTTTTAAATATTGAGGAGGCATGGCATGGCGGTAGGTGTCATGCGTGCCATGAAAATTTTTTATGCGAATTCTTCATATTTTAAGCCAAATGCCTGATTTCACAGGATCAGGAAAAACAGTCCAGGCCATTATCCGGCAATCCTGTGCCGTGGGGCATGACAACTTTCTTGTGGCGGGTATCCAGGATACTTTTACATTGGATCCGGCTCTATTACCTCCGGCGCACACCGAATTTGTCCGATTTAACCATGGCTCACTTGATTTCAGGCTGCCGGGTATGAGTGATGTCATGCCCTACCCCAGCACGGTGTTTTCTTCAATGACCAAAGACCAGCTCAGCCGGTATGAAACCGCATTTACACATGCCCTGCAAACGGCAAAAGCAAAATTTCGCCCGGACCTGGTCCACACCCATCATCTCTGGATCGTTTCAAAATTAGCCAGGCAAGTGTTTCAGGATCTGCCCATGGTGACCTCCTGCCACGGCACATGCCTTCGCCAGCATTATCTGTGCGCCGGACTCGATATAGAGATAACCAATGCCGTGGCAGATATTGACGCAGTGTTATGCCTGAGCCGGCACCAGAAGCAGCAGATAATCGACATTCACGGTATAGATCCCCAAAAACTCCATGTGGTGGGCGCAGGCTTTGAAAGAAAGATATTCTATTGTGACGCCAAGCCTGGAAAAGGCCCTGTGCAGATCGTCTATGCGGGGAAACTGAGCCGGGCCAAAGGGGTGCCCTGGCTGCTTACTGCGTTGAAAAAGATGGCGGGGCCCGATTACTGCCTGCACCTGGCAGGCGCCGGGACAGGTCGGGAAAAAGAGGAATGCCTGGCGCTGGCGGCAGATTTAGGGGACCGGGTAAAGGTTCTCGGCCCTTTGTCCCATGCGCATCTTGCCCGGCTCATGCGCCGATCCCATCTCTTTGTTCTGCCCTCGTTTTTTGAAGGCCTTCCCCTGGTGCTCATGGAAGCGCTCTCTTCGGGTTGCAGGATTCTGACCACCGCACTGCCCGGTACCCGGGAGATATTTGAACAGACCCGGTCCGACATGGTCGATCTCCTGACACTGCCGCCCCTGGAAACCGTGGACACACCGTTTCAAAAAGATATGCCGGCTTTGGAACAGGCCCTTGCCAATGCCTTAGGAAAAAGCATTGCAAAGACGGATCGAAACCGGCAGCCGGACCTTGACCAGGTCCATAAATTAACCCGTGCCTATACCTGGGAAGGCGTATTTGCCAAAATTGAAGAAATTTATAAAAAAGTAGTCGCACTATAGATTGACCCTAAATCTTGCCAAACGTATAGAATTTTTATACACTTATTGTTCTTCAAGACATTTAATTTTTCAGGAAAAATCGTCATGAAAAAAATATCCTGTCTTCTGATTATAGCGATTTTATTGAATTTTAATCTATTCCGTTCGGATTCGAGAAATCAAGAGGGTATAACAATTTTCGCCGGCCCAGAAGCAAAAGCAGGTGAAAATGCGGCAAAACCGGAAAAAAAATCCCCTTGTGTCTGGACAAGGGCAAATAAAAAAAATATTGTACGTTTTTCCCTGGCCCGCACGGGAGGCCCGGTACTCGATCCCCATTCGATGAAAGGCGATTTTGCGATTCATTTCAATCCAAATGTCTTTGAAGGCCTGCTCAAGATCAAACCGGATACAGGGGAACTGATTCCCGCCCTGGCCCAATCCTATGAATGGCTTAGCCCGGAAATTGTCGAATTCCGGTTAAGGCGAGGCGTCACCTTTCACAACGGAGATCCCGTTGATGCAGAAGCGGTCAAATATTCCTTTGAACGAATGGCTGCGGTTACCGGAAGTTCCAGCTGGATCAAATGGGTTGTTCCGGAATTTCAGCGTGTGGAAATCATAGATCCCCACACAGTGAGAATTCACCTGTCCCGTCATAATTCCATCTTTTTGATGTCCATGCGGTTTTTCTCCATCCTGCCGAAATTATATCTTGAGGAACACGGGGCCGAATATTTCATGGCGCACCCTGTGGGAACCGGCCCCTTTAAAATCTGCAAAATTGAGTATGATCATGACGGCGTGGTCCAAGCCGTTTACATGGAAAAAAACAAAAATTACTGGGACACCGGCAAGCCCTATCTCAACGGCCTGGTGTACTATTTCGGAATGACCCAGCAACAGAGCCTGAAAAAACTTCTCATGGGGGAAGTGGACGCAATGGGGGCGCTTCCCATTCGAAACATCCTGGATGTCCGCAAAAAAGGGCTGGTCGTTCATCAAAAGGGCCAGGGGCTGATCACCTGGCTATACTTCAACCTTTCAAAATACAAAAAAAATTCGCCTGTGTGGAATCCCCTTGTACGCAAAGCAATACTCCACTCCATTGATTTTGATAGAATCAAGGCCGTAGTATACAACAACCGGGCATCCCAGAATAACCAATGGGCCTTTCCGGGGATACCCGGTTTTTCGAACCAGGCTAAAAATTACAGCTTTAACGTGGCCCTTTCCCGGACTCTGCTGAAACAGGCCGGTTATGATAAGGGGTTCAGCCTGAAGGCCTATTGTGATGACGTGACCTATGAAGAATCCCGGATTTTGAAGTCCAGCCTGGCAGTCATAGGGATCAATGTGGAATTTGATGTTCTGGATGAATTAAGCAGCAACTGTATTCTCATGTCAAAGAGGAATCCAGGATCGCCCTGCCATCCCATGTTGAAAAAATACGACTTTATGGTCGGGGATTTTGGCTGGGGGTTCCCTCATAATTTTGTCACGCATCTCCATACATTCTCCCCGGAGGCCGCTTTTTCACTGGTATCGGATGAATACCCCGGTTCACTGGAAACGATTGACATGTTTCTTGATGCCAAGAGTACCTTTGGAGAAGAGAACGCGGCAAAAAAATGGGAAAAGATATCCGAATATGAACTGGATCGTCTTGCCATATGCGGCCTTATGCTGAAAAAAACATATTACAGCACAGTTAAAAATTTAAAATTTGATATATACGGCACCTACGACTTCACAGAGGCCAGGTATGTATCTGAGTAAAAATGGTGACTGGAAAAATATTTTTCTAATTTTTCTTCCCTTCCTCATTGCAGCGCTTTCCCTGACAACCGTAGAGTGGATCAATAAGGACAAGCGCATTGATAATGCAATAGAAAAATTCATCGAAGCCGACATGGAAGAGGTTCGCCAGCTTGCCGCCAATCCGCTTTTCCGACTCTTTTTTGACAGCCTTTATTACGATCTGACGCCTGAAACCGAATTAAATAAAAAAAGAATAATCGACCTTTTTTTTCAAAAAACTCTGATTGCAGAGAAATACAATCGTCCGGATCTTGCTGTTGCCCTGATTTCCAGTGACAGTGAGGCTTTAATCACTTTTGCAACAGAGCCAGGTTTTCACATCACTATAGACAAAAAAATGCTGCCGACAAACATAGAGCAGACCTTTTCAAAAATCGAAGACAACATTCATAAATCAATTGCTCCCATAGAATACCAAAATAAAATTTTAGGATACATTGCCATCTGGAATAAAATCCCCAAAGAGGACGTGGCCCGTGTGGAATTCCAGATGACCATGCGAAATCTTCTGATTATCTTCAGTTGCCTGGCTGTTCTAATGGTCGTACTCCTGTTTTTTTACACCATCGAAAAAAAACGAACCGATAAGATCATTAAGACACAGCAGGAGTACTATAAAGCCATTGTCGAAGGACATCAGGGGTTTATCTATATCTTGGATTCCGAGTGCAATATCGAATTTATGAATGAAAGGCTGATCGAATTTGTCGGCGCTGATGCACAAGGCCAAAAATGCCATGAAGCTCTGTCCAAGCTTTCAGATCCCTGCCCATGGTGCTGCAGTCAAATGGACACCGGCAGCCGCACCCAAACATTTGAATTCCAAACCCCGGCCGATTCCACTTGGTACTCCGTAGTTAAAAATCCCATTGCCCATGAGGACGGTTTAAGTTCCACATTGGTCATCTTGCAGGATATTTCCGTTCGAAAAAAAGCCGAACATGATGTCATTGAAGCAAATCACTATATCCAAGACATTATTGATTCAATGCCTTCGGTCATAATCGGCGTGGATGAACATGAGCGAATCACCCAATGGAACAAGAAGGCAGAAAAAACAACCGGGATTCTTCAGGAAACAGCGCTTAATCAACCGCTTCTGGATAAATTTCCCCGGCTGGAACAGGACCTTGGAAAAATCAGGGCGGTCATTCTGAGTAGAGAAAGACAGGAAGAAACGGGCCGGGAGTTTGAAGAAGCGGGCAAGATTCGATATGAAGATATGGCGATATTTCCAATATCATCCGGGACCGGTAAGGGGGTCGTTATACGCCTGGATGATGTTACCGGCAGAATACAGGTTCAAGAACTTATGATCCAGAGTGAAAAGATGCTGTCGGTCGGCGGCCTGGCAGCCGGAATGGCCCATGAAATAAACAATCCTTTGGCCGGAATGATGCAGACGTCGAATGTGATGGCAAATCGGCTAGGTAAAAATTTGACCATGCCTTCCAATATCAAGGCGGCCGATAAAGTCGGGACATCCATTGACGTCATTGAAAAATATATGGAGGAGCGCGGCATTTTCAGGATGCTGGAGAGCATTACCGAATCGGGAAAAAGAATTGCGGACCTCGTTACCAATATGCTGAATTTTTCCAGAAAAAGCGTAAATATAAAATCCGCCCATCATTTGGCTGAGCTCATGGATAAAGCCGTGGATCTGGCAAAGACCGATTACGATCTGAAGAAAGAGTATGATTTCAAATCCATTGAAATCATAAGAAAATATGATGACAATCTGCCGGAGGTGATTTGTGAAGGCCCAGAAATCCAGCAGGTGATACTGAACATACTGAAAAACGGGGCACAAGCCATGCGTGAGGCAAACAGTCCAAAGCCCCGATTTACCCTTCGAACCAGGCAACACGAATCAAATACATATATCTGTATGGAAATCGGGAATAACGGTCCGGCAATAGACCCCGAAGTGCAGAAACGGATCTTTGAGCCTTTTTATACAACAAAACCGGTTGGTATAGGGACTGGGCTTGGCCTGAGTATTTCATATTTCATCATTGTTAAAAAACACAAAGGCCGGATAAGTGTCCGGTCCAGACCTGGAGAGGAGACGATTTTTTCCATTCAACTGCCTGTATAATATATCGGTTACCTTAGCCAACAAAACGGATGAGCTGAGTTCTGATATGAATGCAGTTGCAGCCCCCAATGGAGGAATTGAACAGGAACCCGTGTTTGAACGTAAAATTACCCGGATGCAAAGGTTAGATGAGTGATTTTACGTTCAAACGCAATACATCTCTCAGTACAATATTGATGAATCAATATCGGCGACGGTGCTGACCCCGGTCATAAACATGGCTTTTTTCAATATTTTATGAACATGTTCCATGTGCAGCCTGACCCCAAGGGAGCCTGCGCCCACAGCCGCCCGGATCACATCCCGGCCCAGGAGGACGAAATCCGCCCCCAACGCCAGCATCTTGAGCACATCATACCCGGTCCGAACCCCGCCGTCGGCTGTGATGACCACCTGCCCTTTCAGGTGTTTGGCGATCTCGGGCAGCACCTCGGCGGTTCCCGGTGTTGCATCCAGAACGCGGCCGCCGTGATTTGAAACGCTGACCACCCTGGCGCCTGCGTCTGCACACCCCACGGCATCGGCCACCGTCATGATGCCTTTGGCAATAAACGGCAGGGATGTGGCCTGGACCAGTTCCTTGATATCTTTCACGCTTTTGCGAAATACCGGCTGGTTATGCCGGGCCATGATGGTGGAGCCGCACCCGTCAAGATCCACACCCACCGCCGGGCAGCCCAGCTCTTCGGCCGTGTGGATGAATTGTTTGAGCACATCCTGGGACCTGGGTTTAAAGATGGGAACGGCCGGCAGGCCCTCTTTTTTGATGGCGTTAAGGGCCGGATTGTCCCCGGGGGTATAAAAAAAGGTATCCCCCCGCCAGGCCATGGTGCCGGCATCTTTACAGCCCCGGATCGTGGCCCTGCAGAAATCCTCTTCACTGATGGCGTTGCCGTAGCGCTCGGCACCTGCCGTGGACGCCCCCATCACCGGGAAATCCAGCTTGGTGCCCAAAAATGAGCAGGAGGTGTCGGGTTCCGTGTGTTCCCCCACCACCTTCAAATTAAAGCGCACCGCCTCAAGGGCCGCAACATTTGCCCGGAAGGAGAACCCGGCTCCGGCTCCGCCGAACCCAATGGGTTTGCCATAGGCCTCTTTCTGGCAGATTTTATCAAACTTGCCGTCACAGGCCGGGTAGGCGGCACAAAAGCCCTTGAGACTTTTTCTTGCCCGCTCCCGGACCCCTTCAAGGGTCTCGGGGAGGGCTTCTTTTTCAAGAATCACGCGATTATCAGATCCGCAACCGCTGCACTGCTCAGGCTGTTCTTCCTGGTCCATCGTAGTAAAGCACATGGTGCATTGCCAGATAGTCATATCAAATGATCTCTCCTGTTTCACTAGAGGTTTTGTAATAGCGTATCAGTCATCAGCTTATAGTCATAAGTATGTGCGGCAAGGGCGCTTGTTTTCAGATTGGGAACCCGCTCGTGAAAGGGGGTGCCGGGGACCTCGTACAGCACGCCCAGGGGCAGACCGTTTTCCCACTCCCGGGCCAGCGTCAATGCCTTTCCAAGATCCTGGGGATCGTAATCGTCCCTCTCCTCAAGCTTATACGCCCGCTCTTTATACCAGCTCAAGGTGTTTATTTTATTAAAGGAGACACAGGGCTGCAGGATATCCACCAAGGCAAAGCCCTTGTAATTCATGGCTTTGACGATCAATTCCGTCAAATGTTCAGGCTCACCGGACAAGCCCCTTGCCACAAATCCCGTTCCAGCCGCCAGGGCAATGGCCAGGGCGGAAAATTGAGATGAAGAGGTGCCGGTGGTCTGCATTTTTGTCACCATCCCCAGACTGGATGTGGGAGACGCCTGTCCCTTGGTCAGCCCGTAAATCTGGTTGTTGTGTACTAGAAGGGTCATGTCCAGATTTCGCCGGATGGCGGCAAGAAAGTGGTTCCCGCCTTCCCCATAGCAGTCACCGTCCCCGCAGTTCACCACCACCGTCAGGTCGTTGTTGGCAATCTTTGTGCCGGTGGCCAGGGGAAGCGCCCTGCCGTGAAGACCATGGAACATGCTGCATTTAAGAAAGTGCGGTGTTTTTCCGGCCTGGCCGATACCCGAGATCAATGTGAGTTTTTCAGGCGGAATCTGCTGCTGGGCAAAGGCATTTTTCATGGCGGTAAGAATCTGGAAATTACCACATCCCGGGCACCATTTATTTTCATAATTACAATCGAAATCTTTTGAAGTAACCATTATTTTAAAATCTCCTTTACCTTTTGAACAATATAGTCCGGGAAAAATGGTCTGCCGTCAATTTTAAGAATGGAATCAAAGGCAGAGACACCCGCTTCCTGGGCCAGCAGAAGGCCCAGCTGCCCGGATGTATTCTGCTCCACCATGATCAGTTGCTTACCGGCCAATGTATCCTTAACCGCCTGTCCGTCCATGGGCCAGATATCCTTGAACACAGCCGCCCCAACCTCTACACCCTCGGCCTTGAGCCGTTCAACGGCCTCCAGAATGTTTCCTTTTGTTGAACCCCAGCCCACCAGCAAAGTTGACGCCGTGGGGTTCTCTATCAGCGGGGGCGCCAGCTCTTTGATCATGGCGGGCAGCTTGGCCGCACGCTTTTGGGTCATGGCAATCTTATTGGCAGCATTTTCACTGATATGGCCTTCTGGGTCATGTTCATTGCCCGAAACCCGGACAAGCCCCGGCCCGGAACTTGGCAGTCGTTGGGGAGAGACGCCGTCCTCTGTCACTTTATACCGTAAATAGGGATTGTCATCATCTCCCGAGTTGTTCTGCTCATAAAAACGTTCAATTTGCACATCGACCTTGAGCGTATTGACCTCCGTCATCCTGAAATCCGCCAGAAACTGATCCAGGAGTACAATGGCCGGAACCTGGTATTTTTCCGACAGATGAAACGCCTTTTTCATGGTCTCAAAGGTTTCAACCGGTGTGCCCGGGGCAAAAACAAATCTGGGGAACTCATCCTGGGAGGCGTGGATGGAAAAGAGCAGATCCGCCTGGCCGGTTCGGGTGGGAAGCCCTGTTGCAGGCCCCGGACGCTGGGCATTGAGGATCACCAGCGGGGTTTCGGTCATGGCGGCAAGCCCCAGCCCTTCGGTCATCAGACAAAAGCCGCCGCCCGAGGTTGCGGTCATGGACCGGACACCGGCAAAGGAGGCCCCGATGGCCATGACCACGGCGGCAATCTCATCTTCTGCCTGCTCCACAACAACGGGCAGCTTGTCGGCATAGGAGACCACATTGGTGAGCACACCCGTGGCCGGGCTCATGGGGTAAAAGGGGAAAAATCTACAGTCCGAGGCCAGTGCCCCCAGGGCGGCGGCCTTGGCGCCGCTGAGAATGACGTTGTTGACCGCCTTGGTCTCCCAGGTGAATCCCGTGGCCAGGCTTAAATCCTTGGCCGCCTCAAATCCTTTCTCGGCTGCGGCCATATTCAGGGCCACCACTTTCTCTCCCTTGGCGGCAAACCGCTCTTTCAACAAATCCGCCAGCAGACTGAACGGCGTACCAAGTATGGAAAGCACAGCCCCTGCGGCCACTGTATTGGCCGTAATTTTTCCCCCGGCCTCTTGGGCCAGTTTCATCAAGGGGATCTCAAAACGTGTCTTGCTTTCTGTTTCGGATTTATCCGCATTGACAATGGCAATGCCGTCCGGGCGCAGCTGATCTTTATGCAACGCATAGGAATCTTTATCAATGCAGACAAGAATATCAATCCTGTTGCCGGGGGCGGCAACCTCCTTGTCGCTGATTCGCATCAGGTTGAAATTAGACCCACCCCTGACCCTTGATTCAAAATCATCAACGGAGAAGGTAAACAAACCGCTTTGGTGACACACTTCGGAGAGCAGATCGCCAATGGTTTGAATACCCTGCCCTGCCGCACCTGCAATTTTTAGTGTTACATCAGTTTTCATGGACGCCCCTTGTATTTTTCTGTATTGCTTAAAAATATTGAAGAACGGTGACGTAATTTGGATATGGTGGAAGCCTTTTTACGCCTTAACGGTTTCTTTCACCCTTTACGGGGAAAAGCGGAAAAGGCCAGGGTCAAAAGAAGTTGTCCCCAACCCGGCCTGTTTAAGAATCCCGAAACCGCTACAATACCATTGAATATGAGGGTGATTAAGCAAAAAGTCAATCCTTTGCCCATGTCGACCGGAATAACCGCTTTTGTATTATCCCCATTGACAAGTGCGGTTGCTGATCTAAATTGTGACATGAAAACAACAGATAGAACATTTCTAAAACAAGGAGAAAAAAATGAACATACTGCTGCTCCAGGGCGGTGCCAAAAAAAATGGAAACACGGCACAGGTGCTCAAATGGGTGAACGAGGAGCTGATCAATCTTGGCCATGATGCGGAGACTGTTTATCTGCACACCAAAAATCTGAAAGGATGCATGGGCTGTGCCAAATGCAAAGAGATCAAGGATGCCCCGGGCTGTATCCAAAAAGATGATATGTCTGAAATCATGGAAAAGATGATCAAAGCCCAGGCCGTTGTCTTCTCTTCCCCCTTATATTTCTGGGGCGTGAATGCCCAGCTCAAAGCCGTCATCGACCGGACATACAGCCTGTATGCCACAGCACCCGAACACATCTCCCTTGTGGAGGGTCAGCGCCAGGGACTGTTGGTGACCGGTGGCGGACCGTTTGAGAACAACGCGGCAGAAGCCTTCACCGCATTCGGCAGAATCCAGAAATACCACAAATCAATCAAGGCCGCAGAGTTGTTTGTTGGCGGATGCTCAACCCCGGATCAGATGGATGAGTCCGTTAAAGCCCAGGCGAGTGAATTTGCCCGCAAACTCCTGGGTCAGATTTAAGTTTATATATCTAAATTGGGGGAAGCCCCTTCTCGGCAAGGCTTTTATTTTTATACCGGCCATCTTCGGTCACATCCGCCCCAAACCATTGGGGCGGAACAAAGGCCTTGGCCCGGGTCTCATCACCAAACTCCACTTCACACAACAAGAGGCCTGCAAGCACCCCTGAAAATTCATCGATTTCAACAACAAGACCGTTTTCAAGAATAGCCTTGGACCGTTGTTTTTCCACCCGGCGGTCCCGGGTCAACGGCCATAGATGATTAAAATCCGACGCATCAATTTTGATTTCCGCTTCATCCCGCACAAGGCCCTGTCCCCGCTTAAACGTCATGAAAAACGCATCGCCTTTCTGACGAAGCCTGATCTCAACAGAATCACTGGATTTGGAAATATAACCCTGGCGGATGCAGGTGGTGGACTGCAGGTCAATGTCCGGCATTTTTGCGAGCAGAAACTTTCGTTCGATCTCTTTCATGATAATGCCCCGTCCCTTAATTCTGAACTTCCTGCCACAATTGAGCGTAGGCCGCCACCGCCCCTTCTTTGCCGGCATAGGACAGCGCCGGTGCCCTGTGGACCCCCATGCGCTCAATATGAGTGGAAAAAGGTATCCAGGTGTTCATCACCTGCGCGTGTCCGGCCCGGATCTCTTCCATGGTGTCAGTGTGCAGGGATTTATTCTGCTGGACCATGGAGAAAAACGGAAAGATCTTGGAAGACTTGTATCCCTGCTTTTTAAAAAACACATACAATTGCTCCAGGGTTCTCTGGGATAATGTGGTGGGGATCACCGGCACCACAATACGGTCCGCCACCTTGAATACATTTTCCGAAAGCAGTGAAATATTAGGGGGACAGTCCAAAAGGACAACGTCATACTCACCGTCCACCGGTTTTAAGACCTTGTTCAGCCGGGAACGGCTCTTTTTCATCCGGGACAAAAAAATATCAAAATCCCTGAAACTCATATTGGCCGGCAAAAGGTCCAGATTTTCAAAATCACTTTCTCTGATGGCACCGGCAAATTTTTTCGTATCTTCAAAAAAGGTGTTTTTTTTCAGTTTTTCGGACGGTTTCACACGAAAATAGAACCCTGAGGCCCCCTGGGGATCAAGGTCGCACAAAAGTGTCCGGTTGCCGCTTAACGCACTGGCATATGCCAGGTTGACCGAGGCAGCGGTTTTTCCCACACCGCCTTTATTGGAATAACAGGCAATAAGTTTCATAATCTTTATCTCCCTATGAATCAACCTGGGGTTTGGCTTGTTTGGTCGTTTTCGTTTTTAAATCAAACAGGGCATTAAACGCCCCCTGGGTATCCGGGCTGTAAAACCGGGACAAATTTTCAATAATCATCCGGCGCTCTGCCAGTTGTTTGCGGTACAGCATGGCCGTCAACGCCCCGATACTTTCGGCCAGGGCCGTGGCATTGGACCCGGAACCCGGATAACGGTCGAGACACTGGGCCAAAGTGGCCTGCTGGACAGACTGATCGTTAAAACTGCCTAAATGCTCCTGAAGTCCTTTGAGTGTTTTAAGCAATTTCTTTACCGCCTTATCTTCAAATAACGGCTGGGACGATTCAATCAGGTAGCGTAACTTTTTGCACTGGATACGCAGCTCATGAATGGTTTCATCCGGTGTCTTCTCGGTAATGTTTTTGGCAAGCCTGCACACCTTTTTATAGCGTTTCAAAACAAGGTCCGCAGCAAACAGTTTGGACGGCGCATCGGCCTTGGGGCCTTTGGGCAACGCCTTGGGGTCCTCAAATAATTTCTGGATGGATTTTATCTGTTTTTTGTATTCCCTGGACTTAAGCATGGCCTTAACCTTTTGGTAGGACTCATCCCGATCCTGCTGCAGCAGCTCAAACAGCACCTCAAGGCCCGGGTGGGCCTGGGGGGGGACCAGGGCAAAATAATCGTCCTTGGACAAGAGGTAAACATCCCGGTCCCGCATCACGTTGGTATCCTGCATGATCTCCTTGAAATCCAGTTTCAGTTGATCCAGGGTTTCGGCGGCGACCACCCCTTTGAACAGGGTAAGCACGGAACGTACTTTGCGCAGACTGACCCGCCACTGGTGAAGGAATTCGGTGTCCAGATCATCAATGAGCCCGGGTTCGTTCTGTCGTGTGACCTGCAAAAAAGTCTGAACGATCGTACAAAGGCCCTGTCTGGCAGGGGCTGTTTCAGACAGCTGAATAACCGGCTTGGATGTATATCCCGAAATCCTGAGCTTAAGCGCTTGTGCCGGAAGCACAGGTTTTTCCATATTTTTCAAAATGTCGCAGATCAGGGTGTGGCTGTCGCTGTAACCGCGCATGGGACGGGTCCGCAGCCAGGTCCAGATAAACTTTCCACGACTCAACGTGACCGATTCAATGCGGCAGCAGGTTTTTTGCTCGTCATCCAGAAGAGACAAGGTGTCCTGGGTGATGGTCACCTGGCCGATCGGTGTAAAGGCCCGCAGGGCAGACAGATCCAAAAGCAGATCCCGCACAGGACCTTGGGGAAGCTGCCGGGCAAACTGCCATTTTGATTCCGGCGCAGCCTGTACCGTTACATCCCCCGACCAGCCGATCCTGGTCAGATTGGATTCCGTCTGGATTAAAAGCGCATCCGAATTGTAAACCGCGGCATCAAAGGTATCAAGAACAGTCCCCTCGTCATCCTTGTCCGGGGACTCCCATGCAGTGCCTGCCAGGGTCATCTTTGCATCTTTTAACAGGGCATTTATCTTTTTGACATTGATGCCGGCCGACAGCATAAACGTTTGCGGAGGAGGCAGATTCATTGGTCTGATTTTCCCTTGTTCTTTTTAATGTATTCATGGATCAGGTTTTCAATAATGGCCTGAACACTGGTCTCTTTTTCAATGGCCAGAATTTTAAGCGACTTTAGCACTTTCTTCTCCAGCCTTAAGGACGTATTCACTTTTTTTATTTTCACCATGTTAGATCCTTATTAGTCTTTGTTTCTCCGCTTGATATAATGACGTCATTAAATTAAGATGTCAACTATTATGGATTCAATGACAAAGTACGCCGCCATCGACATCGGTTCCAATGCCGTTCGCCTGCTGTTGGCCATGGTATCGGAAGAGGAATTTGGACTTCGGGTTAAAAAAATTTCCTGGATGCGTATGCCCATACGCCTGGGAGAGGATGCGTTTTTGCAAGGCAAAATCTCGGATGAACGGGCCTGCAAGCTGGTGAAAACCATGGATGGTTTTGCAAAGCTCATTGCCGCGTATCAGCCTGTGGCTGTTAAGGCCTGTGCCACATCGGCCATGCGGTCCGCCCGGAACGGCAGACAGGTATGCCGTCAAATCCGGGAGCGGGCCGGTATCGACATTGACATTATCAACGGCAGACAGGAAGCCCGGTATCTTTTCCAGAACCGCCACAAGATAATGACCTCATCGGAAAAATCCGCCTTGTTCGTGGATGTGGGGGGCGGCAGCACGGAAATCACCTTATTCTGCGACGGCAGGGTCCAGGCCAGCCGCTCCTTTAACCTGGGCACCATCCGCCTGCTCAACAACCGGGCCCGGCAGCAGGACTGGGATCGTATGAAATCGTGGTTGAAAAAAAACACCCGGGGGCATGAGACCGTGGAGGCCATCGGCAGCGGCGGAAATATCAATAAGCTGTTTAAGCTGGCCAAGGGCCGTCCCGGGACATGGGTGACGCGAAAAAAAATAAAAAAAATCCGGGATGAACTGGCGAATTATGAACTGGAAGAACGGATGAGACAGTTTAATTTGAAACCGGACCGGGCAGACGTTATCATTCCGGGGGCACAGATTTACCTTAAAGCCATGGCCTGGGGCCGTTGCGAAAAGATCCACGTTCCCATGCAGGGGCTTGCCGACGGCATGATCCGGGTACTTCATACCCAGCGGATGCAGGCGCAGTGCGAGGCAACACACATAGATGGGCAGGCGATTGAACCAGAACAGGCTGAGACCTAACCGCCAAAGGCGCCGGGTAACAGCCTGTACGAAAGACTCAAATATTATTACTACTTGAAGAAAGCCCGGTGCTTGCAGGGCTCGACAGAGGGGCACATGCCCACAAAGTTGCCCAGATGCAAGGCGCATAAAAATTTAGGGTTTGATCATAAGCTCGGCCACCTTCTGTAGGGGCAATCCCCTGTGGTTGCCCCCGTTAGGGCAGGCACAGGGACCTGCCCCTACAATAATGGCCAACGTTAGAACCAAACCCAAAATCTAAAACCGGAGCGTACTCAAGTACGTGAGGATTTTAACTCTGTGAAGCAACGCCGCGGTTGAGTGACTTTGTGGACATGAGCCCCGCTGTCGTGCAGTTCAAACATTAGCAGCAGCTTCCGCTGCCGCACCCTGAACACCCCTCAGGCGGCTTAATACTTGACTCAAGGCGAAACCCCGTCCCTTCAAAATCAACATCCACCGGACTTGCTTTCTCCAGCAGGTCCTTATCCATGATGTACTCCACATCATCAAAGGTAAACACGGCATCGGTATCTTTTTTCTCGTCCAGGGCCATGGCAAGACTTGGGCCGCCGCAACCGGCGCTGTTAAGAAAAATTCTGATGGGGGTAATTTCCTTACCTTCAAAATATTGTCTGACCTGCTCCTGGGCAGGTTTGGTTACATTTATCATCTAAATCTCTCCTTCTGGTTTTGTTGTGTGGTTGAACCTGAATGCTCCATAATCCAAGTCGACCCATAACCATCAGTATAACTATATCTGATTCAGATGCAAGTCAATGTCGCCAGGATACCTAGGGAAAAGTTTTTAGCCTGCCTGTGGTTTGATGCAAATCTAAAATCCGATGTATCAGGCACATATATCCTGATAATATTTCCCCTGTTTGGATTCGGATTGATTTTGTATTGAGATTAACAGGCTGTCATGTTGATGATTTTCTTCTGTCCAAGCCCACGACTTCAAATGATGCCCAAAAACTTTATGTTGTTCCATGTGCCGAAGACTATCGAACTCATCCTTGGGTACTTTATTCATCATAATCTCCTTGATATCTTTTGCCGTGCATTCCTAAAACAATCTTCAGAATACGATTATCTCATCTGTGTTATTAAAAGTTATGGATTGGGTTAAATTATGATTAAAAGCATTTCCAATGGCTTCAACAAAAGCCGTTTCCCAGTTGTCGATGTGCAGCATGGCGTTGACCCAATTGGACAGTTTGGAACCATTTAGTATTAAATTTCAATGCAAAGCATAAACGCGCAAAGAAGATGAGATATCGCTAGCACAATTCTCATATTATCAGTTTATATTTACCCTGGGATTATTGCTCGCGTTCGTTGGCAGCGTGGTATGATTAAAAAAAATTGGGATGGGTTCTAACGTCGGCCATTGTAGGGGCAGGCCCCTGTGCCTGCCCTAACGAGGGCAACCACAGGGGGATTTCCCCTACAAAATATGGCCGATCTTATGATCAAGCCCCCAAATTTAATGGCAGCATTATGGATGATATCAGGAAATATTCGGCAGAATTTTTAGCAACATTTATGCTTGTTTTTGCAGGCACAGGGGCGATTACGGCAAACAATTTTTCCCAAGGCGCAGTTTCCCACACCGGAATATCGCTCGTCTTTGGATTTGTGGTCATGTCAATGATATACAGCGTGGGTGAAAAATCCGGAGCCCATTTAAACCCTGCCGTCACACTGGCGTTTTATGTTGCAGGACGATTTGATAAGAAAAAAATTCTGCCTTATTTTGCCGCACAGTTTTCAGGTGGTATTTTTGCAAGTTTCCTGCTGAAAATCATAATCGATTCCCCAAAGTCAAATTTAGGCGCTACAATACCTTCCATTCCTGAGGCCAACGCATTTTGTTTAGAAATTATTCTTACCTTCATATTAATGTTTGTCATTATCCATGTTGCAACGGGAAGTAAGGAACAAGGCTTGATGGCAGGCATAGCGATTGGGGGTACTGTAGCGCTCGAGGCAATGTTTGCCGGACCGTTCACAGGCGCCTCCATGAATCCGGCAAGATCCCTAGGACCGGCCCTGGTCTCCGGAAACACGCAATCACTGTGGATCTATCTGGCGGCACCTTTAATTGGTGCTGTCCTGGCCATATTTTTTTGGAAATTCATAATGGACATTAAGATAAAAAAGAATGTTCTTTTTGTTTGCGTTCATAATTCGGCCAGAAGTCAGATGGCGGAAGCATATCTTAAAAAAGCCGGTTCGAAAAAATTTGAGGTATTCAGCGCAGGCCTTGAGCCTGGCAATCTGAACGCCGTCGTTGTTGAAGCAATGAAACAGGACGGCATTGATATTTCAGGCAACCGGGCCAAATCGGTTAACGAATTTCTGGATGCCGGTGTGGAATTTGATTATGTCATCACCGTGTGCGATGAATCCTCTGCGGAGCAATGCCCTGTCTTTCTTGGAAAGGGGGAGCGAATGCACTGGGGCTTTGAAGACCCTTCTGCCCTTGAAGGGTCTTTTGATGAACAACTCATCAAGGTAAAACAGATCCGGAATCAAATCCGATCCCGGATCAACAACTGGGCTGAAGAATAAATTATCAAATAAAGCCATGGGCCTAAGTCGCAGGCACTATGTAAAAGGTGTCAGTCCCGGATTTTCTCCTTCAGGGCCCGGATAATCCCGGAACAAACCTGGTTGGCGTCGGCCACAATGGCCACATCAGCCAATTTCATCATCATGGCATCTGGATTTTTGTTCACCGCCACAATAAAATCGGCATCCATGAGCGCGGCCGTGTGCTGGATGGCGCCGGAGACGCCGAATGAGAAGAGCACCTTGGGCCGGATATGCTTGCCGGCCTGGCCCACGAGGGCCTCGTGGTCCACCCATCCGGCATGGACCACCGGGCGGGTGGCCCCGACCTCGGCATTGAGCAGCCCTGCCAGGTCAAACAATTTTTTAAATTTACCCTTGGAGCCCATGCCCCTGCCTCCGGTGATCACAATATCCGCCTTTTCAATGCCCATGGTTTTGGCCGGCCGGTATTCGGAATGGGCGCAGCGAATCCGCTCGGCGGGCAGATCTTCGGGCAGATCAAGGGAGACCACCTCGCCCTGGGCCGTATCGTCATGGGGCAGTTCCTGGAAGGTGCCGGGCCGCACGGTTGCCATCTGGGGTCGCGCATTGGGGGTGAGTATCCGTGCAATGAGGTTGCCCCCAAAGGATGGGGCAATCTGGACAAGCCTCTGTTCATCGTCGATGTCAAGATCAATACAGTCGGCGGTGAGCCCTGTGTCCAGAATCTTTGCAACCCGGGGCGCCACCTCCTGTCCAAACCGGGTAGCCCCGATCAGGATAATATCCGGATTCATCTCCCGGGTCAGCCGGATCAACAGGTTTGTAAAGGTTTCAATGCCGTAGGATTTAAGCCTTGGATGATCAATCACATATACCCGGTCCGCGCCATGGGCGATATATTCCCCGGCATATCCGGCCACATCATGGCCAAACACCACACCGCACACCTGGCCGCCCGTCTTTTCAGCCAGGGCCCTGGCCCTGGCCAGAATCTGGAGCGTGACACGATTTTTAAAATAGTTGCGATAATCCCCAAGGACCCATATATCTTTGCCGGTTGTTTCGTTTGACATGTGGCCTCTCATTTCTTTTTCAAATCTTTACCCATGGCCGAACTGATCACTTTTCCATAATCGGCGAACAACTGGTCCACGACCGTTTTCGCAGCCCCTTTGAGCACCCGGCTCTCCTTTTGGGCGGCAGGGGAAAATACATCCAGAATACGGGTGGGCGAATCTTTCAGGGCATTAAAATCGTTGTCCAGTTCCAGACGACCGGCATCCACAACCTCAATTTGGGGTACGGCAAAGGCCTGGGCCACCCCGGCAAGTCCGCTATACCGTGGAACAAATGCGCCCAGTTCGATGGTGACAAGGCCCGGCAGATCCATTTCCAGGGTTTCCATATAATCATCCACCAGTCGTGTAACCACAACTGTTTTCTCGGCCAGCCGGATATCCGATGCCCAGCCGATGGCCGGCCAATCCAGGTCACAGGCCAGCTGGGGCCCCACCTGGGCCGTTTCGCTGTCACTGGTCTGGGAACCGCACAAGACAAGACCGGTATCCGGCTTAAACATTTTTATATAGCGGCCCAGAATAAAAGAGGTGAGATTGGTGTCGGCCCCGGCCATTTTCCGGTCCGTGAGCAGCACACCCCGGTCGGCGCCCAAAGACACCGCCTGGTGAAGCACCTCTTCGGCCATGGGCGGTCCCATGGTCAGGGCGATCACCTGGATCGTACGATCATCGGCCTGGCCTGCTTTTTTGAGGCGGAGCCCTGCTTCCAGGGCAAGGCGTGAGGCCGGGTCCATCATTCCCTGGGCAAGTTCGCGTTTCAGGGTGCCGGTTTTGGAATTCCAGGGCAGTTCGGACACCATGGGCACCTGTTTGATGCATACAATGATATCAAGTGTGTTCTTTTCCATATCTTCCTTTTATTCCTTAACTGGGCCGGGTAATCAGATGCCTTGCGATAACCATCTTCTGCACTTCACTGGTACCTTCATAAATCTGGGTGACCTTGGCCTCCCTGAAGTAGCGTTCCACATCATATTCCCTGGAATATCCGTATCCACCGTGGATCTGGACGGCCAGATCCGTCACCGTACGTGCGGTTTCACTGCAGGAGAGCTTGGCCATGGCGGCCTGGGCCCCAAAATCGCCGCCCTTATCCTTGGCTGCCGCCGCCCGGTACAAGAGCAGGCGCGAAGATTCAATGGCGGTGGCCATATCTGCAAGGTAATTCTGGATGGTCTGAAATTTTGTCAACGCGCTGTTGAACTGCCGGCGCTCCTTGGCATAACTTAAGGCGGCCTCAAAGGCCGCCTGGGCGATCCCCAGCGCCTGGGCCGCAATGCCGATGCGGCCGGTGTCCAGGGCGGTCAGACCGATTTTAAGTCCCTGACCCGGTTTACCCAAAAGATTGGTTTCAGGAATCCGGCAGTCCTCAAAAAACAGGGACGACACCGGATTGGCCCGCATGCCGCACAGGTCCTCTATTTCGCCCACGCTGAATCCCGAACAGGTCTTGTCCACAATAAAAACATTGGGCCGGGACGGGCCTTGTTGCCCGGCGTTCACGGCAAATACCAGCACCACGTCACAGACGCCGCCGTTGGTGACGAAAATTTTAGTGCCGTTGATGGTGTAGCCCTCGTCGGTCTTGGTTGCCGTGGTCTCCACACCGCCGGCATCGGAACCGGCATTGGCTTCGGTCAGGCAAAATGCACCGATGTGTTTGCCGGCAGCCATATCCGGGACAAAGCGGGAAATCTGTTCCTGGGTACCAAATTTTAAAATGGGATAGATTCCCACACTGTTGTGAACAGAGACACAAAGCCCAAGGGCCGCGCACACCCGGGACAACTCTTCGACCACAATGGCATAGGAGATGGTATCAAGACCGGCACCGCCTAAATCCGGCGGAACCTGGAGGCCGAAGTAATTCAAAGGCCCCATCTTTTCGATAATTTCAGTGGGGAAGCGCCCTTCCCTGTCCAGGCTTGCGGCATGGGGGCCGATCTCATTTTCAGCAAACTCCCGCACCGTTTTTCTGACCACCTGGTGTTTCATACAGGGGTTAAAATCCATAAAATCACGCCTTTTATTTTCTTAAATTTGGAAACAGCCCGTAAAATTAATATCCTCATATCCAAGTAGGACAGGACTATACCCCATCTGGGCTCATTTTCAAGGGATTAAACATGAAAGCCTGCCAATAACCCAAAAAGCCGCAACACATGGTATGTGTTGCGGCTTTTTCAAAGCTAAAAAGAGCTTTTATTCTTTTGGCATGAACGCAAGCATTTTTTATAACAGCCATGGGCTGACTTGACATATCAGCACTGAGGTACAGCCCACAACAAAAGTTTAAAAGCCACTCAACACAATTACAATGAATTTCTTTTATTCATCTGAATAACGCCAAAAAGCAATAGGCCTGAACATAGCATGCCTAATGATGCAGGAGTAGGGACTTGAGAAACACCGGCCCTTATTGAGGTATTCGGTATGTTCTCATAGGCATAGTCGATAAGTGTAATATTATTTTCACTATCTGTATCAAATTGAATCCAGCCATAGTATGCCTCTTCTTCAACTGTCAGTTCAAACCCAAGATATTTTCCTTGGATATTATTCCACTCACCTGTATATGAATTCTGTGGGTCAGCATAGAAATCCGATGTATTCCACATCATCGCGTCATTTGAGTTAGATGCCCAGTTCAAGTCACGGGGTGCAATAGAAGAAATAAGCGAACCATACTCCAAAGGCGCCTTAGATCCAGGAAAATCACCATACATTTCGCCCAGATAATCATTTAAGTACCGCATGGAAAAGTTATTGTTAAAAGATACATCGTATGAACTAGTGGACGTATAATTTCCGCCACCGATAAAAGTCCAACCGGATACAAGATCTATAACAGTATCTCCGTTCAGGTCCAGACTAAAATTTGGCCCCTTGAGATTTAGTTTTCCGGAATAAACGATAGAAGCCTCTGCGATGGTTGAGAAAATCAAAAAAGACACTCCCAATAACAAAAAAAATATTGACTTGTTTTTCATGGATAACACCTCCGAATCAAAAACGAAAAATGAATATTATAAGCCCACGCTTATAAACTTAATCAGGTCACTAACGAAATATTGAATCCAAGTCAAGTTATTTAAAAAAATCCAAAAACCTTAAATATAGATACGATAATTGTACACCCAGGGATCGCTTATTTGTTTTTTGGTTTCACTTTTTTTAAAATTATCCATGGGGCTTGGTTCTAATGTCGGCCATTGTAGGGGCGGGTCTCTGTGCCTGCCCTAACGGGGGCAACCACAGGGGATTGCCCCTACAAAAGATGGACAATCTTATGATCAAGCCCTATCCATGTACTGTCAGGATTAAGGCCCTCTGACAATTTGCCTTGAAAATGCGCCATTAACGACTCAATCATTTTAAGGGCAAGTGGCGCCCCATCCGTGGGGATTGAATGAAAAAATCACTATCTCTCCGATTAGTTGCGTTTACGCTTTTCATTATACTCAATATCTCTCCGGGTAAACATCTTGCCGCCGCGTCTTTCACAAAAAAGGCGGTAAAATTTTTGGGGTTCTGCCGCAATATCCACATCACACTTTTCAGGATATAGTTTATTGAGCAGCCATCCGGCCCCCGGAAACCGCATGAAGGACGGGAGCACCAAAAACAAGGAAAGAAGTAATAGCTTTATTATTATTATATTACAAATCTGTCATCACATTATTTACAATATCGTAAATAAGTGCATTCCACACCACCCGCATCGCCAATCCCGATAATTCATAAAACACTGTTCACCGTGGATTCTTGGCGGTATAGATCAACTTTTTCATTTTTTTTATCGCCTGGCATTCTTAATGCTTTAATGCTTTATGGTTGATTAACAACTGAAAATATGTTGAATGATTACTCCAGCGCATCATTTTTAGCCTGTCGGTAATTTTTACATTTAAACACCAGGAGAAAGAAATGGATCTATCCAACCACCCATGTTTCAATGCCAAGGCCAAAGATGTTTACGGACGCGTTCACCTGCCCGTTGCACCAAGATGTAATATCCAATGCAATTACTGCAATCGAAAACACGACAATATTGACGAAAATCGGCCCGGGGTCACCGGTGCGGTACTGAAACCAAGCCAGGCGATGATCTATCTCAAGTTTGTACTTGAAAACGTAGAAAATATTTCCACCGTTGGGATCGTGGGCCCCGGAGACCCCTTTGCCAATCCCGAGGAAACCATGGAAACCCTTCGGCTGGTAAAAAAACAATATCCGGAAATGATCCTTTACACGGACACCAACGGCTTTGGCATCGGCCCGTATATTGATGAACTTGCCGAGATGAACATTGGCTATGTCACCGTCTCGGTCAATGCAATTGACCCTGAAATCGGTGCACAGTTATATGCATTTGTCCGTAACGGCAAAAGAACTTTAGGCCCCAAACCCGGCTTCGAGGTCTTGGTGGAGAAACAACTTGACGCCATTACCCGCCTTAAAGAAAAAAACATTACCACCAAAGTCAATACCGTTGTTGTTCCGGGCATCAATGACGGCCACATTGAAGCGATCGCCAAAAAGATGGCTGAATTGAAGGTGGATCTCCACAACTGCATTCCCCTTTATCCCCATAAGGAATCCAACTTTGCCCATATCGAAGAACCCTCCCAGGCTTCAATGGAAGAGATTCGCAAAAAGGCTGAAAAACACCTCCCCCAGATGTACCATTGCCAACGCTGCCGGGCGGATGCCGTAGGACTTATAGGCAAAAAGAACAGCCGTAAAATATTTAGAAAGCTTCAGGAATGCGCTGATATGCCTGAAATTTTCGATGATGAACGGCCTTATGTGGCCATTGCCAGCGTGGACGGCCGACTGATCAACCAACATTTAGGAAAAGCCGAAGAGTTGCTCATCTATGGCAAAAAAGACAATGGTGGTGTCTATTTTGTCGAAGCCCGCACGACACCCAAACCCGGCGGCGGTTCCCAGCGCTGGGAGGACTTAAGTGAGATGCTCAGTGACTGCAGGGCATTGATGGTCACAGGCCTTGGCGACAGTCCCAGGCGCATACTCAGTAAAAAGAAAATCGATATTTTAGAATTGGACGGCTCTATCATTGATGCGGCTGAAGCTGTTTTTGAAGGACACAGCCGGGACTTTATGGTCCAGCGGGATATCAAGGCATGCAACAAAAAGAACCCCATGGCCGGTATGGGATGTGGATTTTGACGAATACCACCAAACGTTACAGGACACTTAAAAATTAAAAAGAGGTTGAATGTGGAAACGTTAGAAACAGAATACGGCACAATAACAGGCTATCAAAATCTGGAAAGGTACGACTCCGGCAATCCTGCCACCCTCATTTTTACTGAGAAATTTGAAATCAAAACACCGGTTGGAGACATTATCCCCCAATATGCGGTAGAGGATCACGGAAGAAGAATTTTAAAACCGGTCACCTTTTATGACAATGGGAAATTGAGAAAGGCCCCCCTTCAAGAGGCGGCCGACATTGAGACCCAATATGGAATAATCAGCGCGGAACTTGTCATGTTTTATGATGACGGCGCCTTGAAAAAACTTTTCCCCCTCAATGGCAAGTTAAGCGGTTACTGGGGTGAAAAAGACGAATTCGCTCTGGCCAAGGATCTTGAATTGGCACTGCCCTGCGGCACAATCAAGGCCAAGCCGATCAACCTTGCCTTTTATAAAAATGGGAATATCAAAAGCATCACCCTCTGGCCCCAGGAGACGGTTGAGGTACAAACGCCCTTAGGCGCAATGCGTATTCACGTTGGGATCTCCTTTTATGAAGACGGATCGGTTAAATCGGTTGAACCGGTTGAGCCACTTACCGTTAAAACAAAAATCGGAACCATATCTGCCTATGACAATGACCCCGAAGGCATTATGGGGGATATCAACTCGTTACAGTTTAACAACCAGGGAGGGGTTACAGCGCTGAGCACCACCGAAAATGCCGTAATTTTAAAAAATGCAGCGGGTGGACAGATCAAATATTCTCCGACTGAAAAAGAGAGCCTTTGTTCCGAAAACACATCGGTGACCATCCCGCTGCGCATTGAATTTACAAGCGATACGATCCGTTTTAACCACAGTGCTTCCGAAGAGTACAATTTATCGGAATGCTCCGTTGACGTCATTGGCTACGGACAAAAAGCCGTCAACCCCTTTTTTATCTGTAATTGCAGTTAGCCCCTCTCTTATCCCTGACCACAAGCACTTGAACACCCCGCTCTAAAACCAAAAAAGGCTGCCGGATTTCGGCAGCCTTTTTCGGAAAAGGAAAAAGATGAATTTGTATTTTATCTTAATTGTAAATACTATATAGCAAATGATGTGCCAACCGCCCAAAGAGCCCCTTAAAAAATCAATAAAACATTGTTTTTATTGATCATAATAACAACAAGCCCATTTTCATACAGCCGACACCCTCCCTTTCCACGCGTTTAATCAATGAAAAAGTTCAAAATTTTGAACATCCATTAACCACACCACCAGCCAAAAAATCATAAAGCCTTGATAATAAAGACTAAAAACAGAATTCACTTTCTTGAATCGCACAGTTACGGTTAGTTTATTTTTATGAACTGCCAATCAACAAGCAGGGTTTAATCATAAGATCGGCCATCTTTTGTAGGGGCAATCCCTCTGTGGTTATCCTCGTTAGGGCAACCACGGTGACCTGCCCCTACAATGGCCGACGGCAGCCGCCATCCCAACAAGTACATTTGAACACGCAAAAAGGCGGTCCTTTTGCAAAGACCGCCTTTTTCAGACTACTTCCGGAGAGGACAGGTTAGTATCTGTAATGATCCGGCTTAAACGGACCATTAACAGGCACACCAATATAATCGGCCTGTTCCTGGGTCAGTTGGGTCAGGTTGACGGAAAGGTTTTTCAAGTGCAACCTTGCCACTTCCTCATCCAGTTCCTTGGGCAGGGTATATACTTTTTTCTCCAGATCTTCATGGGCCAGTTTGATCTGGGCCAGGGTCTGGTTTGAAAAGCTGTTGCTCATAACAAAACTGGGATGACCTGTGGCACAGCCAAGATTGACCAGACGGCCCTCGGCCAGAACAATAACCGAACGGCCCGACGGCAGGGTCCACTTGTCCACCTGGGGTTTAACCGTAATCTTTTCAGCGTTGGGATGATTATCCAGAAAACTCATTTCGATCTCGCTGTCAAAATGGCCGATATTGCAGATGATGGACTCATCTTTCATCTGTGCAATGTGCTCACCGGTGATGACATGGTAATTACCGGTGGCGGTAACAAAAATATCGCCCCGGGTTGCCGCCTCATCCATGGTGACCACTTCATAACCCTCCATGGCGGCTTGAAGTGCGCAGATGGGATCGATCTCGGTGATCAGTACGATGGCACCATACCCTTTCATGGAATCGGCACAGCCTTTGCCCACGTCACCGTAGCCGGCCACGACCACGGTTTTACCAGCAAGCATCACGTCGGTGGCACGTTTGATACCGTCGGCCAGAGATTCCCGGCAACCATAAAGGTTGTCAAATTTGGACTTGGTAACGGAATCATTAACGTTGATGGCCGGAAACAGAAGCTCCCCGGCAGCAGCAAGGTGGTACAGCCGATGGACACCGGTGGTGGTTTCCTCGGATACGCCGCGAATCTTTTTGGCAATATTTGTCCAGCGCTGTTTATCGTGCTCATAACTGACCTTCAGCCGGTCCATGAGGCAACGCTCATCAATGCTGCCCACTTCAGCATCAAAAATGGAGGGATCTTTTTCCGCCTTAACACCCTGGTGAACAAACAAGGTGGCATCGCCACCGTCGTCCACGATCAGATCCGGCCCGGAGCCGTCCGGCCAGGTCAGGGCCTGTTCCGTACACCACCAGAACTCTTCAATGGTTTCACCCTTCCATGCAAAGACGGCAGCAGTGCCCTTGTCTGCAATGGCGGCAGCCGCATGATCCTGGGTGGAAAAGATATTGCATGTGGCCCAGCGCAGATCCGCACCCAGTTCATACAAGGTATCAATGAGCATCGCTGTCTGGATGGTCATGTGCAGACTGCCCATGATTTTTAAGCCCTTCAGCGGTTTTTCCTCACCGTATTTTTCCCGAATCGCCATCAGGCCGGGCATTTCCTTTTCCGACAGCTGCATGTCTTTGTGTCCGTCTTCGGCCAGACCAATATCCTTGACCTTATAGGGCAAAGACAGGTCCAATTTCATACATTCCTTATCTTCTTTCTGACTCATAAAAACTCCTTCTCTTTTAAATTATAACCCTGCAAGGGATCTGATCTGGTCGGCCTTAATGGTTCTTTCCCAATAGAAATCAGGGTCTTTGCGTCCAAAGTGCCCGTAGGCTGATGTTTTTCTATAGATGGGACGCAGCAGGTCCAGTTCAGTGATAATGCCTGCCGGACGCAGATCGAACACTTCCCTGACAATGTCACACGCTTTTGATTCGGAAATCTTTCCGGTCCCCATGAAATCCACCATCATGGATACAGGTTCAGCCACGCCAATGGCATAGGCGATCTGTACTTCGCATTTGTCGGCAAGGCCTGCGGCCACCAAATTTTTGGCCACATACCGGCCCATGTAAGAGGCGGAACGGTCAACCTTGGAGGGGTCTTTCCCGGAAAAACAGCCGCCGCCGTGGCTGCCCTGGCCGCCATAGGTATCTACGATAATTTTACGGCCGGTCACACCACAGTCGCCCATGGGACCGCCCACAACAAAACGGCCGGTGGGATTGATGAAAAACCGGGTGTCACCGTCCATCATCTCCCCGGGAATTACCTTTTTTATAACGTCTTTGATTACGGCCGCCTTAAGATCCTCATAGGAAATGTCCGGTGAGTGCTGGGTGGAGACCACCACGGTGTCAACCCGCGTGGGCACGCCGTCCACATATTCGATACTGACCTGTGATTTTCCGTCGGGACGCAGAAAATCAAGGGCGCCGTTCTTGCGAACCTGGGTCAACCGCCTGGTCAGTTTATGGGCATAGATGATGGGCATGGGCATCAGTTCTTCGGTCTCATTGGAGGCATAACCGAACATCAGGCCCTGGTCACCGGCTCCCTGCTCTTTAAACAGGCCGTCGCCTTCATTTACCCCCTGGGCAATGTCGGCGCTCTGCTGATCGATACTGGTAATAACCGAACAGGTTTTCCAGTCAAAGCCCATATTGGATGAGTTATAGCCGATATCTCTGATGGTCTGCCTGACCACTTCGGGAATATCCACATAGCAATCGGTTGTAATTTCTCCGGCCACCATGGCAAGTCCTGTTGTAACAAGTGTCTCACAGGCCACGCGACATTTTTTGTCCTCGGTCATAATGGCATCAAGAATGCTGTCTGAAATGGCATCCGCCACCTTGTCAGGGTGACCTTCGGTTACAGATTCGGAAGTAAACAGAAAAGATTTGTCTTCTGACATAATATCTCCTTGCGCTTGATATGGGGTGAATTATTGGTGATTTAATTGTGCATACGCATTTCGTTTATTTAAGATTTCCCAGCTCCTGCGCTGCAATAATTGGAATTTCAAATCGAATAAAACCAATGCGGGAAAATCAAAAAACGTTATATTAATGACACTTATCCTCGTCTTTGTCAATGGCCCATAAAAATATATCAAGATATCTGTATATTTGCATAAATTTCACAAAATCCCTTGACAAGCAGGCCGGACTTTTTGATGATAACCATCATTTTTAAAACAATTATCCATAACAGGAGATATCGCATGCCTTCTAATACCATCACCGGAATCGGCTCTGCTTTGGTGGACGTTCTGATTAATGAAACCGATGAATTCTTACAAAAGCTTAACAAAGAAAAAGGCGGAATGACCTATGTAACCGCAGATGAGCAGCAGCAGATCATATCCGCCTCATCCCAGGTCCCGGTGATTATACCCGGTGGCGCGGCCTGCAATACCATCCTTGGCGTGGGCAAACTTGGGGGAGCCGCCAGGTTTATCGGGGCCCGGGGCAAAGATGAATACGGAACTATTTTTGAAAAAGAGGTCCGGGAATGCCGGGTGGAGCCCATGCTGACCACATTTGATACCCCCACGGGCAAGGTGCTGTCCATCGTAACGCCCGATGCCCAGCGTTCCATGTTCACGGACCTTGGCGCCTCAAGCCTGCTGGACCCTGCCGGCGTGACAAGTCAGATGTTTGCGGATTCAGCCATCGCCCTTGTGGAAGGGTATCTATTGTTTAACCGCGACCTGATGATGGCTTCGGTCAAAGCGGCAAAAGAGGCCGGTGCCCTGGTGGCCCTGGATCTGGCAAGCTTTGAGGTGGTGAATGCCTCCAAAGATATCCTGGCGGATTTGATCAAGGAATATGTGGATATCCTCATAGCCAACGAAGACGAAGCAAAGGCATACACCGGGGAATCAGATGAAAATGCTGCCATTGAAAAGCTGTCTGCTGACGTTGCCTATGCCGTTTTAAAGGTGGGAAGCCGGGGCAGTTATGTCTCCCATGAAAATACCATTACCCGCATTGAGCCCATAAAAGGCAATGCACCGGTGGACACCACAGGCGCAGGAGATCTTTGGGCCGCAGGCTTTTTATACGGCATTGCCAATGGCCTTTCCATTGAACAAAGCGGCCGGTTAGGTTCCATGTGCGGATACGAGGTGTGCCAGGTGATGGGTGCCCAAATCCCCGAACAGGTGTGGGTAAAGATCAGGGCGGCGATAACAGTATAACATTCCCACCGACATGACGGCAGACAATATATAGAATCTTCACCCGATCCCCCGGCGGGGATCGGGTGAAGATGGGTTAAAATAAGGGTCAGGCCACTTCTGAGAATTCAGCATCAACAATGTCATCATCATCCGATGCTGTTTTACCGGCAGCTCCGGCCTGGCCCGAAGACGGATCATGGGTCTGGGCGGCCTGGCTCATGGCCTGCAGGACCTGATTCAAGCGTTCGGCAGCGGTGTTGATCCGGTTCACATCATCAGATGCGACCGCCTCTTTTAGATCGTTGACCAGACTTTCCAGGCGATTTTTAGTATCCGGGTCCACAGGTGCCTGGGCATCGGCCATGATCTTTTCGGTCTGGTAGATCAAGTGATCCGCCTGGTTTCGGGCGGTGACCAGATTTTTTTTCATCCGATCCTCTTGTTCATGGCGCCTGGCATCGTTCACCAGGGCATCAATCTCCGCTTTGGAGAGACCCGACGAGGCTGTGATGCGGATGGACTGGGCCTTACCCGTTGCCTTATCTTTGGCCGACACATTGACAATACCGTCTGCATCAATATCAAAGGTCACTTCAATCTGGGGCGTTCCCCTGGGTGCCGGGGCAATACCGGTCAATTCAAATTGACCCAGCAGTTTATTGTCGGAGGCCATCTCCCGTTCACCCTGGAGTACATGTATGGTAACGGCAGGCTGATTGTCTTCGGCTGTGGAAAACACTTCACTTTTCTTTGCCGGAATCGTGGTATTTTTGTCGATCAGGCGGGTCATCACCCCGCCTAAAGTCTCGATTCCCAGGGAAAGCGGTGTAACATCCAGCAACAGAACATCCTCCAGATCCCCCTTGAGAATCCCCCCCTGGATCGCGGCACCCAATGAGACCACTTCATCCGGGTTTACCCCCTTGTCCGCAGCTCGGCCAAATATCTTTTCCACCCTGGCCTGAACCGCCGGCATCCGGGTCATGCCGCCCACAAGGATCACACGGTTGATGTCGGAAAACTGAAAACCTGCATCCTTGACGGCTGTGGCACACGGACCTTCCAGCCGGTCGAGCAGTTCCGTCACCAGACTTTCAAGTTTGGCACGTCCCATTTTGATATTCAAATGCTTGGGACCGGACGCATCTGCGGTGATAAAGGGCAGATTAATCTCTGTTTCCAACGCGGTGGACAGCTCTTGTTTTGCTTTTTCCGCCGCCTCTTTGAGCCGCTGGAGCGCCATGGCATCGTTTCTAATATCAATGCCCTGTTCTCGCTTGAACTCATCGGCCAGATAGTTGACGATCTGCAGGTCAAAATCCTCGCCGCCAAGATGGGTATCGCCGTTGGTGAATTTAACCTCAAAGACACCGCCGCCCAGTTCCAGAATGGAGATATCAAAGGTGCCGCCCCCAAGGTCAAATACGGCAATTTTCTCTTCATCCTTTTTATCCAGCCCAAAGGCAAGCGAGGCGGCTGTGGGCTCGTTAATGATGCGCAGTACGTTGAGCCCTGCGATTTTCCCTGCATCCTTTGTGGCCTGACGCTGACTGTCGTTAAAATAGGCCGGAACAGTGATTACCGCATCCGTGACCTTTTCCCCGAGGTATTCTTCGGCTGTTTTTTTAATATTGGCCAGAATAAATGAGGAAATTTCCGCCGGGGTGTGCGCTTTGCCGTTCATTTCAACGGATACCCCGCCGCCGGAAGCCTTCCTAATTTTATATGGCAGAACACCGACATCCGCCTGCACTTCAGGGGAGTCAAACTGCCTGCCGATTAAACGCTTTACCCCGAACACGGTGTTTTCAGGGTTGGTGACGGCCTGGCGTCGGGCCGCCTGGCCCACCAGACGCTCACCGCCTTGGGTTACCGCCACAACCGACGGCGTGGTTCTTCCCCCTTCGGGGTTGGTAATAACGATGGGTTTGTTGTTTTCAAGTATGGATACGCAGGAATTTGTGGTTCCCAAATCGATCCCGATGATATGGCTCATGTGTTTACCTCCACTGGTTTTGTTGTTGACGAGATAAATGTATGACAGGATAAGCACATGTCAATTATATTTGCATTACTTTTTTCATTTTAAATTTTAAAATAATGCAAATATATATAATCCCACAGGACCACTTGAGCAACTTGTTTAACCATGGAACACAGAAGGCAGGCTGTGAAAGGGGAATGCCCTTCCCCAAAAAAGAAAGTGCCGCCCACATCCTTGAAAGGACGCTTGGACGGCACGCGTATCAGTCCTTCAAACAGTGTTTAACCAAACACTATTTTGTAGACCTCTTTATATTTTTTCACAAAATGAAATTCGATGCCCTCCTTAATATGCTCGGGCAGTTTCTTAAAATCACTGCTACAGCCATGGGGCAGGATAATCTCTTTGATACCCACCCGCCGGGCGGCAATGATCTTTTCTTTGATCCCGCCCACGGGCAGAACATCGCCGGTAAGTGTCAGTTCCCCGGTCATGGCCAAAGGCCGCTTAATCTGGCGCCCCGACGCCATGGAGACAATGGCGGTGGCAATGGTAACGCCGGCACTGGGTCCGTCCTTGGGCGTGGCCCCCTCGGGGACATGGATATGGACAAATGCCTCATCAAAATAATCATCTTCAATACCGTAACTTTTTGACGAAGAACGGATATGGGAGAGCGCTATGGAAGCAGACTCCTGCATCACATCACCAAGCTTTCCGGTCAGCTTGAAGCCGGGACCTTTTCCATGCACCTTCACCGTCTCTATGGATAAGGTGGCCCCGCCCATGGCAGTCCAGGCAAGACCGGTCACAATCCCCACCCCGGTCATCTGTTTTTCAGGCGTGAACGCAGGCGGGCCGAGCAGATCCTCCAGGGATTTGATATTGATCTGGATCTTCTCCTCTTTATCCTTTAGAATTTTGACAATACTTTTGCGTATGATCTTATTTAAAAGCTTTTCAAGATTACGCACCCCGGCTTCCCGGGCATAGCCTTCAATGAGATGCCGGATGGTGGGGTCGGTGATGGTGATGATGGAGCCCGTAAGGTTATTTCGCTTCAAAAGTCTCGGCCACAGGTGCTTTCTTGCGATCTCCAACTTTTCAGACGTGATATAGCCGCTGAGTTTAATCATGTCCATACGGTCCAACAAAGGCCCGGGGATGGTATCCAGGGTATTGGCCGTGCAGATGAACAGTACCTTGGACAGATCAATGCGAAGGTCCAGGTAATGGTCCAAAAACTCTCCATTCTGCTCGGGATCAAGGACTTCAAGCAATGCCGACGCAGGATCTCCCTGGTAGGATGCACCGATCTTATCCACCTCATCAAGCATGATTACCGGATTGGCCACGGCCGTATCTTTCAAGGCCTGAACCAGTTTGCCCGGCAACGCCCCTACGTAGGTGCGCCGATGGCCTTTGATCTCGGCCTCGTCACGCATGCCGCCCAGAGAAAAGCGATAAAATTTTCGTCCCAGGGCTTCGGCAATGGACTTGCCGATGGAGGTTTTACCCACACCGGGGGGGCCCACAAACAAAATGATGGACCCGGAAATATCCTTTTTATACACGCCTGCGGCAAAGAACTCGATGATCCGTTCCTTGACATCGGAGAGGCCTGCATGGTCCCGGTCCAGAACCTTTTCCGCCCGCTCAATGTCAATATTGTCTTCGGAATAGACACCCCAGGGAAAGGAGGTGACCCAGTCCAGATAGTTGCGGGTCACGCCGTACTCCGATGATCCGGTTTCCAGCACGGACAATTTTTCAATTTCCTCGTCAAACCGTTTGACGACGTGCTCGGGCGGTTCAAGTTCGGCAAACCGTTCTTTGAATTTATCCACATCAGAGGTTTTATCGTCTTTCTGGACGCCAAGCTCCTTCTGGATGGCCTTGAGCTGCTCCCGAAGAAAGAACTTTCGCTTATTGTCATCGACTTTGGTGTTGATGTCCTTTTGGATTTGTGTCTGTAGCTTGGCAATCTCGATCTCTTTTTGCAGCAGCATCATCACCTTTTTCATCCGGTCCAGGATGGATTCTGTTTCAAGAATATCCTGCAGATCATCCCCGGACGCCGTGGTAATGCCGGCGGCAAAATCGGTCAACGGAGAGGGCTGGTCCGGTGAAAACCGATTCAGATATTGCTTAAGCTCTTCTGAATACAACGGATTCAAAGATAAAAGCTGCTTGATGTTTGAAATAATGGAGATGGCATAGGCCTTGACCTTATCCTCGTCTTCCTCGGGTTCAGTGGGGTACTCCACTTCGGCCACAAACGGCGGTTTGTCAGACAAGAACTTTTTAATTTTAAACCGTTCAAGACCCTGGGCAATGAACTGCAGATTACCCTCCACTTCCTGGACATTGAGCATGCGCACCACACACCCAACTTTGGGGAAATCTTCTTTGTACACATATTTCCCCTTAACTTCACTGAAATAGCACAGCCCTAAAAGGCCCTGATTCTCCTTGGCGGACTTGGCCAGAGTCTCCTCCCAGCGCTTTTTACTGACAAATAAAGGCTGGACCTGTGCGGGCAGATGGGGTCGTCCGGTTATGGGAACAAGGTATAAAAATTTAGGCTTCGTGCTCTGGGTAATCAGTCCGCCTTTATTTTCATTTCCCTCGTCTTCCTCTGATACAATCTCGGGGGTAATGGGTCTGGAATCATCACTCATATGTTTACCTCTATCATGAATAGTTATTGCTTACGGGTAAAGGCATCAAAAATACATTCTATTACTATAAACAGATTTTACGGCGTGACAATACTTTAAACTTGGGTTGCACAATGTAAGACAGCACCTAATTTTTTTTAAAACTTTCAAAAAATATATTGATAAACTTACCAAGACACATCATTATAAGAAATGCTAAATTTTCAACCGGAGGAACATGAATGCCAAAATCAATAGACTTGTCCGAAAGCCTGGAAGACTATCTTGAAACCATACTCGAACTTCAGACAACCAATACGGTTGCCCGTTCAAAGGATATTGCCGAACGGCTCGACATAAAGCGCGGATCAGTTACCGGGATGCTCAAAAAGCTTGCAGCCCAGGAGCTTATCAATTATGAACCTTACGGCTATGTGACCCTGACACCCAAAGGTGAAAAAATAGCAAAAGAGATTGAAAAGCGCCATATTATGTTGAAAGATTTTTTGATCCGTTTTATCGGTGTGGAAGAACAAAAGGCTGATGACACGGCATGCCGCATGGAACATGCCATGGACACATCTACATTTAAGAAATTCCAGGCCTTTATTCAATCCATGGACGAAGACACCCCCTAGGGAGGATAAATTCGTCCGTGCTTTATCTTTAAATCAAAGGATTAACCGGAAAAACAGCCGTAGCGGTTACCCCTTTCTGCTTTTTTCTGACACGCCCTTGTTCGGCCCGGGCCTTCAAGTATGACTGAACCACGGGCCGGATATCCCCATCCGGTTTTCCGGACACCTTTGTAAAAAAAGCGACCTGATTCTCGGTTTCGGTGTCCACGGAGATCATCTGATCCCACTCCACCACATCAAAATAGACGTCCGGATAGAGTCCCATGGAAAACAGCAGATTAATTTTATAAAGAATACTTTGGGGCTTGTCGTCCAAAGGACGGTTCATGATCATTTCCCACAACTCCTTAAACACGTCGGGCTGACGCCGGGCCGCCCAGCCCCTGATTGCACACCCCTTTGCCGCGCATTTGATCATTTTTGAAAACGATTCCGGTGAGGCCACGGCCGGCGACATGAAGGCCAGGACCAGATCAAAGGCCTTTTCCCATCCCCATTGCCGGATATCCAGCTGGTGCCAGTCTTCCTGGACAAGGGTTATTTTGCTGCTCAGCTGTTCGGAAATCTCCCCTTTAAACCGGTCAAGCATACCCGAAGAAAAATCCATGGCCGTCACCTGGGCCCCTTCCTGGGCCAGGGCCAGGGCCATCATCCCGGTACCGCAGCCGATATCAAGGACACGCATCCCTTCAAACAGCAGACCTTTTTCCCTGAGCGCCGCCAGGGCACGGGTCGTACGCCGGCTTCTGATTTCATGTTTATCGGTATTATATGTTACCGACGCCTTATCCCAGAACCGTGCCGTGGCATACCCCTTATGCACGGCAAGGGTATCTTTACCGGCCGTATCATTTACCCAGGCATCCATCCAGATCTGTTCGGTAAACATATTATTCATAAACGCCTTGTCCTGTTAAATTGCCGCCCTTTGGCCGAGCGGTCACTTATGATCGGTTAAAAAAATATGATCGGTTAAAAAAACGGCATTGTTTATACCATAAATTTTGCAAATTGGGCGTCAAAGAAGTGTTTTGTAAATTACCCCCCATGGTCTTGTCGATCCTGCCCGCCTGATACAAACAGCGCCAACTCACGGAGCACCACATATAAAGCCGGCACAAAAATCAGGGTCAACACCGTGGCGGCAACCAGACCAAAACTGATACTCACGGCCATGGGAATAAGGAATTTGGCCTGAAAGCTTGTTTCCGTCAGAAGTGGAGCAAGGCCGGCCACTGTGGTAAAGGAAGTTAAGATCACAGGGCGAAACCGGGTTTCACCGGACTTGATCACGGCCTCAAACACCGCTGTCCCCTTGGCCACTTCGACATTGATAAAATCTATGAGAATCAAAGAGTCGTTGACCACAACACCGGAAAGCGCCACAATGCCGAAAATCGAAATCATGGTAATATCCAGCCCCATGATAAAATGCCCCACAATGGCCCCGATGAGCCCAAAGGGGATGGCGGTCATAATGATCAACGGCTGGCTGTAGGAACGAAACTGGCTTGCCAAAAGCAGAAAAATGATCATGGCGGCCACAATAAACCCTTTCATCAGACTCTCCATGGACTCCTTGCTGCGTTTGGCCTGGCCTTCGAGATCATAGTCGACCCCGGGGAACCGCTTAATCATGTCCGGCAAAAAATTTTCACTCAAATCCTTTACAATATTCCGGGCATTGGCAACATCTTCATCAAGGTTTGACGACACCGTAATCACCCGGTGTCTGTCCACGCGCTTTATTGCGGCGTATCCCCGCTGGGTCTCAATGCGGGCCACCTGATTCAAGGGGATCTCCCGGTTGTCCTTGGTCCGGATGCGGAGCCGGTCGATACTGGACTCGGTCTGCCGTTCCTGCTTGGAATACCGTACCATCACCTTGACATCATCTTTGCCCCGCTGGATTTTAAGCACCTCATCCCCGTAATATGCCTGGCGAAGCTGGGTGGCGATATCGGCCATGGTCACACCCAACGCTTTGGCGCCCGGCCGGATATAGACCTGTTTTTCCATCTTTCCGGGCCTGAAATCATCGGTGATATCAAAGGTGCCCGGATAGGATGCAATCTCATCTTTAAGGACCTGGGCTGCCGCATCCATCCGTGAAAGCGAATTGCCGTGCAGACGGATCTCAATGGGATTTCCCCCGGGGCCGCCGCCAATAATGGTAAAGGTAGATTGCTCTGCGCCGAGGATATCACCGGTGAATTCCCGCCATTTGGTTGCCACCTCCGACGCCAGGACATCCGGGCGCCTTGCCGCCGGTACGATTTCGATCCAGGCTTCGCCGCAATGTCCGCCCGACACACCCTCTTTCCAGTCCCGTTGTGGTATGACGCCCACCAGGGAGAAAGTATTCACAATAATATCTTGATTCCCCTCAACCCGCTCCCTGAAATAATCGTTGAGTTTAAAGGCGCCGGCTTCGATCTGCTCGATGGTTTTCCGGGTGGTACTGAAAGGGGTGCCCAGAGGATATACAATTTCCGAAAGCATCCAGTCGGAATCGGTTTTCGGGAAAAACGTATACGGAACATGTCCGCCGGCAATCAGGCCCAAACTGATGATCAGGCACCCCACGCCCAAAATCAGGGTAAAATATCTGTTTTTGATGCAATAACGCAATATCGGCAGATAATAGCTGTAAATAACCCGATTCAACCCGCGTTCCATCCGGTACCTTACAACGCCGTGAATATAGGCAATATCCGTCTTGAGCCAGTGAACCCAGAAAAACAGTATTTTGTAGATTTTCGGACTGCGCCCCCCGGCAGACGGGTGGGACAACGTACCTTCCAGGTGGGCCGGAAGGATAAAAAAGGCCTCTATAAGGGATATGAAAAGAATGCAGATCACGGACTGGGGCATGACGGCGATGAACTTTCCCATGATGCCGGTGATAAACATCAGCGGTGCAAACGCCACAATGGTCGTGGTCACCGCCATGACCACAGGTCCGCCCACCTGTTCCATGGCCGCCATCACAGCCTGCTTGGGCGTTTTACCGGCAGCGTAGTGGGTATAGACATTCTCCCCCACAATAATGGCGTCATCCACAAGGATGCCCAGGGTCATGATAAACCCGAACAAAGAGAGCATATTCACCGACGCACCAATGTATTCCAGAAAAAGAAAGGCCCCCATAAAGGTAATGGGAATCCCCGATGCCACCCAGAACGCAAGGCCTAGATCCAGGAACAGGGCCAGCACCACAAACACCAGGAGAATGCCCTGGATGCCGTTTTTCAGCAAGAGATCAATCCGCCCCTGGACCATATCCGCGATGTTATACCAGTGCCCGAGACGGATGCCCTGGGGCATATCATCCCGGACGTCGTCAAGGTAGGCAAGCACCCGGTTTGAAATGGCAATGGTATCCTGGGAACTGGTGCGTCTGACCACCACCATGGCCGCCGGCTGCCCGTTGAACCGGGATTGCAGGTCCTTGTCCTCAAATCCGTCAACCACCCGGGCCACATCACCTAAGCGCACCACCGTGCCGTCAGCCCTTGTCACCAGAGGGATCTGTTCATATTCAGCGCCGGTGTAGCGCTTCCCCTTGGCCCGGACCAGGAACTCACCGCCGGGGGTTTTAATCAGTCCACCGGGCAGCTCAAGGCTCCCCGTCCCCACGGCGGCGGCCACATCATCAAAGGAGAGGGAAAATTTGCGAAGATTTTCTTCGGAAACCTCCACTGAAATCTCATACTCCCGGACCCCCATAAGTTCGGCCAGGGAGATCTCTTCAAACTCCACCAGATCGTCCCTGATTTTATCGGCTGTCTGCTTAAGAATTCGTTCGCCCACATCGCCGTAAACCGCCACATAGATGGCCGGTTCATTATTTTTGATCTCAACCACCACAGGATCTTCTGCCTGGGTGGGAAAAGAGTCGATGAGGTCAACTTCGGTTCTGACTTCGTTGAGTTTGTCGGTGATGTCTGTTCCGGCATCAAGCTCCAGGGTTACCACGGCATGGCCTTCCACCGCAGTGGAATACATGGTCTTGATATCCTCAAGACTTTTGAGTTGCTCTTCAATTTTGATGCAGATCCCCTCTTCCACATCCTCGGGGGAAGCCCCGGGATACTCCACGGAGATACTGATCATGTCCAAAGAGAACTGGGGGAACATTTCCCGTTTCATATTTATGGCCGTGAACATCCCGGCCACGATTAGAAACACCATGACCAGATTCACCGTCACACGGTGCTCCACCGACCATTTACCCAGGGCTTTCATGGCGTGTTCCCGGCGTCTTTGACGGTGACGGGCATACCGTCCATCGCCCCGGGCAAGGGAGATGCAATGATCATATCCCCCGGAGCCAGCCCCCCGGCGATATAAACGTCGTCTTCAAACCGTCGGATCACCTTGACCGTTTGAATCACAAGATGATCCGCCCGGGCCAGATAGAGGGCATCCGGAGAGCGCATGAGCGTTCGCGGCACCTTAAACACGTTTTCCCTTTGCACCCCTGTGACACGGCACTTGACAAATACACCGGGCCGAAGCAGCAGCAAAGGGTCTTTAACATCAAGGGTTCCGATTTCAACGGTCATGGGCATGGTCCGGGTCTTTTCGTCAACGGCGGCCTTTATTCGGGCCACCCGGCCCGGCCACACCGGAGAGCGACCCCCGTCCAGATTGGCGATGGTCAACCGCACCTGGGGGCGTCCCCCGTTCTCAAAAACAGAGCCCAGCCATTGAAGTTCTTCAAGGGGGATGCGGATGTCAACATCCAGGGCATCTTTTTCATATATGACCCCAAGCACCTGACCGGGATTTACATACTCTCCGACCTGGACCTGTTTTGTCATCACAAATCCATTAAAATCAGCTTTAATCTCGGATTTTTCAACATTCAGAGACGCCGTTGCCAGTGCGGCCCGGGCCGACGCCAGGACAGATTTTTTCACGGCCATGCGGGAAGGGAGAAGATCCTGGGCATTGGTGATATTCTGAAGCTGATTTTTCGCACTTAAATATTGTTGCTCCGCCTTATCCAGAGTGGTTTTGGACGCAAATTGATTTTTGGCCAACGCCCGGATCCGTTCCATCTCTTTGGCAGCCAATTCCAGATTAGAGCGGGCAATTTCGGCATCGGCCTTTAAATTCAGCGTCTCCTGCTTGAGCAGACGAATATCAGCCCTGGCTTGATCCACCTGGACCCGGGCGGTTTTTTCATTCAGGACAAGGGTTCGCCGGTCAATCCGCAAAAGGACGTCACCTTGACGAATCAATGCGCCTTCCCGGAAATCAGGATGGATATAATCAATACGGCCCGCAATCTCCATGGCCAATTTGACACTGTTCCGGGGCGTAACCGTGCCGAAGGCTTCAACGGTCATATCAAAACTTCCGGGAACTGCAGGCACGCACAGCACAGTCGGGGGAATGCGTTCCATTGGCTTTTTTTGGGGCTTTTCTCTGGAAAAATAGAGCCACACCGCCACACCTGCTGCAAGCAGCAGAACCACAGCCACACGCATCACTCTATACAATAAAGAAGGCATACATACGCTCCTCGGGTCAAACGCCGCTATCGGTATTTAAATTATCCGGCTTAGTTACTCGTTTTCAAGATGCTTCTTTTGAACGGGAGGTTGAATTGTCAGCAGACTTGACTTCAGTTGCGGTGTTCTTTTCTTGAGATGTACCGGCCCGTTTGGCAGTTGCTTTGCTGCGTTTTTTGGCCGTTCCCGGAGCAGCAGCACTCTTTTTCCGGTCTGTTTTGGCTTTGGGAGAGACCCCCCTTAAAATGGGCATCACCTCTTCGCGTTTTTCAGCTAGCAGAAGGGAAATCTCCTCTTTGCGGGTTTCGTCAAGAACGATATTGGAACTTCCAAGAAAATCAAATAAATTGTCAGCAATATCTAACATCTTGTCATAGGCATCGGCTTCTTTTTTTGTCGCGAATGTCATCTTTTCATCTCCATCCCTGACAACAATATATTGGACAATTACGGACATTTTTTCTCCTTGAGAATAAATTTCTTAAACAAAGGAAAGCGGTTTCTTTTATCTTCTTTAATATCAAACAAAACGGGGCCGGGTAAAGTGATTTTAGAAACGGCTTAAAAAAAGAAAGCGTGGTGAAACAAAAAAAGCCTGTAAGCTCAGAAAAAAGCCTACAAGCCGTTGTTTTAATTTGGATGGTGGGCCATCAAGGGATCGAACCTTGGACCTACTGATTAAGAGTCAGTTGCTCTACCAATTGAGCTAATGGCCCATCAAATTAACGCCGGAATGGTATCCAAATCGAACTTTATTGTCAATGCTTTTTTTCTTCATATGTACCATAAAACCATTAAACCGATTGATATAAAATAAAAAATTGATATTTTTTTATGGTTTTTGAAATTTCATACTCAATCCGTAACGATCCATTTTATTATACAAAGACCGCCGGGAAATACCTAAAATTTCACTGGTCCTGGACCGGTTTCCCCCGGTGTAGTCAAGGGTTCGGATAATCAATTCTTTTTCAACCTGGGCCAACGTCATCCCCACACGGATGGTCACCCGGGCTTCCCGGTCCTGGTTCCGGCTGACCCGGTCGGGCAGATTGCCGGTCCTAAGCACATCCTCTGTGGCGGAGATGACGGCACGCTGAATGGCATTTTTCAGCTCCCTCACATTGCCCGGCCAAGGGTACGCCTCAACACAGTTGATGAAATCCGAAGACATACCCCGGATATTTTTTTTAAAATCGTCGCAGGCCTGCTTGATAAAATGACTCACCAGAAGGGGAATGTCACCGTTTCGTTCGCGCAGGGGCGGCATTTCAATGCTCAGGACATCCAGTCTGTAATACAGATCCTCTCTGAAGTTGCCCATCCGAACCTCATCTTCAAGGTCCGCATTGGTGGCGGCAATAACCCGGGCATTGGCATTTTGACTATCCTGACTGCCTATTCTGGAAAATTCATTGGTCTCTATGAGCCGCAGCAGACTGACCTGCATCTTTTGGTCAATGGTTCCTATTTCGTCCAGAAATACGGTGCCGCCGTCCGCCTGCTCAAAGCACCCTTTTCTCAATTTAGAGGCACCGGTAAAGGCCCCGGCCACATGCCCGAACAATTCGCTGGCCACCAGATCCTGGGGCAAAGAGGCGATATGAACAGGAATACAAGGGGCGTGCGCCCTGGCGCTGAGCTCATGGATTGCCTGGGCAACCAACTCTTTACCGGTCCCGGTTTCACCGGAAATCAGAACGGGAATATCCGTGGCGGCAGCCTGGCGAATCTGGCGATAGGTTTTCTGCATCACCGAAGATCTGCCGACCATGCTTTCAAAGGTGGTTTTCTCGGTCTCAGCCTTTAAAAGCATATTGGGGCCCAATTGTGGTTTGGCCTGGATGGCCGACCCGATAAGCAGCTTGAGTTCCTCATTGCTGATGGGCAGGGTGGAATAGTGGTATGCCCCGGCACGCAATCCAAGATTTGCAAACTTCAGGGCGCCTGGCGGCATGAACAGTAAAATCTGAGTCTGGGGGCATTTGGCTGAAATCAACTCCAGGATATCCAGGGCACCGGACTGCTGGTTCCTGGCCATGGAACCGGAAAAAAGCATCAAATCAAACCGCTCTTTTTCAAACCGATCCACAACGGTCTCAAGACTTCGTTCAAAGGCGATGGCGACCTGATCTTCGTCAAACACCTCTTTTACTTGATCTGCCAGTAACTTACCTTTATCTACGCAAAGAACACTAATGGGGAATTCTGAACTATCCATGAAATTTCAACACTGCGACCCATGATACCCAGGTGATGAGACGTCGATCTGGTGTGAATAATTTACACATTCATCTCTTTCCTTCCCGGCCCTATCCGACCGTTTCGTTATGACCTATCATTAATAAACGTACATTTCAAGGCCATAAAAATATCGAAAATATTATGAAAAACAGTATCACATCTTTTTATCAGACAAATATTAGATCTCAATAAGAGATGTGCACAAATTACACATTGATTTCAAAACACAAAAGCAGATGGATGCAGGTAGCCACCCATCTGCTTTTTACGAGTTTAAAAATGAAAATATTCTACATTTTCACCATAATGTGTCGAACAACCGTATAGTCTTCCAACCCATACATCGAAAGATCCTTACCATATCCGGACATTTTAAATCCCCCATGGGGCATCTCGGAGGCATACATAAAATATGTATTAATCCACGTGACACCATATTGAAGCATGGATGAAACCCTGTGTGCTTTTTCGATATCCTTGGTCCATATAGAAGACGCCAACCCATACTTGCAATCATTGGCCCATTCCATGGCCTGATCTTCATCGCGGAAACGGGTGACGGAAACCACCGGTCCGAAGATCTCCTCCTGCACCACCTCGTCATCTTGAAGGGCATCGGCGATGAGGGTGGGCTCGTAAAAATAGCCACGGTCAATTTTATTGCCGCCGGCAAGGATTTTCAGATGGGGTACCTTTTTGGCACGTTCAACAAATCCGCTGACGATCTCCCGCTGTTCGGCAGAGATCAGCGGCCCGATCTCATTGACATCAATGCCCTGAACGGCCACAGCCAGTTTTTCAACCACTTCCTTGTAGATACCATCCTGGACATACAACCGACAGGCTGCCGTACAATCCTGTCCTGCATTGTAATAGCCCCACAATTTCATATTTTCCACCAGGTCATCGACATCACAATCGTCAAATGCAATGACCGGTGCCTTGCCCCCCAACTCCAGATGCGTACGCTTTACGTTGGATGTTGCAGAGGTCAGCACCTGCTTTCCGGTATTGACCGAACCTGTAACTGACACCATCTGGATTTTTTCATGCTCGGCAATGTGTTTGCCCACCACACTGCCCCTGCCCGTTACAATATTAAGCACACCGGCGGGGAACAGCTCTTTGACGTCTTCGACCAAGGCAAGCATGGTCAGGGGGGTACATTCGGATGGTTTGAACACCACTGTATTCCCGGCTGCCAGGGCCGGGGCAATTTTCCAGGCGGCCATCATCAAAGGATAGTTCCAGGGAGCGATTTGACCCACAACGCCCACAGGGTCCCTGCGGATCATACTGGTAAACCCTTCAAGGTATTCCCCCGTGGCACTGCCGGACATGCAGCGACTGGCGCCGGCAAAAAAACGAAAATGATCGGAAATGGCGGGCATTTCGTCTTCGAGCATTCGCTGATAGGGTTTACCGCAGTTCAGGGATTCAAGCTTTGCCAAAGCGTCTGCTTTTTCATCGATACGGTCGGCAAGTTGAAATAAAACCGCGGCCCTGTCCGCAAAGGATTTTCTTTTCCAGGCCGGGAATGCCGCATTGGCCGCAGCCACGGCCAGGTCAACCTGTGCAGTGGTCGCGCATGGCACATCTGCGATAAATTCATTATTTTCCGGACTGAAAAGAGAAGTTTTCTCCCCTTCTCCATCCACAATATTTCCATTTATTAAAAGATGGACATCTATATCTCCCATCATTTGGTCTCCTTATCTCTTTCACTCATTGTTGCGATAATGCTGTCTATTAAAATATCCACAATCTGATCAATACCGGCTTTGTCGATAATCAACGGTGGAGACAATATGCATAAATTTTCATAGGGCCGGACAATGAGCCCTTTTTCCTGGCAGAATTCATCGACTCTCTGGGCAACAGCGATATTTTCTTCTTCATCGTCGGATACCACACACTCCACACATGCCATTAAACAAACACCCCTGACATCGCCGACAATGGGGTACGCCTTGAGTTCCTCAAGGCGCTGTATGAAATAGGGGCCCACATCCCTGACATGCGCATTGATGTTGTCCCGCTCCATGATTTCAAGATATTTCAAGGCGGCGGCACATGCCACGGGATGTCCGGAATAGGTGAACCCGTTTGTGTAATATGAATTAGGCTTTGCTGAGTCCCCGCTGATTCGCGCCATCAGCTTTTCGGATATAATGGCAGCCCCTAACGGCTGATACCCCGAAGAGATGCCCTTGGCCACGGTGATGATATCCGGCACGATATCGAACACCGATTCGGAAGCAAAATGGTGCCCCAATCGACCGAATGCCGTAACGACTTCATCTGAGATATACAGCACATCATATTTTCTGCAGATATCCAGGGTTTTTTTATGATACCCGGCGGGCGGTACAATCACACCGCCTGAGCCCATGACCGGTTCGGCAATGAAACATGCGACCTTGTCCGGTCCAAGTTCTAAAATCTTTTCTTCAAGCTCACGAACGCGAAGATCGCAGAAATCTTCAACGCTCATGCCTGGATCTCTTTTAAACGGATTGGGATCAGGAATGGCATGAACAATATCGGTGATGTAATTAAAGTAACTGCGATCACATCGTTTGCCGTTCAGTGAGGCAGTCAGATACGTACTGCCGTGATAGGCATTTTCACGATAAATAATATGCTTTTTGTCGGGCTGGTCCAGACAATTAAAATAGTAATGGGCAAACCGGATTGCAGACTCCACCGCCGTGGACCCGCTGGTTGTAAACTGGAAGTAATTGAGGTCACCGGGCGTCAGCTCACTGAGTTTATGCGCCAGCTCAATGGACGGCGGGCTTGCCATGGCCCCAAAAGGCGTATAATAGACCAGGCGAACGCACTGGTCGGCGATGGCATCTGCCATCTCTTTATTCCCATAGCCTAAATTTACGCACCACATGCCTGAAATCGAATCAATGAATTGGTTGCCTTCATTGTCAAACACATGAATTCCTTTGCCGGATTCAATGACCATCGACTCCGCATCACTGCCCAGATCCGACCATGGGTGAATCACGTGCTTTTTATCCATCTCTGCAAGCGTCGCTTCTTCAGTTGCATATTCTATATTTTCTGCGCTTAAATTCATAATAGCCTTTTATACGAGTAAGTTTTCCGACACTTCTCCCCGCATACAATGATTGGACATCATGGAAGATGCATATCCACCGGCATTGATAAAGACAAGGGGATCACCCTCTTCAATCTGATCCGGCATGGAAAAGTTATCTTTCCAGACATCCAGGGATTCGTTGATATTGCCCACGATTGTTACGGGTTTCATTTGATCTGTCTTTTGAGTGAGAACAACGGGTTCACAGGGCAATCCATAAAACGTGGGCTCAATGGCCAGATTAAAGCCGCCGTTCACACCGACAAAATCAGTATTGCGCTTTTTCTCGACCGTATTCACCTCTAAAACCAGAATACCACTGTCCTTGGCAATATAATCCCCGGGCTCAACGCAGACGATGATGCCTTTGTTACCGAAATGAGAGTTGATGATCGATACCCAGGCATCCAGATCCAAAGGTGTGTCATCAATATCGTGGGGAACACCCAGGCCGCCACCAAGATTAACGAATGTCAGATCTTTGACTTTATCTAAAAACCAATGTGTTGCATCCAAAATCTCACTGAACAAGGAGAGTTGATTGCTCAGATACCCGCACCCGGTATGAAAATGGATGGTATCCACGGTGAAATTATTTTTTTCAGCAAGCTGCAATGCGTCCTCGAACTGCTCTTTGTAGATCCCGAACTTGGTGGTTTTATCACCACTGTATTTCAAGGTTTCATTATCTCTGTAGCCGATCCCCATTGCCGGATTGACGCGGAGGCCGATTCTTCGGCGGGAACAGAACTTGGCCAGTCGCCGGATCGTGCTCAAAGAATCGCAGTTTAATGCAACATCCGGATTATCGGCCAGAAGCTTGAGCTCATCATCGGTCATGGAGTTGGCCGTATATGAAATCTCATTGCAGTTAAAACCGCAGGAAAACGCATGCAGCAACTCTTTGGGCGAACAGACGTCCACACCACATGTAACCCCGTTTTTAATGTGTGTCAGCACCGGGGCAAACCGGTTGGCTTTTATTGCATAAAAAATTCTATGGCCGTCCAGTTGGTCCAACGCTTTATGGAGCCGCCCGATATTTTCCAATATGCGCTTTCCATTATAAAAGAAAGCCGGGGTGCCGGTTGTGCCGATCAACTCCGCCACTGGTTTTCCGGCAAAACACAATGTTCCATCCTGGTAACACAAATCCTCTCTTTCCCACCACAAACCATTGTTTTGTGGCTTCATCCACACTTCCTTTCCAGCTCAAGAAGGTACTTCTGTCCTGTTTCGTTGATTGATTCTTTTCGCCCGGTAACCCATTTGCGACAATTAATTGCACCGCACGAGCAGGGAAACTGCTTGAACAGTGTATCCTCTGTCTGGGCATAGTCCATTGTCAGGGCTTGACCCTCTTTAATATCCTGTAATGCCCAGATTTCAAGTTTAATCATATCCAGGGAGACCAAAGGATCACATGAATGCAGTAAAAGGCCGGTAAAATGGGGGTCATACAAATGAAGAAAGGGACTGATCTGAAGGGTGTGCTGGAGGATATACGGCACGGTAATCCCGGCCATCCTTGCCACCATTTCGCCTTTCTTAAAACTGCGATTTACATAAATGCCGGCACCTGTTGTTTCACAATGATTAACAGTAAAATCCTCGTGACTCGGATAGTTCCGACCCGCTTCAAGTTCGTACTCACCAGGGTAAATCATAAACGCCTCTCATTATTAATAATTATAAACATATATTATTTAATATTTTTAAAGTTCGTTTGTGCTAAATCCGCGCAACATTGATAGTGCGCACTAAAGACCACAGGCATTAAGATTTAAAACTCAGTTCCTTAGGCTTTGCCATTATCATACCAGTCAAACATAAAAAGGGTTAAGACACTGATTTAAAACACAAAATATTAAGCATACTACAATTTTGAAATATAATTTTTTAGAGCATTTATTCAAATGTAAACTTCTTATACAATTTAAGATACACGGTCCGAACAACTGTAAATTATTGGCACAATGCATTTTGCATACAAGAGAAAGTATGTCTTAATGATAAATAATATTATTATATAACTTCAGAACATTAGAATAAAATTAGCCGCCAAAAATTCCGCACGGGCACACGCATCGTGTTGTGCATTATTTATACATTGTTCATTCAAAATATCGAAACGCATGCTCCAAACGGACAATTTTCAACGCAACTAAGACATTCAACACACTTATCTCTGTGAAAAGCGATCTGACGTGATTTTTTATCCCCTACATGGAGTGCACCGGTAGGGCAATGGGGCACACAATTACCACACCCGACACACCGGTCTTGATCCCATAAAAGAGTGTTCATGGTCAGGTCAATATCCACATTCAAGGACTCTATGAATTCCAGCCCCTCTTCGATTAAGGATTCTTCGCCTGTAATATCCATGGCGATGTACCCCTTTTTATTCGGCGTAACCCGGGCCCTGTATATGTTTATCTCAAGATCAAACTCTTTGATCAGCTTGGTGATAATCGGTTGTCCGGATTTAAATTTGGGAAAGCTCAATATAACGCGTTGGGTTATCAGTTCTGCTGTGTTCATCTTTTTTCTCCTTGGGCTCTTGCATCAAGCGGGGTCATTCCCTGGTTAACAGGCAGATTCCGGATCGGCTTGCTCAACAAAAATTCGCCCCTTTTTATTTCTTCTTTAAGAAGTTCGGATATTTTAAGTGCCTTTGAGTATGAAGACATCGAACCGGCTGCAACGGTCTTGCCGTCCAGCTCCACTTCACCACGCCTCAAATCAGCGTAGGAAACCCTGCCGACAATATCGTCTCCCCTTTCGGGGTAAGTCGAAGAATAATCGATTACCTCGGCGAATATTTCACTGTCGCGCACGGTGCAGTGCCGAAGCACCTCCTTATCCAATATGGGTATGGGGATACCAACACCCAAAGCCAGCGACGCACCATACCCTTTTAAGCTGACACCCCGGACAAACTCACTGTCCATCTCTTTCATATTCCCGGTCAATCCAAGGGTGCCGGCGCCCTCCATGGGCACATCGTTGTCACCCCGGAGGCAATCCGACGCATGCTGGGTCCCTTCGGCATACACATGCCCATGGGCCCCCGCAAGCCAGACACTGGTCCCGATCCCGATTGTCCTATATAGAGGGTCATTCAACAGCGGAGAGAGCTGCCCTGCCGAAGAGTATGTCAGATTTGTCATATTCGGCTTTAGTTCGCCCAGGTAGGTATAAATCGTTTTATCGGAACAATTCACCGCAACATTATAATTCTGGTAGCAGTTCCTCGGGTTGGTCATAATGGCCTGATTAAGATCATCAATTGTGAAATAGGTCCGGATCTCTTTTAAAGGGTACTCGTCGGTACCGTAGGACAGGGCAAACAATTGGACCTCTTCACCGGCCACAAGCTTTTCCATCACATGTCCGCCGCCAAATCTAAAATCACCCGGGTAATACATATTGGCCGGATCATTATGCCTTAACTGCGTTGCCCCAAGGTATGCATCCACGGCAGCGATACCTGCATAGGCCATAACACCGTCAATCCAGACCTCAGTCATCCGCATCTTTGGCTTGGAATGGCCGAAGTTAAGAAAACATCCCGAAGAGCACATGGTACCAAACGTTGCCGTTGTAACGACATCAACTTCTGCTGCGGCCTTATCCAGACCTTCCTGGTCTACATAGTCTATGATTTCATCGGCCGTAAGAACTACCGCTTCTCCTGATTCTATTCGGTTGTTGATTTCTTCGTATGTTTTCATGTTGATTTTTGACACGACCCCAGTTCATTTTTAATCTTAATGGAACGGGGGGATGCTTGGTTACCGTTAATCTTGCCCATGTTCTAACTCCTGTTAAGAATTCCACATCATCCGTATTTATAAACTCAACACCGGTGCAGTTGAAAGAAAACCAGCGCATTCAAATCGGCACACAAAATCTTCACACAATGCCATATTCATGCCAAAAAAATGTTTTGATGTTCAATCAACTGATTTTATGAAACAATCAATTTATTTTATAAAACGACCTACCGCTTCTTGAAAAAAACATTGTGCGTATTGCTACCCATCAAATCGCAAGTGTGTGCTTTTTACACAGGTTGTTACAATTAGAGTCACTAATTGTAAAATATAAACACAACAGTTTTTGTTTACCCACGCGGTAAAACCAACAATTTTGGAGAAAAGTAATTTAATATTATGTCTTTAACCGAAAATAGCCACAAATTAAATGCCAGATAGATCTATGGAAGATTGTGCATTTTTTATACATTACATTTTGCGAAACGAATACTGTGCAATTGGAACGGCTGCCTGGATCAGGAATTTAAAACGTGAATGGCAGCATCAGATAGATGGGCAGCTTTCCCCAGGATGCTTAAATAAAAAAGGGCTCAGAAGAAAAGAATTCTTCTAAGCCCTTAAAGTCTGGGTTGGAGGCGGCTCCCGGATTTGAACCGGGGAATAACGGCTTTGCAGGCCGTAGCCTATTTTTCCTCAAGAATCCTTTTTAGAAAAACACACTTAACCTGAAATTAGTATCGCTTTCAACAAAAAGCAACATTTTTTTTAATTAAGTGCATATTTTGTAATCCCCAACAATCATACAATTGCATAACTATCTGAATTAATTTAAATAAACATTTAGCATGAAATTTGCATTTGTTGGGCACGGTTACCTAACTTTTTCTATTTAGGAGGTATTCAATTGAAACAGATCAAAGAAGTTCATGAAGCGTGGAAATTTTATGATGATTTTATTTTACAGTCACATTCAAAGAGAAGTCAGACGACAGAGACCGGCAGATGGAAAAACCATATTTCCCCGATCGTTGGGGAAAAACTAATAAATGAATTAACCATTTATGACCTTCTTGAATTACGCAAATCGCTGGAAGCTAAAAAATTAAGCCCACAGACTATTTTTCATTGCCTATCCTTACTGCGTAGAATCCTCAACAGGGTTGTTGATTATGACCCCTCTGTGCAGGTCCCTAAATTCAGAAATGTGATGCCAAAATTTGACAACCGCCGGTTACGTTATCTTTCAAGACCGGAATTGGATAGACTTTTAAATATTTTGAAGAGAAAATCAAAAGATTGGTTCGACATATCAGTCTTTGCCGTTAACACCGGGTTACGCAGAGGAGAAATATTTAATCTCGGTTCTGAGAATATTAACGATAGTGATCGGAATATTTGCATTTTAGACTCGAAAACCCATAAAAACAGAGTCGTTCCGTTAAATGGCACAGCCTTTAAAATAATTTCGAATAACAAAAATAAGAAAATATTTACCCTATCCGCACCAAAAACCTTTGAGCAGGCCGTTAAGGAATCCGGCCTGAATGACGGAATCAAAGATTCCAGACATAAAGTTGTATTCCATACACTGCGTCACACGTTTGCAAGTTGGCTTGTCCAGAGAGGTGTTAAATTGGAGGTGGTCAGTCAATTGCTTGGCCACAGCAGCCTTAATATTACAATGCAGTATGCTCATTTAGCACCTTCCCAGGGAAAATCCGCTGTTAATTTAATAAGTGAAGAATTCGAATAAAAATTTAGCGATAATTATAGATTTATGCATCCTTATGATAGATTTCCGTATGTTTTTTATCTATAAATGCAGATTTCTAAAGAACTCTCCGAATATCTGCATTTATCCCGAATCTTCTGTATAAATCTTCGAGGGTAAGAGGGCAGGACATGTAAAGTAGGCCCACTTTTCAAGGTGGTCAACTTTACGTCCTGCCTTATTCGTTTCACTCAACGGGACTTATTCGCGATGCTCAACAGAGATCCTTCTATGTGTCACAGGATCATAATGGTGGCTGTTAGTATTGAAAACAATCAAAAGTAGCAGTGGTGTTTGCAGGAAGAAAAAAAGCATAAAAACACCTTTTGAATCATCACCGCAAACTAATTCAAGGGTTGTGGAAGATTCTGTCCATCAGTGATGCACATAAATCGAAGGCTGGTGAAATGGGTGATACAGAAATACAAATGTTTTTGAGTCCATGAAAAGAAAGCAACAAAATAGCTGGGGGAACCTGCGCACCGTGATCCCAGCATGTTTGTTCACTGGAGACATGGGTATAAACCATCGACTGGACAATAAGAGTCTTACGAATCGAAAGGTTCACGTACGGTTCTGTGAGGGCCTCAAGGGGGAAGTTCCACCTGTTACTTGACCAATATGTTTTAGATGCCTTGGATTCAGGTTCCTCGGCGGGCTGGGAAACCAATGTCGTCCCCCATCCCCCAGAACGATCAGCCTTGTTTCCCTTACAGAGTTTAGCATGGTCCGGGTTGAGAGATTAATATGGGCTAAAATAAAATTCGGTGAGCAACAACCTTTAAGATACCGTATTAAACAAACAAACGAGTTTGATCTTCCCCTAAGGAAAGCTATCGAAGTAAAACACTATATCGCAACTGCCAATTCCCGGTTCCGACCTGCAAAAAGAGCTGTACTGAAATACCTTTCTGCGCCGTCCGGGAAAATGGTAGCAATATTTTTATCCTTTCCAAATAACTTTTGTATTTCAAGAGCTGCGCATACGTTGGCCCCTGAAGAAATTCCCACAAGAAAGCCTTGCTCACCGGCAAGCCTGCGGGTCATTTCAACCGCACTGTCATCGTCAACCTCAACGACCTGGTCGATAAGAGTGGTATCTACAATGGAGGGAACAAATCCATCGCCGATGCCTTCTATCTTGTGAAGCCCAGGTTCATGCCCCAGAAGTGCGGAGACATTTTTCGGCTCAACTGCAACAATCATGATATCAGGATTCTTTTCCTTCAGGTATTTTCCTGTTCCCATGAGTGTGCCGCCGCTGCCAAGGCCTGATATGAAAACATCCACATGTCCGTTCATGTTTTTCCATATCTCCGGACCTGTGGAAAGATAGTGGGACATACTGTTGTCATAATTTTCAAACTGGTCGGGGACAAAAATATTGTCATCTCCAATCATAATCTCTTTAAGTTTTTCAACCGCACCCGCCACATTTTTTTTAGCGTCCGTTAAAATTAATTCAGCATTCAAAGCCCGGATCATCTTTTTTCTCTCATCACTCATATTTTCCGGCATGATGATCTTTACATGATACCCTTTAATTAAACCGACCATTGCAACTGCAATTCCTGTATTTCCGCTGGTTGCTTCCACAATGGACATTCCTCTTCTTAGTTGCCCCTTTTTTTCAGCCTCCTCTATAATAAAAAGGGCCACTCGATCTTTGATTGATCCCCCTGGATTCAGGTATTCTGCTTTTGCGTAAATATTCATGTCGTCATTGCCCCCAAGACCAATGCGAAACATGGGGGTAGCGCCTATCTGATTCAAAACTTTATTTGAACTCATTTTAAAATTACCTCCATTTTAAAAATGATACATTTATACCTAAAAGATGCAATCTGCATGTCTTACTTGACATAGAATAGTTCCAAATACCCTTATTTTATAGTATGATTTCATCATTTTGATAACTATAACTAAGGTCACCATTATGATGAGGGTATTTCATACTGAATTTTCTGAAAAAAATCTTACCGGCAATGCTGGGCTGGTTAACCTTGGTAGATTTTCAGAAAAATTAGGGCTTCCTAAAATTTTATCCGAGCTCCTGACTATAGAAAGAGGAGCCAGCGCAGAGTACCAGGTAAGTGACATAGTGATGATGCTCGTTTTTGGTGTCCTGGCAGGGGCGAAGCATATGAGTCATATGGCTATTCTTAGATCCGATGAAGTTCTCAGGGCGCTTTTTAGATGGGATAAGTTTCCCGTGAGCACCTCCTTTGGCCGTATATTTAAACTTTTTTCCGCAAAACACTGCAAGGAGTTATCCGATGCAGAATCTTTGGCCCGAAATAAAGCATGGGGTAAAAAGTGGTTTGGGAGAGTTACCCTCGATATGGATTCTTCTGTCCGAGGTGTATACGGGAAGCAGGAAGGTGCTGCTAAAGGGTTTAACTCAAAAAAGAAAGGTCAAAGAAGCTACCATCCTCTCCTTTGCTTTGTGGCAGAGAATCGAGAGTGCCTCCATAATTGGTTCCGTACAGGCAGCGCCTATTCAGCCAATGGCAGTGTTGATTTCATGAAGGAATGCTTTGCCAAATTACCCAAACGGGTGTGGAAAGTGTTTGTACGAGCTGATAGTGCATTTTTTGATGGCGCCTTGCTTGATCTGCTTGAGTCAAAGGACTGCCAATATTTGATCAAAGTCAATCTTCGAGGCATCACTGCCCTTTTGGAAAAGCAATCTTGGCGGAAGATTGCAGGCCGGCCAGGATATGAAAGTTCTAAATTTGAATACAAATGTTCGGGATGGTCAAAACCCAGAACTTTTGTGGCTGTTAGGCTACTCACTGAGGAGACGGTGGAAGAAAGTGCTTTGTTTGAATCAAAAAAATATGAATACGATTATTTTTGCTACGTCTCAAATTTGAACTTGAGCCCATGGGTCACCCATAAAAAATATGGGCAGCGGGCCCGATGTGTCAGGATAGTTGTCGTGTCGAACGAAAAGCCAATAAGACAATTTGAACAGGGCGTGGAATGGATATGAAAACGTGGAGTATACACAAGAATTCAAAACGGCAATGATTCAGAAAATTCTTTTAAACCCAGGCACGCCGATGGTAAACTTTTCAAAAGAGGCTAACGTTCCAAATTCAACGGTAGCAACCTGGCTAAGAAATTACAAAAAAAGGAATGGGAGTACAGTGGGCTCGAAGAAGAAAACCTGGTCAGCCGAGAGGAAATTTCAGGCAGTATTGGAAACTGCGTCGTTAAGTGAAGCAGAAAAAAATGAATATTGCCGGAAACATGGAATATACCCGGAACAGTTAGAAGAGTGGAAGAAAGACTGTATATCCGGATGTAGAAAGAGCCCCGATCAAAATTTTGTCAAGAAAACCAAGCAAAAAGAGCAAGAATTGCAACGCAAGACTAAAGCCCTTGAAAAAGAATTAACCCGTAAGGAGAAAGCGTTAGCAGAAGCTGCCGCCCTGCTTGTGTTAAAAAAAAAAGTCCAGGACATCTGGGGGGACAAAGGGGAAGAATGATTCCTACTGAAGACAAAATGCAGATATTGTCTTTGGTGGAAGAAGCTTGTAAATCCGGTGCTCGCCAATGTAAGGCTTGTGAAATAATAGGAATTTCAGAAAGGACCTTACAGCGGTGGCAGAAAAAAACGACTGCTGAAATAGAAGATAAGCGCCCCCATGCAGAAAGAAATCCTGCAAACAAATTGTCTGAAGAAGAAAAACATATGATTATAGATATTTGTAATAGTCAGGAGTATGGAAGCTTACCGCCAAGCCAGATTGTTCCCATGCTTTGTGATCAGGGGATCTATGTCGCATCCGAAGCAAGCTTCTATAGGACACTGAGAGAGAACGGTCTTCAGAACCATAGAGGTAAAACCCGGTATAAAACAAATAAAAAACCGACGGGTTTTACAGCAACAGGGCCTAATCAGGTCTGGACATGGGATATAACCTACCTTCCAGCGGCGCTAAAGGGTTCGTTTTATTACCTTTATATGATAACGGATATTTACAGTCGTAAGATAGTAGCTTGGGAAGTCCATGACAGGCAAAGTGATGAGCTGGCCTCCGAGCTTGTAAAAAGGGGGTATCTGTCAGAGGGTGTAAATGGCAATGAAATAGTGCTTCATTCAGATAATGGCTCCCCGATGAAAGGTGCGACCATGCTGTGCACTCTTCAGCAACTTGGAGTTGTCCCCTCATTCAGTCGGCCGTCGGTAAGTAACGATAATCCTTATTCAGAAGCATTGTTCAAAACCCTGAAATATGCCCCTTCATACCCTTCCGGCCCTTTTGAGAGCTTGGAGGCCTGTAGAGAATGGGTACTGAATTTTGTTCGCTGGTACAATAATGTCCACCGTCACAGTGGTATAAAATTTGTTACCCCAAATGAAAGGCATACAGGGGCAGATAGGACGATTTTAGAGGCCCGTCAAAAGGTATATCTGGAAGCAAAGGCAAAAAAACCAGAACGTTGGAGCCGTGGAATCAGAGATTGGACTGTGGTAACAGAAGTCTCTCTTAATCCTGAAAAAAACGATAACCGTCCAGCAGCTTAATATAAAGGTTACCCCCAGACATAATTATGTTTTTCCCTTATCCCCAAAAAAAATCCTGCGGGAATGGAAGGATAAGTCAAGAAAAAAATGGGAGGGACCCTCTGGGAGGAACCGATTTTTTTCTTGACTTATCCTGGAATGGAGCTACAAATTTTTTGGGGTAAGGGTAAAAACAACAGTGAAAATTTATACCTAAAAATTTCACAAAAAATGCGCTTGAGGCGACAACTTTCTTGACAAACACCGGCGGGCGACAAGTGAAAACTGGATTGAGTGGTGTAAAAATCAGATGGCATCGGGTAGCATACTGACACAGGACTTTTGGGCAAATTCGGCCATTTTTCAAACTTCAATTTTGGCATACAATCTATTGGTATGGATGATATGGTTAAATAATGAAGACGGCTTCAATGAAGAGCCGAATACTATCCGGATGTGCCTTATTAACGTGCCAGCACGATTAATGACCAGAAGTAGACAATGGAAATTACGATTATCCAAGAATTATGTATACAAGGAGCGGTGGCAGAGCCTGGAGAGATCAATCATACAATTGGATTTTGCCTGACACATCGGGTATCTCCTTGGGCGTAATATAAATTGTAAAGAGAAGGATGAACCAATGGACTGGTGCGTTTAAACTTCGTTTTTTTAACTTGGTTGGAATCAAAATGTCGTTTTATGCTGTGTAAAATTTAGCAGTGCGGCCCCGGTTCCAACAAAATCTGCTCGTCTTGCTGTAAAAAAATGACTGGCGGAGAAATTCCGGGCTGATTTTTTAGCTCATATTAAGCGCTGCATTTTTTAGGTTATATTTTAAGTGCCAACCGCACAACTTACTTCAAAAAAGCTGTTATACGGGAAATGCATGATAAAAAATCCTCCCTGGCGGAATTGATAAAAAAATGTCCGCCTTGCTGGCCGATCAATTCAAAAGAATCCGTGGTATATCGCTCCCAGGGAGCCATAACTGATTTTGGGGCCTCATCATCCTGGCTACCGTAAATGGCCGTTATCGGTATGTTAACAGGCGCTTCCTCTTTTAGGGTGTACTTCTCCTCAATGGCAAGATCGGCTCTAAGAATGGGTATATAAATGTCCATTAATTCTCTGTTTTCCAGCACGGTCTCAGGCGTTCCGGAAAATCGTCTCAGCTGTTGTATGAACGTCGCCCTTGGTAGATGATGTAAAGGAAACGGTTCTGGAATATGGGGAGCCCTTGCCCCTGAAACAATCAGGTGGTGGGGGAGGGGTAATTGCTGCCGGCGCAGCGCCCTGATCATTTCAAATGCGACCAATCCACCGGTACTGTGTCCGTAAAAAATAAAAGGCTTGTCAAACCATGGGACCAATGATGGTAAAAGTCGAGCCACAAGTTCATGTACATTTGCAATGGGATTTTCGCTGATACGGTTTTCCCTGCCTGGTGGCTGAACTCCGCACAACTCAACGGTATCCGGTAAAAACTTAGGCCAGGCTCGAAAAATTGCGGCTCCGCCTCCGGCATAGGGGAAACAAAACAACCTCAGGGTCGCCCTATTATTTTTATGTACTATTAAAGCGTTAGTTTCCCGAACATTTCCGGCTAACTTAGATATATACATACTCCTCTCCCGTTTTGATTCAGAATTAACCCCATCGTAGCAGAAGTCATGAGGATTTTAGCTTCAAGGCATCAAGCTTGTCTAAGTCGTAAAATCGGACCGTTCCAGCCCAAGAACAAAAATTCCGGCGGTTTGTTCCGAGGCTCTTGACAATACTAAAAGCCCAGGTGATCCCTGGAATTAAAAACGCCCTCTCATCTCCCAGCGACGGGCAGTCATTCGCCTTGTCCACAGTTGATGATATACACCTTGTTTTTCAAGCAACTCTTGGTGCCTGCCGGTTTCAGCAATTTTTCCGTTATCAAGGACAATAATTTGGTCGGCATGCTGAATGGTTGACAAGCGGTGGGCGATGACGATCAGGGTCTTGTTTTTAACAAGTTCACCAATGGCTTCCTGGATGTGTTTTTGGTTATCAGGATCTATGCTTGCCGTGGCTTCATCTAGCAAAACAATGGGAGCGTCCTTGAGGATGGCCCTGGCAATGGAAATTCGTTGCTTTTCTCCGCCGGAAAGGGAGCTGCCCGCTTCGGTAACCATGGTCTCATATCCTTGGGGCAACGCCCTGATAAACTCATGGCAACGAGCCATTCGGGCTGCTGCTATGATCTGTTCCTCGGTGGCATCGGGTTTTCCGAATCTGATATTATTTTTTATGGTGTCATTAAACAGGTAGACCCGCTGGAACACCATACTGATATTTTTTAACAGGGAGTCGGTGGTCATTGTTCTGATGTCTGTGCCACCTAAGGTGATGGCTCCCTGTTTTACGTCCCAGAATCGGACAATGAGATTGGCAATGGTTGTTTTGCCGGAACCTGACTGGCCCACAAGTGCAGTCATGGTGCCTGGTTTGGCTATAAAATTGATATCTTTGAGCACCTTTTTTTCATCATAGGCAAAGCTGACATTATGGCAGGCTATTTCATGGTTTTCTATGTCTATTTGTCTTCCGTCAGCCCCCATGAGGGGATGATTTTTAAGTGTTTCAAAACGATCAAGACAGGCTTTTCCTACTAAAAAAGTAACAATGGCGGGTCCCAGATGTATTGCCGGCAAAAACACGTAAAAAGCAAAAACCACAAAAATCATTGCCAATTCAGCAGTGAGCGTTTGGTTTTTAAAAAATGTAAGGCTGGCCCAAACTATCACAGCCGTTGCCACATTAAAGGCAGCCTGATAAAAAAAAGCGGGTGGGATAAATTGCTTTTCAAACCGAATGCTGCCTTCTTTGGTCTCCTGAATCGCCTTTTCAACGGTCCCTGCTTTTTTCCCCGCAAGATTAAACGCCTTAATCACCGAAATCCCCATGGCGTATTCCAGTATGGCTTCCGTAAGTTTTTCCTGCTGCTCCTGCCTGAGAACGGACTCCATACGGCAGGCTCGTTCTATAAGACCGGAAAGAAAAATTGAAAGTACAGACGCGATTACGGCAATGGCTCCGATCCGGATGTCCGCAACAGATAGCATAACACAGCCAATCGTGGTCATTGCAGCGGCGTTGACCATGATATCCAGGTCACGTATGGCTCTTTCTTCAATAAAGGTGAGATCAATGGAAATAATTGCGGCAACCCTGCCCAAATTCCCCTGTGTAAAAAATCCCATGGGGAAATACCGGAACCGGCCGCCCATATTAAGCCGCTGTCTTTCACATGCATCATAGATGGAAAGATACATGAAATCATCAATAAACCAAGTCAGCACCATTCTAATAAGCACGGACAAAAGCATCACGATAAAAAGCGAAATAATATCGCTTTGAATCAATGACCCACCCGCAATTTTAGCAAAGGCATACAGGAGCACGACAATGGGCATGTTGGCGAACATGCTTTCAAAAAATGCCAGAACAATCCCCACGTGAACCCGTTTTTTGTCCCTGCCCAAAAAGGCCATGATGCGCTTATAATAGTCAATCATTCAGCTTCTCCTCCAACGGCGATACTCCATCCGCTAACATTTTCATGGGCGTTCCATAATTGCCGATAAATTTCACTGTTCTCTAACAGCTGGGTGTGTCTGCCTGTCTTATGCACTTTACCGTTTTCCAGCACCACAATCTGGTTCGCATTGACAATAGTGGATAAACGATGGGCTATAACGATAACGGTTTTGCCCCTGATCAACTCATTCAGTCCCTCCTGAAGTTTGTCTTCATTTTCAGGGTCGGTAAAGGAAGTTGCCTCATCCAGAATAATAATCGGCGCATTTTTGATGATTGCCCGGGCGATCGTGATTCTTTGCCGCTCTCCGCCGGACAGTGTGGCGCCCGAAGCTGTGACAACGGTATCATATCCCTGGGGTGTGGCCATGATAAAATCATGGCAGCAAGCGGCTTTTGCCGCCAGAATTATTTCTTCTTTTGTGGCGTCGGGCTTGCCCATGCCAATATTTTCTTCTATGGACATGCGGAACAAAAAATTGTCCTGGGACACATAACTGATGGACTGCATTAAGTAATCAAAGGGAATATCCCTAAGACAAACGCCTCCGATTTTTATATCCCCGGCCTGATATTCCCAAAAACGCATCAAAAGTCTTGCCAGTGTAGTTTTTCCGGCACCTGATTCCCCCACAAGTGCGGTAAGGGTACTTGGGGGAAAAGAGAGCCGGATATCTTCCAAAACATTTTTATCAGTATAGGCAAAACACAAGTCTGAAATATCAATATCAAAGTACTCCGGGCACTTGGGGTTACTGCTTTCATTTAACTCTTCTTCTTTTAGAATTGCCGTGATATGGGTAGCTTTTTCCCGTAATATGGCAATGGAGGAGACAAAAGATATCAACCGCAGAAGCGGGCCGCCCATGCTAAGAGTCAGCATGGCCGAGAGAACCAAACCGTGGATGCTCAACTGACCGCCGAGATATAGGCTAAGTCCCACAGGCAGGACAAATAGGAGGGGCGATGTCATAATGACTTTGTATACAGCAGTGTATTTCCATGAGGATTTGGCCCATTCCTTTGTATAAATTTTAAAATCCGAAATAGAATCACTGTATTTTTTGTAAGAAGTGGCAGTTTGGTTAAAAACTTTGATAACCTCCATCCCGTTAATATAGTGAACGATATTGTTATTCATGTTTTTGGAAGATGCATAGTAGACTTTTAACTTTTTTACACCTTTAATAAACATGAGCGCATAGGCTGTCACACCAATAAGGACCATGCCAATCAAGCCCAAACCCATTTTATAGCTGATCACAAAAAGGGCGACGACAGCAACAACCAGAGATGCTATATTAGCAATACCTTCGGGAATCATGTGTGCCAAAAGCATTTCCATCTCTTCTATATTATCCACAAAATTTTTTTTGATCTCCCCGTGTCCTCTTTTGCGAACACTTCCCATGGGTATTTTTAAAAATTTATGTGCAAGGGCCTTTCTGATATCAGCTATGATGCTGTAGGCTACAACATGGGAAACATCCAGGCCCAAATACTCGCATCCGTTTTTTATGAGCATAAAAATAAGGACAAGTCCTGCTGTGAAAAGTATATAATCCGAAGTCAGAGTGCTACCGGCAAATATCTTTGAAAAGATATTTGCCACCACAAGATAGGCGGCTATATTTGCCGCGCTGCTCAGTAACAGTTCGCACACACACACAATTAATTTACCCCTGTAAGGTGCGGTAAAACTCAGTATATCGGTTTGTTTTTGTAAGTTTTTTTTCATTATGCTCCTTTGGTTGTTTTTTCTGGTTCCAGGCTGACAAGGAGAAACTACTCGACGGTAATTGGGCAATTGACTGCGATCAGGCAGGGCTTTTTTGATCATGCCGGTTGCCCCGGCATGAAAAATTGAAACAATGCACTCAGGCCATGGCCATGTTATTTTTGTACTTCAATTCAGGATTATTTGGGGGTGTTTATTCAACGCTCAGAACTGCATATTTTATCCTATATTTTTACATCCAAGTCATGTCCACAGTTTTATTGGGGACATGATTCACGTTGCTTCTACGCGAAAAAATGTGGCACGAAAGGGTGAATCCATCTGATCCGCCAAAGGAGTCCGATACAGCCATGATATATTCAATGCTGATTTCCGAAGATCTATTCAAATTTTTCCCCATGAAAAGAACTTTGAATTTTACCAGGTCGCCGACCCGGATATTGGAAAGATCAGTTAATGGAATGATCTTCAGGTCATAGCCCAAGGAATGGGGGGCCTGCCATTTCCCTACGGTGAAATAAGATACAGCAGCAGCCCTATACAGCATTCCCTTAATATTTTTTGGGCATCCGCAACCTCGTCTTTGAGTTTTGCTGCCCATTTTGTTTGATTCTTTTTATGTAAGTAGTGTGTATAATAGTTGTCTTTACTCCTTAAACCCACTTGATAGGTCCCCGGCTTGCACCCCTCCTTTAGAATAATTTTCCAGGCACCGATATCCCCTGATACAACTGTCAACCCGTTATCTGTATCCAAAGAATTGGAAGGTTTTGCAGGGGGGCATGGGCAACTAGTTTTTCTTAAGATCCGGACCATAAAGGGTATAAGATTCCAATTGAACCATTTGGGGCAGGTCACCCAAATGCGTGGTATGCCCCCAGCCGATGATGCCCAGCACATGGGCGGGCAGATGGCCCCGGGATTCAAACATGTTAACCCAAAGCGTATGAGCTTTGGCAGTATTAGATAATAAACATAAAAATAATGCCTAAAAAAAGATCAGATATACCATTATACTGATCCCTCCATATCCGTATGTGCTGTTTGTTTAAAAAATGAATCCCGGGAAGGCGATGACATTAGAACCGGTATACAATGGTTGTACCGATCATCCTGGGCGCACCGTCCTGGGCAATATGTCCGCCAAAATAGTAGGATTTGCTGGTGATATATTCTTCGTCAAAGAGATTTTTACACCACAGGCTGATCTGAAAAGAGTCGGTTTCATATCCGATTTTAATATTCACAGTCTCATGTCCGTCAACGTTTACCGTATTTTTAGCATCCGTGTAAAAGTCGCTGCATCCGGTTAGGTCCACCCTGCCGAAAAATCCCGAGGCGTGGTTGTATTGTGTCCCGGCATTAAAGGTGTATTCCGGGGCATAGGTAAGATGGTTGCCTTCAAAGTCATAGGTGCCGCCGCCGCTCAGATCAGATACCCATTCTTCAAATTGTGAATCGGCATAGCCGATCCCTGCAAAAACCTGCCATCCAGGTGCCGGCCGGGCGCTTATTTCAAGTTCAGCCCCCTTTGAAGAAGCCTTTGCAGCATTGGAGATTTCCCTTAAGGGGCCGCCATTGATATACTCTTGCACCTGTTTGTCCGTGATATCGATATAAAAGATGGCGACGTTGATGGTCACACGGTCATCAAGCCAGGATGTTTTTAATCCGGCTTCATAATTCCAGGAAAACTCAGGATCAAAGGTCAGGGTGTCGGAGCTTGAGGCAAAACCATAATCGTATCCGCCGGCAAGCATACCCCGGGTTACAGAGACATAACCCATGGCCGATGCGTTGAAATCATATGAGGCAGACGCCTTGGGCAGCCACGCCCCATGGTCGAATTCGGCCCCATAGGGATCTGCAACGGTATTTAAGGTTTGGGTCCCTTCGTAATCCTGGTAATCGTAACGAAGGCCCGCAGTCAGATGGAGTCGCTCCCAAAGGGTATAGGTGCCCTGCCCGAAAACGGCAAATCCGTCGCACTCATAGTCGGTGATGTATGTTGAACCGAAATATGAGGCAAGGGCATCCACCTTTTCAGTAAACCCGTATACACCGGCGAGCCATGACAGGGGACTGGTTTCATCTGCCGAAGAGAGCCTAAACTCTTGGCTGAATACGGTATCGTCAAAATCAAAGATCTGATCCGCGTAGGTGGTTGGCCCGAACTCTCCGTCATTAATAAAATAAGTGGAAAATTCATTTCGGGTGGTGATGGCCGTCACATTATACTTGCCGCCCGAATAGTTCACGCGAAGGGCCTGGCCGTTATTTTCGTCTGTCCACTCGTTGCTGCCGTCCCAGTCAACTTTGTATCGGTCAGTCTGGTTGGGTCCGTCAACATAATGAAGATAACCGTAACCGTCATCGGTCTTGTACCCATTGACCAGCATGGTGATATCCCATGGATCACTTGGGGTCCACCGGACTTTTGCCTGGCCGTTGTGATGGTTGATTTTTCCTGCTTTATCGTCATTATTGTAAATATTTTCCGTATACCCGTCACTGTCTTCGTATTGGTAGGAGACCCCGAAAAACAGCCGGTCTTTGAGCACCGGTCCGTTGATACTTGCCCCTGCCCTCAAACTGAACACATTGTCGTCCGGCGTATCATAGAATGCCGGCTCAACAAACACTTTGCCGCTCATTTCATTGCCGGGCTGTTTGGTGATGATATTGATCGCCCCGGATTCGGTATTGCGGCCGTACAGAGTTCCCTGTGGGCCTTTGAGAACCTCTATGCGTTCAATATCCATCAGATCCGGATTCTGCATAAATGTCAGCGGATACCCGATATCATCCACAAACAGCCCCACAGGGGTATTCAGTGCCACAGAGTGGGAAGAGACTCCGCGGATCATAAGCATGTTTTGGTTAACCACCTGCTGGCTGTAAAGGTTGGGCGTATAAAATGTCAGCTCTTTAAGATTTGTTATACCTGTATCTTCTATGAACATATCCGAAAAAACACTCATGCTTATGGGCACATCCTGGACATCTTCTTCTCTCTTTTGGGCCGTCACGGTCATGGCTTCAATGGATGTATTCTCCAGGTCGGATTCTTGCTTTGATGGTGAATCAGATTTCTCTTCTGCATTTACAGTCTGTGCAGGAACGGGAGCTAAAACCCCAAAGCATACGAGCAGCACAAAAACAATCGTTTCCTTTAATTGCATTTCGATTTCCTTTTCCAGTTTAATAATTTGAAGCTCTGGCATGAATTGAGCCTATATGATAACTGCCCAGATCCGCCTGGCGTTTGTCCGATGACGTGCTTTACAGTTAAATTTGGATTTTTATTAATTAGATCTGTTTGATGGGTGCTGCTTTGTTAGCGTCTTCGCATGGCCTGCCCAAGTGCAGTCCATGCGACAGGATGAATTATATTTTTCCACTTGTATAGCAAGCGTTAGATCGTTGCCCGGGAAAGTCTTTGTGGACAGCTTCTGTTTGGCTGCTGTTTTTTTTGTCCTTTGAAGAAATCAGCACTTCGGCAACAATTTCCGAGATATCCATAACACGAAGCTGATCTTCCAAGCCTTCCGCCTTGACAGCGTCGGCAAGCATAATTAGGCATGCAGGGCACGATACTGCGAGGACACCAGCCCCCGTATCGTTCGCTTCCCGGACTCTTATACGCGCCGGTGCCTCGGGGCCTCCCCCTAAAAAATCGGTAAAACAATTTCCGCCTCCCCCTCCACAGCAGCGGCTGTTTTCCCTGGTTCGCTCCATTTCAACAAGCCTTAGTCCGGGAATATGCTTCAAAATAGTTCTGGGGGCATCATACTCTGCGTTTCTACGACCAAGCATGCAAGGATCGTGATAGGTGACCGTTTCAGAGAATCGACCGGTAAGTGCAAGCATGTTCCTTGATATCAGGGGGGCCATCAATTGGCTGTAGTGCTCAACATGGAGCCGGCCATGTTGTTTTGGATATTTGTTTTTGAAGGCATGAAACGCATGGGGGGAAAGGCAGACAATTTTTTTTACCCCATGTTTTTGATAGTTAAGGATATTTTTATTGGCCAGTTCTTCAAACAGGCCTTCTTCCCCCATCTCTAATACATCCATACCATCGGAATACTCATTTTCGCTTAAAATTCCAAATGAGATTCCCGCAGAAGAGAGGATGCCGGCAAGCGCCATTGAGGCGCGGCATCCGACTGGATCATAGGAGCCAATATCACCTACATAAAAAAGATATTCACATTCCGAGGTGAATTTTTTAATTTCAATCCCTTGTGCCCATGCCCCCCGATCCCTTTGTTTTTTTCTCCAGGGATTTCCGTAAAGGTAAATACTTTCGAGGATATTTTTGATCTGAGCAGAGACTTTGGGGGTTTCTAAAAAAAATTCCCGGGCGGCCATAATTATGTCGAGAATATCCGGGCCAAACGGGAACCTGCATTGCTCTGCACAATTGCCGCACATGGTACATGAAAAAAGGATATTGCATAGGCTTTTCGACGGCTCTATCTCTTTGTCCAACCATGCCTTGATCAACCAGAGTCGTCCTCCCGGGGCATAGGATTCCAGCATGAATCTTTCGTAGGAAGAACAATTATACCCGGATCCATCTGCGGTAAATTTGCAATATCCACATCGGAAGCATCTGTGGAGAGTGTTGTTAAAATCATTGATAGCCATCGGCAAATTACTCCCAGTTCCCAGGATTCATAATTCCTTTCGGATCGATAACGCTTCGGATCTGCTTCATCAATAAAACAGCTTCAGGGTCCATACGGTCCATGATCTTTCCTTGCTCCTTTGCATCGGGTTTCCATGGGATACCGCCAATATCAATAACCATTTTCGTCGTTTCAGAAAGCGCCATCCGGGACTGCGCGACACTTGCCGGATCGGATCGGTTGAAAGGATATACAAAGGTAAATATGACATTGTGAGCAATACCCATGGCCCGGATGGTGAAAGAGGGGGAAAAACCGTACTGGGCAGAAATTTTTGTTCCAAGCTCAAAGGCACGAGGCAAACTCTCCATGGGGATATTGGCGCCCGTATATTCGAATCCGCCCCCTTTCTTGAGGTCTGCTGTCTGGGCGACTGCGTAACCTGGCTTGGGCTCATTGATAAATTCTTTCAGCAGTCCCGGGGGAAATAAATCATGGGAAAGATGAGTTACATTACGGCGATCCTTGCTTTGGCAGGAAAACAGCTGTCCAATTATACTCTTTTTAAAGTTTTCTTCCTCCTGGGAATCGGCAACAATATATACCAGTAAAAAAATCATAACCGTTCCTGCAGGCGCCATGGTGATCACCAGAATATCCTCAGCCATTTCAGTGGCAGCAACCGTTTTCATGATCTTGTCCAGGTTGCCGGTATCAAGGACCTGAAATATCTCCAGGCTTCGGATGGCATGCCTGGGAAAAAGTCGTATGGCCATCCGGGTCACAACGCCGGTGGTCCCGAACCAATTGATGAACAAACCGGTTAGATCTGGAAGGCAGGATCTCCCAAACCAGGAGGAAGAAAGGGCACAAGATCCGGTTTTCAATACCTGTCCTCCCGGGAGGACAGCCTCAAGCCCGTTGATCATTTCGCTATGACTTCCATACCGGCACAAAGGGCCTGAACCATAAAATAGTGCGTTTGCCACCATGGTAGCTCCAGGGGGGGCGTCCGGAAAAGAACACCTTAAGTCCGTTTTTTTTTCAAGCAGGTGGGAAGAAAGCTGACCGATGGTCACCCCGGCTTCAATTAGGGCATAACTGCCGGCTTCATTCACCTCGACAATCCGGTTCATTCGCCTCATATCCAGAACGATACCGCCACGACGGGGAATAGTTAGTCCAGAGAGGTTGAGTCCCCCTCCCCATGGAACCACGGGAACGCCTCTGTCATTGGCAAGGGCAAGTACCTTCTGAACTTCTTTAGCATTTCCCGGCAATACAACTGCATCTGCTCTTCCAGGGCTTCCAGCCCCCAGATCTCTAGAATAAACAAAAAGATCTTCTTGTCGGCAAGAGACATGTTCATTGCCTAAAATTTTTTCAAGTGGATGAAATAGATCATGGTAAGATGACATTTATTTAGACCTCTTTTTCAAAAGAGCTAAAAAAGGCCGTATTGCCCCTGCGCCTGATATACAGCATAAATAATCCGTAAAGGCCTGCCAACATGAGAACACCATCAGTATAAATTTTAAAAAGGATAAGTGCGACAATTCCTGTATAGATAGAAAGACATGATAAAAGAATTAAATTCTTTTTATCCACATCAGGAGCGGATCCGGCAAATAGTGCCAGAGCCAATATAGAAGTGGGACAGAACAGTGACCCCACTAAAGGAAGTCGAGCCGCTGGAATTCCGTTCAGATAATTGATCAGCGGGAAAAAAGCAAAGGAAAAAATAATTAAAAACAGGGTAACCCATTTGATCGCAGGGTTCCGAGAGATTGTGAACACGGTTTTCTGGTTGAAGATATCCAAAAAGAAAAGCACTCCGATAACAAGGTAAATCAAACCCATTATCAAATTTGAAATTATAAATTCATCGGGGATAAATACAATGCACAAAACAACTCCAAACCAAATATAGATAAATGCGAAGTAGGATTTGATAAGCCGGTTAACCACAGGACCATTGCCCAAATAGAGCGATGCCACAAGCATTGCCGCTATAATCAGAAATACGGCTTGCATTGGAAAAATACCACGGTTATAGTTTTCCATATACTGCCAAAAAACTGCTGTCATGATTCCTCCCTTTCCGTATTGTTATTTACAATCGGCCGGTTATGGCCTGATCAAAGTTTATCTCTTGCTGCTTAAGCAATTGCATAAACTGGGAAACATCAATACCCTTTTCCACATAGTGACACCCGGGTTTAAAGGCTTTCTGTGCAACCAGCAGGGCTGTAATGGCTACAACAATAGATGTCAACCGGGCACCATGGGGATGGAACAAGTTTGTCTCGATTCTTTGCGGCGTGCCGTTTTTTTGACCATCCATAATGATGTGGAACATCACGGCGGTCTTCAAGTCTTCCCGGAAATTTTCCATATCAGCTGCGGCGCTTTCCATAAGCATTCTTGCCGATTGTTCTTTTTCAAAGTCTGTTTTGTAGCTCTTTTCTCCAATAATCGACAGCAGGCTGGACAGAAGGTTTTTGCCGATGGATACATACTGGTGTATCGTATTGATGTTATGCTCTTTGGCCACTCGAAGCAGGCCTTCGGTTAAAAGGGGGAAGATTTCCATAGTTTCGACAGGGGGAGGAAAACGCATGGTCATATCTTGGGAAAAATAACTTTTTTCCTTTTTCCCATCCCTAAGGTGGACCCAGCCTTGGCCAGTCCCCTCCTCAAGGGTGCAGATGTAATCGTAAGCAGAGCCAAAAGAAAGCTCTCCCCATGCACAATAGTAGTATTCCATCCGATCAACATGGTCTAATGTATTTTTAATGATATAGTCGGGCAACAATTCGGACAAGCCGGGATAAACACCGGCTGATAGGATAAAGCGCAGGCCCTTATCGCGAATAGTCGCATCATGCGGACAAAGAATATTGTAAAGGGGTTCGTCCCCACTTGGATCAACATAGTCGACTTCTTTATCAAGAGCGATTTTGGCTACTGCATCTAGAACGAGCCTTGAGGGACCCGTGCAGTTGACAACCACGTTGCATGCAGAACAAAACGCTTCTATGGAGGATGGAACATTCACATCCGCTTCAATGAAGCTTGCCGCCCCATCCAGGTTTTCCACAGCACGCATTCCCTTTTGACTATCCCTTCCACCTATAATGATGTCATGGGGCGTTGTCTTAATTAGCCATCGGCATGCATCAAGACCTATCATGCCGTATCCGCCTAAAATTCCAATCTTTTTTTTCTTTTCAGACATGAACTCTTCCTCCTATGGAAAATCTTTCTGCCTAGGGCAGAGATGATGAATATCAGCAGTAGCTGGAAAATTTAAGGACGTCTCTAATTTAATCCCAAGATTGGAGACGTCGTGAGGATTTTAGCTTCAATACATCAAGGTTGTACTGTAGCAATCTATTTGAACACATGGGTCAAGAAGAATATATCGCCCATGGGCTGTTTATATGAAACACCTCCCTCCAAAAAAGGAATAGTGTCCCGTTGGTTTATGGCTTTTTGTCCCACAACACTTTCATTACCGCTACAAGTTGAAGGTATCAAATCAATAAAGCTATTATCTCTTTTGGGTAAAAATTAAAGCACAGATGACAACTTTTTAAATCATCAGCGGCGGCCGGTTTATACTATAAAAGTTTTATATACGTGGTACCTCTCCAAGGAAGTCCGACAGTTCGTTGTGCAAAAAACCGGCCAGTCATGTTATATTCGCGCTCTAAGGCTTCATTTCAACATCCGACTTTTTATTGCTGAATTAAAAATCTATTGTCTGCTGTACCCCTTTAACCAATATTTGCACAAAATATTTTGATAGATCAGTCAAGTACCTCCGGCAGAGCCGGAGGCTTGAATTTATGAACCGCTCAAAGCGGTTATTTTATTTGCCACCCAAAAGGTGGCGTACCTATTTGAACAAACTCAGTTGCTCTAAACGTTGATCCTCTTTCTCCTGAGAACGGATATATTCCCGGATAGTCGCCTCATCACGACCAACGGTTGAAACATGATAACCTCTGGCCCAAAATTGCTGCCCGGTAAAATTTCTTCGATGTCCCAGGTAATTCCGTGCTATATGGATCGCACTTTTACCCTTGATAAACCCAACGACTTGCGCGACCGAATATTTCGGAGGAATCGAGATCAACATATGCACATGATCTGACATCATATGGCCTTCTATGATTTCACACTCCCTGCTACGCGCCAAATCTTTAAAGACTTGTCCAAGATATTTCCTTAGTTCTCCATACAAAGTCTTTCTACGGTATTTGGGAATCCACACAACGTGGTATTTGCATTCCCAACGGCTATGGGATAAGCTTGAATCGTTATTCATGAAAGTCTCTCCTTTGTGAATTTGAGCGGTTCACGTTTATTGGAGGGACTTTCATTTATTCCCTTAAATGTCAAACACTGGTGAGTCCCCCGGCAGAGCCGGGGGTTTACCTAAGGGCAATTAACCTTCACAAGGAACAAGTTTCATCCCTAATTCATCAGCCTTTTTTGCCAAATTTTTCAACATCCTTTGTTTGTTGGGCTTGCTTAAGTATTCTTCTCCGAGGTCTCTATATCTGTCTCCATTCTTGATGATGTTGTAAATGGCTTTTGCAATTCTATGGGCTATGGCAACAATCGCTTTTTTGACACCTCGTCTGGCTTTGAGCTTATAATACTTGGCTTTGTAATATGAACCCTTCGTCTTGATCGCAGCCCAAGCGATCTGGACTAAAACCGTTTTGAATGGATGATTGTGTCCTTCCGGTAAGCCTGCGTGAAATACCCAGTACCGGGTGATATTATCGGTTCCAACTTGAACATTGCTAATGGAGGGACCGATGAACAAACAATTATTGACAGCAGAACAATCAATCGCATTAGAAAAAGTCCAGCAGCTTTTTGCAGACTGGCGAAATAACAGAACCGGAAGGTCAAGAATACCGGATAATTTATGGCAGGCGGCAGCAGACCTTCACCATGCTCAAGGGCTGAGCATAAATAAGATTGCCCACAGTTTACGGCTTAATCATACCGCATTAAAACAAAAAATTTATAATGCCATTCATTGTACTACAGTCGATTCTCCTGAAGAAGACGATGACTCCCCCCTGTTTATAGAGATCACTCCAGCGCCGGAAGATACCAACTGTATAATAGAAATGGAGAATCAGGCCGGTTTTAAGATGCGTATGTGTTTTAAAGGTCGTGCAGACCCGGCAGTGATCAGCCTTGGTAAATATTTACTGGCTGGTGTTCCATGATCCAAATCACACCGCAAATGCGGATAATGCTGGCGGTAACTCCTGCTGATTTTCGAAAGGGGATCGACGGCCTGGCAGCTGTTTGTCGCAGGGTGTTAAAACAAAATCCTTTTTCCGGATATGTTTTTGTTTTCAGAAACAAACCGGGGACTGCCCTGAAGATACTAATATATGATGGCCAGGGCTTCTGGCTTTGTCAAAAAAGATTGAGCAAGGGGCGTTTTAAATGGTGGCCTAAAAAGGGAGGAGATGAAATTCACCCATTGGCTGCACATGAATTACAGATGTTGATATGGAACGGAAATCCTCAAAAAAATAATGTACTTTTGTGGAAAAAAATCTAGACATTAGAGTTTAAATGTGATAGCACACATTTCATGTCAAAAACGATGGACATAAAGCAGGACGAACTTGACGCGCTCCTTGAGCGGGTAAGATCAAATGAACTGCAGGACGGCGATTATGAGTTGATCAAAGCATTGGTTGAAACCGTTGCTTATTTGAATACGTTGTCCAATGAAAAAGCAGCATCCATTAAACGGTTATTAAAAATGGTATTCGGCGATAAGACCGAAAAGAAGAAAACGTCGAATCCGCAGAACCGGCCGAAACGAAAAAAGAAGAAAAAAGGTCACGGCAAAAATGGTGCAAACGCCTATAAAGGTGCCAAGAAGATCAAGATCTGTCATCAAAGCCTTAAGTCAGGTAATGATTGCCCTGCCTGTGAAAAAGGTAAATTGTATGGTGAAAAACCACCTGCCAAGATCGTCCGGATAACAGGCGGTGCTCCCTTCCAGGCGACAGTATATGAACTGCAGAGATTGCGGTGTAACCTTTGTGGGCAGATTTTTACTGCCCAGGCGCCCGACAATGTGGGCAAAGAAAAATATGATGCCAAATCCGGTGCCATGCTGGCCCTTCTAAAATATGGCAGCGGAGTCCCTTTATACCGCTTGGGCAAACTTCAGGCTAGCCTGGGGATGCCGCTGCCCCCATCGACCCAATGGGAAATCATCGAAAGCGTAGCAGACAAGATTCATCCGGTATATACAGAGTTAGTCCGTCAGGCTGCACAAGGCAAGGTGTTGTACAATGACGACACGACAATGAAAATTTTATCCTTGATAAAAGAAACAGACAAGGCAGCCAAGCGAAAAGGGATGTTCACTTCCGGAATCCTGTCAGAATGTGACGTAGGAAAGATTGCCCTGTTTTTTACCGGCCACAATCATGCTGGAGAAAATTTATCCAGGGTTCTGAAAGAACGGGGATCCAGAGAAGATCGGCCAATACAGATGTGTGATGCTCTGTCCAGGAATCTGCCAAAAGGTTTTGAATCGATATTATGCAATTGTCTCGTGCATGGACGCCGTAACTTTGTCGACGTCATGGACGATTTCCCTGAGGAGTGTGACCATGTAATTGATACAGTGGCTAAAATTTATGAGCACGATCATAAGGTAAGGGAGCAAGGCCTGGACGATGCTCAACGCCTTCAATATCATCAAACCCACAGCGGCCCACTGATGCGGGCGCTTAAAGTATGGCTGGAAGACAAGTTTGAAAACAAAGAAGTAGAACCCAACTCCAGTCTGGGCAAGGCCATATCATATATGTTGAATCACTGGCAGGAATTGACCCGTTTCCTGGAGATCCCTGGAGCACCGCTGGATAATAATCTTTGCGAACAATTGCTGAAAAAGTCGATTCTGCACCGAAAAAATTCATTATTTTATAAAACCGAACACGGTGCCTATATTGGCGACCTGTTCATGAGCCTGATACATACCGGCGCGTGTCAAGCAAGTTGTCGCCTTTTCTATAATATTTTCTAATTTTGCCGCACAACCCCCTCATGACCTCCGACGGGTAATTGGGGGCCCATTCTCAGCCATGAGGGAGTTGTGCTAATGCCGTGCTAAATTCCAACGATCAAGCAAGCCTTTTTCCAGCAGCGGTTTCAGGCTTTAACCGCTTGAATTTTTTCAAACTTACTTCTGTAATTGGCTTCCAGGCTCTTGTTCCCTTGGACCACCTTTCAGGATTCTTCAACCGGGCTTCCATATACACTTTATGTCGATCCTCAAGGATTTGAACATCTTTTCCGCGGTGTCTGTCATCAGGAGTAACAAAATTGAGACTGCTATGGAAATGCACAGTATTATACCAAGTGACAAAATTATCCGCCCAATCTCTTGCTTTAATTACATTTTCAAATGGCTTTTCCGGATAATTCGGCCTGTATTTCATTGTTCTGAACAATGACTCTGAAAAAGGGTTATCATTGCTGACACTGGGCCGGCTAAAGGACGGCATGACCCCTAAGTCTTGCAGCTTGGCCAACATAGTTGCTGATTTCATTGGAGATCCGTTATCAGAATGCAAAATAATCTGTTTTTTTGATATCTTTTCACGAATGCAGGCGTCTGCTATCAAATCTGAGGCAAATTCTCCGGACTCCGATTCATAAACCTGGCAGGCGACAGCTTTCCGGCTGTATAGATCCATCACCATATAAAGGTAATAGAATTGACCTTTCACTGATGAAGGCAAATATGTAATATCCCAGGACCATATCTGATTAGGACCACATGCCGTGAATGTTTCCGGGCTATGTCTATGCACTGGATTGCTTGCCTGACGGTGCTCGTTCATCTTCAGCGTTCTCAAAATTCTATACATTGTAGACTCAGATCCCATATAGATACCCTGATCAGCAAGCTTTGGAACGATTTGATTGGGGCTGAAATCTGCATATTCCTGAGATTTCAGTACATTGACAATGTTATCTTGCTCTTCAACCGACAACTTATTGGCAGGAACGGCACGAGAACCCTTACGGTGATCTGTTGTCCCCTGCTTTTTCCAGCGCTGAATCGTTCGCACTGTTAATCCCAATAATTGTGCCGCCTTACTTTTACCGGCGCCGGCTTGGCAGGCCTCAGATATCAAGGTTAACACGGACCGTTTATCCTCAGAGGTTATCAATCTTCCTCTGGCTCCCCCCAGATCGCCTGGGCTTTTTTTTTAAGAACCAGCAAGGCCGCTGTTTCTGCAAGTGCTTTTTCTTTACGGGAAAGGTCGCGTCTTAAAGAGGATATTTCTTTTTTATATTGTTTTTCCTTTTCACTTTGCCTTTTATCTGCAGTGTTTGACATACCGGAAACGGCATCTTTTCTCCATTGCTCCAAGTGATGGCAAAAAATTCCTTTTTTACGGCACCAGGCAACACATTCTTCAGAAGTCATAGTTCCTGTTTCTATAAGTGCTGAAATTCTTTGCTCAGAAGACCAGTCTTTGGGGCGTTTCGCTTTTGATTTCAATGCAGTGTTGCCGCTTTCTTTATATTGTCTTAGCCATTTTCCGATTGTTGATCGGCCAACTCCGAATTCTTGCGATATCTCATGGTGGGGTTTGTTGCCCAGTAGTACCTTTTGTAACACAGCCTCTTTGATTTGGATAGAATGTCCCATTTTTATAACCTCAATGCCCCGAATTTAATTTTCAATTGAGGCGACATCTATCCTGACACAGGGGGATACCTGCAACCTGCAAAATATAAATCCCTTTGAATACCTGACCGCACTACAGAAGCACTCTTCCGAGATCTTCCAAAACCCTTCTGACTGGTTGCCGTGGTCATTTGAAAACACAATCGCTAAAAAATCAGGGGAAACAGCTGATAATCTGTAAAACGACCTTTTAGCCAATCCAGTATGTTTTGAGACACATTTTTGCACTGCAAACTATCCCTCATCGCCTTACACACTGTTTTTTTGGATCGGGTCTGTTTTGAATGTTATCTTAATTTTTTTGATTTACACAGGCTTGCCGAAAGGACACAGCCAGGTAAAAGCTCGATGATCAGGGATTACTTTTGCATATTCTTGCACCAAATCTGTAATGAGAGCATGTCTGATGTTTTTTTTATCGAAAGAATCATTCATTATTAGATCCCCTTTGATGATATTTGAACTTTATGATTTTTTAAAAAAGAGCCCGTGTAACTTATTATTATTTTTAAATTTCGGTGTGGGGTAAGAGTAGGTGCCGATAGGCCGGCACATTGATGTTATTGCACTTTGGGAAAAGGACGGGATAAAACTTCAAGGCCAAGGGATATGTCGAGCATCCGGTTCATGAATTCAATTCGGACCTTGGCTTTGTTTTTTCTCTTATCAATAAAGAGAATTTTGCCTTTCAACTGCTTCAAAGGGCCTTGTATGATCAGGACCTCTTCATTCTCCATAACGATACCTTGGGATAATTCGATCACTCCGTTTTCCCCTGTTATCTCAAAAAGAAATTTCATTTCATTTTTATAGGCTTCCAGGTATTTCCCATTAGCCATTACCGGTTGAAAAGCAATTCTTGAATTAGCCTTTTCAAGCACATCCAAAGCTTCAGAAATACTTTTGTAAACAAAGACATAACCTGGAAATAGCGGCAGCTCAATAATATGTTGTACCCCTTTGAGTTGATGGATAACCTTCCGGGTCGGAAGATAAACATGGATGTTTTTTAAAAGCACCTTGAGGGTTGAAACCAGTTTTTGTTCACTTCTGGACATCGTCTGAATGACATACCAATTTTGGTAATCGGTGAAGGTATTATCTACTTTTACAGGGAATTGTCCGGAATCTACACCTTTGATTATTTTCATGATCAAATTTATAATGATGACATTTGGATAATTGAACATTAAAAAGTTAGACTTGCCCCATAAGCCAGCCAGGGGTGAAGGATATGCATATGCTATCCCAAGCGTCTCGTCAGGTACCATATCACTGTATGTGGAGAATTTTGCGTCGCCACCCGGGCGAACGCATATTTTTATCAATTACCTCTGGATTAATTATTCTTTAACGAAATAAAATGAATGAGAATCAAAAAAGATCGAACAAAAGGGGAGACTGCTAAAAAGAACCCAGGCAATCCTGAAGTAAATGAATAAAAACATTTAAACTCAATTATTTTAATTAATCTTAAATGTCTTATATATAGAATACATTTAGCACTTAGGCTGAATTATTCTGTCTTAACTAACATCGCGTCACAGCATATACGAACTATATTTAAATATGTCAACCCCTTTTTTACCATGCAAATAATTTTGGCAAACAACACAGCATTCACTATCGCTACCAAACTGAACTTATAGTCTATAAAAAGGCGTTGAAATCAATCAGATTTTCGACTGAAAATAAACTGTCTATCGCTTGAAATTCAATTCCCCGAATTATTCCCAACTTTTGCATAAAAGTTGGGGAGCATCAAAATTACTCCAAAGGCTCATCAATAAAAGCCTTGGGACTGTTTTTTGAAATTTGGACTTGCTTTTTCAAAAAACATATCCTAACTTTTATTCATATTTTTATTAAAAGTTGGGAATTCTTGAAGATATGAAAAATTTGAATCATCCTAAGAAAGGAAGCCATATTTCTGTTGAACCGATCCGGAGGCAAAAAGACATCAAACTCATAAAAAAAATTTTACAGGATTCTCCTCGGAACCTCTGTTTGTTCATTTTGGGAATTAATACCAATCTGCGGGCTTCAGATTTGCTGAAAATCAAAGTTGAACAAGTGCGGCACCTTCAGCCCGGGGAAGAAATCACCTTGAAGGAAAAAAAAACGCAGAAACAACGGCGGATCAATTTAAATCGGGTTTGCATTGAAGCAATTCAAAATCTGCTTAAATCCATTAAATATGAAGATGATGATTTTCTTTTTCTGAGCAACCGAAAGGACAAAAATGCCCTGACGGTTTCCAGCCTAAGCACTTTGGTAAAAAAATGGTGTAAGGATATCAACCTGAAGGGGAACTACGCCAGCCACACCCTAAGAAAAACCTGGGGATATCATCAACGAGTCACCTTCGGTGTTGGGATCCCAGAATTAATGGTTTGTTTCAATCACACCAGTCAAAAACAGACCTTGGATTATCTTTGCGTCCAGCCTGAAGAAATTAAGAGCGTTTATCAAAATGAGCTTTAAAAAAAGTTCACATCAAACATTTCGGCCAGATCTACCGGATTTACATGCCAGCCCTCCAATAACAAAAGAAGTTAACGCCATGACTGACAAGGGTTACACAGCGCATAAATAGACAAAAGGCTCGCCCTTGAGGCTATTAATTTTTTACTGTTTTTTTGAAAGATTTATTCGCAAAACAAGCCTCAGTAATCAATCCCCAAAAAGCAAAAAAAAAAACGAACACAATAGAAATAAACTTTAAAAAAGATCCAACAAGAAAAAACCGATTGTATTTCATGCAATGCTCCCATCCCAATGTTTACAATCGCAAATCAACGTAGATTCTAAACAAAAAAATTAGATCACTTTAGGTTAATAGCAATCTTCACGACCGAAATCTTCTATAGTAAACAGGAAGTCTATATCGTCTACATCTCCGTCATTATCAAGGTCATTCTCAAAGCATCCGTCTGCGGTACAATCCACGCTTCCATAAGTATTAGCAATTTTGGAAATTTCCTCACCATCTATATCCCCGTCATTAGAAGAATCGGCTATACATCCCGGAATATCCAGAGCATCTGTGGCCAGAGTACCTGAAAAAAGCTCCCGGATATTGCTGAAACCGTCATTGTCAAAATCATCTTTAGGCATTACATCACCCAGGCTTTGAATCCCATCTGAATCGTTGAAGTCTATAATGGTCTGCTCAAACGTGTCAGTAAGACCATCGCTATCAGAATCCAGTTGGATTGCTGAACATCCATTGCTGTATACAGTATACCCTGCGGCAGTCTCCGGGCATTGGTCATCAGCATCAGGGACCCCGTCACCATCGCTGTCTGTCTGACTGTCTGAACAGCCCCACGCATCAACAGTTTCACCTTCAGGGGTATCAGGACACAGATCTGTCGTATCAGGCACACCGTCGTTATCCGCATCAGCAATAGCAAGCCCGCTGAGCAGCGTAAACTGACTGTTATTATTTTCATCCACCTCAATCACCTCATCTGCGACATCAACCACGGTATGAACAACAGCAAACCCATTTTCAGTTTCAATGCTGCTATGATCCAATATTAGAGAGCACTCTCTGAATGATCCTGCTGCTATACCATCAAGCTCTTCAGAGAATATTTCATCGCCGTCTGTACTTCCCAGATACCAGTGAACCTTTACCCGGCTTGAAGGGATTACGCCATTATTAACAATTTTTGAGGTAACTATAGTCTGGGTATTGGACAGTTCCTCGTTCCAACTCGATTCAACCCCAAGATCAGTCAGAATAGTCCATTTTGAAATTGAATTATTATCCCTGTTCCGATCATCAAAACCCAGTTCCGGGTCCACCACGACATAAATATTATGAGAATTCAGGTCTGATGGAACAGCCCACTGGATACTGACATCCGTATTTTCCCCGGCATTTAAATTTGTTATGATGGATTCGCTGATCATTTCACCACCCAACCCCGGGGCTCCATCGTAGAACCTTACTGTCAGATCCTGCACGATAAGATCACCCTGGTTTTCAATATTTACATGAATATCTGCAGAAGTTCCTGGAGCAGGGTTCTCTGGATCAGTAGACAATGATCCGGAGCTAATTGCCAGATCATATCCCAGCGTGTGGCGCAAGACATAAAGATCGGTTCTTCCTGGCTGTGGGACATTGGAGATAATCTGTGTCTGTCCATTCAGTTCAACTTCAATATCCTTGTAAACTGTCTGTGTTTTCAGATAGGAAAGAACAATTTCGGAACCGTCAAAAGCCATGGAAATGGAGCTTTCCGAACTGTTATCGTCTGTCAGTTGTCTGGGCAGCGACCACTGATCACGACTTGAGTTATAAAATGAAACAAAAATATCTACACCGCTTGACGTCTGGGCTGAATAGGCAATGGCAGCTCCTCCTGAAAATCCCTGCCCGTCCAATCCCGGGGATTTCCCTGCAAGGCCGGCCTGGCTGTAAATGCTTTTGGGATTCCAGTCCGATAGTGATGTGTACATAAGGGCAGAATCAGCATTCCAGACAAGAACCGGGTCAGTATCGGGTTTTACCAGGACAGGCAGGCTGTCCTTTGTGCTGTTGTCAGTCATTCGTAAAGCTGTCTGCCATGTACCACTGGCTGTAACAATATAATAAAGCTCCAGATCATCAGATGTTGACGGGTCACCATCTTCATCGACTATGAATACGATGTGACATTCGCCCTGATCATCGCTGATGACTGTATAATCAATAATGCCCTTCTGGTTCGAGCATATAGAAACGGGACTTTCCCATGAAGATCCGTTCCAGTCGGCATACATCAAACTGTCCCCGTAAACTGAGCTTCCAACCATTTCTTGAGCCTGGTTCTGAATCCATAATATTCCTTTCTGTGCTCCAAAACTGATGGGTCGGGGTTTGCGGTCCGTGACCGTATTATTTGTGAGCTGTTCAGTTGTTCCCCAGGCACCCGAAGCCGCATCGTAGAAGGATGCGACTATTTCCAGGTAAGGTACAATATCTTCCGGGTTCGTTGCAGCCGAGACATCGCCATTTACTCTTGACCAGGCTGCAAGCAGCGTATCCGTGTCCATTTTTTGTATGACAGGATTAAATTCTGCGTCCTGGTCATCTGTCAGACGACTCGTAGTCCACGCGGTGTCATCCACTTGGACAACAGATCCAATATCTGAGGACTGGTACCACGATTTCTTGGTATCAAACAGTGTATATAAAATTGTGCTCCGGGTTCCATTGATTACCAGGGAAGGATGCCCGCCCCATGCCAGATTCTCCAGGACAGACTTTTCCTCTGTAGTCTCCGTTCCTTTTGAAGTAAGAGATTTGGCAGTAGCTAAAAGGCGGTTGGCATCACCCCATTCAAGCAGACCATCACTGACCGGCTTCCAACTGAGGTTTTCCAGAGACTTATCAAGGCCTTTGGCCTCCAGCACAGTGGCCATTGAGTCACTGGTGAAATCCCATTCAATTTCAGCACCGATCTCTGTGCTTGCCTTCAAACTAAACAATTCTGCAAAAGCGCCAGCATATAAACGGCCCACAAATCCGTTGATGCCTAACTCAGGACAGGTATCTACAATAAATATCCCACCTCCCCCAACATACAGACCTGCATTGAAGTTTTCACTGAAATCAACGATTGCCTGGGCTTCTAGTCCACCGGTTACATAACCAGTTGTTGAATGAGACCCGAGTAGGCAATCTCCGGTCTGCCCGTCGGGATATTCACCCGAAATCCCACCGCCATACAGCATATAGAGTTGAAGAAGGATATCATTGACGCCGGGTATGGTAGCCAGAAACGTTCCCACCCCCGGTGCCACCGTATCAAGCAGCAACACCGCAGGTGCCTCTATGCCGGATTTACCGCTGAATCCCATGGACCATGAAGGGGTTATCTCCGGCTCTTCACATCTTGAAAAGGAAATATCAAGCCCGCCTTCAATCGTGATACTGGCTTCACCCAGAACATTAAGTTTCGGCTGAGGTGTTGGGATTTTAAACCCGATTCCACCTTCTCCACTGAGAGTTCCACTCAATGTTGCAGACATCAAGTCATATGAAAAATTTTTTTCATATCCAAAGGAAGCCTCTATTTCAAATAAATCTGATGGTAATGGCAGATCGAAACTGAAAGAATATCCCTTAGAAAAGAAAAGAGATGCCCCGGACGGTGTCCATGAAATGTTATCCTCATACCAGGGGATAACCCCGATGAACGGTGAAAAATGAACACCGGTATTGAGCCATTCGGTTTCTCCTTCACCATTGGTCACTTCAATGACCAGTTCCGTACAGGAATAAATTGCACTCGGTGCCGTGATGGACAATTCCGCCCTGGCCTGCCCCCCTCCTATATCTGTTAGGGCAGGGTTCTGCCACTCGCCATTGACCTGAAAACGGACCGTTCCTGCAGATCCGCTCCAGTCCACAAGGGTCGAAAATTCGATATCCCCTGACATGCCGGGAATGAAGTGCCTGCCGTCCGGGGACCGGAAGTCGAATACGGCAGGGCCTCCCGCCTGGGATTCCGGGGTCAGCTGGAAGGATATGGCCCGTGTAGTCCCGGCGCTCAGGCTGATGTCAGCCTGAGTTGATGTGTAATATCCAGTATGTTCAGCCGTGATTGTATAGGTTCCAGGAACAACCCCCTCGAAACTGTATTTGCCCTGGGTGTCCGTGGCTTGGGACCCGTGGCCGATCAAAGTTACGGTCGCACCTTCCAGCACGCCGGTTATAAGGCCTTGGTCGCCCCTGCCGCAGACCACGCCTTCCAGCGAGGCGGTCGTGGTGGATGCCTGGGTATAGCTGGCCGTCAGCGCTGTTATTTGGCCGGACTGGACTGTAAGAATTTGGTTGACGGGCTTATTCCAACCGTCGACGTTTTTGAAATCAATCGTGTACTGCCCTTCAGCCACCGAAAAATAGTAGCCGCTGTCTTTCCATTCCCCCCCGTCTAAACGCCACTGCGCACTCATATTGATCGCTTCGTTGGGTTCAATAGATACTATCAAATAACCGGATTCATTCCCTTGTCCAAGATTCCAATCGTGGACATCACATTGCCCGTAATTATTGTTACCAACGGAGACGACTGTGCCATCAGATTTGAGACCCACTGTGTGAACTTGTCCAGCGGACACCTGGACAATATTGGTCCATGAGCTGACTTCACATTGCCCGTAGTCATTGAGGCCCACAGCGACTACCATGCCGTCGGATTTAAGACCTACTGTGTGTGAACCCATAACGCCGGCAGACACCTGAACGATATCGGTCCATAAGCCGACATCAAGTTGGCCGTTTCCATCATAACCTGCTGCGATGACTGTGCCGTCGGATTTGAGACCTACTACAGTATGATATCCAGCGGATATCTGAACGATATCGGTCCAGTCATCAACATCAAAAACATCATATTGCCCGTAGTCATTGCGGCCCACAGCGACCACCGTGCCGTCGGATTTGAGACCCACCGTGGTACGATATCCGGCAGATATCTGAACAATATTGGCCCAGGAACCGACATTGAGTTGGCCAGCCCAATTGTTACCTATAGCGGCCACGGTACCGTTAGATCTGAGACCTACTGAGTGAAGGTCTCCGGCAGCTACCTGAACTATATTAGTCCATGAGCCGACCTCAAGTTGATCGAATGCCCCCCATCCATCAAAACCCACGGCGACGACTTTTCCGTCGGATTTGAGGCCCAATGTGTGAGTGCCGTCCGCAGACACCTGGACAATATTGGTCCATGAGCCGACATCACATTTCCCGTCATTATTGTTGCCTACGGCGACGACAGTGCCATCAGATTTGAGACCCACTGTGTGAAGAGATTCAGCGGATATCATCGGCTGTACTGCCCAAGTGGTATCTACAATTCCACAGACAATTAATAGCATTACAAAGATAAAAGTTGGCCCCGTAAAAATCGATACCCGTTTATTGGGCTTTTCCATTATATTCCCCAAAGCCGAATTACTTTCAATGTGAATCCGGCTATCCAGATGATCTTTACCCCCACAGCTTTCCGCCCCTGCTTCACAACAGGTTTGGCTATTCATTCAAAATCTTTCTAACAACCCGCAAAAAATGTACCTTTTTTACCCATTAGAAACATTGCATGACATACAATTGTTTTTAACTACCTAAAACTTTATATGTTTTTTAGAAATCCGGGTTCCTCGAATAAATTTTTTTATTCCCCAGCCATTCGAGATTCAGGCTTTCCCTTTGTGAAAAAAATACTCATGTTGTGAAAAAAAGTTTATATATTAAGAAAAGCTTTATACACATAAAATGTGTTCAATGATGGTATAAATTTTCAGGTGGCTAAAATTTTAAGAGCGAACTTTTGCATTTGTAAGGCTCTCTTTTTTGGAATTTGGACAAGCCCACATATTGTGGTTGAATCGTCCTTGAAAAGATCTGGAGAGATAGGGATATTTTGCGACATCCATTTGCTTGAAAAATCGACATTGGCGCAAAGGTAGTCCTTTCTTTGGAACCCTATCTCTTCACTTTATTTCGATCCAATTTTCGAGCCGCAAACCATCGACTCTCACAAATTCACGTATGTTGTTAGAAACCAGGATTAAAGATTCACTCCGGGCATGGCCTGCAATATGCAAATCATTGACCCCGATAGGTGTACCTTTCTTTTCTAAATCCGCTCTGATATTTCCATAGTGGGCGGCGGCATTATCATCATAGGGAAGGACTTCCAGACGTGATACAAAATCTTCTACTTTTCGCAAATTGTGCGACACCATAGAGCTTTTTTCAACACCATGTAATAATTCCGCTAACGTGATTGAACTAATACACATCCGGCCTGCATGGGCGTTAAAAATGTCCAACACTTCAATTGGTCGACGTTTAATCACATAAATAACGATATTGGTGTCCAACATATATTTCAGCATCAAAAAGCTTCCCTTTCTGATTGTTCTTGTGAAGCACGTTCCGTCATAAAATCATCTGAGACGCCATCTTCAGAAAGAAAAAAGCTATCCCATGTGTTTTCCACAGGAGAAAGTATACGGTCTTTGCCGACAACACGCACAACAACTTTTTTCACATTTTCCGGGAATCGGCTGTCAACCGGTAATCTTACCGCTTGGGTTCTATTATTTACAAAGACGGTTCCTACATCCATGGCCAGTCTCCTATAATTAGTTTGCTATATATGTAAAGTATATAGCAGGGGAGTGTATTTAGCAATGGTATATAGCGCTGATTTTTGTAAATATGATTTCTCCTCCCAACCACTTAAGTTTATCTTCCACATTTTCAGCTTACACAGGAGCAACAGGGATCGTTTGCCCTAAAAACGGATCTTGTTTTGGAGGTAGTTTGCTCTTTTGAAAATATTTTAGCCTGTCAAAAGTCGCTTTTTCAATCCAAAATTTTGCTGTGAAAAAGCGAGTCCAACCAGTTGAAAAGTTCAATAACGCCGGGGAAGTACTACCAAAAGTCTGAACCTGAAATTAAGTTTGAAAAACAAGCGGACTAAGGAGAAAATGTAGCCCCTAAATCATGAAAAAAATCCGAATCAGCTCAAAAGATAAAAATCAAATCAAACTTATGAAACTAATCAACTGGTAATCTTCGAGTAAGGTTCAGGTCATTTGCGGCTGATATAAAAAACTTATCCATTGAAGGATGCAAACAACAGCCCTTCAATTTAATATATTCTTTTCTCTCTCCCTTTGTAACCGGGCTATTCACATTGTGAAGGCCCGGTTCCTTCTTTTTAGGTGCAAGCATGGAATAATTCTCTTTAAATATATTGAAATTTATTATAGCCAGAAAAGGAAACATTCGGTTGGCAGCTGGAAAGCGCCTGCTCATTGTGAGCAGGGATGGTACAATCTAAACGAGAGGCTTAACTCTGGATTGGTTCGGCAGAGATATGGCTTCCTTTCTTAGGATGATTCAAATTTTTCATATCTTCAAGATTCCCCAACTTTTAATAAAAATATGAATAAAAGTTGGGATACGTTTTTCAGAAAAGCAAGTCCAAATTTCAAAAAAACTCTCAATGCTTTTATTGATGAGCCTTTGAGTTGATTCTTGCCATCCCAACTTTTGTGTAAAAGTTGGGAATTCGTCAGAGAAGAAGACTCTTAATCTGAACGAAAGAAATTCCTCTGATCAACGACAATTATTTTTCCCACGGGGCTTATATAGCGAAAACGGCATAAAATAAAAATATGGCGTTTTAAACATAATTTGATATTATACCGTTATCGACATATTTTTTTTGGAGGACACGATGCATCAGATCATGGTCTCCCCCAGAGATCTTGGGGCAACGCTTAGAGAATTGAGGAAGCAAAAAGGGATGACCCAGACAGCCTTGGGTAAACGGGTGGGGCTTGACCAAAAACGGATATCCCTAATGGAAAACGGCAATCCTAATATCAGGGTGGCCAGCCTATTCAGACTGCTTTCCGCCTTGGACGTGGGCATGGCCCTTGAGCCTAAGGCCATTGATGGAACGACTCCAGTCCAGGGGAACCAGGAATATAATAAGGATGAATGGTGATGGGAAAGGCAAAAAATCTTACCGTCCTTATGAACGGTATTCCTGTGGGCCGGCTGAACCGCAGTGCCAAAGGGATTATCTCTTTTGGTTATGACGAGGATTGGCTTTCAGACCGCAACAGAAGGCCCTTGTCTCTGTCTCTGCCTCTCACAACCCAGGTTTATTCTGGTGACCGGGTTGAAAATTATTTTGACAACCTGCTGCCGGACAACATGACATTGCGAAACAGGCTGCAGGCCAGGGTCGGGGCTTCGTCCACCCGGGCCTTTGACCTGCTCTCCCACATCGGCAGGGATTGTGTGGGAGCCGTGCAACTTGTGCCCGAAGGAGAAACACCAAATGTCAAAATGATCACCGCAGATCGGGTAGATGAAGAGCAGATAGAGGCCATTCTTAAATCGTATGCCTCCATGCCCCTAGGAGTGGACATTGATGCCGATTTCAGGCTTTCCGTTGCCGGCGCCCAGGAAAAAACCGCATTCCTCAGGATGCAAAACGACTGGCACCGCCCTTCCGGGGCCACGCCTACCAGCCATATTTTCAAGCTGCCCATGGGGCGACTGGGCCAAACCGGCTTAGATTTGTCAGGCAGCGTGGAAAACGAATGGCTCTGCCAAAAACTGTTGGGAGCCTTTGGCATGGCGGCGGCTGACACCCAGATAGCAAACTTCGGCAGCCAGAAGGTGTTGGTGGTGAAGCGGTTTGACCGACGCTGGTCTGCTGACAGCACCTGGCTGATCCGACTGCCCCAGGAAGATATCTGCCAAGCCACGGGAATCCCTTCGGCCCTGAAATATGAGGCGGACGGGGGGCCAGGCATGACCACGGTCATGGATCTGCTTCTGGGCTCCGACAAGGCTCATGAGGACCGGACCTTATTCATGACGGCCCAGGTGCTTTTCTGGATGTTGGGGGCTATTGACGGTCACGCCAAGAATTTCAGTATCTTTCTTCGGCCCGGCAGCCGGTTTCACCTCACCCCACTTTACGATGTCATCTCAATCTATCCTTTGGCCAAGGCTGGCCAGATTTCCATGCACAAGGTGAAGATGGCCATGGCCGTTTCAGGGAAAAACCGCCATTACAGATGGAACAGTATAACCAGAAAACATTGGTTGGATACGGCACAAAAATGCAGATACCCAAAAGATGAAATGAATCAGATTATTGAAAAATGCTGCGATATGGCACAAGGCTGCATAAGTAAGGTCGGTGCGGTCCTGCCTCCGGGATTTCCCGAGGAGATTTCAGCAGCCATTTTTTCTGGGATACACCAGACAAGGGAACGGTTGATTAACAATAAAAAGGATGTATCTGTTTAAAAATCAATAAAATTTCAACCGGCATCTCCAATAACATAAGTAGTAAACGCCTTAATTGACAAACCTCTCAGTCAAAACTTATAGACAAATTGTGGGGTTTCCAATTCCTTAAAATTTATGAAAATTGGTGATTCTAATAGCAACATCTGCAGCTCTTCCTTAGCATTTTTGGTTGGGATTATGTATACTTTTCCCGAAATTCCACTGGGAAATTGATTCCCGTCAAGCTTTGGAATCTATAATGCTCGATGCCGTTCATCCTATCGATTAAACCAGTAGTTTGAACGATTTGAATTCCTTTTTAGTGCCCATGAAAAAAGTTTTCATTTAAATGCTCTACTCTAATGGCATGAACGGGCATTTATATGGTTTTGAAATAATTTCCAGGTGTTACGCCCATAGCTTTTTTAAACATAGCACTAAAGGCACTTTGAGAGGAGTAGCCGAGGTCTTGAGCGATGTGGGAAAGCGGCTGATTATCAGCTATGCGGCTGAGAGCTTCAAGTAGCCTAATCTGTTGGCGCCATTGACCAAAAGTCATGCCGGTCTGTTTTTTGAAATTACGTGCCAGAGTTCGGGATGTTGTGGCTAAACGCTTTGCCCAATCCTCCAGAGTTGCGTTATCGCTTGGGTCTTTTTTGAGGTAGTCAACAATTTCCTGAATAGGGCCATGATCAGGCATAGGCAGATGTAAAGGCTCAACGGGGGTGTTCTTTAAACAATCCAGTATCAACCGACAGACACGTCCTTCCATACCTGTCGGGTCATAAAGGGGAGAGAATGTGACGGCTTGGGCAATTAGTTCTCGCATCAAAGGTGTGATCGCCATTACTTGGCAGCAGGTCGGTAACCCGTCAATGACATGAGGGGCGAAATAAACGTTACACAGAGTGACTGTATAAATGACTTTAATGCTGTGAATCGTCCCGGGAGGTATCCAGACTGCCCTTTGAGGTGGGGTGACCCAAATCGATTCTTCTGCCATGACTTGCATTACCCCACTCGAAGCATAAAGAAATTGCCCCCAGTCGTGCGAATGAAGGGCTGCCACAAATCCTTTCTGCCGCACACCCTGCCTGAGAGTCATATCACGAGGAATATCTTCTATTCGCTTGATCTCTAAACCATCATCCGATTTGAATGGTTTGAAGGTGGAAACAAGTGTCTTATTTGAGATATTTTTTGTCATCTATGTGTATATACGACATTCTTAATTCGTTTTAAAGTGTTGATATTTTATGAGCAGTATTAACAAAAGCACAAATTTATAAATAGTTAGAGCTAAGGAGAGGTCAATGAACATATGTTTTTATGGCGTTGGTGGTGTAGGTGGTTACTATGGCTCTTTAATGACTAAATATTTCAATCAAACCGGTGAGGGAAATATATATTTTATTGCAAGGGGTAAACATAAGGATGCCATCATAGATAAGGGGTTGCTATTAAAAAAAGAGGGCGGAAAAGAAAAATTATTAATTAAACCCCATGTTTGCACAGATACTGTTAACGATTTGCCGATTTGTAATATAGTTGTCGTATCCGTTAAAGGCTATGATTTAGAAAATGTTACAAATGAAATTGATAAAATTACTGATGAAAATTCTATAATTTTGCCCCTTTTAAATGGTGCTGATATTTATGATCGCATGCGACAGCATTTAAAGAAAGGATATCTTCTCCCAGCCTGTTTATATTTAGGCACTCATATAGAATCTCCTGGAATCATTTTTCAAAAGGGAGGAAGTGGCCAGATATCGGTTGGTAAAGATCCATTAAATCCCGAATTTTATCCGGACAAACTAATGAAAATTTTTAAAAATGCCGAAATACTGATTAATTTTTTTGATGATGTTAATATAGAAATATGGACAAAATATATTTTTATAGCATCTTTTGCTTTGGTTACAGCGACCTATAATAAGACAATAGGAGAGGTCGCAACGGACAGAGAACTTGGTGTTCTTATCAAGAACATCATGCAAGAAATCTCATTGATTGCAGCGGCTCTCAATATAGAACTTCCCTCCGATATTGTAGAAACTTCATTTTCAAAAGCAGGCCAGTTTCCGTTTGAAACAAAAACATCATTTCAAAGGGATGTTGAGATGAAAGGCATACAAAGCGAATGGGATTTGTTTGGGGGAACAGTAATCCGATATGCTGAGAAATTCAATATTTCAGCTGATAGTACAAAAAAAACATTTGATAAACTATTAAAAACATTAACGTAATTGCGCTCAACTTTTATGCCTCTGTAAAAATTGGTAACAGCGGCTTAAAAATCGGCCAAAATCACCGGTTAAAAACCAGCCACCCTTATTTTTAAGCGCACCTTTCCGACATTGGTTTTAACCAAAGACAAAAAAATCCCCTTAGCTCCCAATTTAAAGGTGCCTATCCATAATGTAATATTTTGCATTCAAATTTTATCTCTTTCGATAGCTTCTCCCCTCCAGGATAAGGATCTCAGAGTTGTAAACAAGGCGGTCGGCAATCGCTGTGGCAACAGTTGTCCCGTCAAATATTGTTCCCCATTTTGCGAACGGCAGGTTCGTCGTAATAATAGTCGACTTTTTTTCGTGCCTGGCGCTGATGATCTGGAAGAACAAATTTGAGCCCTGTTTGCCCAGCGGAAGATAACCGATCTCGTCACATACAAGAAGATCCTGGGATTGATAATACTTGAGCTTTTTGAGCAGCGTGTGATCCTGCTCAGCGGCCACAAGCTGGTTAATCATGTCTACAGCCGTCGTAAAAAGGGTTTTATGCCCTGCCTGGGTGGCTGCATAGGCAATACATTTTGATAGCAAGGTCTTGCCGGTGCCGGGATTGCCAATAAAAATGATGTCCTTTTTATCATGGATAAAGTTCAGGTCCACAAGGCTCAAAATTCGGCTCTCGGTACCGGTATTTTCTGTGCTAAGTATTAATTTCATCTAACCATCGTCTTTCCTTCAAAAACTTTGATAGCCCAGGTATCCAGCGGCCATTATCTCGTTGCCAATCCTGGGACATCTTGTTTTTTCCAATGATTTTTAAAAGTTCTGATGTTTTGGGTATTTCTCCGGCCTGAACGAATTTTTTAAAATTCTTCCAGGCTTGCCATTTTCCGATTTTCCGGGGGTATTGATTTAAAAGGACCTCAAATTGCTTCTTAAGGGGCAAACTATTCAATTCAGCTTCCTGCTGCTGTTTTTCAGCCAGAATCCTTTCCTGCAGTACTTTTTGCCTCTGCCGTTGAATTTGATCTTGCAGCGTTTGTTCTTCATTTTTTTTCTTTTGGAGTTTTTCCGAATAGACCTTGAAGACAATGGTTTTAACGCCAAAAAAAGAAAAATTATCCTTGAGTGTTTGACCGTAATGTTTTTCAATTCGTTGTAATGCGATTTCGTTTGGTACTGACAGAATCACACTCTCGTTCTCGATCTTAGCGTATATGCAGGGAAGATATTTAGCGGCTAAATTCAGTTGATCATTTTCGATGATACGATCTCTGACCTTTACCCAGGTTGGTGGCTCCTGGTGGCCATGAGTTATAGCTGATTCTGAGGGGGATAGAGAGGGAGTCTCTATATTTAGTCTATCAAAGGTATAATCCGACAAATTGCCGACATTTTGTTGATCCGGGGCATAACAGTCCTGGGTAGCATCCTGGCCGCGATCGTCTGACAATTCTTGCTTTGTTTCAGGCTCAATATCTGGGGTCGCTTCCGGCTTGTCAGGCGTGGGAGTTTCATTCTTTTTTTGCTGAGGTGTTGCTTTACCAACTCTTAATTCCCTGAATTTAACAATTACAGGATGGGCAAGAAAATAATAGACGGTCCGCTTCCAGCCGTTAATTTCTTCTCTTACAGCGTTGATCAACCCGGCATCTCTAAGAATTTTGATGTGTCTTTCAATAGTTCGGTGGCAGACATTGGTCCGGTTGGCTAACGTTCCCATATTCACGAATGTATGGTCTTTACCAACCGCACATCTTACCATTGCCTTAAAAGTTTTCTCGATCCCTGCTGTCATTTTCCCACCGTCTTTTCTTTCGATTTTCCCAAACCACAAATCAAGATCATTCGCATAACCATGCGAAATTGTGAAAGTATTCAACGTTCTCCTTTCTAACCGAAAAAACAAAACACTTCACCGATCGCTTGACACAACTCTTTTTTCGAGCTATCTTCTAAATTGAAAGTATTCAATTTAGAAGATACAAGCTTCTACAGAAGGACCTCTTCGGCGGCCACCGATGAGGTTTTTTTGTTTTTAGAGGTTACCTTTCTTTAAAAATAAGTTTCTTCTCCATAAAAAAAATTTTATAATGAAGTGTTTTAAAAAAAGGATTTAAGACAGGTGATCCGGGATCTTTTCCAGACCACCACTTAAGGAGAGCCCAAATAAAAAAAGGGCTCAGAAGAAAAGAATTCTTCTAAGCCCTTAAAGTCAGGGTTGGAGGCGGCTCCCGGATTTGAACCGGGGAATAACGGCTTTGCAGGCCGTCGCCTTACCCCTTGGCTAAGCCGCCTTGTGGAGCGGGAAACGGGATTTGAACCCGCGACTTCGACCTTGGCAAGGTCGCACTCTACCACTGAGTTATTCCCGCTCAGCAACAGGAAGTATTTATAAAGACATGCGCTGCTTTTGTCAACAAGATTTTAACAACATCCTCATTTTTTCAGCACAACTGAAATTCAGGGCCTGAACGGGCACTCGTGATTGGACGAAAAGTCACTATTTGTTCTTTTTGTTCCAGTCTGCCAGGAAGGATTCAATGCCTTTATCGGTCATATGATGGGCCGCAAGTTTTTTAAGCACGCCATAGGGTATGGTGGCAATATCTGCGCCAATCAAGGCTGACTGCTGAACATGAAGCTGGCTTCTGACGGATGCCACAATGATCTGGGTATCAAAATCATAATTGGTGAAAATTTGCACAATCTCTTCGATAAGCCCCATGCCTTCCTGGGCCAAATCGTCAAGACGACCTACAAACGGAGACACATAGGTTGCACCGGCTTTGGCCGCCATCAGGGCCTGGAGCGCTGAAAATACCAGGGTCACATTGGTTTTAATGCCTTCGCCGGACAATGTTTTAACTGCTTTGAGCCCTTCCACGGTCATGGGAATTTTTACGGCAATGTTATCGGCAATTTTTACAAGCTCCCGGGCTTCGGATACCATCCCCTCATACTCCAGGCTGATCACCTCAGCGGAAACAGGGCCATCAACGATGCTGCAAATCTGCGCAATAATATCTTTGAACTCGCCATCTTCTTTGGCAATCAGAGATGGATTGGTGGTCACACCATCCACCATACCCATATCATTGGCATCCTTGATCTGTTCAATGTTGGCTGTATCAATAAAAAATTTCACGGGTCTCCTCCTTGGCCATGGCAACGACGGCCTGGCCTTTATCTGTTTTAATTTGTTCGTATAGTTCACCCACGGTCAGGCCGCTTATCGGGTGAACCAAATTATTATCTATGTCGCAAAGGGGTTTTAATACAAAAAGACGTTCATGCATACGGGGATGTGGAATCACAAGCGTTGCGGTATTCACCACCCGTTGGCCGTAAAAGATAATATCCAGATCAATCCTGCGCGGACCAAATCTAAAATCTTTACCGTCCCGGTCCTGCTCTTTTTCAATGGTTTGCAGCACCGCTAAAAGCTGTTCTGGGGCATAAGCCGTATTGATCCGAATGGCTGCATTCACAAACCAATCCTGATCTGTATAATTCTGGGGTGCTGTCTTATAAAATTTTGAGCGCGCCGCTACAAAAATCCCTTCTGTTTCCCCAAGACGTTTGATGGCCCGGCCGATGTTGGCAATCTTATTACCCTTATTGGCACCGATGCTTAAATATACAGGTGTCAGGGATAAGGAATCAGGGCAATTCAATATAAAGGGTTTCCGATACCTTGCTTTTTATGTCGCCGTGCCCCAGGGTCCGGACCCTGAAATAATAATGAAGATCCTGATCAAGGGTATATATAAAACGCTTTCCGGGCATGGGAATAACGCCCACGGATTTGAACATGAAGGGACACCCTTGGCAGCCCCCCAGAGGCTTGGTGGCCATGAACACTTCAAAACCTTCCACCTTCGGTCCATGTTTCTGATTTTGCAAAGAAGCACAGGTCCATGTAAGGGTCACATCACGATCTTTGAGCGTGTATTTTAAATCTGAGGGGGCTGCGGGGATATTATCGGCCCTATTCGGGGGGACAGGCGGTCCTTTTTTGCCGCACCCCGGTGCCGTATAAAGGATACCTGCGCCCATCAAAACAAAAAAAAGACTTAATATGACACGCTCAAATTTCCGGTTCAAATGCCAAGCTCCTTTTTTGCCGCATCCACGGCCGCAGATACGTTGTCAAATCCGGTTCCACCATAGGAGTTACGCCGGGCCACCATGGCATCCAGGCTGATGAAATTATAAATATCTTTTTCAATAAGATCACTGAATGACTGTAACTCTTCAAGTGTTAAATCATCCAGTTCCTTGCCCTGCTCCAGGGCAAAATTTACGGCCTTGCCGGCAATCCCGTGGGCTGTTCTGAAGGCGACGCCTTTGTTGACCAGATAGTCGGCAAAGTCCGTTGCATTTAAAAACCCTGTCATGCAGGCATCGCGCATCCGATCTTTATGTATATCAATATGCGCAAACATTCGGGTATACACCTCAAGACAGACCTTCAAGGTATCAACGGTATCGAACAAGGGTTCCTTGTCTTCCTGCATATCCTTATTATATGCCATGGGCAGTGATTTCATGGTGGTTAATATGGCCATGAGATTGCCCACCACGCGCCCTGTTTTACCCCGGACAAGTTCACATGCATCCGGATTCTTTTTCTGGGGCATGATGGAAGAGCCTGTGGTAAAGGCATCGGAAATGGTGATAAAGGCAAATTCCGATGTGGACCATAAAATCAGTTCCTCGGACAGACGGGAGAGATGAATCATGCAGATGGATGCATGGGAAATGAACTCCATGATAAAATCACGGTCGGACACGGCGTCCATGGAATTTTCCGATACCCGGGAAAAGCCCAGCACCTGGCATGTGTATTCCCGGTCAATGGGGAACGTGGTGCCGGCCAGGGCAGCCGAACCAAGGGGCATCACATCCAGACGTTCCAAAGAATCCTCCAGACGCGCCATATCCCGCTTGAACATCTGGTAGTATGCCAGCATGTGATGGGCAAACAATACAGGCTGGGCCCGCTGCATATGGGTATATCCGGGCATCACGGTTTTTTTGTTGGCATCGGCAAGGATTACCAGGGCAGTCTGAAAATCCTTGAGCATCTGGATCAGATTCAGGGTTTCTTCTTTGAGATAAATGCGCACATCCAGCGCCACCTGGTCATTACGGCTTCTGCCCGTATGAAGCTTTTTGGCCACAGCCCCACAGACATCGCCTAAAGTTTCCTCCACATGCATGTGGATGTCTTCCAGGGCGTCGGTGAACGGCATTTCATCGTTATCAATCCGTAGTTTTACCGTATCCAGACCCTGGACCAGGGCTTCGGCATCTTCCGATGAGATGATCCCCTGTTTTTCCATCATTTCAAGGTGGGCCTGACTGCCTTTGATGTCGCTCTCATAAAGGCGTTTATCCACATCAATGGATGCGTTAAAGGATTCCATCAATTTATCCGTGGATTCGACAAACCGGCCGCCCCATAGTTTTTCACTCATTATTTTTCTTCCTAATTTAAGTCCTTTAGCACAATACCTGAGCGGTCCATGTTTGGACGAAAAGTTGCCCAGATGCAAGGCGCAGAAAAATTTGTAACCGGAGCAACCTCTCGGTTGTGAGGATTGTAAATTTTTCTGCAACGCCGCAGGTGGGTGACTTTGCGTTCAAACATTAACCTAAAATTAAACGTTCCAAAATGGCCTTATGCATATGCCGTTTATTCTCCGCCTGATCCCAGAACGCCGCATTTTCCGCTTCAAAAACAGATTCGGAAATTTCCTCACCCCTGTGGGCCGGCAGACAGTGGAGCACCAGGCAGTCGTCCTTGGCCCCCTTGAGCAGTTCATCATTGACCTGGAATCCCTCGAACGCCTTGAGGCGGCCTTCAAGCTGGTCCTCTTCACCCATGCTGGCCCACACATCAGTATACACGACATCGGCACCCTTAACCGCCTCTTTGGGGTCATTGGTGAACACAATGTTTTTCTTTGTATCCGCTCCGGCGGCATCAATAATCTCAGGCTTAATATGATGATCGTCCGGACAAGCCAGAATCAGGTCAAAGCCCAGTACGGACGCAGCGTTGACCCATGAATTGGCCACATTATTACCATCGCCGACCCAGGCGATTTTGACGCTTTCATACCCGTCCTTGTGTTCGATCACCGTCATGATGTCGCTTAAAATCTGGCAGGGATGAAAGGCGTCCGTCAGGGCATTGATCACCGGGATCGTCGAGGTTTGGGCGAACTCTTCCACCAAATCGTGGTCAAAGGTTCTCATGGCCAGACAGTCAATGTACCGGGATAAGACCCGGGCCGTATCCTTTGCCGGCTCATTTCTGGATATCTGGGTATCCTGGGTGCTCATATATATAGAGTGTCCACCCAGTTGAATCATGGCCGTTTCAAAGGCAATGCGGGTCCGGGTGGATTTCTTATCAAAAATAAGGCCCAGGGTTTTACCGGCCAAAATGGCATCATAAATACCTTTTTTATGACGCGCCTTCAAGCTTAAGGCCCTTTCAAACAGGGCCGTAAAATCCTGGGGTTCAAGGTCTAATAAACACAATAAATCCTTCTTCACTAATCTTCTCCTGCAAGCAGGCTGTCCAGTACGGCAACCAGCTTATTAATTTCGGCGGTTCCTATAATAAGGGGCGGTGCAAATCTAAGAATTTTATCTTGAATCGCATTAATAATAAAGCCTTTTTTGAAACACTCGGACAGATACTCCGAGGCGGTTTTCCCTTTTGAGACGTCAAGTTCCATACCGATAAGCAGGCCTTTGCCCCTGACATCCATCACTTTTTGATGCTTTTCTTTTAAGACATTAAGCTGTTTCAGAAAATAGGCACTTTTTTTGCACACCGAGGATAGAAAACCATCCTCAGATATCAACCGAACCACTTCAAGGGCGGCGGCCGTGGCAAGGGGGGTACCGCCAAAGGTAGAGCCGTGACTGCCCACTTCAAAGCCCGATGCGGCCGCTTCTGTGGCCAGCATGGCACCAATGGGAACCCCATTGGCAAGCGCTTTGGCAAGGGTCATAATGTCAGGTGTTACACCATAGGATTGATGGGCGAATAATGTGCCGCAACGCCCCATGCCGGTCTGAATTTCATCAAAAATCAACAGGGTGCCGGTATCCGTGCAAAGCTGCCTTACAGCTTTCAGATATCCGGGATCGGCAGGAATCACCCCGCCCTCCCCCTGCACCGGCTCCATCATCACCGCACACACCGTCTCATCCAAAGCGGATTTCAGTGCCTCAATATCATTGAAAGGCACATGGGCAAATCCTTCAAGCAGGGGATAAAACCCTTTTTTGATTTTGTCCTGGCCTGTGGCGGACAAGGTGGCCATGGTCCGTCCGTGAAAACTTTGCTTCATGGTGATAATCTTATATCTGTCGGTCTGCCCCTTGGCCTGGAAAAACCGCCGGGCAAGTTTGATGGCCCCTTCATTGGCCTCGGCCCCTGAATTGGCAAAAAACACGCGGTCCGCAAAGGATTTGTCCGTCAAACTTTTTGCAAGTTCGGCCTGGGGCATCGTATAGAACAGATTGGAAACATGCACCAGTGTTCCGGCCTGGGCAGCAATGGCTGCGGTGATCTCCGGATGACAGTGCCCTAAATTGCATACGGCGATGCCGGCCAGAAAATCGATATATTCATTGCCCTGATCGTCATACAGTTTAGCGCCCTCTCCTTTGACAAAGGGCCGGCCCTGCCGCGCATAGGTCTGAAACACATGATCCCGGGTAAGTTCAATGCTCATGATTATATTTCCTTTTATCTAAATATCGCCCGTAAACAGCTGGGTGCCGATACCGGAGTCCGTAAACAGCTCAAGAAGAACGGCATGGGCGATTTTCCCGTTAATGATATGGGCCTTTTTAACACCGGCATTCAAGGCGGAAAGACCGCATTCCACCTTTGGAATCATGCCCCCTGAAATCCGGTTATCCCGGATCATCTCCCGGGCCTGGGATTCGTTCACCGATGAGATAAGATTCTTGTCACTGTCCAGCACCCCGTCCACATCCGTGACAAGAATAAGGCGCTCGGCATTCAGGGCGCTGGCTATCTTTGCCGCCACCACATCCGCATTAATATTATAGGTCTCGCCCTGGCTGCCCACGCCCACCGGCGCAATAATGGGAATAAACCCCTGGGCGGTCAGCGTGTGAATGATTTCAGGATTTACACGGGACACATCGCCCACCATACCCGGATCAATAATCTCAGGCGGTTTACTCTCATCCTCCTGGTGGTAAATGGTCATTTTTTCGGCTAAAATCAACCCGGCATCCTTGCCAGAAAGCCCCACGGCTTTCCCGCCTTCCAGGTTAATCCGGGAGACCACGTCCTTGTTCACTTTGCCGCCTAAAACCATCTCCACTACATCCATGGTTGCATTGTCCGTGTAGCGCATCCCCTTAATAAACGTAGATGTAATCCCCATGGTTTTAAGAACCTCATTGATCTGGGGCCCCCCGCCATGAACCACCACCGGATTTAGCCCAATGGTCTTGAGCAGACAGATATCCTTGGAAAAATTGGTTTTCAGTTCTTCATCCACCATGGCGTGTCCGCCGTACTTGATCACCACGGTCTTTCCGGAAAATTGCCGGATATAGGGCAATGCCTCTATCAATATATCTGCAACAGTATTTTTCATAATATATACCTGCTTAAATCCTGGTTTCTGGCAATGTCTGCCAACTGTTTTTCAACAAACTCAGCATCAATGGTAATCGTCGTTTCAGCTACATCCGGGGCATCGAATAAAATTTCTTCGAGCAGGCGCTCCATGAGCGTATGAAGCCGCCTTGCCCCGATATTTTCCATGGAAGAGTTCACCTCAACCGCAATCTGGGCGATTTTATCCACAGCCTCCTGGGTAAAACTCAACTGAACCCCTTCGGTGCGCAGCAAAGCAATATACTGCAGCACCAAAGCATTTTTTGGCTCGGTGAGAATACGGGAAAACTCTGATGCACCCAAAGAGGAGAGTTCCACCCGGATGGGAAACCTACCCTGCAGCTCCGGGATAAGATCCGAAGGTTTGGACACATGAAAGGCCCCCGAGGCGATGAACAGGATATGATCTGTTTTCACGGTACCGTATTTGGTGGGCACCGAACTGCCTTCCACGATGGGCAACAAATCCCGTTGCACCCCTTCTTTGGACACTTCGGGTCCATGACTCTTCTCTTTGCCCGCAATCTTATCAATCTCGTCAATAAAAATAATACCGGACTGCTCCACCATGGTAATGGCCTCGTTTTTCACCTCTTCCATGTCCACCAGATGGGCCGCCTCCTCCTGGGCAAACAGCGCCAGGGCCTCTTTAACCTTTACATTGCGGCTTTTGGTGTTTTTGGGCATAAAATTACCGAGCATATCCTTCATATTGATGCCCATCTCCTCCATGCCGGCATTGGAAAAGATCTCCACCATGGGCATATTTTTCTCCTGGACATCAATGTCAATTTTACGGTCGTCAAGCTTGCCCCCATCAAGCATTTTGCCAAGCTTTTTCCGGGTGTGTTCCGAAGGCTTCTCCTCAGGATTTTGGGACGTCTCGCCGCCTGTGTCAAATCCAAAAGCCGGGCTGTTTTTCTGGGAAGGCAATAAAAGATCAAGCACACGTTCCCGGGCGATTTTAAATGCCTTTTCTTGAACCGACTCCTGCTGACGCCCTTTGAGCACGTTAACGGTAAGCTCCACCAGATCCCGGATCATGGACTCCACGTCCCGGCCCACATATCCCACCTCGGTGAATTTGGATGCCTCAACCTTATAAAAAGGCGAATCCGTCAAATTGGCAAGGCGGCGTGCGATCTCGGTTTTACCCACCCCTGTAGGGCCGATAAGAATGATATTCTTAGGTGCAATCTCGTCCTGTAAATCCGGTTCCAGCTGCCGTCGCCGCCATCGGTTTCTCAACGCCACTGCCACTGATTTTTTGGCGTCATTCTGGCCGATAATGTACTTATCCAGTTCCGTTACAATTTGGTGGGGTTTAAGATCCTTCATTTAATTATTTCCAATGGTTTCAATGGTTACATGGTGATTGGTATATATACAGATATCTCCGGCAATTTTCATGGCCTTTTCCACAATCTGCACCGGGTCAAAATCCGTATTTTCAATCAGGGCAGTCGCTGCCGCCTGGGCTGCGGTGCTGCCGGACCCGATACTTATGACACCTTCATCCGGTTCAATCACATCACCGTTACCCGATAGAAGATACAGGTTTTCTTTATCGGCCGCAATCATCATGGCCTCAAGACGGCGAAGATATTTATCCGTACGCCACTCCCGGGCAAGTTCCACACACGCCCGGGTCAAGCTGCCGCTGTACTGATCCAGCTTTTCCTCAAGCTTTTCAGCCAGGGTCAATGCATCGGCCGTTGCCCCGGCAAAGCCGGTAATAATTCGGCTGTTATAAATGCGTCGAACCTTGCGCGCCTTATGTTTTGTTACGATATTGCCTAAGGTGACCTGTCCATCACCTGCAACCACTACCATGTCTACGGTTTTGATGGCAAGAATTGTGGTACCGTGAAATTGTTCATTATCCATATAATATCCATTTCTCCTGATTCTGTTCGCCGTTAAAATAATGCGAATAGTCTGGTTTTGTGATGTTATAAAATGTTTAGCGTCGGGGATGCGCTTTGTCGTATACTGCCATCAGGCGATCCATGCTCACATGGGTATACACCTGGGTGGTAGAGAGGCTGGCATGACCGAGGATTTCCTGAATTCCCCGAAGATCGGCACCGCAGTCCAGCATATGGGTGGCAAAGGTATGCCGCAGGGTGTGGGGTGATATTTTTAAGCCTAAACCGCACGCCATGACCACTTTATCCAGAATACGGCGAATGGAACGCCTGCCAAGCCGTCCAAAATTCTTGTTTAGAAATACGGCGGAAAAATTTTCCTTAAGATCAGCCCGATAGGCTTGAACAGCATCCAGGGCGCGCTTGCCCACGGGCATAACCCGTTCCTTATTCCCCTTGCCCAGGACCCGGATCAGCCCGGCATCAAAATCAATATCCTGCATGTTAAGCATATGAAGCTCACCGATGCGCATCCCCGTTGAATAAAAAGTCTCAAACATGGCAATATTGCGCTTGTCCATCCAGGTATCGCATTTCATGGTGTCCAGGAGCCTGAAAATATCATCAATACTCATGGCCTTGGGAAGGGTTTTCTCAAGTTTTGGAAACGGGATGGTATCTGCAGGATTCAAGGAGATCAGACCGGATCTGACCAGGTAATCAAAAAAAGAGTTTAGAGCAGACAGACGCCTTGAAAGGGTTTTTTTACTTTTTTTCAACGCCGTCTGGGCGGCAAGATATCTGCGGACAATCATCTTGTCCACTTGTTTAACCATTTTTTCAAAGGCCTGCTGCCAATTTTCATCCGTGCAGTTGCAGGTATCCAGATAAAAAAAGATAAAGCTTTTTATATCCGTAAAATAGGCACGGAGTGTATGGGCGGAATACCCTTTTTCAGCCTCCAGGGCCATGAGATAATCATCAAGAATCATGACGATCCAGTCCTGTGAATGCCATGACCTGTTTCAGATCTTCCCAGGCCTGACGTTTCAGTGCAGGGATTTTCACAAGCACCGAGGGGTGGTGGGTGGCCATGACCGAAACCCCGTGACATTGAAAAAAATGCCCCCGGATCTTAACCAGGGGTTCATCCGTTCCCTTCAGCGTCCGACAGGCTTTTTCACCCAATGCCACAACAACACTGGGTTTGTGCGCGACTACATGGCGGATAAACGATGCATTGTCCGCTGTATTGCAAATATATACATCAGACGCTGAAAGATGCATGGCGCCAAGCATCTTCACCAAAAGACTGCCGGGTTCCCCCTCAAAAAAGGTCCCTTCACTGTCCACAATTGCAATACGCGCATCTTCAGGGCCCTGGGCAACAAAGGGCGGTGGCGGCCATGAAGGAGTTCCCCATATGTCAAGGAGCTGAAATCCATCCGCTCTCAGGGTCATAGCCTGATTCCCCAAACTTTTTTGGAATTTCAGAAACCGGCTTAGGGCATTAAGCGCCTGGACAACCCCATGGCCGCAGTCTGAATTTTGGGCCGTATTCCCGTTACAATCATCCATGACGTTACGAAACGGCCTTGACCACAGCATCCAGAATGGCGTGGGCAACCTCTTCTTTTGGCATCAAAGGCAGATCCCTAACCTGGCCGTCCCGGGTGAACAGCTTGACTTTATTGGTGTCTGCCTGGAAGCCCGAGCCGCTTTTGCCCACAATATTGGCTGCAATCATATCCAGCTGTTTTTTCTCCATTTTGCCCACGGCATAGGTTTCAAGGTCACGGGTCTCTGCCGCAAATCCGACCAGATACTGGTCTTTTCTCTTTTTGAGCCCTATGGCCTTTAAAATATCCTTGTTCTGGATCAATTCAAGGGTCATATGATCCTGATCCCCGGTTTTTTTGATTTTATGGCCCTGGACAGACACAGGTTTAAAATCCCCCACAGCGGCCACTTTAATAATGATATCCGCCTGATCCAGGTGATTGAACATGGCATCATACATCTGTTCGCAGGAACCCACAGACACACACGCCACACCCACAGGCGGATCAAGGCTCACGGGGCCGGAGACAAGAATAACCTTGGCCCCTCTTTTTTCCGCAGCTGCGGCAATGGCATACCCCATTTTCCCCGAAGAGTGGTTACTGATAAAGCGCACGGGATCAATGGGCTCCACCGTGGGACCGGCAGAAACCAAAACGGTTTTACCTTTAAGATCATTTCTATAAAAAAAGGTACAGGCCCGGTCAAAAATAAACCATGGCTCCGGCAAGCGTCCGGCGCCCGTGGTTTTACAGGCGAGCACCCCTGAATCCGGGTCCAGGATGTGGATGCCTGTTTCCTCCAGCAAGTCCAGATTTTTCTGCACCCTCATATTCTGGTACATGTTCGTGTTCATGGACGGGCAGAGTAAAACAGGGCAGGTCATGGCCAGCATCGTGGTGGTCAACGCATCGTCGGCAATGCCGTGGGCCAGTTTGCCGATGCAGTTGGCCGTGGCAGGTGCAATAACGGCAAGATCCGATGTTGACGCCACATCAATGTGGGAAATCTCGGAGCCGGGGCCGTCCCATAAATCAACCAGCACCGGGTTTTCCGAAAGGAACTCAAAGGTGGCAGGCCCCACAAACCGGGTGGCGGCCTTGGTCATGCCCACCACCACATCAGCCCCGGCCTTTTTGAAAAGCCTGAGCAACTCAACGCATTTATATGCGGCAATTCCGCCGGTCACCCCTAAAAAAATATGCTTACCATTCAATGTCATCAAAAGGTCCCATCATGTATGGACGTTTCAGATACGCCGGACTTAGAGTCGCCCAGGGTCGGGGCGATGCCGATCTCAACATAGGTATAAATCTGTGCTTCACGGACTGTAATCACAGCACACCGGGTGGCCTTTTGAAATACCATGATGGTGGTTTCCGGACCTTTAATCCTGGAGACCACACCCCAGTTGTCCTTTTCCATATTGCTGGAAAAAAAATTATACAGGGAGTCGGAGTCCACCCGCCCTTTAAGGGTAAGGATGCCGGATCTGAAACCCGGGGTTGAGACCACAACAGAACGGTCTCTTATGACAGTCAATTCTTCGGGCACCAGCACATCTTCAAAATCATGATAAACGGCAAGGGGTTTCTTCTCAACCGCCATCTGCGGGGATTGGGTCTGTTCCGGAGCGGCGGGGTCTTGGTATAGCCCACAACCTGAAACCAAAATAACGGCGGTAAAAATCAAACAGATTAAAAAAGCGGCCGGCAGATAGTGACGAATGTTCAATTTAATTTTCTCCAAATTTTTTATTACCCCAAATGCTATTTCTTCTAAAACTAATCCCCTTAAATGTCAATTCAATGTCATGGAGGGATTTAAATTTCAAAATCCACTATACGGTTGAAAATCAAACCGTATAGTGGATTTTATGGTTTCAGTGCAATAGCTGTGGTTAATGTTAGCACTGACTGATGAAACGAAAGCTATTGAGTCAATTAATCATCGCAAAGAACGCACTTATTTAAGCAGATTTGCAGTACGTTTCACTGCGCAAAAATCACCGCACATGGTACAAACCTCTTTTTCATCGGGCTCGGATGACTTGCGGTATTCTCTGGCCTTTTCCGGATCCAGTGCACAATCAAACTGCCCGTCCCAGTCCAGTTCGCCCCGGGCCTTGCTCATTTTATGGTCTATATCTTCGGCCCCTTTAAGCCCCTTGGCCAGATCTCCGGCATGGGCGGCGATCCGGGAGGCCATGATCCCTTCTTTAACATCCTCGACAGTCGGCAGCCGCAGATGTTCAGCCGGGGTAACATAACACAAAAAGTCGGCCCCATGCATGGCCGCCAGGGCTCCGCCGATGGCCGACGTAATATGGTCATAACCGGGAGCAATATCAGTAACCAAGGGCCCAAGCACATAGAACGGCGCATTATGGCACAGCTTTTTTTGCAGTTTCATGTTCATTTCCACCTCGTGCAAAGGCACGTGGCCCGGCCCCTCAATCATGACCTGAACATTTTTCTCCCAGGCCCGCTTGGTCAGTTCTCCCAGGGTGATCAGCTCCTGGATCTGGGGAGCGTCGGTTGAATCCTTGATGGCCCCCGGTCTGAGTCCATCCCCCAGGCTGATGCAGACATCATGGGCCTGGCAGATATCCAGGAGCCGGTCGAAGTGTTCATAAAATGGATTTTCATTGCCGGTTTTTTCCATCCATTCGAACAGGATGGACCCGCCCCGGCTGACAATCCCGCACAGCCGGGGATTGGCTTTAATGCTTTGGGCGCATTTTCGATTAAGTCCGGCATGGATGGTAATAAAATCAATCCCGTTGGCGGCATGGATCTCCACGGTTTCAAACCACTCTTCCAGGGAGATCTCCTCCGTGGGCTTTCCGGTACGGGTTAAGGTATCATAGATGGGCACGGTACCGATCATTACAGGAATTTGTTCCACCAGACGTTTCCGAAATTTTTCGGTCTCGCCCGATACACTCAAATCCATGACGGCGTCGGCCTGATAATCCACAGCCAACTGCGCTTTATTTATTTCCGAATCAAAACAGCAGACATCTTTGGAAACGCCTAAATTGACGTTAATTTTGGTTTTAAGCCCTTTCCCCACGCCTGCCGCTTTCAGGTTTAGATGATGTCTATTGGCAGGAACGGCAATCCGGCCCTGGGCAAGTCCTTCCATGAGTTCCTCTTTTGAAATGAATTCATTGGCGAGCACCTGCTCCATCTGCGGGGTAAGAATACCTTTCCTGGCTGCATCCATCTGAGTCGTATATGACTGTGACATGTATACATCTCCTGTTGTGCATCTGTTTTTGTGGAAAGGAAACTGAAACGGCGGGACCGGGGATATGAGGTATGGCACGATGCCAAGCTTCAATCACTTTCCCTACGCCGGTACTAACCGGATCAGGTTCCAAGGGTTGAAGTCTTGAGCCAACTTCTCTCAGCTTTTACGAAAGCACCCCCGTGATCAACTATATTGTCAATTACTTAATTCAGATTGTTCTGTCAATGGCTTAACTTTAAAATCAAATTTTTTGTTAATAGTTTTCATTCACAGCAAATAACCATTTCCAATCTAATCCTTCACCGGAAGGCTGATTCTCATTCAAGCAGAATTACTTCTTTCGCAATAATCGTTCCGCTATCATTTTTTCCATGCACCAAGACTCTGTCTCTTGTCTCAATCTGATCCGGGGAGATTTGATTACCTTCTTTATCTAAGAAACGCGTATCCCAAACTTTTGTTCCGTGTTTATCACGATGAGACATAAGTTTAAACTTTTGTTCGGCGATGATCACTATATCATTGATTAAATCAATGACCATCACCTTGGCTTTAAGCTTGACAAGATCAGACTCATCGTCGGCAGCTATACCCATGCTGCACATTCCGTTACAAATAACCAGGAAAAACACAACCCAAGGAATTATTTTTTTCATCAAAAAAGTCTTCAGGGAGCAGGTGTTCATAAAAAGCCTCATATTAAATTGTTACCGATTACACATTTTGTCATGAGTTAAGCGTTAGCATATGATTATTCGTTGTTAAGTTGACGCCAAAATGTTCTTTCCAGGCCGACCGGGGTTACTGGATCTGTTGTTTCAAAGCCGGTAATAATTGTTGGCTTCCCTTCATGGATAACAAGGACCGGCTGGGGTGGAATACCCTTGCTTTTTAATTTCTTACGACGATCCGATCGTCTCAAGACCTCTTCTTCATCTTCATCGTCATCGTCTTCATCATTCTCGGTGTCAAAATTAATGGCGGCCTCCCCGTATTCATAACCGAGAGCATAAAGATAGCCATTCCCCCCGGCCCCGGAAACAGCACAAGGGTCATCACTCTCATCCTCCTCATCATCATCTGGAACATAGGTGGAAAAATAGATTACACCGTCATAGATCAATGGTGAGGAGGCCACCTTTTCACCCACCTGACTGCCGTCCTCCTCTTCAAAATAAATAAACCAACCCCTGTTGTTTTTATGGTGGATCGCATTTTTTACATAACTGGTAATCTTCTGGCTGACATCCTTATCTGTCTCATCATTTTGGATAAGATCATCAGTCACATCAAGGACATACAATTCTGTATCATCTGTGGCGTCATCCCAATCGACAATGACAGCATTGTCACTCTTTGCCCTGACCTTTCCTGTATTGGTATCAATGTAAGCTTCGACAATTGTGGGCGATTCACCGGACCATTGCCAGTTGTTTTTGATGGCATAAAATCCGTTAAGCAAATCTTTTCGTTCTGGATGAGCCCGATCTCCGGTCCCGAAAAAGACATAATCCCCAACGCGTTTTTGGGAAACGACAACATCTTGCGTCTCATTAAGCTCTCCGGCCGGATAGGTAAAATCCACAAGGAAATAATCATTGACAATGTTGGGAGCATACCAGATCTTTCGTCCCGCTACAGAGTACAGTTTTAATTTTTGCCCCCAGGAGCCGTCTTCCTGGCCGTCGTAGAGGCCACCAAAATTAGAGGCCAGGCTGCTGGAGGTATTCCGGTGGAAGATATCGTCCCGAAAGGCGAATAGATTACCGTTCATGTCCCCGGCGTAGACCCTGGTAGTGGTAGTGCTTTTTGGATTTTCAAACCCTGAAACCGCGATAATGGAATGGGTCATGGCGCTGTAGTTATCATGACTGAACAAAAAATTGCTGAACAGGGTGCCGGTCTGCGCATCGACGGCATAGACTGCCCGCCCCACATCATCGCTTGCATTCGGTGGGGTTGCGTCTGTAGGGAGTGCATCCTGATTGGTATCATAGCCACCGGCCATAAGAAAAACATCCTTGGTATAGGTGTCATCATCGGTGTCTATTGAAGTGCCCTTATTATCATAGTGATACATTTCAAGAGTCTGGGGAGTTGCCCAGGACTGCCCGAGCTGTTCCTGACCCGGCCCCAAAATATCGCGATCAATGCTGTATTGAAATGCCGGCGCGGTGTAGTTGCTGATATCCAGGGCCGTGTAGCTATAGCCGCCACGCCGTTCACCGAAAATCAGAAGTTTCTTATCCGCGGTACCGGTGTTCTCATCATGATCATAGTGGTAATATACCGGTGTTCCGTCGACGAAATATTCCAGGCTGGTTGGCGATTCCAGCGCACTCAGGTAGTCCAGGAGGTCTTGGGGGATAAAAGCCCACAGCTCCTCACCGTCGTCGTCATCAAAACAGTGCAGCATGCCATCATTGGCACCGGCATAGACCATGGAATGATCTTCAGTACCATCGTTATTTGTATCATAATGCACGACCAGTGGTTGAGAATGGAGCAAACTGCCCAGCGGCCAATCTTCGGCCACACCGGTATGCACCGCATTAATAACACTGGCGTTCAAGCCTGTATAAGAACCATCCGTCAAAGCGCTATTGGTGGAGACAAACAGATTTTCTGTCTCTGTTAGGGTCGTAATCAGGGCACCATCACCATCAGTTGTTTCGGTATAGGTGTAGACATTCCGATCCGTCTCCCGATCTTTCAGAATTTCACCGACGCCGCCCTTGGTCACCGATGGTCCATCCGAGGTATTGCTCCAGTATGAGACGGCGTTGTCGACAACCGTGCCGCCGCTCTCAATTGGATTACCGTTCTTATCCTGAATTTCCCCGTTATCGGTTATGCCGTATTTTTTCAGGTTTCCGTACCAGTTGCCGCTGTTGGTTGGCTGAAACAGACCGTAATAGACGTAGTTGCCGGCATAGGCTCTATTGGCCCGGCTGACCGGGACAGCCGCTGCGGTAAAAACTTCATTCTGTTCCGAAATAGCCTTGATAATGCTGGTCAAGGCCACGCCAAGTTCTGCCGCATTAGTCGCCTGATAGTATTCACCACCGCCGCGCTCCGCTGTTGTTTCAAGCAGATCCAGCTCCGTTGTAAAACCAATGGTATAGGTGGTAACGGTTTGATCCTCAAAGTCGCCCGTATCTCCAAGATCCGACCGGACATCGTTATGGTTAAGAAAATCCGCAATATCATCCAAATAACTGCTGTTCCCGTCGGTAGCGCTTTCTGTCAGCTTTTCATTGAGGATGTAGTTAAAATTAGGAAACTTGTCGTCGTCCTGGGTAGGGGCACCATCGGTGACCAGAACGATATAATTTTTCTGGCAGCGATACTCAATGGGACTGGCATCATTATAATCCTGGCAGAGTAAATTGCTATCTGTACAAGAAGAGCTGTAGTGGCCCAATGGATAACCATCTTTTGCGGAATTGAACCAACTCTGTTTGCCGGCAAAATAGAGCCCGGCTTCACCCAGGGTTTCCGCAAGGGGGGTATTCGTCTTTGACTCCAACAGGCCGACGGCGCCATACTCGGACTGAGCGGAATCTGCCATAGCATCCGTATCCGGGTTATAATTTCCGATCAGGGTGCTCCGGGAAGATCCGCATTCGGCTACAATGTATCCGCCGTTGCCATAATAATCACTGTATCCGTTCCAGACATTATTCCCCGCTTCATTAAACGCCATGAGCCCGAAGGAGACATTGTCGTAGTTGTCATAAATCAAATCGGCAACAACTTCTTTAGCCACTTCCATGCGCGAGCGGTCTGCACCTCCCCCTGAAAAATTAAGAAAGTTGCCCAGGGCGTAATCTCTGAGAGAACCTTTGTTGGAGCAAGTTACTTTGTTGCTTTTCTTTTTTTTATACTGTAGTTGGCCTGTCCAGTATCCTTTGCTAAGAAGGACGGTTTGGGCTGTGGCACACGTCCAATCACTTGAGTTAATGTTGTCAAAAAAGTATTTCCATGAACCTTTACTCTTATAATAAACCTTAGAGGTGCCGTACGAGCCGGAATAGCTGGTGCTGGGATCATAATCATCACTCTGGTTACTGGCCACATCTTCTGTTGCCATACTTCCTGAGTTGTCCAGAATAATGAGCACATTGGGTTTAAGGTCAATCTCCGAGACACCGTAAATATCGACATCCTCGGCAAAGGCGCACGATGCCCATGCAATTATACACAATAGATATAACAATTTGGGTTTCATATTTTTCCTCCTGACCGGCCTGCCCCCCTAGAGGATGTGTTATTGGTCGATCTATTTATGGAACAATTCGGTTAGCACCTGATAACTTCAGAGGTTAACCCATGGCACTTACGGTGCACAAACTAATCATACTTGTTAAACACCTTATAAACGCCTTCCTGCAAAATCACCTTGCGGTCATCTTCAACAGAATAGGCGGTAATGGTAAATCGGCGGATTTCAAAATTTTTGGGGTCGTAGCCGCTTCCCGGAATGGGTTTACCGCGGTGATCCAGAGCAGGGATCTGGTTGGCCGGATGGTCGGCAGCACTGCCGAAGTCGGCTAAGTCTTCCCAACCGCTGATGTCGGTACCGCTTGACTCATTGTTTCGAACCCTGTAACTGCCTACAACCTTGCCATTGTTGACGATTTCACTGTCATCAGTAATGCCGTTACCGTTGACATCAGTTCCGGCTTGAGGGAAGTAGGCGCTACTTTCATCCGATGTCAGGTACGCCGTCGTCAACCAGGTTCTGTAATTGAGCTTCCCCACAGCCAGGCTCATTTCCTGGTTATAGAAATCCGTTTTGTAAACCCTGTCATTCCCGGTTATCTGCAATTCCACGTCGGTTGTATTCAGCGCAGCAAGACCAATGACAGTCAGCAAGACTAAAAAAAGTAAGACGGATATCAGAGCAAAACCTTGTTGATTGTTTACATGATTACGCGGCGTCATATTTCCTCAATTCGTTGGATTAATACTAAAAAAAACTCACACTATTTTGCTTTGACAACCGAAAGGCTGAAACTTTTCAGGTCGCCTTTTCGATTCCAGAACACCGTAATGTCAATTGTTTTACTGTCAGTTACCGGGGTATTGTCGGTGATCTGCCAATATGCATGACAAACGTTATCACTATCGGCCTGATGACCATCTGCAGTATAATTAGTAGTACCATCGGGCAACGTATATGCATTGTTGTTGGTCGAATCGAGCCTGTCGTCGTCATAATCCCAGGACAACATTTGTTCAATCTGGTCACTGCCGAACACCGTGGCTTCAGTCAACTGATTAGCAAAGTTGTTGCCCCCGATGGCCCCTAACTGCATCATCCCAATACTGAGAATACCGAAACTGAAAACCATCAACGCAATGAGTACTTCGATAAGGGTAAAACCGCCATCATTATACCTTCGCTGCTCATTCACAGGTCAAATCTCCGTATTTCTAAGATAGATGGTTATAATCTGGAAGCGGCGTCGGTACCCGTCATTGTAAGGCCCCCAGGTTGTACCGGATGCGGAGGTGTATGTTTTGGTATTTGAGAAATTAGGGTCGGACTTCCCCACCCGGGCCAAAAGAGAAATCTGCACTGCTTTTATGTCTTTCGGATCAGCCACCACAGCACCGTCGGCGTCAAGATAGCTAAATTCCAAGTTTTCAATATTTTCGGCGATCGCGGTTTTAACCCCACCGACTTGCCTGCCGATATCATTGTCTCCATCGCCATAGGCATCATATAAATCAAAAGTGGTGGTTTGTAATTCGCCCGTTTCGTCAGCGCCGGTGGAGGTGTCGTTATCACCATCGGCATTATCGTTATCCGACCCGTCATCGTCAGCCACATAGGTAAAAATAACACGGGTCGCCTCTGCTGTTTCAATACCTGTAGTTCCGGAGCTGTAGGGATCGTACCCTGCCATTCGCAGCTCCTGCGCCATATAGCTGATTCCGGCCCGCAGATTTTGCTGCATTTCCACCACCTGATCCTGGGCCAGGTAGCTATCCTGTTGGGATACAAACTGAATGTAAACGCCTCCCAAAAAAATACTGGAAATGGCAAGGGCGATGAGAATTTCAATCAGGGTAAACCCGGCATTTCCTATGCATGGCGATATATTTTTTTTCATCCCCACCTTCTCTAAAAAACTTTGTAATTTAAACAAATTTTCAACCTGCATTATGGGCTGGGCCTGGGAAACTGACCTCCCCGCCAAACCAATGGCCTCTCTTGGCTTATTCCCTGCACAGGTGATGTCAATTCCAATTTGTTCCATCATTACTTTTTCGTATTTTTGGATATCCTGAATTCGACAACGCCATCCAATACCAAACGGAATTATTGTTCCTTAATTTTGCAGAACCCGTCCTATTTCCAAGAGGGAATCCCCGGGAATTATAGCCAGTCCTTGGCGCACCGCCAAAGCTGGCTTCGTAAAGTGTGCAACCTGTGGGCATTGCAACTGTTAATAACGTATCTTCACCGACGTCTTGTATTGCGTTGCCTGCGTTTGTTCCAGCACCATCATCAAGAAAGACCGTATACCCCCCTCCTTGGGCCGGAAAAGCTACCGTTGCAAAGGTAATACCGATATCGCAATTGCGTTTAAGCGCTTCAGACTTGGCTTTTTGCATATTGGAATAGAGATCGCTTGCCGCTGCTTTTAAGCGATAATTTGACAACCAGGAGAAGACGTTCGGGATTGCAATAGCCACGAGGATCGACAAAATTCCCAATACAGTAATTGTTTCCAGAAGTGTAAACCCTTTGGTCTTCCTTAATACTTTATTATTATCCATGAACTTACAGACTAATTTAATATTTAACAGCAACGTCCATTCCCTTAAAATATTTCATGTTTTATTTTTCTCCAAGGCATGAGGAATTTTGAACAGCTGTGAAACCCTGGTAGAATTCATGTCAGCGATAAATTTTATTAGCAAATCCTTTAAGTCTTATAATACAGAAAAAAATCGCTAAAGCAATATTATATCAGGATAGGGTTAAACCCCAAACGATATTCTGGTTCGACAATTGAAGCGGCAGCCCCCTTGAATCATACCCGGCCTGATTATTGGTAAACGTGGTGCTGATCAATTGGACATTTTGTCTTAGGATTTTAATTTCCAACAAAATATCACCGGCACCCGGATCATAAGTATGCGGTTCATTCGTATCTCTGTCCACATTTACAAATATCATGTATCCGCTGTCCCCCTCCACCCACATTACGAAAAGTACCCCAGACATCCAGGTAGTGTTTTACCGCCGCAAGTTTCGCTTTCTTAAATTGGACCGCCAGTTCTCTGGCTTCTGCCCGGGCGTTATATTTCCGAATAGTGTCTGAGATACGAGGAAATACAACAATAGCGAAACCTCCTATAATCAATGACGATAAGCATCTCCAGCAATGTGAAACCTTTTTGCGAAGTCTGTCTCTTCATAATGTCTTAACATCGTTAAGTGTGATGAATAAAAATTTTTGAATTCCGGAACTTTATTTAACCAAAATTCTATCAAGTTACCCAAACCAAAGTCAATTTATTTCTATTTAAAGTTTTTTGCAATAAATATACCGCCATCCCCCAACACCTGACAAAACCTGCACGATTGCCCCCTAAAAACTTGTTATTCACTAATACTTCAAGTCATTATATTCAAAAAAACAAAGTAACCATCGATGGCAGGCTTAAATCAAGAATCGTATTAGTGTTTAAATATCGTCAAAATATACCATTTGTATAAGCATATATTCAAAATTTTGATTTCATTTCGTTACCATTATTATTGGCTTACATCGTCTCCTTTTTACAGATCTTGCAGAACCAAATCACAAATGGTAAAGTTCTTACCAAAAATCGCATTGATGGCTTCCAGCTTCTGACTTTGTTTATGTTCTGTGGTGGGATTCATCAGGAATAATAATTTTTGTCTTTTGGGGCGCATGATATGGTTGGCCACTTTCTAATTTTTTTTACAATTGTAACTGGAAGGGCGGAGCCATTTCAGATGGTATGACACGAGAACCCTGATAAATTTTTCTCACAAACTGCGATCACTAATAATAGTTCACTTAACCTCAAACGACCATTTTTTTTTTCACTGAATTTAGATGAATGACCCATCTTTAAAAAAAACAATCTATACTCCCGAGTCGGCAATTGTCAGCCCTGGCAAGCTGGCACGAGCCATGTTTCAGGATCTATTGGCTAGTCGTGAATTAGCCTGGCGCTTAGCTGTGAGGGATATCAGTGCTCAATACCGCCAGGCCTTTCTGGGCATCCTCTGGGCCTTTATCCTTCCCCTTGCCAACACCGTTACCTGGATTTTTTTGAGTGAAACCGGGATTGTATCCGTTGGAGAAACGGCATTGCCCTATCCGGTCTATGTTTTTTCCGGCAGCATGCTTTGGGCAATCTTTATGGATGCCGTCAATGCCCCCCTTAATCAAACCACCGCCGCTAAATCCATGCTGGCAAAGCTCAATTTTCCCAGGGAATCACTGGTGATATCCGGTATCTACCAGACCCTGTTCAACGCCGGCATTAAAATTACTCTGTTGTTATTTGTTTTGCCTTTTATGGACATTGATTTCGGATGGCGTTTGCTGCTGTTCCCCCTAGGACTGATCTCCTTGGTGATGATAGGTACAGCAATAGGTCTTCTGCTGACACCGGTGGGGGTGCTATACACCGACATCGGCAAGGGGTTACCGCTGCTGATGCAGTTTTTGATGTATCTTACACCGGTAATTTTTCCAATGCCCAAAACCGGTATTGCCGCCGCCATATACTCCGTGAACCCTTTAACACCGATCATCCTCACGGCACGGGACTGGCTCACCGGATTGCCGACCGGATATCTATCGGGTTTTATCATTGTCAATATCCTGGCGATTATTTTACTGATCGCCGTCTGGATATTGTTCCGCCTGGCCTTGCCCATACTTATTGAACGAATGAGTTCGTGACTCCCATGAGTGATGCAACCTTAATTAAAGTTGAAGGCGTCTCAAAAAAATTCTGCCGAAATTTAAAAAAATCCCTCTGGTACGGAATAAAAGATCTGGGCAACGAGTTGCTTGGGCGCAAACATGGCGGTAACGGTACGCTGCGCCCAGATGAATTCTGGGCAGTCAATGATGTTAATTTCGAGCTTAAACGAGGGGAATGTCTTGGCCTCATCGGGCATAATGGTGCTGGCAAGACGACTTTACTTCGCATGCTCAATGGACTGATAAAACCAGATGCAGGGCGAATTGAGGTGCGAGGTCGGATTGGTGCGCTTATTGCCCTTGGGGCTGGATTTAATCCTGTTTTGACAGGACGCGAAAATATTTATGTAAATGCTGCGGTGTTAGGATTAAGCAAAAGTGAAATTGATGCAAAATTTGATGAAATTGTTAAATTTTCGGAGCTGGAAGAATTTATAGATGCACCGGTACAAAGTTACAGTTCCGGGATGCAAATAAGATTGGGATTTGCAGTCGCATCAACTTTGGACCCTGACGTCCTTATTCTCGACGAAGTTTTGGCTGTAGGGGATTTAAACTTTCAATCGAAATGCCTTCAAAGGGTGGGAGAACTTGTGGGAAATGCGGCGGTTATCTTGGTCTCACATTATCCTCACCACATTAAAAAAATGTGCAACCAGTTGATATTGCTGGATAAAGGCAGGGAATTAAAAATCGGAGATTCTGATAGTGTTTTGGAAACGTATCAACAGTTAAGACCTTCTGGTAAAAATGAACCCTTCGTCTTATTAGAGAAAACTGTCATTTTCGCTAAGTTCGAAAACATTTCAAAGATTATTTCCTCAGGGGATTTTCTTGAATTCGATTTTGTAATTAATTTAAAAGAAGAAGTTGAGAGTGGTCAAGCATACTTAAATATTGTTGAGCATTCAGAAATCGTACATGCACAAGTTGTTCTTTCCGGTTTGATCAAAAAGTTTCCAAAAGGGATAAGCCGACACCACATAAAAGTCGGTCCCCTACATTTATCGACAGGACATTTCAGCGGAAATTTCGTTTTATATGGGTCTGGCGGTAAAACGACTATTGCTCATCTGCGGCATTGCATGAACTTTAATTTTAAAGGAGCATCTAATTTAGGGCCTGTTTATTACCCTCCTTCTTATGTCCAAAAAATTAATGGGCAGAAATCATTTGACTAAAAAGAATTTTTACCATGCACCTCATGGACCCTATCAAATGAAAGTATTCCAAAGTGCATAAATATAGAGGTTCACAATGGGAATCACTAATAATATAATTGAATTTGTTAAAGGCTCTTTTCTTATTCCCGTGATGGAGAAGTATTATTTGCGAAAATACTCAATGGCATCGCCCGGAACTAAGGAATGGCTTATTGCCACAGAGATGAAATATGGAGGGATTGTCACTCAAGTACCGAGAAACAAGGTAAGCCCCAAAGATCCGAGGACCATGGAACAGATTCGCAAAGGTGGAATGATCGGAGGAGACAGGATGCTTCATCATGGCTACGCTGAAAAATATTCGAAATATCTTCTTCCTTATATTGAAGGAAATCGATCTGTAACAGTAGTTGAGTTTGGCATTCTTAAAGGAACAGGAATAGCAATGTGGTGCGATTTATTCACAGATGGACGGATTTTGGGATTAGACATAGACTTAGGACATATAAACGAGAATATGGTTAATCTCAAAAGGCTTGGTGCATTCAAGAACAACCGACCTGAGCTTTATGAATTTGACCAGTTCGAAGACAACATTGGATATCTCGGCACTATTCTAAAAGATGATAGAATTGATATTTGTTTTGATGATGGTCTCCATTCTACCGAAAGTATACTCAACACAATGAAAAGTGCCATGCCCTATTTAGCAGAAGAATCTTTGTATTTTATAGAAGATAATAAAGATGTCCACAAAACAATTCGGTCTCTTTACCCCGAACTGTTAGTCGATTCTAAGGGAGAATTGACCATAGTATCGAAAATAAAGGAATCAAACACATAAAAACCAAAAAAATTACCGAACGCCAGCCCCAAAATGAAGTTTCAAAATAGCGTTTAAAGTTATTTAAAAAAAATGATACGAATAAACTTTTGTATAATTCAAAAAATTGTCATCTCGTGCAAAAGTCTCATTGGGCAATCGTTTTGCTTTGTTGTCAAAGCGGGTTACTCAATATCGATGGAACTTCTAAAAAAAATAATTTTTTGTTTTATATATTATTCTGAAATTATTGGATTACAATTGAAGAACCTTTCCATCTATAAATATTTTTTTGCACGGCGTATTATTGATTGCATTCTTTTGCCTTCTGATATCCATAAAATTTTTTTTAGATATAAGTCAACATTTGGTGTTTATCCCAATTTAGTTTCCCCAAAGAATTTCAATGAGTACCTTCAACGCTCCAAGTTTTTAAGGCGGAAACCCAATTATACGAAAATGGCCGATAAATTATTGGTGAGAGATTATGTAAAAAATACAGTTGGTGAAGAGCATCTTGTTCCATTGATTTGGTATGGAACTGATTTACGCAATGTCGATATTGAGGCTTTGCCAAGGTCTTTTATAATCAAAGCAAATCAAGGATCTGGAAAAAATATTATCGTTCTCAATAAGCATGACTTTGATTGGGAGGCTGCTTATGAAAAAACGGCAAAATGGCTTTTTAGTGATCATTCCACATATTCTGCTGAATGGCAGTATCGCTGGATACCCCCCTTTTTAATATTAGAGAAACTCCTTTTAGACGGTAAAACAATCCCGCTGGATTATAAATTTTTTTGTTTTCATGGCCATTGTATATTTTTACAGATTGATTTTGGTAGACACTCTAATCACAAAAGAAATATTTATGATCGAAATTTCAATTTATTAGATATTCGTTACTTATACCCCAATTATTACGGAAGGGTCTCTAAACCGCGCTGTTACGATCATATGTTGAGAGTAGCAGAAACCATTGCTGGCAAAGAACCTTTCGTTAGGGTAGATTTATATGATACTGGCAAACCTGTTTTTGGAGAAATTACTTTTCATCCAGAGGCGGGATTCGGTAGGTTTGAGCCAGAAACCTTTAATACCGAACTTATACGTCTAATTTATAAAAATAAAGATTCTATTCATAATGGGTGGTTAAATAAATATGTTTCAAGGTAATTCATTTAAAATGATTTGAATTGCTGATCTCAGAATAATACGGGACCTAAAATGATACTCGATTCAATTCAAAACATTTCTTTAAAAATTCCAAAAAACATACAAATAATCTCTTTTGATTTTTTTGATACCCTTGTAATCAGAAAAACAGATCCCCCGGAAGAAACAATCAAAATAACATGTGAAAAAATTTCCCAGATGGGACTTATTCATTTGTCAGGCAAAAAGATATTTGAACTGCGGCAAAAAATTGAAAAGGAACTTAGGCAGAAAAGTTTAAACTCGGGGTTTGATTCTGAAATATCAATTGAAGATATCTATTTGGAAATGATAAAAAAAACCGGCATTAATCTGTCAGAAAAACAATTGCTTGATATTGAACTCTCCGTTGAATTGAGTCTTTTATTTATTAATCCAGGCATAAAATCTGTCTTAGAACAGCTGAAAGAGAAATACCGACTAATCATAACCTCTGATACCTATTATCCATTATGGATGATCCGATGCTTTCTTAAAGAGGTCGGACTCTTCGACTATTTTGACAAGATATATTGTTCCTGCGATGTGAAATTAAACAAAGGCACTGGCAATTTATTCAAGTACATCCTGGAGCATGAAAATGTGAATTCAGATCGAATTTTACACTTGGGGGACAATGCGCTGTCTGACTATAATGTACCACGAAATCTGGGTATTCAGAGTTTGCTGATATTAAACCCATGGAATTTAAAAAGACGGGCCAAGCTTCGTCTTTTAAACAGATACGAACGACGAGAAGGAATGTGGAGAGCCTGTTCCTTTTTCAACAAATTAACAATAAATAGCCCAGACACAGATAAGTTTGTGTCTTGGGGAAAAGAAGTGGTTGGTCCATTGCTCGTCGTATTTGTGCATCTTTTTATCAAGCAGGTTCTTCATAAAAATATTTCACAAATTCACTTTTTAGCCAGGGATGGCTTTCTGTTAAAGAAAATTTATAACACTTTATCAAATGGACTCTATCAAGGGACACTGCCACATTCCACTTACCTTTGTGTTAGCAGGCAGTCAACTTTTGCGCCTTCCATCAGAAAATTAGATGAGAGGATCTACAAATATGCAATTAGCGGCATCAAAATAACCACCAGAAACGTTTTAACCAGGCTCAAATTAAGCGAAAATGACCTGATAACTCAGCTATTGGAAAACTATAATCTTTCATATGATGACCCAATTGATAATGACACTGCCAGGCAAAAAATTAAAAAATTGTTTAATGACAATGATTTTCAAACCATTGTTCTGAAGAACTCAGAACAGTTAAGAATCGTTTTTCGGCAATATCTAGAAAAACACTCATTTTTCAATAGAAATAACAACACGGCCTTAGTTGACGTAGGATGGCTTGGGACAATTCAAGATAATATTGAAGCAATGTTTTCAGGTACGCCCGATTATCCGGAACTTAGAGGATACTACCTAGCATCCTCGCAATCAATTTATAAGAATAAGACCGATGATAAAAAATTCGGAATACTTTATGATTATAAAATGGCGGTTCCCCAACAAGTTGCTATCAGCTTTTTTAGAGAAGCGCTTGAATTTTCAAGCCGGGCACTTCACGGTACAACCACAGGGTATAGAATTAACAAAGGGAATGATTATCCGGTTGCAATATTTAAAAAAGGCTCCATAGACAGACAAAATGAAAAAGATATTAATACTGACATCATAAAAATTCAAAAAGGTATCTACACGTTTCTTTCCGATTACATTAAACTGCAAAAAGTATATCCTATTGAACCTGAACAATTGAAAACCTATGTCATTTCACGATACGACAATTACCTCAGTTTTCCAAGACAACGTCATATAAATGCTATTAGCGGTTTAACAAATGCTGAAGATTTTGGTGGCGATGAGGTTAGAGAACTTATAGGGCAGTTTTCAAAGACCGATGTTTTTAAACCGAAACAGCTATTGGCGGTTTTTCTTGATAAACCATGGCGGGAAGCCTCACTTGCAAAAACAAAAATCCCTTTTCTGAATATTTTATATCTTACACTTAAAAGGATAGTCATATGGAATAGATTAGGAAAGCAGGTAAAAAATGAAGGATAAGCCTTATTTGTTACCTTCGATATTTTTAGAAATATACTATCGTGTCATCAATTTCTCTTTCTGCAAATCCTATGATATTTTGCATCATACAAAACTTAGTAGTCGACAAAAACCGTGGAATTGGGAAATTCCAACGCTGCTCTCTTATTACGTCAGGCTTTTATTTGAAATGCTGTTTGTCTTATTGAAAATTTTCTTGATCAAAGTAATTATGCAGTTTCCTAATGCAATATCCAAAAAAGTTTTTATGATCCTGCTTAGTATTATGAATCGTCTAATAAGTATTAGTTCCGCTAAAAAAAACTAAATGAAATTATTACTTACCATAGATGCCATAAACAAGGGCGGAGCGGAACGAATTCTTACCCGATTGGCAAATCATTTATCACTGAACAATGAAATAATTTTATGCCAAATGTTGGACGAAATGCATAACTATCCTTTATCGAACAATGTGAAAACTTTTTTTTTAGGGTCAGTCGAATTATCCAAAAAAGAATATAAAGCTTTGAGATTTTTCGCTTCTATTTTGGCAACGTTGTTAATGGTGCTTACATTTATAAAAAAAAAAGAAAGGAAATCCGCCAGCAAATTCTTATTCGATTTTATGAGCGCTATCGTTCGCTATAAAAAATTAGTACAAGAGTTAAAACCCGATGTAGTTGTGAGCTTTTTAATTAATTCCAATTTAATTGGTTTGCTTGCAAAAAAAATATTCGGTTTAAACATGCCTCTGGTTACCGGTGCGAGGAATCGTATCGCAAATGAGATAAGTTCGCTGCGATTTTCTATTCTTTATGAATTTATACTAAAAAAAATTTATTTATACTCAGATAAATATATTGCAGTGACCGGGGACGAGGCGGCAGAGGCCGTATCAGAGTTTAACATTCCCAAAGAGAATGTTGCATTGGTTAATAATGGCATTGATATTGAGTATGTCAAAGGCAAGGCACTCCTCCCCCCCCCAATAAATCAAAAACGTATAAACAACAATTCATTTAATATTGTTCTTGTGGGAAGACTTACATATGTAAAAAACCAAAGGCTCCTGGTTCAGGCCATAAGCAAATTGAATATGAAAAAAGAGATTAACTTATTTCTCCTTGGTGAAGGAGAGGATTTTAATAGACTAAAAAAACTATCCTTAGATTTAGGTGTCAAAGACAAAGTTGTTTTTCTGGGCTGGCAGAAAAATCCATATCCATATATCAAACAATGCGACTTGCTGGTTCTGACTTCTTTTTGGGAAGGGTTTCCCAATGTACTTCTTGAAGGAATGGCTCTTGGGTTACCTGTTATTTCAACAACGTCATCAAAAGCTGTTGAAATGATAATTGATCACAAGAAGTGCGGTTTTTTAATTGATAATGATTTGGACTCATTAGTTAACGCCATTGAGATTTTGGTAAACGATCAAGAATTGTGCAAGCAAATGTCCTTACACTCGCAAGAAAAAGTTAAGGAATTCTCTTTAGACACTATGTTAAACGAATTTAAAGAGATTCTTCAGGAGGTTTATTTGAATAAACGGCCATGAGCCAACCTGACATATCAATTGCCAGGCTTAGCCCACAACAAAGTTTGGAAAGACCTGAGTAACTTACCCAGACTTTCTTATAACGGCCATGGGCCGAGCCAGGTCTATCATGACCCAGGCTTCGACCCACAACAAAGAATGAAAGAACTCAATTAGTTATCGAACTTTTTCATATAAAACAGAAGAAAACGACATATAACCGATGAAATAAGGCCCATGGTCAAAACAGTAGCTTCCTTACTATAATTTGTAATTTGTGGATACCAATGCATAAAGACACTCAATCTCCATTAGTGACAACCGTCATTGTAAACTGGAATAAAAAAAATGATGTATTGAATTTGATAAATTCACTTGTTGAGATTCATTACAGCAATTTTCAAATAGTTGTAGTTGATAATGCATCTACCGATGGCTCAGCAGATGCAATAAAAAAACTTCCGTTCCCCCTCACTTTAATCGAGAATACTGAAAACTTAGGTGGCACCGGTGGATTCAATACAGGAATACGTTTCTCGATTAATTCATTAGAGCAAGACTACATTTGGCTGCTGGACAATGACGCAGAGGTGACGAAGGAAACCTTGCAAGAACTTGTTACTGCTGCAGAAGAGGATGCAACTATTGGGGTTGCGGGGTCCTGCATGTTAAGTCCGGATGATCCTGACCTGCTTGTTGAAGCCGGGGCTTTTGTGGACTGGGAAACAGGAACTTGGAAACACAACCTTCGTTATAGAAAATGGTCAGAGGTTAGTGAAAAGAAGATTGTCCAGGTTGACTATGTTGCTGCATGCTCTGCGCTTGTTCGCTCATCAATTGCTAAAAAACTGAATGGCATGGATGACCGCTACTTCCTGCACTGGGATGATATTGATTTCTGTTTGAGAATCAAAGACATTGGATATAAGTGTGTGTCGGTGTTGTCCTCAAAAGTTTATCATGGTGCAGAGAACGGGTTCAATCCACAAGGCATTTATTACGATTTTCGTAATAGCCTGATAACGGCCAGCAAGCACCTTAAAGGTGCAAAGAAAACACGTGCGTATGGTGCGATATGTTTCAATGCGTTTGCCGTGATGGCCCTTGAATGGTTGATGGATAGAAAGGATTTATCTCGGTTGGCGTTCTCTTCGATATCAGACTTTATTACCGGCCGTTACGGGAAAGCGCCTTTTGGAGTGACGGGCGACAATAAAAATATATTAAAGCCAGTGGATACTAACGTTGTCAGGAAATGTCTCGGCAATACAATTGTTTTTTCTGACGGTGCTTATAACGAAATCACACACCTTTTCCAGTACCTAAGAGATCTTTCGCCAACTGCAAAGCTGACATTTTCAGTCAGTTCCAGCCGCAGGGAACTTTTCCAATCGGTTCGCCCAGATGACTTCCATTTTGTTGATAACCTGAAGGATCCGATCTTTAAAAAGACAATAAATGTATTCAAAACTCTTATCAGTAGGTTTGACTGTGGGATCTCATGTGAATCCAAATCAGTCAATCCCTATGTGTTCATGGTTAACAAACATTATGTATACAATGCCCAAGACAAACAATTCTATCTCTCAGAGAGATCCTTGGGTTCACTTTGGAAAGTCGCTTGTGCTGCCATCTGTGGGATACTTGGTGCCATCGCCTGGTTGCCAGTTGTCTGGTTCGCAGGAATGAGGGAAAAACAGCCTCATAAAATACGAACCCTGCTATAAAACCGGGCTCTTGATGCCGATGACACGACGCCACAATGGTAGAACGATACCAACAGGTCAAAAATATATATATGGATGTTTAAACAAATAAAATGAACGCTCTTTCCAAAGAAGATTATAAACAATTTGATTATATCGTTGTGGGGGCTGGTTTTTTTGGAGCCACGTTGGCAGAGCTGATCAGTCGCCTAATGGCCCAAAAGGTTCTGGTCATTGACAAAAGGCCCCATATCGGCGGGAACTGCTATTCAGAAATTGACCCCGCAACCGATGTGGAGTGCCATGTATATGGTTCGCATATTTTCCATACGAAAAACAAAGAAGTCTGGGACTATATCAGGCGCTTTTCAGAGTTCAACCATTACCGCCACAAAGTATTAACCTCTTTTCAAGACCGGGTATATCCGATGCCGATCAATCTGGAAACCATTAATAAATTTTATAATATCTGTTTAAAGCCGTCTGAAATAGAAAAGTTTTTAAAAAAAGAAGCAGGCAAAGAAGATATCCGCAATCCCCAAAATTTTGAAGAAAAAGCAATCAGCCTTGTTGGACGGCGGCTTTATGAGGCGTTCATAAAAGGATATACGGTTAAACAATGGGGCACATCACCAGTAAATTTGCCGAAGGCCATTCTCAACCGGATACCGGTCCGCACCAACTACAATGACGGGTATTTTGACGATCCATACCAGGGCATTCCAATCAATGGCTACACAGCCCTTTTTAAAAAAATGCTTGAAAACGAAAACATAGCTGTTCAAACCAATACCGATTTCTTTGATATCAGGTCTGACCTGAATCCGGAGGCAATGATTATTTATTCCGGTCCCATTGATCGATTTTTCAATTTTAAATATGGTGTGCTTGGCTGGCGGACTGTTAAATTTGAAAAACTGTCACTTCCAGATACGGAAGATTTTCAGGGAACCGCCGTAATGAACTATGCTGATGAAGAAATACCTTATACCCGGGTGCATGAATTCAAACATTATCATCCTGAACGGAAGCCTCTAAAAGGTACAACAATTTATAGAGAATTTTCCAAAGGAGTCTCAAAAGCGGACGCCCCTTATTATCCGATAAATACTGTTGAAGATAAAAAAATGTTGGCAAGATACATTGAAATAGCTGAGGAAGAAAAAAATGTTCTTTTTGGTGGTCGCCTTGGAACATATTCCTATTTAGATATGGATCAAACTATAAAATCAGCATTGCAAATTTTTGACATGGCAATTAAAAGCAAACGGCCGGAACATGATGTCCATGGCCGGTTGTGATGAAAACGCATAGTATCAAACGGGTTAAATGAGTTCACGCACGCCTGACAAAAGGGCAGTTCAAATAAATTTTAAGGCAGATTTTATGTGTGAATTACTGGTATGTCTGTTTTGACTGCCCATGGAAAAGTTGCCCCAGAAACCCTTTTAAGAAGCCAAAAGCAAACCGTGCCATAAAACGGTGCTTCAATGCCGGTGAGATATACAAGGGTAGCCACCGGGTTCCATTAAAAAACAGCAGGCATTTCACGATGCCGGAATATTTTGATGCCGCAAAAGACGCCCCTACTGCACGTGCTTTGTTTGAATTTTCACAAACCAACGGCGGATGGTAATAATTTAGGCATTCTGCCTTAAGCGCTGTGTAGCCGCTGGCTATGAAACGGATGGCAAGCTCCACATCCTCCTGGCCGATGAAACCGGAATCGAACCCATTGAGTTTCTCCAGGCAGGTTTTCCGGTATGCCATGCATCTGTTGGTGAAAAAATAAGGATCATGGAAATCATACCGGCCATTGATAAGGGAGTAGGATGCCCGGCCGTGTGACATAATGCCGCCGCACTCCGGATGGGTATCGAACAGTTTTGCCAGAGTCTTCAGAAAACAAGGATCCGGTATAACGGTGTCATCGTCAAGAAACAGGCAGATTTCCCCCCTCGCTTGTGATAACCCGTAATTTCTCATGGCACCCATTTTTCCCCAGCCCCCTTCCGGGGCAAAATAACGGATATCGAGCTCATGGAACTGACTGACCAGGCCGCATCCTTTCTCGGATCCCCCCCGGTCTTCTACCAGGACAACTTCAAAATCGGTTTTTGACATATCCTGAGCGTTAAGGTTATGAAGAATCTGCGCCATCAAATCAAATCTTTGATAAAAAATGAATACGCAACTGATTTTTTTATCCGTTTTTGAAAAAGAGTGCAGGTCTCCTTTGGGGCAATTTTTTAAAATAGTTTTTAAAATAGCTTCACGCATAGCAGGTATTTTTTTCCGTTATTTTATCTTATCTACAATTGATTCTACTCTTCGGATTACATCCTTTGTCCTGATTTCCGCCATGCAGGCATTCTGTTTGGTACAGGATGGTATGGTCCCGAACCGACTGCATGGGCTGCACGGCAGAGTCTTGTGAACAACCTGATGATCGTCACCTTTTGGCGCCCATTTTTGGGAAGAGCTTGGACCGAACAAAGATATGGTCGGGACATTGCACAGCATGGCCAGGTGAAGAATGCCTGAGTCTGTGCTGATCAGTAACCTTATTTGTTTAAACAACATAGCTGTCTGGGAGATTGATAGTTTACCGCATAGGTTGATGGCCTGCGGTCTGCCACTTAAAGCGATGATGCTTTCGCATTGTTTTTTTTCTGCCTGTCCCCCCAGTAAAACAGGTGTGAATTTATTTTGAATCAGCCAATTGACGATATGTGCCCAGTTTTCTTCCGGCCATTTTTTTTCCAAAACGGTTGTTCCGGGAAAAAGGCAGACGCACTCAGATTTTTTTGTTGGTATTTTTACTGGCAGGGTATCCTTGAAATATGGAGGATTTATCTTAACGCCTGCCGCAAGGTTGAAAATAACAGAAAAAAGAGAATAAAACACCTCCGGTTCGTACTGATCCTGATCATAGGGGACTGTCAACGTATACATCTTACCTCTATCGTTTGTGTCAAACCCTATCTTAACGAGTGCACGGACACATCTGGTAATTACAGCCGACAGAATATAAGACTGCTCTGTATCAATAACCGCATCATATTTCTTTAAAAGAGCTTTCGCCAAAGAGCCAATATTTTGATATGAATATATTTGGCCAATAAAATTTACGTTTTCAAATGCGGGCTTGTTCCTCGGTTCACACAGCACATCTATTTTTACATTTTTTGTAACAGCGATTTTTTTTAAAACCGGCAGCAGTAGGAGGGCATCCCCAAGGCCCCCGGGTCTGATGACTAAAATGTTGTCCAATTTTCTATTGGAAGGACAAAATTTAGCTGTTTGGGGTAAAAATTTTAACAGCCATGGACCAAATATCCGATCAATTTTTTTTAATGTTCTGATCAACGAATGCATTAATAATAGATGACAATAGTCAGAAAACATATAAAAATTAATGTGGTCAACAACAACTGTCGATCGCTGAATAACGTTCGTATTGGATCTGACCCGCGGCCAAGATCTGTCAGATAGATGAACCTGAAAATGCCGTAGGTTGCGGGAACAACCGAATACACAACCAACGTTTCATGTTCAACGGCATAAAGGGCGTAGACCACAAGTGTGATACTACCGCAGGCCCAGAGCATGCTGTTCAGGTAGTTATCTGAATATCCGGCCTGACTGCTTCTATGAAGAACGGCAGTTTCCGTCCCCAGTTCCTTGAGTTCATTCACCCGTTTTGCAATGGAGATCATCATGGCGATGAAAAAAACCGTCAGGAACAGCCAGCTTGAAATTTTCACACCGCCGGCAGCACCTCCGGCGAGGACACGAAAGACAAAACCCAGGGCCACGAAAAAGATTTCAAGGATCATAACCTTTTTAATGTATAAGCTGTAGCAGCAGGTCAGAATCGTATAAAGTGCGAGATAAACAATAAATTGAAGCGGAGGCGGATAAATGCCTATCAGGACGCCGGTGACAGTAAAAAGGGTGAGCGCAATGAAAACACCCTGTCTTCCGGAGACGGACTGTGCCGCAAAGGGCCGTGTTTTCTTACTGAAATGATAGACATCCTTTTCTCTATCCATCCAGTCGTTTAGCAGATATCCCAGACTGGAAAACAAACAGAATATTACCACCCCTACACCGACAGTCAGCAAAGTTGTTCCCTCCACTTTTCCGGCAAAAAATATCGGTGAAAACAGCAGCAGGTTTTTTATCCACTGGTAAGGCCGGATCAGTCGCATAATTTCCAGATGGAGAGGTTTCTTTGTTTTCTGATTCATCTAAAGTTAAGCCCAATGCGTGTAAAAGGTTTTAAGTCTTTTCAGGTCAGGAAAGAGTGATCAAACTTTATCATTTAATACATTCATTTAAAATATTTTTCGTAAATTCGTTTCAGGTAGCCTCTGGTTCCATAATAGACGACGAAAGTGACAAAATTTGGTAGAGAATTTCAAAATTTGTAGACGTTTTTAGTATTTTGGCGGTTTAGGTCATAAAAGCAAAATTAGAATTCGCACACAACCTATTGATATTTAATACTATTTTTTTATTTCACTTTCTTTGACTCAACTGGCATCATTCTTGAGATACAATATATGCAACCCCAAAGAGAAAAAGCAGTTTTACTTTTACCACCATATTTTAAGGAGGAAACATTATGTATCATTGGCTGAAAAAACACAGAAACCAGAAGGGCTTTACATTAATTGAACTCATGATTGTTATCGCTATCATCGGTATTCTTGCTGCGATAGCGATTCCACAGTTTTCTAAATACAGAGCAAAATCCTACAATGCAGCATCTGTGTCTGATGCAAAGAACCTGAAAACGGACCTGGAAGGATTCTACGCAGAATGGGATAGATATCCTCAGGATTAATCCATCTAACTAATTTACATTTCTGAAAATTATAAAATAAACAAATTATCAAAGGAGCGATACCAATGCAAAAAACAATAACAATTATAATAAGTCTTTTTGCCATCATGAGTTTCTCAACCAGTGCCTGGGCAGCTTCAACCTGGAGCACATCGCCCGCGGGAGGCGGAGGTTCTATAACCATAGGTGGTACATCAGATGGTTTTACTTTTACCCCTTCACCGGGTGTAGTGATCCAAGGTGCTAATACGGACACCGCTTATACTATTGTTACCGCAAACACCAAAGCGGGTAGCGATGCTATGGGATATAGCGTTTGCTCATTACATGGTGGAGTTGCTCAGTATTCTCTATCATTATCAGACACGGATACATCTCCAGGTGCAACCTTAGGCACAACAGGCGAATATGCGAATAGTTTTACGACCAAATAAGCAAGTTATCCTAAGCTAAAAGGTTGTCACGACATACAAAGGGATAAAAAGGGTAGATTCTTTGAAATACAAGGATCTACTCATTTTTTTATTTAATTTTTCCTATTTACGAATTCGGCTTGATATGGCGATCATTGAATTAAAAAACGTTTCAAAGTCATATACCTCAGGTTTTCTGTTAAAAAAAAAGCTGGCTGTTTCAAACATCTCTTTTGAAATCAATAAAGGCGAAATATTTGGTATCATAGGGGTAAACGGAGCAGGGAAAAGCACCATTATCAAAATGATTCAGGGATTTATCAGACCGGACAGCGGAAGTATTTTAATTAATAATACATACCCGTCTGATCCGGTTGCTCGGACAAAGATGGGATACCTCCCTGAAAATGCCTATTTTTATACCAATCTGACTGCGCTGGAGCTTCTGAAGTTCAGCGCATCAGCTTCTGGTGTATCGAAACAGATATCCAGAAAACGAATTAAATTTCTGCTTGAAACAGTTGATTTATATCCGTTCAGGAGACATCGGCTGAAAACATTTTCAAAAGGGATGACCCAGCGTGCCGGGCTCTGCTTTGCCTTGGTGCATGACCCGGAAGTTATCGTTCTGGATGAACCCATGTCAGGCTTGGATCCTCTCGGTAGGAAAATGGTTATAGACCTGATTTTAGATCTTCGTAAACAGGGCAAGACAATTTTATTCTGCTCCCACATCCTGAACGATGTGGAACGAATCTGTGACCGTATCGCGATCATGGATAAGGGATCATTAGAACAAATATACACCAAAGAGGATATTGGTTCCAAAAGCATGGAAAAAATTTTCCTTGAAACCATTGGAAAGAACGCCTCATGAGAACTGGAATTCTGCCGTTAGCACTGCTGACATTCAAGGAGGGGGTTAGGGACAGGGCCATTATCGGCATCGGACTTTTTGCCGCTGTAATGATGTCCATTACCCTGATCGTCATCAGCCTGTTTATGAGGGAACTGAGCAAAGTGGCGGTGGATATCAACCTGTCTGCGTTCTCATTGTCCGGTCTTTTACTGACCTTTTTTTTATCCATTACCTTGATGTCAAAGGATATGGATAAAAAGACTATTTACTGCGTATTGTCCAAGCCTTTTTCAAGGGCCCAGTATGTTTGGGGGAAATATGTCGGGATACTTTTCATTATTCTTGCTTCATTTGCAGTCCTTACCGTCTTAAGCAGCTTGACTATTGCCCTGGCTAAAATGATATATACCAACTGGTTTACCTCTTTTTCCTGGATTGAATACTATAAAGCAGTCTATGCCTGCTTTTTAATGTTCATTGTATTAAATGCAGTAGTGATCCTTTTTTCATCAATCACCACCAGTTCTTTTATTACGCTTCTCTTCAGTATCTGCACCTATATTAGCGGCCAAACGATAGAAGAAGTGGTGAAATACCTGAAAAGCGACATGGGCAAAGAGGCAGAAATCTCTGAAGCTTTATCCAGATTCATTGATATAATACAATATATACTACCCAATTTCAGTGCATTCGACCTTAAAGTCCAGGCGTCTCATGCTGTTATTCTGCCATGGAATTACATGGCCTGGATTACGCTTTATGCCTGCATCTATTCAATCATCCTTATGATCTGTGCCTCCCTGATATTCAGCAGAAGGGAACTGGCATGAAAACCGCCCGTCTTATTTCTGTCGGGTTGCTTTTTCTGCTGATGGTTTTATGTCCGCTGTGCCAAATCCATCTTGATAAAGAAAGGGATACCATCCTTCAGGAGTCAGTTAAAGGGTATATTATTCCATCACAATTTACAGGCCCGGCATCCCTTGAATTCAAAGGGCTGGTCTCTGATCTTCTGTATCTTAAAATTGCCACCTTTATCGGTGGGAAGATTATGGCCAGACAACTTCTGGACAATTCACATGCTGATTTTTTTTATCGGGCAGCCGATATTATGACCGATCTGGACCCTTATTTCTGGGACGCCTATCTGATGACCAGCATGTATTTAGCGTGGGACTTCAGACGTGTTGACCTGGCAAATAAATTATTAAAAAAATCAACAAAACATAGGATATGGGACTACAAACCACCCTATTATCTGGGATTTAACACCTATTATTTTTTAAAAGACAACGCCAAAGCCTCAAAATATATGATGGAAGCAGCAAAAAGAGGGAACGGCCCAAGCTTTCTGGTACCTTTAGCAACCCGGCTGCTAACCTACCAGAATGAGCTGGAACCTGCGATTCTCCTACTGAAAGAACAGCTAAGAACTACCCGGAACCAGAAGATGCGGGGCCACCTGCGGACCCGACTGGAAGCTATTATCATCCTGAATCAACTAAAGAAAAAAAGCCTGGAATATAAAAATAAATACGGACATTCGCCTGAACATATCCAGGATCTGGTTTCCTGCGGATTGATTCCGAAAATTCCAGATGATCCATACGGCGGAGAATTTTTTATCACCCCAAATGGCAGGGTGTTTACGAATAGTAATTTAAGATTCATTCAAAAGCCGACGGCAACCGTTCCAGATATAACAAAATGAAGCCTGCCCTTGAGAAACTGACTAAGCATTCGTTCCTTCTGTCAATTCTGCTGGTAATGGTCATTTTCCTGCCGGTGAACTACTTTAGCTTTATTGATTTCGATGATACAGATGTTGTCGAAAGAATTCATAACAGCTTCCACCATATTCAATGGTACAAGCTCTTTTTCCCTTCTTATTCACCCCAATATTACAGACCGCTTTTGGAAGCCATATGCTACATGGATTACGGGCTGTGGGGCCTTACCCTGCCGGCATGGCACTTAACCAACTATATCCTTCATATTCTGAATGCCTGCCTGGTTTATCAGATTGCTAAAATCTGGATTGCCCCTGTGCCAGGTCAAAATGCGTGGGCTGCATTTGCTATGCTGCTCTTTGCCCTCAATCCCATGACCTGCGAATCCGTGGCCTGGATTTCGGGTCGCTCGGACCTTGCAGGTTCTTTTTTTGCACTTCTTGCGATCCGGGGTTATTATTTTAAATCCTGCTTCAGATATATTTTCGTTCCTGGGGCTATTCTTGCCGGTCTTTTATGTAAGGAGAATGCACTGGCAGTGATCCCCCTGATTGTGTTTTTTGAAGGTATCCATACTTTTCAACAAAAGCAGCCGCTAACCACCGCTCTGAAAAAAGGCCTAATCTGGACCGTGATTGTGTTCATAGCTCTCATTATTTATGCAGTGATGAGGACTAACGGCTTTGAAAATTATTTCTACGAATTTACCAAAACAGCAACAGTAAAACAATTATTGAACAGTTCTGCTGCCGCCCAAACAAATTCGCTTGAAGAATCCTTTTACAGTCGATTCACATCTCTGGCTCCCGTAATTGCATTTTATTTTAAAAAACTGATGTTCCCATTTCCGTTGAATTTTGCCATCACACAAATCAACACCTCCTGGTATACGGTCCTTTTTGCTATAATAGTTGGAATAAACACCGCCTGTTTGATAAAAAAAAAATGGGCTCTTCCGGTATTTTGCCTGCTTCTATTTTTCTCTTTTTCCCCTTCTTTGATGGTAGCATTTGACAAAGTGGCCTGGACGCCCTTGGCCGAAAGGTATGTTTATTTCTCTCTGCCGATCATGGGCGTTGGGTTTGCACTATTTTTAAAATCCCTCAGCGATAAAAAACAGCTATCCCTTTATGCCAGCTCCAGAATCGGCATAGCAATTATCTGCTTGTTTATTGTATCGACATTTAATAGACAATTCATATTCAAAGGAGATAAAACGCTTTGGACAGCTACCTTGAAGACCAATCCGAATGACAGCATGGTACTGTGTATGTATGCAAGAGCAATGAAAGGCCAAGATAAAAAAACTGCATTCCAAAAAGCGCTGTCAAACCCTGCACCTTTTAAGTGGCGTGCAAAAGCAATGTTGAAGCTGGCGCAAATCGCAATGCAGGAAAAAAATTATGAAAAAGCACTTGAACAGATACAGGTCGCATTAAATATAGAAAATACGCTTCAAAATTGCCTAAGTGCCGCATCCATTCTTGCGAGAATTCCGGTTTCAGAACAGGAAAAAAATAAAAAATATACTAAAGCAGCAGTCGCCTATTACAAAAAAGCATATGATAAAGAAAAAAATGCTCTATTTATATACAACGCGGCAAAATTATTGGTTCACTTAGGAGAGGATAAAGAGGCTGACCGCTTATTTAAAGTAATCTTAAAAAAACATCCAAAAAGTAAATACGCAACCTTTTCATTAAAACGGGAACAAAGACAAACACCCAATGCCGTTAGCGCAAAAAGCCCGGTTGCAAATCCATAGTATCATATTAAAAACAAATACAGTCCCTGAATTTTGACTAGTTCCATCGCCCTTTGATAAGGTCGCTGTCACAAGCCCCTGAACTACAATCTCGAGGAGATCTGCCTTTAAAAATGACATTCCAAGAGCAGATTAATGCCTTGGTTTATTTTCATCTTCAGGAACACAAATCAGCCCGGCATTTAGTCCAAGATCTCAAGTAGAACATTTTGCCAAAGAAAATATTGCTCCGGACGCGGGAATCAGTCAATCACCGGGGCTTGAACAACTGTAATTTGTCTTCGAGGACCTTTATAAGCAGGCTGTTGGGTGTCGACCGAAGGCGCACGCAGAACTTGAAGAATTGGTATCCATTGATGGCCGCCTTATAAAGGCTGTCCTTTTGTACCCAAAATCCTGTCCAAGGGCCAAACAGGAGTTATGGATCGTGGACATAAATCCCATCACGATTTCAACCTGCTTCAAGAACAAGGGAAACATTTTATTTGCCGTATAACGGCCAAGACAACCAGAACCGTAATTGAAAAGCATAAGATCGATTCAGGCAGCTACATTTTTTATGATGCTTTGCTCAGACTTGGTACTCCGAATCAAAACCAAACAAAGAGTCCCGTTCGGGTTGTTTGCTATAAATTGCCGAGGTTAAATATTACCTAAATGTTGCAAGCGTCCTTTAGCCGGATCTACAAGGCTCCGGGCATGAAGCTGTAATCGTCTACCGCAAATGCCCGAGAACGGAGAAAATCCGGCTAAAGGGGCGCTCCCGAAGGGTGCAAAAGTTTTGAGTTCTGACTGCCGTATATTTGGTGAGCAGCAAATCGTATCAATTCATCAATAACTGACTGATATGGCACCAAGTCCGCCAGAATTCTAAACGAAGTATGCAACATTTAGGTATTATGTGGCAACTGACAGGCACGATTTGCCGGCAGAACAAATCGTAACCGTTTATAAACTTAAGATGGACCATTGAAGATTTTTTCAAATGGTGGAAAGAACACCTGAAGGTTTACCATCTTACCATCTCATTGCCCGCAGTGAATACGACCTCATAGTTCAAATTCTTAGCGGCCTTATCACCTACCTATTGCTGACAATCTACTGCCGCGACGAGTTTAATGAGAAGGTCTCTATTAAAAGAGTTCGGCAGTTACGAACTGCCATCTTGAATGACCTAATCCCGCACGACGAGAATGGTTCGCATAGGTTAAGCAGGGACAATCTTGTCAAAGATCAAAAATTTACATTTACCGAACAAGCAAAAACCTAACCGGACATCACTGATTTAGGCTTTGACTTCTTACAGGACCATCAATTTTGTTAACAAATCAAAGAAGACAAATATTTTCAAAATCGTTGACTTCTTTTTTTAATTTTCATTTGTTTTATCAAGGCGATACCGCATCGAACGCATACTTAAATTTAAATAGTCTGCCGCCTTTTTTTTGTTTCCCCCGGCGACTTCCATGGCTTTTTCAAGGTATGCGGCTTCTATTTTGGCAAGAACCAAATCGAGATCAACACCGGATACAACATCCTCTAAATCGAACCGCTCTCCTTTTACACCTTCCACCCAGCGCCTGCGTTTGTGGGTTGAAATCGTAAGGCTTTCAGGAAGAATGATGTTGGTGGATGACAGCGCAACCGAGCGCTCAATTAGATTCTCAAGTTCTCGGACATTTCCCGGGAAGGAATATTTGTTTAAAAAATCGATGGCGTAGGACGACAGTTTGGAAATATCTTTATTAAGCTTTTTTGAATACTTCTCAACAAAGTGGGCGGCGAGCAGTTCAACATCCCCTTTGCGCTCCCGCAAAGGGGGGACCTTAATGGGAATGACGTTGAGCCGGAAAAACAAGTCCTCGCGGAAATTACCGTCAATGACCTCCTGTTCCAGCTTTTTGTTTGTGGCGGAGATGATACGGACATCCACATTGATTTCACGGGTACTCCCCACCGGCTTGAAGCTGGTTTCCTGGACAACCCGGAGCAGCTTTACCTGCAGAAAGGTGGAAAGCTCTCCGATTTCATCCAGAAATATGGTCCCCTTGTTAGCGGCTTCAAACAGCCCCTGTTTATCTGCCACAGCCCCTGTAAACGAGCCTTTTACATGGCCAAAAAATTCGCTTTCCATCAACGTGTCCGGGATTCCGCCGCAGTTGACAACTACAAATGGTTTATCTTTGCGCTCGGAATTATCGTGGATGGCCCGGGCAATAAGCTCTTTGCCTGTACCGCTTTCACCAGAGATCAGCACATTGGTCTTGGTGGGACCGATCTGGCGAATCCGCCGATAAATCGCCTGCATACCGGGACTGTTGCCGATGATGCGGTTGAAATGAAGATGGGATTTAAGCTCAGACGAGCGTTGGGCCTTTTCCTGATCCAGGGTCAAAAGCGCCAGGGCCCTGGCAATGGTGGCGCAAAGTTCATTGTTGTCAAAGGGCTTGGGCACAAAATCGTAAGCCCCTTCGTTCATTGCCTCCACAGCGATCTCCGTGGTGGCATAGGCGGAGATCATGATCACCACAGTGTCCTGGTGCACTTTTTTCACAGCCCGCAACACATCCAGGCCGGTAATATCGCCTAAACGGATATCGGTGAGCACCAGATCGTATTTTTTCTGTTTGATGCTGTTGAGGGCCTGCTTGCCGTTCTTTGCAAGCGTCACTTTATACCCTTTTTTGCACAAAAGCATCTCCAGAAACTCGCGCATGCTCAGTTCATCATCGACCACCAAAATGCTGTGTGCGTTCGCCATAGGTTCTATCCCTGGTTAATTTCTAACCAATATCATAAAATTAGAATGCATTTTGCAGTAAGACTATGAGGTGAATGTAAAATTATTTTTTTAATATATACTCTTCGTGATCTTGATGGCAAAATAAATATTCAATGCATAGGACACGATTTTAGGTAACTAGCCTGTTTGATATATCCGGGAGGGGGAATGCAGGCGAGACGCCTGCGCTCCCAGGTTCAGCTATTTTGATCATGGGCTTTATGACATTGAAGCCCGGGTGTAAACAATCCGGCCGTCGACAATGGTCAAAGCGGCTGCACCCGTTAGTTGACGACCGGCAAAGGGCGTGTTGCGTCCTTTGGAGACAAAGGTATTTGGGTCCACGGTCCAGCGGGCATCCATATCAATGAGGGTAAGGTCTGCGGGGTTGCCCGGTGCAATATCGTTGTTGATCCCTATGAGATTTGCCGGGGCTTTGGCCGTTTTTTCCACCAGCTGGGCCAGGGTCAAATGGCCCTGGGCCACAAGGTCCAGGCTTAGAGGCAACGACGTTTCAAGCCCGATAATACCGAATGCGGCCTGGTCAAATTCCACCTGTTTTTCATCCTCGGCATGGGGGGCATGGTCCGTGGCAATCATGTCAATGGTGCCGTCGATCAGTCCCTCAATAATGGCTTTCCTGTCCGCTTCACTGCGCAGGGGCGGATTCATCTTGAAATTGGTGTCATAGGGCGGAATATCGGCATCCGTGAGGGTGAAATAATGGGGGGCGGTTTCACAGGTAACGGGCACGCCTTTTGCTTTGGCCCGGCGGATGGCTTCGATGGACTGGGCCGTACTCATGTGGCAGAAATGCACCCGGGCGCCCGTCAGTTCAGCCAGGGCGATATCGCGCATCACCATGACGGACTCGGCCGCATTGGGAATGCCTTTGATCCCCATCACCGTGGCCGGAAGGCCCTCGTTCATGGAGCCGCCATCGGCAAGCCGCTTATCTTCAGCATGGACGAACACAGGGAGGTCCAAAGACTTGCAGTACTCCAGGGTCCGCCTCATGAGCTGGGAATCGGTAACCGGCATGCCGTCATCGGTCACGGCCCGGATCCCTGCTTTTTTCATATCTGCAATGTCGTTAAGTTTTTGGCCCTCAAGATTTGTGGAAATAGCTCCCACCGGATACACCCTGGAGGCTTTTGCCTTTCCTGCCTGGGTGAGTATGAAGGCGGTCACCTGGGCATTGTCATTCACAGGTTTGGTATTGGGCATGGAGCAGACCGCAGTGATACCTCCGGCAGCGGCGGCCTTTGCCCCGGTTTCGATGGTTTCTTTATATTCCTGGCCGGGCTCGCGCAAATGGACATGCACGTCAATGAGTCCTGGTACGGCGATCAGTCCCTGACCATCAATGACTTTAACCTCGCCGGAATCATCGGTAACTTCGGGCAACTGCCCCGGTTCCGACACCGCCTCAAATACACCGTCCTTGATGCTGATATCTTTTATGCCGTCGATGTTACCGGGGTCAATCACCCGGACGTTTTTAATTTGAATCTGCATTTTTGCTGCCTCCCGACACCAGATAAAAAAGAGCCATACGCAGGGCCACCCCATTGGTCACCTGATCCAAAATAACGGATTGCTCACCATCGGCCACCAGAGTTGAAATTTCAACACCGCGGTTCAACGGCCCCGGGTGCATGATCAGGGCATCCTTTGCCGCCAAATCCAGACGCCTCTGATTCAACCCGTAAAGCGAGGCATACTCCCGCTCACTTGGAAAAAGCAGGCTGCCCTGGCGCTCCTTTTGAATACGTAGCATCATGATCACGTCCGAATCCGTCACACACGCATCCATATCCCGGGCCACGGTGCAGCCCATCTGCTCAACACCCACGGGGATCATGGTCCCGGGCGCGCAGATGGTCACCGTTGCCCCCATCCTCGATAAACCGATAATATTGGACCGGGCTACCCTGGAATGGGAAATATCGCCCACAATGGAAACCTTCAGCCCCTCAAAACCGCCCTTTTCTTCCTGGATGGTCATCATATCCAAAAGGGCCTGGGAAGGATGGGCATGGGTACCGTCGCCTGCGTTGATCACCGAGCATTTAACCCATTTGGCCACCTGACTTGCCGCACCCGACGATGAATGCCGCATCACGATAATATCAGGCTTCATGGATTCAAGGGTCCGGACCGTATCCCTTAACGTTTCCCCCTTGACAATGCTGGAGGACGATTTAGAGATGGCCACCGTGTCTGCGGACAACCGCTTGCCGGCCAGTTCAAAGGACATCTTGGTCCGTGTTGACGGTTCCTGGAAGAAAAGCACAATGGTTTTGCCCCGAAGGGTGGGCACTTTTTTAACGGCCCGCTGGGAGATCTCCTTCATTCCCCGGGCAGTGTCCAGGATATACGAGATCTCCTCCCGGCTAAGGGAACCTATATCCAGAATATCTTTTTTTTCAAACCGCATTTGTATAATTCCTTAAAACAGCAAGGTACCGATCCGGTTAAAACGAACGCTGAAATGCGCCTTATCCCAGGACCAGTAAATAATAATAGCTTCGCCCCGCACTTCACTTAGATCAACAAAACCCCAGAATCTCGAATCATGACTGTTGTCCCGGTTGTCCCCCATGACAAAAAGTTTATTGGCGGGTACGGTAATTTTTCTTAAATTGTCCCGGGTGGTGATCTGACCCGGCAGAATCCGGGGATCTTTATACTGGGCCCAGGGCTGATCCGTGACAAGTTTGTCGTTGACATACAATTTTTTATTCACGATTTCCAGGGTGTCGCCGGCAACGGCAATGACCCGTTTGATATAGTCCTTGGACGGATCTTCCGGATATTTGAACACCACAATATCATCGCGTTCAGGATTTTTTACCGGAATCAGGGTTTTCCCGTCGGTAAACGGAATTTTCACTCCGTAAATAAATTTATTAACAAGGATCTGGTCCCCGATCTGGAGCGTTTCAAGCATGGAACCCGAAGGAATTTTAAAGGCCTGTATGATAAAGGTCCGGATAAACAGAGCAATGAGAACGGCTATGAGAATCGCTTCGATATTCTCCCGCCAGGCGCTTTTCTTTTTTTGACTCATTTTATTGCTTCTTTTTGTAAATTATATTTGATTGAAGAGCGCCTGGGCGCTCTTCTTTTTATTGTAGAAAGGCAGGTATAATCTTAGTTTCCCCCACCGTTTAACAAAACAACTGCTGGGGAACCCCGATAAAAAATCTGGATTTCTGGATTTCACTTTTCAAAATATCGGCAATCTTTCTTGCCTTGACCATACTGGACAAAGGCACTGTGGGCACTTCCTCTCCCTTAATTTTTATGGTCCCGCTTTTAAGCTCGGCGTAACTGACCTGGCCATAGGACTTTGTGTTCCCGGTAGGATAGTCATGTCCGTAGTCTATGATCTGGGTGAAAATCTCTTCGTCGGACACGGACGTAAATTTGAGAATCTCTTCATTTAAAATGGGAATGGGGATACCAAGGCCCACGGACAATGACACCCCATAGCCGCGGATACTCTGGCCCACCAGCCACTCAGGCGACATCTGCTTAAGATCTCCCATCACGCACAATGTTCCGGCACCGCTTAAAGGCACACCGTTAAGTCCTCGGTCCACATCTTTTTTATGCTGGGTGCCGGTCCAGGTAACATACCCCTGGGCACCGCCCAGAAAAATCCGTGTACCCAACCCGATGGTCTTCAAGTAAGGATCATTAAACAAAGGGCTCAAACAGCCGGACGTGGAATAGTTGGCATTCCTCATATTGGGTTTCAAGGTCCCCATGTAGGTGTACTTTGTCTTATCCGCCCGGTTGATGGCGCAATTATAATTCTGATATGCGTTTCTTGGATTCACCAGCATGGCATTGGGCAGATCATTTAGGGTGACGCTTTTCTCGATGGCAAGATTGGGATAACAATCGGTACCATAGCTTTCTGCCTTCAAATGAACTTTTTTGCCGGCCACAAGATCCTGGATAACATGGCCGCCGCCATAATTAAACTCTCCCGGATGATATTTGTTCAAGGGATCATCTTCGGCAACCGCCGTGGCCCCGATATAGCAATCCACTGCGGCAATGGAGGAATACGCCTCTACATTATTGAACCAGGTTTTGGTCGTACGGATCACAGGTTTGGACTGGCCGATATTGATAAACGCCCCGGATGAACACATGGGCGCAAAGGTGCCGGTGGTAACCACATCCACTTTGCGGGCCGCTGCCACAACACCTTCTTTATCCGCAATATCAATAATCTCTTCCGCCGTCACGACAACGGCCTCTCCGGCCGCAATCTTGGCGTTTATCTCTTCGTAGGTCTTATTCACCTTATAGGTGCTCATGATTTGAATTGTCCTGATTTTTCAAAAAAAGTTTATAAAAGTCTCGTGCACGCTGAACGTTACTGTATCTGTTTTTTAACAGACTCAATTTTTGAAGTGATATTATTTTTAATCCAGGCGGCATCCCACCACTCCACGGGGTTGACGCATATATTGTGAAGCATCATGCCGAAATGCAGGTGGTCTCCGCCGGCAAGGCCCGTTAGACCTGTTCGACCGATGATATCATTCTTTTTAACCATATCGCCTTTGGCCACGTTCATCTGGCTTAAATGGGCATACAGGCTGGCAAGGCCAAGTCCGTGGTCAATAACAATGACATTGCCGAAAATGCCGATATTTTCCGCCATGATCACCCGGCCGTTATTGGCCGCGCCCACCGGTGCATTGGATGTGGAGGCCAGATCAATGCCTAGATGGGTGGAGTGACTGATCACTTTCCCATTATATTTATATGTACGCTTATCGGCAAACTGCGCCCGGTTGGCGGCACCGGGCAGGCGGCTGAAACGCCCTTCCCACATCAACTCGGCCCGGGTATCCGAAGGCACGGCAGAGACGGTTTCCACATTCTGCTGACGAAGGGTTTCGTTAATATATAAAAATTTGGCCAGCAAGGGATTGGGTTCCGTCAGGAACTGGGCTTCTTTGGGGCCCAGGTCGAAGTCATGCATTTTGAATTCCAGAAAACCGTCTGAGATGCGCAGGGTATCGGACCTGAACGTTCTATCCTTAATATAATGATAAAATCCGCGCTTGGTTTCATTGCCTGCCGCATCCCTGGCTTCGACAACCATGCGGGTATCCGGTCCCTGGGTATAATCCAGGGCAAACAATGCGGTGACCACCATGGGATCATTAAAAACCCCGGAATATCCAGGGAAGAAATTATCCCCGACCCTGACACCGCTTTGGATGTTCTCTTCGTCGAGCTTATAGATGACAAGGCCCACACCGCCTTTGGAGACATTATGCTGGGAGGTCAAAACCTGGAGCCGGGGCGGCACCGTGTCAATGATCACCTGCTGCTCTTTCTCAAAGCGGTTGCCTTTGGTCCATTTACGCCAGGCATAATCCGTCACCACGGTCCGGATAACGGCCTGGCCGTCGCTCATCCCGTATTTACGCATTTCAACGGGAATAACAAAGGTATCCGACAGGACGATGTTGTCACTGAACAAAGAGAGAATGGAAGAGGACTGATAGGATTTATCCAGCAGAATTTGTTCATTATCCTTTTGCACCAGGGAAACGGTGACATGCTTTAACCCTGCACCTTTATCCGTTGCAGTCATGTTGATTTCATAAGATTGTTTCAAATACGGGGAAGGCAGGCTGATCTCCGCATTGGGGATATCCCCCTCGTATTTGCAAAACAGAACCCAGCCTACAGGCACAACAATAGCCAGAAATATAATCAGAAACAGCGTTTTCTTCATCAAACAACCTTGTTTTTCAAGAAGTTATGCGGTCACAATAAAAACCAACTAAAGATACCAGCAAACGCCTTTCTTATCAAGGAATTTTCCCCGGCACTGATCCATCTTGACATTTACCCGGACGAATAATAATTAAAGATATCATCTTTTTTCCCGTTTTAAGGATATACCCCATGACAAACTTTTTTTTTGACCTGACCCAAAACGACCCAAACAAATTTTTTCTCATTGCCGGCCCCTGTGTGATCGAAGACTTAGGAACAAGCCTTGCCATCGCAAAACACCTGAAACAGGTCACAAGTGATTTAGGGATACCGTATATCTTTAAAGCCTCCTATGACAAGGCCAACCGCACATCCATCCAGTCATTCAGGGGACCCGGTCCCGAACGCGGCCTTGATATTTTAAAGCAAATTAAAACCCAGCTGAATATCCCTGTGATCTCCGACATTCACCTGCCGGACCAGGCCGAAGCGGCAGGCAAAATACTTGATGTGATTCAAATTCCGGCATTTTTATGCCGCCAGACAGACCTGATTTTAGCCGCCTGTGCAACCGGCAAACCCGTGAACATCAAAAAAGGACAATTTCTTGCACCGGCCGACTGCAAAAATATTGTTGAAAAGGCCAAATCCACAGGAAACCGGGACATTGCCATTACGGAACGCGGCACATCCTTTGGGTACAACAACCTTGTGGTGGATTTCAGATCCATACATATCTTACGCGAATTGGGCATGCCCGTAATTTTTGACGCCACCCACAGCGTCCAACTTCCCGGGGGCAGCGGCACTGCATCGGCAGGGGAGCGACAATTTGTGCCCCCCCTCGCCAAGGCTGCCGTGGTCTGCGGTGCCCACGGCCTGTTCATGGAGACCCACCCGGACCCCGACAACGCCCTATGCGACGGACCAAACTCCATGCCTTTGGACCAGATGAAAGATCTTTTGACCCAATTGGTGAATATCAGAAAAGCTGCGGGACAATCCCTATGACAACACAATTGGCGGAGATCCAAATGCTGCTGTTGGATGTGGACGGGGTGCTCACCGACGGCAGCATCACCTATACGGACACCGGCGAACAGATCAAAAGCTTTAACGCCAAAGACGGCCTCGGTATTCGCCTGCTTATGGATGCAGGCATTCATGTCGGTATTGTTACGGCAAGGGTTTCAGGTGCGTTGCGCCACCGGTGTGAAAATTTAGGCATCACCCTGGTGTTTGACGGCATCCATGACAAGGCCAAGGCGTTGTCGGACATATCTGCGAGCACCCAAATCAGCACAACACAGATGGCGTTCATGGGAGATGACCTGATAGACCTGCCCGCCATGACCCGGGCCGGTTTTGCCCTGACCGTGGCCGATGCCCCGGCTGAAGTAAAGTCCCGGGCTGATATGATTACAGACCTGCCCGGCGGCAAAGGCGCGGTGCGCCAGGCCTGTGAAGCCATCCTCAAAGCCAAAGGCCTTTGGGAAAAGTCCATTTCACGGTTTCTATCATGAGCAGCGTCGGCAAAAAGAAACTGATACTCCCCCTGATGCTGGTCATAGGCATTATTATTGCCGGGTTAGGAATCTACTATTATATCAACCACCTGCTCACCACCCCCATTGAACTTGAAAATATTGAGGTGGATGACAAGGCGGCGCTCAAACTCAACGCCCTTGAGCAGATTTCCAAAAAAAACGGCATTACCGAATGGAAGCTTAAAGCGTCCAGCGCCACCCTGCTCAAAGACCAAAACAAGGCCGTGCTCAAAGATGTGGACATTATTTTCTACACAAAAGAAAATACCCAGGTCCATCTCACAGCAGACGATGGAGAACTTGATACCAAGACCCATGACATGAATTTTTCAAAGCATGTCACCATCCGGTACCAGCGCTACAGTCTGACAAGTGAAACATTGCATTATGCCAAAAAACCACATATAATACGCTCCGATTCAAGGGTTACAGTTGATGATGGCGACTCCGTGATAGAAGCCGACAACATGGAGATCCTGCTAAACCGGGATCTGATCATCCTAAAAGGACATGTAGAGGGACAGTTTAGTGAAAACACTCAAAATTCAGACCTGCTATAAATTCCCCATAGTTTTATTGCTGACATTGCTGTTTCTTTGCACACACGTAACCTTTGCAGCCCAGCAGAACGAAACCGATGAAAAACAGCCGCCGTCCGACCTGAAAATCACTTCGGATAAAATGGTTGCCAGCAAAGACCAGTCCATGGTCGAATTCACAGGAAAAGTTAAAGCGGTTCGGGCCGACAGTGTGCTGTTTGCCGATTCGGTCAAAGTATTTTTCCACTCCTCTGAGACCAAAAAAGAGGGCCAGTCCAACGTCAAACGGATTCTTGCCACGGGGAATGTGGAATATACCGAAGGGGAACGCAAAGCCTTCTCGGATCAAGCCGACTATGACACCGCAGCTCAGACGCTCATCCTCACCGGCGACCAGGCCCGTTTGCTTACGGGCAAAAGCTGGATTACCGGTAAAAAAATAACGCTTTTTAAAGCACAGGACAGGGTGGTTGTGGAAAGCAACGAAGAGACCCGGGTAGAAGCCTTTTTTGACGCCGAAGACCAGGACGGGTCTTTGGGTAAGCCTTGAGCCGATGAGCCGACTGGAACTGGAAAAGCTTGTAAAGACCTACGGCGGTAAAACCGTTGTGGATCAGGTCAGTCTGACGGTGGAACAGGGCCGGGTGACTGGTCTTTTAGGCCCCAACGGTGCCGGCAAGACCACGACCTTTTACATGACTGTCGGCATGATCCGGCCGGACAAAGGCACAGTACATCTTGACGGAGAGGACATAACCCGGTACCCAATGTACATAAGGGCCAGAAAAGGAATCGGTTATCTGCCCCAGGAGACGTCCATATTCAAAAAACTGACGGTAAGGGAAAATATAACGGCTATTCTGGAGGTGATAGACAAAGACGCCATGGAGATCAACCGGAAAGCCGACAGCCTGATGGAAGAGCTTGGGATACAGGCGCTGGCGGACCAAAAGGCGGCCTCCCTGTCCGGTGGAGAGCGACGCCGCCTGGAAATCTCAAGGGTACTTGCCACAGACCCGTTATTTATCCTGCTGGACGAACCCTTTGCCGGCATTGATCCTCTGGCTGTCATTGACATCCAGCAGATCATAGGGCAGCTTACGAACAAAGGTATCGGAGTTTTGATATCCGACCATAATGTCAGGGAAACATTGGGTGTATGCGATACAGCGTACATCATGAGCCAGGGTGTGGTGATGGAATCAGGCCCGCCGGAAAAAATTATTTCGAGCAAAGTAGCCAAACGAATTTACCTGGGAGACAACTTTAGACTTTAATCATGGAACTTGGATTACAACAAAGCCTTGCACTGACCCAGCAACTGGTCATGACCCCCCAGCTCCAGCAGGCGATTAAACTGCTCCAGCTGTCCCGGCTTGAACTTGCCGAAATGATCCAGCAGGAAATGGAGCAAAATCCGGCACTTGAAGAACTTTCCACCGAGGACACCTCTGACAAATCCATCACAGCCCAGGAAACCGAAGCCCGTGAAACGGAAACCGACCCCCCTGTCAAAGAAGTCACCATTGAAGAACGGGTCCGCTCGGATACGGATTGGGAAAATTATATCAATGAATACAACTCCACCGGTCGCATTCACATGGAGTCTGAAAACAGTGAAGCGCCAAACTACGAAGCATTCACATCCGAAAAACAAACCCTTGAAGCACATCTGAAATGGCAGTTGATGCTTTCGGACCTGCCCGACGAAGAGGAGCGCCTTGGCCATGTCATCATCGGCAACCTGAACCGAGATGGATATCTGTGCGCCGATGTGGAGGAGATCGCCCAGTCGGCCGGGGCCGAACCCCAAACCGTTGAAAAGGTGCTGGCGCTGCTCCAGACCTTTGACCCCCCCGGCATATGCGCAAGAAATCTGTGCGAGACCCTTTTAATTCAGGTCCGACTGCTGGGCATTGAAAATGAGATCATCACCCGGATCATTACGGACCACTTAAAAAATCTTGAAAACAGGAATAGTAAAAAAATTGCCAAGGATTTGAAAATTTCCGTTGACGATGTCCGGGCCGCCGTAAAAATCATCCAGTTTCTTGAGCCCAAACCCGGAAGAAAATTTGCCACAGAGGAACCGGCCTACATCACCCCCGACATTTACGTTTACAAAGTCGGTGATGATTTTAAAATCGTTATGAACGATGACGGCCTGCCCAAATTAAGAATCTCAAGATTCTACCGGGAAGCTGTGGCCACCGGCAAAAAAATCCCCAAGGAGACCAAGACATATCTTAATGAAAAGATGCAGTCCGCCTCCTGGCTGATAAAATCCATTCACCAACGCCAGAAAACCATTTATCTGGTCATGGAAAGCATCATTAAATTTCAAAGGGAGTTTTTTGAAAAGGGCATTGCCTACCTTCGGCCATTGATCCTGAAAGACATTGCCGAAGACATTGAAATGCATGAATCGACCATCAGCCGGGTGACCACCAACAAATATGCGTACACGCCCCAGGGGCTGTTTGAGTTGAAATATTTTTTCAACAGCTCCATAGAACGGGGAGACGGACCGTCCATGGCATCGGCCAGTGTCAAGGAGCGCATCAGGCAGCTCATTGACAATGAAGATCCCAACGCACCGCTAAGTGACGATAAAATTGCCGCAATCCTCCAGGAATCCGACATTCAGATTGCCCGGCGCACCGTGGCAAAATATAGAAAGGTACTCAATATACTGCCGTCCAATAAACGCAAACAACTATAGGGAGAGCTAATCTATGCAGGTCACCATAACGTTTAAAAAAATAGACGCATCCGATTCCCTGAAATTCTATGTAAACAAAAAACTGAAACGGTTTGAGAAGATGCTGGACGGACCGGCTGAGGCCAATGTGGTCTTAAGCATAGAAAAAATAAGACATATTGCCGAAATCACTTTAACCTGCGGTCCGCTGAACATCCATGCCAAAGAATCGTCCGAAAGCATGTATGCAGCCATTGATATTATAACGGATAAAGTGAAAAGCCAGATCACAAAACACAAGGAAAAAGAGAAAAAACACATGTCAGGCAATAAGGCAAGCCTGACCGACACCCGGGAGTTCAACATTGAGGAAACCCAGCCCGGCAACATGGATGATATTATCGAAGAGCCCCTTGAAACAAAACCCATGGACATTGAAGATGCGGTGATCGAACTGGAATCGGGCAAAAAATCCTTTTATGTATTTATGAATGCCCGCACAGAACAAGTCAACGTGATTTATAAACACAATAACGGAAAATTGGGACTCATCTCCCCCCAAGGATAGGATGGTCGGAACCAATGAAAATCAGTGACATTCTAAAGCTGGATGCTATTATTGCAGACCTGAAAGCCAAAGACAAATCAGAGGCCATAAAAGAATTAGCCCAAGCTGTTTCACCGGTGGCAGGCGCCGAACCCGAAGACGTCGCAGCCGTGCTGCTGGAACGGGAACATTTAGGTTCTACGGGCATCGGCGGCGGCATCGCCATTCCCCACGGCAAACTGGAGACGGTAAAATCCATTGCGGTTGGATTTGGTCGCAGCGTTGAGGGAATTGAGTTTAATTCTCTGGATAAACGGCCGGTTCATCTTTTTTTTCTGCTTTTAACACCCGAGCATTCCACTGGAGGTCACTTAAAGGTTCTGGCACATATTTCAAAACTTCTGAAAATGGATCAGTTTAAAGAACGCCTTTTATCGGCGGGGTCAACAGAACAGATTCATCAGATCATTGTGGAGAATGACGAAGAATTTTGACCATGGAAAACCTTAAGGTATATATCATCACCGGCATCTCAGGCTCCGGAAAGACAACCGTTGCCCAGGCATTTGAAGATGCATCCTTTTACTGCATCGACAATATGCCCATGGAACTTGTACCCAAGGTGCTTGAGCTGCCCATAGGGGAAAGCCCCAAGGTTAAAGGGGCGGCCTTTGTGATGGATATGCGGTCAAAAACCTTTATCAATACATTTGTTTCAGGCGTCTCTGCTTTAGAAGACATGGGGGTCTCTCCGGTCATTATCTTTCTTGAAGCGGACACCCAAACCCTGGTCAAACGGTTCAGCCAAACCCGCCGGCACCATCCCCTGGGAGATGAAACAAACCTGTTGGACAGTATCAGCTCTGAAAAACAGGAAATGGCCGCCATCCGCAAACTTGCCCACCAAATTATCGATACCTCCAATTTCAACGTGCATCAGCTTAAAGCAAAAATACAGGAGCTTGTGTCCAAGGATACCGGCGTTGACAATTTCATGAAGCTGAACATCATGTCCTTCGGCTACAAATACGGTATCCCGGTGGATGCGGATATTGTGGTGGATCTGCGATTTTTGGCCAATCCCTATTTTGTGCCGGAGCTCAAAGCCCACAGCGGAGAATCCGACGCCGTAAAAACCTTTGTCCTGGAAAATGCAGAGACAAAAACCTTTTTAAAAAAATATAACGATCTTATTGACTATCTCATCCCTTTATATAAAAAAGAAAATAAGGCATATCTAACACTTGCCTTGGGCTGTACTGGTGGCCGCCACCGCAGTGTCGCAATCTCCCGGGCCGTATTTGAACGGCTGATAAAAAAGGGGCTGAATCCAAGCTTGCGACACAGAGATATTGACAGAGACATCAAAGAACGATAACAGGCAAATTTATGACGGGAATTTTAATTGTCACCCATGCGAATCTGGGTGCATCATTAATTGATACCCTGGAATTCATTCTAGGGGCCAAGCAAGAAAAACTGGATGCCATATCCATAGACATCAAACAGGATCCGGAAAGTCTGCGAAATAAAATCAAACGGGGTATTAAAGATGTCTATTGCGAAAAAGGCGTTATTATTTTCACCGACATGTTCGGGGGTACACCTTCAAACCTGGCCTATGCCTTTCTGGAAGAAGGAAAGGTGGAGGTGATTTCAGGCGTCAACCTGCCCATTCTTCTCAAAGCCGTAACAAGCCGGGAGAAGATGGAGATCAAAGCATTGACCGCAGCCCTGATTGAACACGGGAAAAAAAGTATTTCCCTTGCCAGCGACATCCTCAAAGGGACCAGTCGGTCCTTATCCTAATCGTACCACGCCCGGTTTCCCCATTCGGGCATGGGCTTATTTTCATTTTTGAAGGAGACGAATAATGACTGTAAAAATAGGAATTAACGGATTCGGCAGAATCGGGCGCATGGTCTTTCGGGCAGCTTTGGAAAATGATGCAATTGAGGTTGCGGCCATTAATGATCTAACCGACACGGAAACCATTGCCCACCTGCTCAAATATGACTCCGTCCACGGCCGCCTGTCCAACGAAATCAGCCATGGAGACGGGTCCATCTGTGTGGACGGCAAACAAATTCTGGTCACCGCCCTAAAAGATCCTGCCCAGATTGCCTGGGCCGATGCCGGTGTGGATATTGTCCTGGAGTGCACCGGCCTTTTCAGAAATCGCGAAACCGCAGGCAAACACCTTGAAGGCGGCGCCAAAAAAGTAATCATCTCAGCACCGGCCAAGGATCCGGATGTCACCATTGTCATGGGGGTGAACCATGAGGATTACGACCCCGGCTCGCACCATATTTTGTCCAATGCATCCTGCACCACCAACTGCCTGGCACCGGTCGCCAAGGTTCTGCTGGAAAATTTCGGCGTTGTATGCGGGCTTATGACCACGATCCACTCCTACACGGGAGACCAGCGCCTGCTTGATTTTCCCCACAAAGACCTGCGCCGGGCGCGGGCCGCCGCATTGTCCATGATCCCCACCACCACCGGTGCCGCCAAAGCGGTCTCCCTGGTGTTGCCGGAGCTTGAAGGAAAGCTCAACGGCCTTGCCGTGCGGGTCCCCACACCCAACGTCTCCCTTGTGGATCTGGTGATCACCACCGAGAAAAAAGAGCTGACCAAGGAGATGGTCAACCAGGCCCTGAAAAAAGCATCTGAAACCAATCTGAAGGGATACCTTGGATATGTCGACAAACCCCTGGTATCCATTGATCATAACTCCTGCCCCCTGTCATCCATTGTTGATGCCTCCTGCACAGACGTCATCAACGGAGAGATGGTAAAAATATTTTCATGGTACGACAACGAGGCGGGTTACTCACACCGCATGGTTGATCTGGCCACCATGGTGGGCAACGCCCTGTAAAGGAGAAGAAAATGACAAGAACCCCATTGATTGCGGGCAATTGGAAAATGTACAAGACCGGCACCCTGGCCGTTGCTGCGGCGGAACAACTGGCAGAACTAAGCCAAGGCGTGCAAGATGTTGATATTATGATTGCACCCACCGCACTCTCCCTCCCCCTGGTGGCCCAAGCCCTGGGCAAAAACAGCCACGTTCACCTGGGCGCCCAGAACATTTATCCGGGCAAGGAAGGGGCCTTTACCGGTGAGGTCTCCGGAGAGATGATCCGGGATGCCGGTGCCGACTACGTTATTATCGGCCATTCCGAACGCAGGCAGTTCTTTGGAGAGACCGATGAAAGTGTAAGCCTTAAAATCCGGGCTGCCCTTGACGCAGGGCTCGTCCCGGTGATGTGCATAGGAGAGACCGAAAGCCAGCGGGAGGCGGATAAAACGTTTTTTGTCCTTGACAAACAGATATCAGATGGGTTAAAAGGCTTTGATCTTGCGGAACTTGATTCCCTGATTCTGGCCTACGAGCCTGTGTGGGCAATCGGTACCGGCAAGACGGCAGGGCCGGAGCAGGTTAAAGAAGTACACGGTTTTTTACGACATCTGCTCAAAGAGAAATACACAGAAGATCTGGCGGCAAAGATCCGAATTTTATACGGCGGATCGGTAAAACCAGGCAACATCAAAGACTTGATGCAACTTGAAGATGTAGACGGTGCACTGGTCGGCGGCGCGAGCCTGGACCCGGAAGATTTTAATAAAATTATTAGGTTTTAGATACGTTATAAATATGACAGGCATTTTAGTGACAATACACGTTGCAGTCTGTATCTTTTTGATACTTGTCGTACTGCTGCAGACCGGAAAAGGCGCAGAGATGGGCGTATCCATGGGTGGTGCCGGCAGTCAGGCACTCTTCGGAGCAGCCGGACCCGCAAACATCCTGACCAAAATCACCACGGCCGTGGCCATCATCTTCATGATCACATCGCTGACGTTGGCCTATATGTCAGGACATCAGTCAGAGTCCAGTGTCATGAAAGACGCTCCTGCGCCCGTAGAACAACAGGTACCGGCAGCAGAATGATTACAAATAAATTTTTTGCCGAAGTGGTGGAATAGGTAGACACGCACGCTTGAGGGGCGTGTGGGGAGACCCGTGGGAGTTCAAATCTCCCCTTCGGCACCAAAATTCAAAGCCGCGGCAATTTGCCGTGGCTTTTTTTATAGGCGGATATGGACCAAGGGAATAAAAGAAATTGTTACAAGTGCCGTTTTTTTTATGTCACCTGGGAACCGGCTCACCCAAACGGCTGCAGGGCATTGGGATTTAAAAGCCGGCAACTGCCCAGTATCACGGTATTCCAGTCTTCGGGAAAGCCATGTGAATATTTCAAGGAAAAAAAGAAATAAGCCATCCAACTACCGTCTTGAATTATGAGCAGACAAGCTTATTATACATAATTATGACTTATCACAATGATGCCACCGGGCCTGACCCGAAAAAAATCGAAAAAGAACTTGGTGAATTTCTGAACAAAAAATTTGGTGGAAATGTTAAAATCATAGCACCTTCCATCCAGCCCCAGCAGGAGGCCATCTCCGGTACACCCCCTGAGTCGGGCAAAAAAAAACTGATTGATTTCAACATTAAGCCCGCGGAGCTGATTAGCTATCTTGACCAGTATGTTGTCCGGCAGGATAAGGCAAAATCTGTACTTGCCACAAAGATCTGTACCCATTTCAACCGAATCCGGCACCAGGAAGCGATGACCACCGAACCGTTCAAGATCACGGGAAATATTAAAAGCAATATCCTGCTGCTTGGCCCCACAGGTATCGGCAAAACCTACCTGATTAAACTCATCGCCAAAAAAATCGGGGTGCCTTTTGTCAAAGCGGATGCCACCAAATTTTCCGAAACCGGATATGTGGGCGGCGATGTGGAAGATTTGATCAGAGACTTAGTCAAAGAAGCCAAGGATGACATTAAACTTGCCGAATGCGGCATTGTTTACATAGATGAAGTGGACAAGATTGCTGCAAGCCCGAATGTTATCGGTGCCCAGATATCCCGGACCGGGGTTCAGCGCGCCCTGCTCAAACCCATGGAAGAGACCGATGTGGATTTAAAGGTGCCCCATGATCCCGTATCCATGATGCAGGAACTTGAGGCATTCCAGAGAACCGGTAAGCGTTCGGCCAGGCGGGTAAATACCGCAAATATCCTTTTCATCCTGTCAGGTGCATTCTCAGGCCTGACGGATGTGGTGAAAAAACGCTTGAGCAAACAGGCCATAGGATTCGGAGCCTCCCTGAGCCATAACAAAAAAGATGGTGAGCTCTTAAAGGAGACCCGGTCGGAAGACTTGGTGGCTTACGGATTTGAGTCGGAATTCATTGGCAGGATCCCGGTGCGCTGTGTACTGGATGAACTGACTCAGAAAGATCTTTACGACATCCTGAAAATGCCCAACAACCCGGTGATCCTGAGCAAACGCCTTGATTTTAAGTCATATGGCATTGATCTGCTGTTCACCGACGAGGCGTTAGAGGAACTTGCAAAAAGGGCCCACCAGGAAAACACAGGTGCCCGGGGGCTTGTATCCGTTGTTGAAGAGGCCATGCTCGGCTTTGAAGAGAAGCTGCCGTCCGAATCCGTGGGGCGGTTTGCCGTCACCAGAGAGATGCTGGACAACCCGGAACACGCATTAAACGATCTTGTTTTAGGCAATGACAATGCAAAATACGAGGCTGAATATAATCATGCGCTGGCGCTTTTTTCAGATTATATCAGTGAATATGTAAAAAATAACTGGAAAATATTTTCCATCCGCCACGGTCTGACCCTGACCCAGATTCGCACAAAAATGGTGGTCCAATATTACACGGCCCATGTCATGGAAATAGAAGATGCGGTGAAGCAGGTCAAAAGATTTTATGACAATGTCAAAGAGATGGAACTGGAAATTTCCAAAAATTATGATTTAAATGTCGTGTTTGAAGAAGATGCAGCAGATTTTCTCATCCAGCAGTTTATAGAACATAACGCGACCACGGATGAGATCCTGTCAAAAATTTACGCCGATTTTTTTGACGGCTTTAATCTGATCCGGGAAAAAACCGGGAAAGCCAGGTTTTTCCTGTCCAGAAAGGCATTAACCGACCACGAAAATTACCTCAACGAGCTTATCAGAAAAGAGATAAAATGATTGGAATTTCAAAACTTTACTGCGCCACGGTGGAACCCTCGGATACATTACGCTATTCAAGGCATTCAGGCAAACTACCCTCTCACCTGCTCCAGTTCTCAAAGGACAAAAAGCCGGTGGTGGTCTGGAATATGACCCGGCGGTGCAACCTGAAGTGCGTTCACTGCTATGCCCAGTCTGAAAATATTGCCTATGACAATGAACTGAACCACGAACAAAGCCTTGCCATGATGGATGACCTGGCCGAATTCGGGGTACCCGTACTATTGTTTTCCGGCGGTGAGCCACTGATGCATCCGCGCCTTGTTGAATATGCCCAATATGCGGTATCCAAAGGGATGCGCGCCGTTATCTCCACCAACGGCACATTGATCACCAAAGAGAAGGCCCAGCAGCTCAAAGAGGTGGGCCTCTCCTACGTGGGCATCAGTCTGGACGGACTTGAAGCTACCCATGACATGTTTAGGGGTGTTCCCGGCGCGTATAAAAAGGCCATGCAGGCGGTTGATAACTGTCAGGAAGCCGGCATTAAGGTCGGCCTGCGGTTTACGATCAATAAACGAAACGTAAAAGACATCCCGGGCATTTTTGATCTGCTGGAAGAAAAAAACATCCCCAGGGCCTGTTTCTACCACCTGGTGTACTCCGGCCGCGGTCAGGAAATTGCCAAGGAAGATTTATCCCATGAAGAGACCCGACAGGTGCTTGATCTGATCATGGACCGCACCAAGGCGCTTCATGACCGCAACAAACCCAAAGAGATCCTTACCGTGGACAACCATGCGGACGGCCCCTACCTGTACCAGCGCCTGCTCAAAGAAGACACCGAGCGGGCCGCCGAAGTGCTTGAACTGCTTGAGATGAACGAAGGCAACAACTCGGGGCGGGGGATCGGCTGCATCTCCTGGGACGGTGAAGTCCATCCGGACCAGTTCTGGCGGGAGATCAGTTTCGGCAACGTCAAAGACAAACCTTTCAGCGAAATCTGGACAGATTCCGAAAATGAGTTTTTGATGAAAATGAAAGAGAAGAAAAAACACGTCAAAGGCAGATGCGCCCAATGCCGCTGGCTGGATATCTGCGCCGGTAACTTCAGGGCCCGCGCCGAGTCCGTGGCAGGAGATCCCTGGGATTCAGACCCTGCCTGCTATCTTACGGATGAAGAGATCAAAAAGGAGAGCGTATAATGCTGTTTCCTGAATACAGAGGCCGGCGCATGCGTGCCACGGCCAACTTCAGACGGATGATCCGGGAAACCAAGCTTTCCAGGGATGATCTGATTCTTCCCCTGTTTGCGGTGGAAGGCAAATCCGTTAAAAAGCCGATTAATTCCATGCCCGGCCAGTTTCAGCTCTCGGTTGATCACATCGTCACCACGGCACAGCAGGCCAAAGAGGAAGGCATACCGGGCATCATGCTCTTCGGGATTCCCGATAAAAAAGACTGCCTCGGCACCCAGGCCTATGCCGCCGATGGTATTGTTCAAAGAGCCGTGACGGCCGTCAAGGAGCAGGTACCGGACCTCACCGTAATCACCGATGTGTGCCTGTGTGAATACACGGACCACGGCCACTGCGGCATGGTCATGGATGACGGCACCATCGACAACGATTCCACCCTGGATCTGCTTGCCAAAACAGCCCTATCCCATGTGCAGGCAGGTGCCGACATGGTTGCCCCCTCGGACATGATGGACGGCCGCGTGGCTGAAATCCGCGGGCTCCTGGATGACGAAGGGTTTTCCAATATCCCCATTATGTCCTATGCCGTGAAATACGCATCGGCCTTTTACGGCCCATTCAGAGATGCGGCGGAATCCGCGCCGAAGTTCGGCAATCGTAAAACCTACCAGATGGACCCGGCCAACTCCCTTGAAGCAATCAGGGAAGCCACCATGGACATTGAAGAAGGGGCCGACATTATCATGGTCAAACCGGCCCTATCCTACCTGGACATCATTTACAGGGTCAGAGAAGAGATCGACCTGCCCGTGGCTGCATACAACGTATCCGGCGAATACTCCATCGTCAAAGCGGCTGAAATCATGGGGTGGGTGGACGGCAAAGCCATGATCATGGAGACCCTGCTCTCCATCAAACGGGCAGGCGCAGATATTATCATGACCTACGCAGCCATTGACGTGGCAAGGGAGTTGAACAGCTGATGGCACATCCCCACGGAACATCCCCACACAGCACCCGCCCCCATGGACACGGCGCCCCCCACGGTGCCGGAAAAAACAATACCCTGCGCCTTGTGGCCTGGGAAACCACCCGACGGTGTAATCTCACCTGCAAGCATTGCCGGGCGGCGGCCGAAGACCATGAATATGAAGACGAACTGACCACCGAAGAGTCCTTTAAGCTATTGGATCAGATCAGAGAGGTCGGTCAACCCATCATTATTCTCACCGGCGGCGAACCGCTGCTCCGGGACGACATCTTTGATATTGCCGCCTATGGCGACAAAATCGGCCTTCGCATGGTCATGGCCCCCAACGGCACCCTGCTCAACAAAGAGAATGTGGAGCGACTTAAGGAAAGTGGCATCAAACGCATTTCCGTAAGCCTGGACGGTGCCACGGCAGCCTCACATGACGCATTCCGAGGACTTGAAGGCGCCTTTGACGGGGCGGTAAACGGCATAAAAACCGCTAAAGCCGCCGGACTGGAATTTCAGATCAATACCGTTATCACAAAAACAAATCTTGCTGAAATCCCAGCCATCCTTGCTTTGGCAGAATCCTTAGGGGCTGCGGCCCACCATATTTTCCTTCTGGTCCCCACGGGCCGGGGCAAATACATCGTGGACACGGCCATTGACGCCAAGGAGTATGAAGAGACCTTGAATTGGTTTTACGACCAGCGGGACAAAACATCGCTGCAGCTAAAAGCCACCTGCGCCCCCCACTATTACCGGATTTTACGCCAGCGCGCCAAAGCCGAGGGTAAAAAAGTCACCTTTGAAACCCATGGGCTTGATGCGGTAACACGGGGCTGCCTTGCAGGCACGGGTTTCTGTTTTATCTCCCATGTGGGCCGGGTGCAGACCTGCGGCTTTTTAGACGTCACCTGCGGGGACATCAAAACGCAGCACTTCAAGGATGTATGGGAAAATTCAGAAGTATTCAATAAATTAAGGGATTTCAACAATCTTGAACCCAAATGCGGACTGTGCCAATACAAACAGGTATGCGGTGGATGCCGGGCCAGGGCATATGAAGCCACGGGCGATTACATGGCCCAGGAACCGTTGTGCACATACCAACCGGTCCGACAAAAATAATCTTTTCCCCATTGCTGCATAAGCGTTTTATGCAGCAATGGGATCAACCCGAGCCTCCTGAACAGACAATTTCCTTCCGAATACCTTCTTCCAAAATCAACAATTTACTCCCGGCATTCATTTAATAAAATGATTGATGTTTTTGAACGCTTATGGGACATGTTGTAATCATCGTAACGTTCAAAACAATCAAAGAGGCATCAACATGACCTGTGCCATAAAAAGAACGGTATTCATTACGGGCGCATTACTTCTGCTTTGCGCCGCCCCTGCATTTTCCAAAGATCCCCAGGCATTGGACGTTGTCGCCCGGGCCTGGGATTACATGCGGGGAAAGACCTCTGCCAGTCAGGTAAAAATGACCGTACACCGTGAGACCTGGGAGCGAATCTCGGTCATCAAGGCCTGGACAAGGGGACGGGATGTTTCCATTTTCCAGATCACGGCACCCAAAAAAGACAAGGGCAACGGCACCTTGAAAATCGGCCGGGATATGTGGACATATAATCCAAAAATCAACCGCGTGATCAAAATTCCCCCCTCCATGATGTCCCAGTCCTGGATGGGATCGGACTTCTCCAACAACGATCTGTCCAAGGCGGACAGTATTCTCAATGATTACACCCATGAAATTGAAGCCGCCACCCGGGAAAACGGCATTACGATATATCAGATTAAATCCATACCCAAACCCGATGCGCCGGTGGTATGGGGCATGCAGAAACTTAAAATTCGAGGAGACGGTATTCTCCTGGAACAAGGTTTTTATGACGAGGATATGGAAGCGGTAAAAATTCTGACCACCTCTGCCATAAAAAAAATGGGCGAAAAACGATTCCCCACCCGATGGGTCATGCGCGCCATGGACGCGGACTCAACGGAAGATTACACCCTGCTTGAATATGAAAGTCTCGAATTTGACGTACCGTTACCCGATAATCGGTTTACGTTGAATGCATTAAAAAAACCATTAAGGTAGATCGATCCATGGATACGCTCATGGCCTGGCGCAATATCCGGCGCAACCCCAGGCGCACCATCCTGACCATTTCTGCCATTGCCTTTGCCTGCGTGCTGCTGATATTCATGCTCTCACTTCAGATCGGCACCTATGAAGTGATGATCGACGCATCGGTCAAGACCCGCACCGGACACATTCAGATACTCAGACAAGGCTACAACACGGACCATAAGATCAGGCAGGTGGTCACCCCGTCATCGGATCTTGCCCGGATGCTGGATCAAACACCCCATATCACAGCCCGATCCAATAGGTGCAATGCCTTTGCCCTGCTCTCTTCCACCGAGCGAACCAGCGGCGGTTTCATCACCGGCGTTGACCCTGAAAAGGAAAAAAAAATTTCCAGCATTCCCCGGACCATCCGTAAAGGACGTTATCTTAACCCAACAGATACCAATGGAGCCGTGGTTGGGTCACTTCTGGCAAACCATCTTAAAATTGACATTGGGGACGAACTGGTGGTCCTGGGTTCGGCCATGGACGGCTCCATTGCCGCCACAGTGCTTAAGGTAAACGGCATCTTCTCATCGGGTATGGACCAATACGACCGCTCCGCCATCCAGATCCCCCTGTCGCATTTCCAGGAGACCTTTGCCATGGCAGGTGCCGTCCATGAAATTATCATCACCTGTGACAGTCTGTGGCATGTAGGGCAGGTAAAAGCCGACATATCCGAACACCTGTCCAACCGAAGCACACGGCCCAATCTTGTGTGCATGTCCTGGGATGAACTGACCCCCGGACTGGTCCAGTCCATCCAGATGGACCTTGGGGGCGGACTCATCTTCTACGCCATTTTGCTCGTCATGGTGGCGTTCAGTATTATGAACACCTTTGTGATGGCTGTGTTTGAGCGTACCAAAGAGTTCGGCACCCTCCTGGCCATCGGCGCCGGCCCCTGGCGGCTGTCACGGGTGCTGATCCTTGAATCGGGATTTTTAACGTTGTGCGGCATTATTATAGGCATCCTTGCCGGATGCACCGTCACCCTCTGGCTGGCACACACCGGCATCCCCATGGGAGAGGCCGAAGGAATGATGCGCCAATACGGTATTCCCGCCCTGCTCCGGCCCAAACTGAACCTGGTCACGGCCTTTGCAGGCCCGGCAGCCGTATTTTTTATCACCCTGATAACAGCCCTGTACCCGGCCCTGAAAGTGCACGGAATAAACCCCGTTGACGCCATGCGGGACGCCTAAGGAGAAATCATGCAACTTACCATGGCCTGGCGAAACGTCTGGCGCAATCCCAAACGAACCGGCATCATCCTGATTGCCGTAGTCATTGGGGCATGGACCATGCTGACCTTTAGCGCCCTGTCCCGGGGCATGATGGTCTCTACCCTGGCAAATGCATTAAATACCCTGACCGGCGCCATCCAGATTCAAAACGCCTTGTTCCGGGAAGATCCGTCGGTGGAGAATCGGATCATCCACCCTGCCCCAGTGGCAAAGTTGCTTGATCAAAGCCTGCCCAAAGGCGCTGTGTGGGCGTTTCGCATCCAGGTAAACGGTGTGGCCGCCAATGCCGGTAACGCCCAGGGCATCACCATTCTGGGAATTGACCCTGAAAAGGAACCGAATCTCTCATTTTACGGGGATGTTACGCCCAAAGGGAAATTATTGGTACCCGGCGATGACCACGGCATCGTGGTGGGAGACGCCCTTTTGAACAAGTTCGAAACAAAAATCGGCCGTAAACTGGTGCTCATGACCCAGAAGGCAAACCGGGAAACCGCCTCCCGGGCCTTTAAAATCAGGGCCACCTTTAAAGCGGAAATGCAGTCCACGGAAAAGCAATATGTGTTCATCACCCTCAGCGCGGCCCAAACGCTCCTGGGAATAAAAGACGGGGTCTCTTTGGCCTGTGTTCGCCTGCCCGACAACACTGGTATGGATTCCCAACATCTGACCCGGGTGGTTGGGGCCGTGCGTCAACACCTGCCCCGGGATCTTTCCCTGCTGACGTGGCAGGACCTGTTGCCGCTGCTGAAAGGGTATCTGGGGATGTTCGACCGATTTATGCTGCTTTGGTATCTGGTAATTTTCATTGCCATGGCTTTTGGGCTGGTCAATACCATGCTCATGGCGGTCCTGGAAAGAACCCGGGAATTCGGACTGCTCAAGGCCCTGGGGCTCACACCGGCAAGAATTATTATCAACGTGTTGCTGGAGTGCCTGATTCTGCTGATGACCGGACTTGTGGCCGGTAATCTTCTGGGCCTTTTGACGGTCTATTTTTTTTCAGGCGGAATTGATATGGGTTTTATGGCCCAGGGATCGGAGTTCTGGGGCATGGGGCGGATGGTGGTGCCGTTTTTTACGGTCAAAGATATCTGTTACGTGAATGGTGTCATTATGGGGTTGGGCGTCCTTGTCTGCCTCTATCCGGCCATCAAGGCGGCAAAAATTACCCCGGTCGAAGCCATGAGCCGGGTTTAAACGATCGATCAACGACCCGGCATCACACATTCAACCCGGTTTCGGCCACCGTCTTTGGCCTTGTACAATGCCTTGTCCGCTCTGCCGATAATGGTTGTAATCGTATCCCTTTTTTCAAATACCGTCACCCCGAAGCTTGCGGTTTTTTTACCCACGCCTTCAACTTCATGATCCTGGACACGTTCGCGCAGGGACTGGGCCAGCGTCACCACCCCATGCTGATCCGACTCGGGACATATGATTAAAAACTCCTCCCCACCCCAACGTCCGGGGACGTCCGCATCACGCACCCCGTGCCTGAGTTGCTCAGCAAACAATCGAAGGACTTTATCCCCAACCTGATGGCCATGGGTATCATTGACCGCTTTAAAATAATCAATATCCAACATGATCAAGCCAAGGGAATTACCATACCGGTTGGACCGGATCAATTCAGTCCTGAGCACTTCATCGAGTTTCGCCCGATTGACCAGGCCTGTGAGCTGGTCAAAGGTGGCCAGCCGCTCCAGCTCCTTATTTTTTTGTTCCAGCTCACGGGTTCTTTCCCGGACCTTGGCCTCAAGCGCATGGTTAAGCTGCATTAGCTCACGATTTTTATTTTCAAGGCGGGCTTCATGATCATAGGCGGTCAGGGCACTTTTGATGGTTAGAATCATGTCTTCATTGCTCCATGGTTTCTCAAGGAAACGATAAAGCTGGGCCTGATTGATGGCTTGCCGGATACCCTCAATATCACTTTGACCGGTGAGCATGATTTTTTTGACTTTGGGCAGTTTGTCGTGGATGTTGATCAGCAGTTCATCCCCCTTGATGCCGGGCATAATATAATCGGAAATCACCACCTGAAGTTCAATGCCCTCGTCCGTCAATTCGTCTATGACTTCCATGGCCTCTTCGGCGCTGTGGGCCACTTCAACCACCGCAACATCTTTTAAAGACTTATAAAATAAAGATCTAAGGCTTTCGGTGACAATGGGTTCATCATCCACACATAAAATACCGATCTCTAAAGCAGGCGCTTCATCCATATCATCCACCGAATCGGTGCCGTTAAACTGTGCAATGGCCTGATCAATGTGATGAATCAGATCCTGTGCATCCCAGGGTTTGTCTATCATTTCAAACATATCCGCTTCATCCCGGGCGCGCTGTATCACAGCGGGATCAACCTGCCCGGACAGCATCACTTTGATAACATCAGGGAACTTGCGGTGCACTCGGATAAAAAATTCATCCCCGTTCATTCCCGGCATCAGCCAGTCGGAAATAATAATAATGGGCGCATATTCATCCAAAGAAAATTCATCTAAAATTTCCAGGCCCTCTTCGGCACTTTCGGCGATTTCGATTAAATAATTTTTACCATAGTGTTTATATAATTGATCTCTTAATGAATGCAGGACAATCTGCTCGTCATCCACACACAAAAACAGGCCGTATTTCCTATCAGCCATGGTTAACCCTTATTTTTGGAAGTAAAATGGTAAAGGTCGTTCCTTTTCCGACGTCGGATTCAAAGTCAATTTTACCATCATGTTTCTTGATGATTTTGGCAACAATGTCAAGGCCTAATCCGCTGCCCTCGCCTCTCTTCTTGGTGGTGAAAAAGGGTTGAAAAATCTTGTTTCGATGCTCTTGGGGAATGCCGCAGCCGGTATCGGTAATGCAAATTTGCACATGGGCATCAATATTTTTTACCTGGATGGTTAAGACCCCTTTATAATCCATGGCCTGCAGGGCGTTGTAAATCAAATTTGTCCAGACCTGACTGAGCTCATCCGGATACCCGAGTATGGTGTCAATGGTATCATACTCCCGGATCAGTTGGGTATTTTGTTTGATCTGATTGTGATAAATGGTCAGCACGGTCTCAATGCTGTCAATAATATCTGTTTTGGTTTTTTCATCGCTGTCACTTTGACGAATATACGATTTCAAAGCATAGATAATTTTGCTGACCCGGTCCACCGCCTGGTTAATGTTTTCGGTGTTACTGGTAATGGAATGAAGGCTGTAAGCGGTCTCAAGGATAAATTCAGATTCCGGGTGAAATAACAGCGGCTTGAATATCTCCCATTGGTTATGCACATTCATCTGAACGAGAAAAAATGCCGTTTGCCGGGAACACTTAATGCCGTTCTTACTCAAATTGTCACCAAGGGCTCGAATGATTTTACGTTCCTCCCGGCTGGTTCTCAACACCATCTTTTTGGGGAACCGGTCCAACAAACTGAAAAAAAGCGTCAAATGCTTATCATCCAGTTTTTTGATCAAATCCGGGATATCGTTCTGCAGTTTTTTATGAAAATCTAAAATATTGCTGCCCGAGGACTTAATGGCCCCCATGGGGGTGTTGATCTCATGGGCAATGCCGGCAATCAACTGCCCCAAAGCCGCCATCTTTTCAGCCTGCATCAACTCTTCTTCAGCCCGTTCACGTTCAAGGATCTGGGTCTCAAGCTGGGCTGTCCTTCTTTTAACCATGTGCTCAAGCTGATCCCGGTGCAAGGATAATTCCACCTGGGCCGCCTTTCTTTCGGCAACCTCTTTTTTTAAACGACTGTTGGCAAGTTCGGTGTTTTTTTGTGCTTCTTCCATGACCATCAGGTATTGCTGGATACTGTCGGCCATGTCATTAAATGAACAGGTCAGTTGGCCGATCTCGTCATTGGATGTCTCTTCAAGGCGATAATCCATGTCCCTTTTCTGGAAATGATTGATACCCCGGATCATTTTGGTGATTTTTCCGGTCAGGGTGGCTGCCATCCACAGGGCAATAAAAATGACCAATACGATCATGATTCCTGTGGACAAGGTCATTTTAATGGCGGTGTCATGGAGCGTGCGGCGAAGATAGGCAAGATTGTTCTCTTTTTGACGTGTAAGATTGGATTCAAACTCTTTTCGGGTGGACTTGATGACGGCCGCAGTATGCATCGCGGGTTTATGAAATTCATCCACATTGGCCCCGATGGTGACATACCCAAACCCCCTGGGATGATCTCCGTAATGGCCGGTGTAATAGGGAATGGCCGCCGCTGTGGTCAGTTTCCACAACTTACTCCAGAAAATCAAAAAGGAGCCGGACCCCCCATGCTGGGTCAAGGTATGCCAGCCGGTGCACTGGGGGGCAAAATTAAGAAACCGTCCATCCAGACCCAGATAGCCTTGCCGGGTCAGTTCTTCGGCAGGTTTTTTTTCCAGGGACTGGGCGTCAAACCAGGGAACCTGGGTTTCAAACTCCGCCATGGCGCAGTTGCACGAAAGCCACTTGGCGTAAAGGGATTCTTCAAGCCACGGGACGGTTTGATGCCCGGTGTCTGGGTCGTATCCCACAATAAAATAATCCCTGGGATGGGAAATATTTCGCCCCTTATAATCCCACATGAATGCGTAATTACCGGAACCGGCATTGGACGTCACGCAATACCGGTCATCGGTGGGGATGACATGATCGGTAAATTCCATGATATGGGTATGGTCCAGGGCCAGGGTGACAAACCCGGTGATTTCACCTTCAACCACCACAGGTGTCGCCCATCGCACCAGGCCTTTAAAACGGATACCCAGAGGGTTTTCAAGGCCGGCATAGCCCGAACGTTCCGGTTCAAATGGGATGCCCGCCTTTTGGGCCCGGACTGTGTTGTAAACGCCGCCAGGTAAAAAGCCTTTCACATAGGCCCCGATGACATCGGAGACATAAATCCCACCGGGTTTAAGGTTTTTCAAGGATTCAAAATAGGTTTCCGCCTTACAAAAGGTATTTTCCCGTTTGGAGACATCCCGCAGGGTTTCAGGCAAAAGGGGGGTGTTGGAGACCTTAAACTTCTCCATGCCTGACAGATCCACATATGTCATTTCAAGATACAAGGGACGATATTCGACCACGCCGTCGGCTTCAGGCGGCCGATAATGAAACTGATTCCGGTTATCTTCGATCCTTGCCGTCACTTTTTTATACGTCAACGGATCAGGGGTCGCAGGAATCCATTTTGTACCGTCTTCATTCATCGTCCATTTGCCGTCATCCATGACCACCTTGCGGGTCCGTCCGGATAAAAATTTCTGGTATGCCTTTTTCCCCGGTGTGATATGGGCGGCCAACCGGATATCCACATCACGGTCGTACAAGAAGCAAGCCACCTGCCGTGCCGTATCTGTGGTCAGGCGTTCAATGGCTTCTCTGGAACGGTTATCCAACGCTTCAATGGAGTTATTTGTTGCCATATCCGCAATACCGCCAACAAGGGTATTGGTCTCTTGGGTCACCTGTTCAGTCTGTGTTTTCAATGTATCGGCCAGATCGGAAATAACCCGCCAGGAAAACCACGCCAATGCGACCAGGGGAAGCACTTTTATCAATACGAAAATAGCAATCAGCTTGGTACGGATACTAAATGATCGTTTCGGCATAACGTCTCCTATCTGTGGAATGGGAATGTGCGAATCCGTTGTGTGGGTTTGAGAGTATACATCAAAATCAAACTGTCTTTCAATACACACCATACACCGATCTTTTTACCTCGATATTTTTCAGCATATTCTTTTAAAAATCTGGGTTTGACTCTATTGTCGGCCATTTTTGTAAGGGCAATCCCCCTGTGGTTGCCCTCCGTTAGGGCAGACACAAGGGCCTGCCCCTACAGCGGCACACATTAAAACAAATCCCCCAAATTTCCTTGCCCAAACAATGCCCCGCAAAAAACGGGTTTCCCAAAACCATTGGGATTGTGATATGGCTGTTTGTGATTGGTTTGTCTTGCCTTACACCATACAGCCGCGCAGGAGCCGATCATTTCGTATTCTCCTGCAGATGACACACGGACCCCAAAAGAGAGGCATCCAAATGAATATGGTCGAAGTCAAAGATGTCAGCAAAACATACGAACAGGGCAAAGTTTCGGTGCATGCCCTGGGCCACATATCCCTTTGTGTTAAAAAAGGGGAGTTTTGTGCCCTTGCAGGGCCGTCGGGATCAGGAAAAACCACCCTGCTCAATCTGATAGGCGGGCTGGACACCCCCAGCCAGGGAGAAATCATTCTGGACGGCGACACGCTCACTGGGTTGTCCCAGTCAAAACTTGCGGACATACGCCTGAACAAAATCGGCTTTGTATTCCAGGCCTATAATATCATCCCGGTGCTGTCGGCCCGGGAAAACGTGGAATATGTGATGCTTATGCAGGGTGTGCCCGGAAAACAAAGGACAGAGCGTGCCAGGTCTGTTCTGGATGATGTGGGGCTTTCGGGCATGCACGACAGACGGCCGTCAGAACTGTCCGGGGGCCAGCAGCAGCGGGTGGCGGTGGCGAGAGCCCTGGTCTCCAATCCGTCCATCATCCTTGCGGACGAACCCACGGCCAACCTGGATTCCCAGACTGGACAGGGCCTTTTGGAAATGATGGCCCGGATGAATGAACAGCGCCGGGTCACTTTTATCTTTTCCACCCATGACCAGATGGTAATGGGATTTTCCCGAAGAATCATCCGGCTCAAGGACGGGGTGATTGTTGATGACCATATCAAGTAGAGATCAAAACCATCGACGAATAAACATGGCCTTAAATCCCACGTTGTTGCCTTGCCTGTTCTTTTCGTTCCAGCTTATTTTTATAGGACTTGGTTATGCACAAGAAGGGGTATCTCTGCCGGACATGGAATGGGATGGCCACTTAAAAATATACAGCCGAATACTGTTCCCAAAATCCGATTCAGCTTACCAGTATGTGGGTCTATCTCCCAATTATGACGGATTTGGTGAATTTCGCCTGAACAGCAAGATCTTTTTTAGCGACGCATTATATGTAGAAATCCATTATGAAGCGTTGGCCGGCGGCGGCGACACCCGGAAGGATGGAGAGAGGCTCAAAGCGCGCTACCCTGACCTGTTCCCCGACGGTCTGTCGGGTCCAGTCAGGGATGCCCACCGATTTTTTAATTTAACCCACAGCCTGCACCAGGGAGATCGTTCGGTCATATATCATCGCCTGGACCGGGCGTTTGTATCTTTTTCACCGGACTGGGGGGACATTCGCGTGGGCCGCCAGGCCGTCACCTGGGGCCATGGGTTTACCTTTAACCCCATGGATCTTTTCAACCCCTTTGCTCCCACGGACCTTGAACGCGATTACAAAACCGGAGACGACCTGATCCTTGTTCACGTCCCGGTCAAACGCGTGGACGTGGATCTGATTTATGCCGCCCACAGAGACCCGGATACAGATAAATCAGGAATAGATCAGTCATCTTTGGGGGTCAAACTCCACACCAATCTTGACGGTCTGGACACGGATGTCATGGTGGCCCGGCACTATAGGGATATGGTGACCGGCATCGGCACCGCCGGTAATTTAGGAGATGCCGCCTTCCGTTTGGACCTCACCGGAACATTCCTTGATCAAAAGAGCCGGGAACGTTCCATTTACATCTCTGGTGTGGCCAACCTGGATTATTCCTGGGTATGGTTCGATAAAAACTGGTATGGATATGTGGAACTTTATTACAACGGGCTGTCCGACAATGATTACAGCCGGGCACTGCTGAACCCGGATGTTTCAAAACGCCTGGACAGGGGCGAACTCTTTGCTTTGGGCCGATGGTATGCAAGCGCCCATGTCAACCTGGAGCTTCATCCCCTGGTCAACGCCTACCTCACCCCCATCGTAAATCTCCACGACGGCTCGGGGATGTTGTTACCCCGGGTGGTTTATGACGTTTCAGATAATATCCGTATCACCATGACCGCCCTTTTAAACTGGGGAGGCAACGGCACCGAATACGGCGGGTTTGTGGTCCTGGGTACCGACTTCACCACGCCACCCGCGGACACAATTTCAGCATGGATCACCTGGTACTTCTAAACCGACCGGAGATAAGGCATTAGGCCTAAAAGTAGATTTGTGGGATTTTGGTTTCCTTCAAAATTCTACGGTAAATGAGATTTGAGCTAAATTTTAAACAGGCTTACAGTGTCCTTCAGTTTTTCAGTAACCTTGACAAGGTCCTCCACACCTTCCAGTATCTTACCACTGTCCTGGTCTGCTTCCTGGGCAGCCTGGTTCACATAATTAATATCCTGAGCAATTTCTCCGGTAACAACAGAAGCTTGGCTGACATTCTGGTTAACGTCCTGGATACCCTGGCCTGCCTGGACAATATTATTTGATATCTCCTGTGTAGTGGCGGACTGCTCTTCAATGGCAGCCGCAACGGTGTTTACAATTTCGTTAATTTCATTGATAACACCGACGATTTCCTGGATGGATGATACAGATTCTTCAGTGCTGGATTGAACACCTTTAATCCGTTCATTGATCTCACCGGTTGCATCTGCTGTTTGTTGAGCAAGGGCTTTTATTTCTCCTGCAACTACGGCAAACCCTTTTCCTGCTTCTCCAGCACGTGCCGCTTCAATGGTGGCGTTCAAAGCTAGGAGATTGGTCTGTTCAGAAATATCTTTGATGGTGTCGGTCACCTTAGAGATCAGAGACGCTGCGGAGCCAAGCTCATCAATTTTGACAGATACCTGGTTGGCTTTTTCAACTGCATGACCGGTGGTCTGGCTTCCCTTGGAAATATTATTTGAGATTTCGGCTATGGTGGCAGTCATCTCTTCAACTGCAGCAACAACAGTCTGGATGCTGTCAGCCGCTTGCTCCGTGGCAGATGCAACAGAATTCATATTGCTGCTCATCTCTTTTGCTGCTTCAGAAACCGTATTTGATTTTTCAACCGTATCCCGTGAACTTGCGGTGATATTATCTGAAAGGCCTTTAATTTTCGAGGAAGATACATTCACGGTTGTTGTGCTATCTTTCATATCAATTATAAGTTTTTTTAAGCTTGAGGTCATCTTGTTAAGAGAATCGGCAAGAACTCCGACTTCATCTTTTTGCTTGAGAATAAGGGTCTGATCAAAATTACCTTTTGCCACATAACCCGCAAAATCCACGGCCTTGCGAAGGGGGCTGGCTATAGACTGGCTGATACCATACGCTGTGAGGACCGAAAAAATTAAACCGGCAATAATCCCGATAGTGATCGTTTTTGTATTTGAAATGCTGTGAGCCTTAATCGACGCAAAAGAGTTCATCAACTCCGCTTTGTGCTCATCAACAATTTGATCTATGATCCCGGCCAGTTTTTCAGCAAACGGGTCAAACTCTTCCATCATGGGGTTGCCTTTTTCCGGGCCGCTTTCGATATAGGCTTTAGCCATTTTTTGGCCCATGGTGTAGTAATCTTCCAGGCTTTTTTTCATATCTTTAAGCAATGCCACCATTTCATCTTCGCCATACCTGTCGTGCTCAATAATGGAGTGATCAGTTCTTTTAACTGCATCCTTGTAATAGGTTTCAGCTTCTGCATATCCATCATCATAGCCTTCTGCAGCCCTTGTGGCAGATATGTCGGTGAGCCACTGCTGAATCTGTTCAATATCCCGTTTGATTTCAATAAAATTCATAGTATGGGGCAGCACTTCAGATTTGGCCGCGTCCAGTTCTCCAATAGTTCTATTGTTGAGACTATTGATCATAATGCCAATAATAACAAAAAAAATACAGACAACTCCAAATCCCAAAAAGAGTTTCAGCCTGATGGACAAATCGTTTAATTTTCCCATTTCAATTCCTCCAGTAACCCTGTAAATATGAATACACTTGCGTATTGGGATTCATTTTAATTCGTATACACAAATTGTGGCGATGATAGTTTTAGAATTTTACAGCATTTATAATAATCGATTCGGAGCTGGTTTCAAAGCTAAAATTTCGTAGTCAAATTTTTCGTTAAGATAATTGCAGCCAAGCAGTTATGGTGTGAAAAGTTGTTTTTGGCCGGAGTCCTTCTCATACAACATGTTGTATCTGGGTTGATTTCAGAAAACACGAGCCTTGATAGACAAAGTCAACGCCAGCATCACCAGCCGGTGTGAAGCGGCAATGTAATACTGGTCTGAGTGAATGCCGTTGTTAGCGTTTCCGCAAATGAGTCCAAAAAATTCGAAATGGTGAAAGCGACCAAGTATAAATAGAGGACGCAATTAGCGAATAGAATGGAATGCCGATTAGAACTATTAAGCAGTAACTTACCACGTACGCATACCAATCTGAATTTTTCCACCAAAAATCAGGATTTCTTGTGCTGCCTGGCATCCAACCTTCGCCAAGAGAAATTACTATTGATACATGGATTAAATACAATAGTATTAAAAATAATAAAAATGACACTATACAAAGAGCCAATTTGAATGATTTTGCAAAAATGGACATGGTGGCTTGCGAAAAACTTTCACCGGTTTCCTTATAAAGACTCCAACTGACAACCCCTGTAACACCAAATATTGTCATAATTCCCGAGATGATTGATATCAAATTAGCAAAGTTATCCATATAATTTCCATAAGAACGCTAACTTTGAAAATAACCGGTATCACCCGGTTCATTTTCGCTGTTGAAATAAATATTTTTCCTTTTCCTTCCCTGCGGGAACGGAATCATAAACTATGTAAAAACTATAAAGCCTTTATCACGGAGTTCTTTTTCAAAATGTATTGATTCTTTTTCTATTGTTTCTTTTATATCCGACGAGTAGTCTTGATAGAAGTCACCTAAATATTCTGATCTATTAAATTTTCCTATAAATTTCGAATCACTTGACTTTTCAATCGTGCCAAAAAATGCGGAATAAGATACCAATTGAATATTTTCCAATTTAATGGTTGAACTAAAAAGAACTACATTACAAATTGAGGGGTCTCCTTCGTAACTAGAGTTAAAAGGTAACTCAAAATCTGGGTTGTAATCTTTATTCACGATATCGAAGAGTTGGAAGTTTGTTAAATTCTCTAAAATTGAATGAGTTGAAATAACTTCATTTTCAAGATTAAGATCACATAATCTTTTATAGGTTGCCTCAATTGTTTTTAGCATTCTTTTGATGTCTTTAGAGCAAGATATACTTTGAAGACCTAAACATAATTCTACAGGTTCAGTTTGGGGATTTGAAGACTCGAGCCTCAAATAAGTGTTGGGGGCTTCATTAGCACCTTGAAAAAACTTTATGAAACTATACACTCGGTGTTCGAGTTTTTTGAGGTTGACATAAAAATGTGCTAAAGAAGTTAATTTTTTGGTATGAACTTTTAACAAAATTCATGATAGAGATGCTCCTCGAACGCCCGCTGCCCTTTATTGAAAACTATCTTGAATGCATAAATCAAGAATTGATGAAAAAGAACCCCAATTATGTGCTATCCAAAAAGCAAAAACTGTGGCTAAGTTTTTGTTTAAGTGGTGTTTTGTTAACCAACAGTATTTGCTGGAAGCGATTTGAACGAATCAGTTTGGGGAAATTCCGTTTTTCAGCTCTTTCCTGGATGTTCCGAAATTCAAAAATCAGCTTCGATCACTTACTGCAGCAGAGTACGTGTAATATTTTGAAGCATTATGGCATCAAGGACGGGGCTCTTTGCTTAGATGATGTAGACCGTGCCCGATCAAAGTCCACAAAAAAAATATATAAAGTTCACAAGCTTAAAGATAAACTCACCGGTGGTTTTTTAGACGGACAATGCATTGTATTTTTATTTTTGGTAACACCAGTGGCCTCTTTTCCCGTGGGTTTTGAATTTTATCACCCGGACCCATTGTGGAAAGCTTGGAAAAAGAAAGATGACCGTCTTAAAAAAAAGAAGATACCTAAGAAAAAGCGACCCAAGGAGCCACAGAGGAACCCTGAATACCCAACGAAGGTTCAATTGGCTCTTGAGCTTTTGAACATATTTCATAAAAAACATCCGGACATTAAAATCAAAGAAATTTTGGCAGATGGTCTTTATGGACACGCTGAATTTGTTGATGGTAGTTCCCTCATCTTTGGTAATACTCAAACCATCACCAAAATGAAGTATAATCAAAATGTACGGTTTAAAAACCGCATAATTTCAGTACAAAAGTTTTTTGAATCTTATCCTCTGATATCTCAAAAGGTATCGGTTCGAGGTAAAGAAGATATTGAAATTTTTATCTCATCGGCTCGCCTGTATGTGCCGTCTCACAATGCCAAGCGTTTTGTGATCGCCATGCAGTATCCTGATGAGAAAAAACCACGTTATTTGTTAGCCTCTGACTTGAGTTGGAGAACATTGGATATTGTTCAAGCATACTTCTTCCGCTGGTTGATAGAGGTTTTCTTTGAGGACTGGAAAGGTCATGAAGGATGGGGCAAGCTGACCAAGCATACAGGCGAAGATGGATCTCGGAGTTCCTTGATCCTGAGCCTGCTGTTAGATCATGCATTGTTCTTCCATCATCACCAGAAAGCCCGCCTGGAAAACAAACTTCCTGCATGGAGTGTGGGAAGCCTATCCCAGCGGATTCATACAGAAGCCTTAGTTCAATTTGTCCAGGATTTCTGTGGAAACGAAATCAATGAACAGAAGCTTGATAAGTTAAAAGAACGCATTGATAATATTATTCCTTTCAATCCTTCTACAAAACATATGAGCAGCCGTACTTTTCCTCAAATGAAGCCATCTCCATCTTTGGTGCGCTTCCAAAAAAAAGTAGCCTGATTCTAATCAAGGATTGTTTGGCAGTCAAATTTAAAAAACTCGAACATCGAGTATACAATTCTTTGAATTTAACTTTTTTGTCATTACGAAATGGATCTTCCGTATCAAATTTCAATTGCCCCTGATCTGGGGAAAAAATCAAGTCGAAAAGAGCCGTTTTTATCCTCATCTTCTCATATTCTTTAGGGAGTTTTAACGGTGGTGTATATATGGTTCCATCAAACTTATATTGACTACCATATTTTGAATTTTTCAAATAAATTTTTGCGGTTGTCAGTTCTTCCACTATTGGGTTAAAATTTGTTCGGTGCTTCTTGAATGTAGAAATAGGCGTTGCATCTTTGATTCCAAATGGCGCATTAAATTCTTCCACATCCATAAAAAATTTTTTATCGTAACCTAATAACGTATCTATCATATCCTTAAAATCTTTTTCACTTTTAAAGGTCGTTTCAAAGATTTTTGTTTTTCCTTCCTTCTCTAACTTTTCAAGATATTTAACTTTTGAGTCAATATACGTCAAATAACGTTGGCCTATACTTTCTTGGAAAATTTTTATGAGCTCAGAGCCTGTCAAAGGGGTGAGTTCTTCATCATCACCAAAAATTATTTTAGTTTTGTTTTTATTGATAGAGAAAGATGTGTTTTTAAGTTCTTTTTTACGGAGTTTTTTTAATATTTCAGAACTAAAATCTTGGCTGATATGCTTTAAATAACATTTTGTTGGCGACAGTCCACTGGTGGCATATTTCAATAAAACTATAAATGAGGCGCCAGGATACTGGATTAAATTTAATAAATTACTGTAGGTTATACTTACCGCCTTTCCTTTTGATGCTGAAGACTTAACTTGGATGCGATACACGGGATATGATTGATTAGCATAATTTATCGCTCTATTTTTCGGGTGCTCTACTTCATAATCCCAACCAGCTTTATCATCATCTGATTTGTTTGCTATTAAACCAATGCTTTTACAAAGTGATTTGAAAAAGCTTTCTCCCATATCTCCTAAATCTTCAGGGCGTATAGTGGACATAGATTCCTTTTTGATTGTAGTTGAACAAGTTATTCTCCGATTGTCCGGTTATCTTGAGCAATCTGATATCTAACCGCATATCAGTATGGATAGATCGTGTAAAGAAAATTTAGGGTAAATGCCTTGAAAAATAGATTTATCAGTGGATTAAACACCCATGTGTCAGCTTAGCGTCTCTGAACACTCAAGTATTAGATCGTATCCATAATGCAAACAAGAAAAACCAAGGTCAACAATGATGGTATTAGTTTTCATTTTTTTAAAAAAAAAGCAAACACCATATCTTGGGGTTCGAAAAATTTGGTCAATAGCGACTGATCATAGACACATTGTGAAGTCGGTTTTTCCTCAAAAAAGGACCCAATTTTTTTGTATCCAGCTCCAATAAAAAAACACTCGTCTGTAGAATAATTCCTTTAATCAGCCGAACCGCAAAAAGTGAAACTGGGGGCTTGATTGTTAACCGCTCAAAGCGGTCTTTTAAAAGCGCCTAAAGGCGCGGTTTAATCAAACAAATCCATCTGTTCGCAACGTTGATCCTCTTTTTCTTGATACCGGATATATGCCCGAACAGTTTGTTCGTCGATTCCTACTGTTGACGTAAAATAACCTCTGGCCCAAAATTTTTCACCATTATAGTTCCTTTTTTTACCACAAAACTGACGTGCAATCTGAATGGCGCTTTTCCCCTTGATGAACCCAGCTACCTGAGCCACGGCAAATTTGGGTGGAATGGAGATCAGCATATGAACATGGTCTGTCATCAAATGCCCTTCTTCGATCTCGCATTCTTTTTGTTTTGCCAAACCATGTAGTATTGGCCCCAGTTCTCGGCGTAATTGTCCGTAAATAACTTTCTTCCGATATTTTGGAATCCAAACCACATGATACTTGCAATACCACTTTGAATGCTTTAAGCTTTTATAATCTTTCATACAACCTTCCTTTAATAGCTTTGAGCGGCTAACTTAAGGAAGGTTGTTTATTTTCAACTCCCGGAACTGTCAAACGTTTCGAGTCCTCCACCGGAGGTGGAGGTTTACCCAATAGAATTAAGATAGTTGTACCGCATAAACTTAACGGGCAGAGGCTGTTATATAATGCATAGAAGACTATTTCGGGGTTACTCGAAATTTATTTTACAACCCGAAATTTTCCGTAAATCCGGCCAGATCCTCTCCATCGACATCCCCGTCCCGGTCAAAGTCGCCTTTGATACCAAAGGCAGCCAATACTGCTTCTGCCGTATCTGTAAAGCTGTCATTGTCTGTAACCGTAAGGGTGACGGTGTAGAACCCTGGAGCTAAATTTTCTACAATCGCGGTTTCCCCTGAAGCCGTTCTATTAAAGGTAGAATTGCTCTTGTGGGTCAAAGTCCACTGCCAGTCAACCAAGCTGCCATCCGCAAAATCCTGTGAGCCTGAACCGTCCAACTGAGCGATTTCAAAGACCATATACTCTTCCCCTGCATCTGCCTGTGGAGATTCTTTCCGCAAAATTTCCGAATCAATTTTATAGGCTGAACCATTGTACCTGTTTGCCACTGCCAGATGGAGCTGATCTTCAATGAAAAAACTTTCCCAGTCCTGGGCTCCGTTGGTTGGAATGGACTGGACTTCAACAAAGGAGGAATCTATCCACTGGTAGACTACGGAATAAACATTGTAAGTGGAATCATTATGTTCATTGGCTACAGTCAGATAGGTCTTACCATCCACCACAAAACTCTCCCAATCCCTGGCCCCTTTGGTCGGAATTTTCTGGATCTGGGTAAAAGAGAATCCTGTCCATTCATAGATTACGGAATTGATATTATGGCTTGAATTATTACGAGAATTTGCTACAGCAAGATAGTTTTTACCATCAATGACAAAGCTTTCCCAGTCAAAGGCCCCATTGGTGGAAATAGACTGAATTTCAACAAAAGAGCCTCCGGTCCAGAAAAAAATTTTAGAATTGAGGTTAAAGGTTGATTCGTTAGAGAAGTTTGCCACGGCCAGAAAATGATCTCCATTAATGGAAAAGCTTTCCCAGTCAACTGCCCCGAGGGTGGGAATGGATTGTTTTTCCAGAAAGGCCACCCCAGTCCATTGATAAATTTTTGAATTAATACTCGAACTTGAATCATCACTACTATTTGCCACAGCCAGGTAGGTTTCCCCATCAATGACAAAGCTTTCGAATCCACGTGCCCCATTGGTGGGGATGGACTGGAATTCTACAAAAGCGGAACCATCCCATTTGTATATCTTGGAATCTATATTGCGGGTAGAACCATTAGAACAATTCGCCACAGCCAGGTATGTTTCCCCGTTAATGATGAAATTTTCCCAATCTTGGGCATTATTGGTAGGGATGGACTGGAATTCCACAAAAGTGGAACCGTCCCATTTGTATATCTTGGAGTCAATGTTGTAGGTAGATACATTCCTATAATTAGCTACAGCCAGGTAAGTTTCCCCATCAATGACAAAACTTTCCCAGTCATATGCTCCTGAGGTGGGCACTTTCTGAAGGGAATAGACCAATTCTTGGCAAACTGCCAGGGGCGGGACAGTCATCCAGGTGATTACAAAAAGACAGATAAGTGTGGTGATCCATTCTCGAATCGAGACATTCAAATTTATTTTCATTCGAATTTTCTCCTCATGAGTCATTAAAGATATACCATCCTTCGTGTCCTTTCGGCAAGCCTGTGTAAATCAAAAAAATTAAGATAACATTCAAAACAGACCCGATCCAAAAAAACAGTGTGTAAGGCGATGAGGGATAGTTTGCAGTGCAAAAATGTGTCTCAAAACATACTGGATTGGCTAAAAGGTCGTTTTAGAGATTATCAGTTGTTTCCCCTGATTTTTTAGCGATTGTGTTTTCAAATGACCACGGCAACCAGTCAGAAGGGTTTTGGAAGATCTCGGAAGAGTGCTTCTGTAGCGCGGTCAGGTATTCAAAGGGATTTATATTTTGCAGGTTGCAGGTATGTATCAGGCTCATGAACAGGTCGCCAATATAGGCACCGTGTTCGGTTTTATAAAATAATGAATTTTTTCGGTGCAGAATCGACTTTTTCAGCAATTGTTCGCAAAGATTATTATCCAGCGGTGCTCCAGGGATCTCCAGGAAACGGGTCAATTCCTGCCAGTGATTCAACATATATGATATGGGTGCGGCTCTTTTACGACATGTCTGACCAAAGCTGGTAGTCATGATCTTTGCCATTCTTTGCCAGCATTACTTGATCACTTTTAGATGCCCCGTCGTTTTCTCCTTGGAATTAAGAAAATTGACAATATCATCATAGCATTTTTGCCCCGGATTAATGACGGGGGAAGGTAAATGCTCCACAACAGAAAGGGAAACCGCTGGATTCATATCCCCTCCCTGAGTTGGTGAACAGCATCTTTTTCCAGTGGATATACTAATATGGTTTTTACATCAGCGCCATGACGTTTGCCAAATCGGTCCATGCGCCCACGACCAGTGGTTTTCCCCAACTCAATCCAGTTCGATGCCCGATAACAGCCACCGTGGAATTGTTGTCGATCCACCAATGTCTCTACCAGCATGGGTTTAAGACCATACTGCCGTTCCCAATCATCTCTGAGTTCCCGGAGACTACATGACAGTATCATGCTCGCTAAATTTTGGATGGGAGCAAGGATCAGAAAACGGCTGTTGTTCACCACCTTTTGTAAAGCGACCTTACGCCTTTCATCTGTCCAACCGATCCATTCATCCCGAGCACGCATCCGCCAGGCAGGGCTTGAGAACTGGATGCACCCCACAATTTCTCGATGGGGACGGTTTACATAAATCAGATACTGCAATCTGGCGCCAAAAGGCATTGCATATCCCAGGTAATGATGGCGACCGATGAGTTCCTTAAACAGATCCCTCTGCTCTCGATTCTGAACCCGCTGTATCTCAAGAGGTGTAAATTCTTCTACGCTGCCACGCAAAGTGCTGTGGGGTTGCTTACAGGGTGTTTGGGGAATACTCTTGTGAGAAACGATCTTTGTCTGTTGTTTCTTTTCAGGAAGGGTTAGAGCTCCCTTGGCCTCTAAAAGCTCCAAAAAATCACTACATTCCCGGACTTTTAGCCGGTCATTAGGGCGTTTCCATTCCAGAAGTTCGCATACGGTATGTGCCAGTTCTCGTCGGCTAAGGCCTCCACAGGTAGCAACGACTTCCTGGATTAATGCGATTTCTTTACCGGTAAACTTTCGACCACAAAAGGTCTGTTGCTTGATTTGCATGTCATCTGCCTCCCGCTATTCTTTCATAACGGAATTATGACTCGCTGTCCAGGAAATTTTTGCAATTTACATCAGATAGTCACTGACAAATGAATTATCTTGCTGGAAAGCAGCATAAAAATAAGACTAACAACCCTGAACACCTTTAATGACCATGGCTTTCATATGTTTCAAAAGAGCCGCACCCATATGATATGGCCTTGCCCAGACTGGAGTTGGGTTCTACTTCTTTGTTTTCAAACTTGTCTTCCAGCCATACTTTAAGCGCCCGCATCAGTGGACCGCTGTGGGTTTGATGATATTGAAGGCGTTGAGCATCGTCCAGGCCTTGCTCCTTTACCTTATGATCGTGCTCATAAATTTTAGCCACTGTATCAATTACATGGTCACACTCCTCAGGGAAATCGTCCATGACGTCGACAAAGTTACGGCGTCCATGCACGAGACAATTGCATAATATCGATTCAAAACCTTTTGGCAGATTCCTGGACAGAGCATCACACATCTGTATTGGCCGATCTTCTCTGGATCCCCGTTCTTTCAGAACCCTGGATAAATTTTCTCCTGCATGATTGTGGCCGGTAAAAAACAGGGCAATCTTTCCTACGTCACATTCTGACAGGATTCCGGAAGTGAACATCCCTTTTCGCTTGGCTGCCTTGTCTGTTTCTTTTATCAAGGATAAAATTTTCATTGTCGTGTCATCATTGTACAACACCTTGCCTTGTGCAGCCTGACGGACTAACTCTGTATATACCGGATGAATCTTGTCTGCTACGCTTTCGATGATTTCCCATTGGGTCGATGGGGGCAGCGGCATCCCCAGGCTAGCCTGAAGTTTGCCCAAGCGGTATAAAGGGACTCCGCTGCCATATTTTAGAAGGGCCAGCATGGCACCGGATTTGGCATCATATTTTTCTTTGCCCACATTGTCGGGCGCCTGGGCAGTAAAAATCTGCCCACAAAGGTTACACCGCAATCTCTGCAGTTCATATACTGTCGCCTGGAAGGGAGCACCGCCTGTTATCCGGACGATCTTGGCAGGTGGTTTTTCACCATACAATTTACCTTTTTCACAGGCAGGGCAATCATTACCTGACTTAAGGCTTTGATGACAGATCTTGATCTTCTTGGCACCTTTATAGGCGTTTGCACCATTTTTGCCGTGACCTTTTTTCTTCTTTTTTCGTTTCGGCCGGTTCTGCGGATTCGACGTTTTCTTCTTTTCGGTCTTATCGCCGAATACCATTTTTAATAACCGTTTAATGGATGCTGCTTTTTCATTGGACAACGTATTCAAATAAGCAACGGTTTCAACCAATGCTTTGATCAACTCATAATCGCCGTCCTGCAGTTCATTTGATCTTACCCGCTCAAGGAGCGCGTCAAGTTCGTCCTGCTTTATGTCCATCGTTTTTGACATGAAATGTGTGCTATCACATTTAAACTCTAATGTCTAGATTTTTTTCCACAAAAGTACATTATTTTTTTGAGGATTTCCGTTCCATATCAACATCTGTAATTCATGTGCAGCCAATGGGTGAATTTCATCTCCTCCCTTTTTAGGCCACCATTTAAAACGCCCCTTGCTCAATCTTTTTTGACAAAGCCAGAAGCCCTGGCCATCATATATTAGTATCTTCAGGGCAGTCCCCGGTTTGTTTCTGAAAACAAAAACATATCCGGAAAAAGGATTTTGTTTTAACACCCTGCGACAAACAGCTGCCAGGCCGTCGATCCCCTTTCGAAAATCAGCAGGAGTTACCGCCAGCATTATCCGCATTTGCGGTGTGATTTGGATCATGGAACACCAGCCAGTAAATATTTACCAAGGCTGATCACTGCCGGGTCTGCACGACCTTTAAAACACATACGCATCTTAAAACCGGCCTGATTCTCCATTTCTATTATACAGTTGGTATCTTCCGGCGCTGGAGTGATCTCTATAAACAGGGGGGAGTCATCGTCTTCTTCAGGAGAATCGACTGTAGTACAATGAATGGCATTATAAATTTTTTGTTTTAATGTGGTATGATTAAGCCGTAAACTGTGGGCAATCTTATTTATGCTCAGCCCTTGAGCATGGTGAAGGTCTGCTGCCGCCTGCCATAAATTATCCGGTATTCTTGACCTTCCGGTTCTGTTATTTCGCCAGTCTGCAAAAAGCTGCTGGACTTTTTCTAATGCGATTGATTGTTCTGCTGTCAATAATTGTTTATTCATCGGTCCCTCCATTAGCAATGTTCAAGTTGGAACCGATAATATCACCCGGTACTGGGTATTTCACGCAGGCTTACCGGAAGGACACCATCCTTCTCGGGTTATATGACATCTATAACAATTAATGGTAACAGCGGCTTAAAAATCGGCCAAAATCATCGGTTAAAAACCCGCCACTCTGCGTCACTGCAATCTGAAAAACGTAGCAAACCACTATCGTTATAAAAACGAATCTATTTGAGATATGCTTGAGTTAAAGTTTGAAACTCAATATTGGGGTTGGACAAAAGCAGTTATGGTTCTCTTTCGATAATCATCTCCTTATATTTGAAGACATTCAAGCGTTAGCAAGTCGATCGGCAGTCGCTGTAAAGGTGAGTTTTTTACAAAATGTGCCTTCCAGGTGGAAAACGACAGATGAAAGCATCAAATGCATGAGTATCTACCGTTGATACCCCACGAAGGGCAATTTTAACATCCCTTAACCAGCGAAAGGAAATCGACCATGCCACATACAGGAAGGTCCCGGTCCCGATATTCTATAATCATGACACATCATCAAAATATGCCTAAAACCATAGCTCATGCAAGGATTTTTTCAGGCCAGCCCAAGGATGAATCTTTTCTTGCAGCAGCAATTTCGGCTTTGACTTTCCCCTGTGTACACCTTAGGCATAGCTTCAGCCCACAGGGGGGTCTTTTGAATTGACTGAGACTCGTACTTCTTAGACAAATGTATAACGCTTTACAAAAAAATGGGCTCATTTCCCGGGTTATTGATCAGCCAAAATATGAAGCAATGACTCGGGCGCATAGACAGAGACGACTGAACAGGTAACCTCCCTGCTCAATCCGTCTTCATAGCTCCAATTTCCAATACTCTGATCAATACTCAATGAAATATGAGTAGGAACAATGGTGATTCTTTTAAAATTGGCCCATCGAACACGGTTGAATTAAATAAAAGGAATTAGATTTTTTAAAAATTCTCATTTTAAGGGAATCAAGTCAAGTACCTCCGGCAGAGCCGGAGGCTTGAATTTATGAACCGCTCAAAGCGGTTATTTTATTGGCCACCTAAAAGGTGGCGTACCTATTTGAACAAACTCAGTTGCTCTAAACGTTGATCCTCTTTCTCCTGAGAACGGATATATTCCCGGATAGTCGCCTCATCACGACCAACGGTTGAAACATGATAACCTCTGGCCCAAAATTGCTGCCCGGTAAAATTTCTTCGATGTCCCAGGTAATTCCGTGCTATATGGATCGCACTTTTACCCTTGATAAACCCAACGACTTGCGCGACCGAATATTTCGGAGGAATCGAGATCAACATATGCACATGATCTGACATCATATGGCCTTCTATGATTTCACACTCCCTGCTACGCGCCAAATCTTTAAAGACTTGTCCAAGATATTTCCTTAGCCCAAGTTTTCGATTATAAATTTTAACTTACTGTAATCACGGAGATTATTGTTTTTAATTCATTGATTATGGCACTACTTTTGTTTAAAAATATTTTTAATCATCGGTCCTGGATATAGACTTATCTCCAAAGCTTTATAAATTTCTTGTTGTCTGGGTTCTGGCCGTGTGCTTTTTCTGATATGAACGGTTTGATCATCCTTGCATTGCATTGAAACTGTCACCCGGTTTTGGCCTTCGAGCTGATTTCTCAATTGAGACCAACTACTGTTAATCTGTGATTGTTTCAGTCGATATCGAACGCTGTGAACCAAATGGTACGCCAGAACACTTATAAAAAGATGCCCGGTGACACGTTCGGTCACCTGATGGAATACCGGCCGAATGCCCAATTCCGATTTCAATGAACGAAATACGGCTTCCAGGTCAGTCAACATTGTGTACGTCTGCCACAGCGTTTTCTCGTCCAAATCTTTATGAGATGTTCTCAAACAATATACGCCCGGCAGATCATTGCGGGTATCCTGGTCGGTTTGGCGTTGCCAGGTTAGTTTAGTAGCGTTGTCGGTTTGCTCATCTTTGACGACATTGATTTGGTATTGACCGGAGACCCTTGAATACCGTTGCTTAAGGCGTCCGATTTTTTCCAACACCTTATGGTATTTTTTCATGCGTCGTGGGATATGAAGACCTGAGGCCAAATACGTGAGTGCCTCCTCAAAGCCTGATGTAAAACGGTCCTGGATGGCCCGCTCTTTTGCTTCACGCTTTTCAGAGTGGCAGAACAACTGCACCTCATTGCTTTCAGGATCAATCACCTTTTGCACCTTTACGGTACCGTTTTTATCCTGTTTGACCACTACCGACTCGTCCTCGGCAAATTCCCTGTGCCGTCGTCGGCTGACAACGATATATGGATATTCCTTTTCATTAATCCACTTGATATTCTCTTCGGATGCAATCCCTGCATCCATAACAATTGTGGCTTTGGAAGCATCAAACATGTCATGTGATTTTCGTCCGGCGTCCATAGTACTGATTATGTTAGCCAGCGTACCGGCTTCACTGATATTGCCCTCAAATACTTTGCTGCATTTTGGGAAACCACTGCTGTCCAACACCAGGGCTAAGGTTACCAGCGGGCAATCTGATCGCTTTTCTTTGGAATGACCACGCTTTCCAAGCTTGTTACGCTTACTTTGACCTTCGAAATAGGTATTGGTCAAATCATACAGCGTGATGGTCTCCTGGAACCCAAATAGCTTCTTCTCCTGTAAATATAGATGCCTCTCTATTGCATCCTTATTTTTTAGAAGTTGATCAGATGCTGAATACATTTTGTATAAATTCATCTTGCCGAAATCATACTCTATTAACTCGCCCAACCCTGAAATATCCTGAAGCCAATGAAGCGTTGCCCGTTCACTGGCCGGTCGGCACATACGGCCAATAATGCTACCGGTAGCCGCAGCTAACTGTGGGCCATTGAACCCAAGCTTTTTTAGATGCTCTCCCAAGCCCAGGGCGTTAAACGCTTCTAATGCCACATGCTCACAGCTGATGCTACGAGGCCGGATTACTTCCATGCTGTCAATATCCACCTGGCAATAATCAGGCTCTGTCGGCTCAGAAGTTTTCTTCTTAGCCTGTATAAGTTGAGCAGCATAGTTTTGCGCCAGTTCCTCAACTTCTTGAGGCGCCTCAAATAGTGGCTCTTGACCGCTTATTATTTCTTGAATCCGTGAGGCCAGTTCAGACCACTGTTCTCTTGGCAATGAGAAGGCCGAACCCAGATTAAGCAGGGTATGCTGGCGTACCCCTTTGACGGTACGTTCAGACTCAACCAGCCTATAGGTATAATATTGTGTGCCGTCTTTCCGGCTTTTGATAGTCGTCCTTCGTATATACATGGAACTGATTATGCGCACATTTACAATGGGAAAGCAAATATTATTTAATTTTATGGCACTACATTCATGGTGATTAAAAGCTCTTCAGATAACATGCTGTATTTATAGAAACCAATTTTTTGTAGGGCCATAAAAACTAAAGATTAATAGGCGTTTTGTCATTTTTTTTCGAAAAGATGGGTTAGTTCTCCATACAAAGTCTTTCTACGGTATTTGGGAATCCACACAACGTGGTATTTGCATTCCCAACGGCTATGGGATAAGCTTGAATCGTTATTCATGAAAGTCTCTCCTTTGTGAATTTGAGCGGTTCACGTTTATTGGAGGGACTTTCATTTATTCCCTTAAATGTCAAACACTGGTGAGTCCCCCGGCAGAGCCGGGGGTTTACCTAAGGGCAATTAAAGGAATTAGATGACTGGCGGGTTGAGCCCCTTGAAAATGGCTGGAAAAAAATCCCTCGAAATGGCTGGGAATTAGATCCCCGGTACCAACAATTAATACCGGTTTATGGAAAGACCATGAATAAAGCTAATATTATTTCTCATGATAGTCTTCTTTTGCATCGACGGCTTATCTGTATTCATAAAAAATAAAACTGCCTGCGATGTTAGGACTCAATTCAGATGAACCAAAATGTTCTGAGAAGATTATTAAATCATCACCGTCCACATTTCCGTCATTATCCAAATCGCCTTTTATAAACAGACAGTGGTCACAGGTTTCTTGGAAAGTTAAAATCATTTCATCGCTATCAACTAATCCATTATTATCAATAACAGTGAGTTTGACATCATATATGCCAGGTTCTAAATTCAATAGAGTTGCAATTTCACCTGTAGCGGTTGAGACATTCGAGGAGTTGTCCCGGTGTTTAATTTCCCAGATATACTCCATAATTTCATTATTAGAATCTTTTGATTGCGTTCCATCAAGGAGAACCCCTGAACATAGTTCACTGCAAATTATTTGGTCATCTCCTGCATCGGCTATGGGACCAGCTGGTTCATTATATAATTCCAATATTTCTTCTTCGGATAATGAACGGTTATAAATACGGATATCGTCAATGGACCCATGAAAAAAATATGCACCAATCGAACTATTGCTTCCGATAGTCAGATTTGTGTCCGTGTTTGCATTCGGACTTGGTATGTTGGCCTGAGTCCTATCAAGTTCACTGTCAATATATAGTTTCACTTTTTGCGTAGCTATGTCATATGTAGCTACAACATGATGCCAATCATTCAAAGAAACTTGAGATATAGAATGAACATTAGGATCGACACCACTAGATACTTGATAGTGAACTGTCCCGGCTACAGAAGCGGACATACCATGCAGACCAACGAACCATCCATTTTCTTGGCCATATCCGCGTTTAACTAATAATGCATCATTATACGAAGAATTTCTTTCTGTTTCATAAAGCCAAACGCTGATGGTAAAATCTGTATTACTTAATCTCAATCTATCATTATCAATGATTTCTATATAATCATTGATTCCATCAAAACTGAACGCATTGTTTGGAATACTGAATCTATCAAGCGTTAAAGACGCACCACAGACCGTTCCATGATTTCCATTCCCACTTTCGTCATTTGCATTTCCATTGAATGGGTAATAGACAACAAGCCCATCGTTAATTCCAGCAAATGAAACCCCTTTGAAAAAAAATACTGTTAACAGCAACCCAAGAAATAAAACCAGCAAATTTTTTGAAAAATGCCCGTTCATGATTCCTCCCTAATTTTGAATTTTAATGCTGATAAAAAAACAAATGTATTTAATACTTCAGTGAACTGAACCGCTGCGCGGAAGTGCCTTTTCAGAACATCCGGGTTACACAACACCCTAAAATCCAATTACCTTCCTAAATACTCTTTGCAAAATTTGCCGGAGAACGGGGGCGCCCAGGCGCAAGATTTCCGCCAGTCATGTCATTTGCAAAAAGCGCAAATGCCACGCCTGTCATAAATCAAGGTGCATAGTCACTTCTAAATATTTTGTTTTCCTAAAGTCTTGTGCAACTCAAAACAACGAATACAACTTTTAGGTAACCATTATAATGTGCGTTTGCTTGCGATGTAATCTATCAAATAGTTTATTACAAGTTAATATCTTGTTAGCACTATATTAACGAGACAATTTCGTCAAACACTTTGTTAATTATTTGAAAATATGAGAAATTTAATTCTTAAAATCATTTTTAAATCTGATGATGACGTGTTAGAAATATCTCCAGCGTCCCCCGTGGCGGAATGTGAAAGATAACTATTTGTAGATATCGAATTGAATAACCGGAAACTGGATGTGCCTTTGTCTTGAAAAGGACACTTATTACCTATTAAAATGGCTACAGTGCCCTCTCAAAAGTCCAGGAATAAAGAAAACCCAAACCCCGCAATCATGGTATTAGCCTTCATATTTTCATAAAATAGTCAAGCCCCATATATTGGGGTTCGGAGAATTTGGTCAATCGCGACAGATCATAAAATCCACATTCCCTCAAAACCGGAAAGTATTAAGAATTGAAATTTAAGGGCAAAAATAAAGGGTTTGCCCGGCACACGCGCCTTATTCCGATTTGGACAGGTCAGGACTTCTTTAGACTTAGCCAATTTTTATGAAAAACTGAGAATTTCCTTTTTACCGGATACTTGCTACTAAAAATTGTATATTTAGGACTTGAAAATATTTTCAAAACCCATTGTTCACTGTTATCGAAAAATGAGAATTTAATCTCATTTGGGTTGGCAACATAAATATTTCTAAGCATTCCCTCCGTATACATTGCAGAAAGTTCCAAAAAGTCTATTAGTTGTAACCCGCTGTTAAAATAATATATGTATAGAGCTTCTTCGAAAGGGTTTCCCTCTGTTATTAAAATGAGAAATTTATCTCCAACACGATACTGAACTTCCAGAACTTTTCCTAACACCTCGATTTGCTTTTTTAATTTTTGATGTTCAAGCAAAATTGTTGGCGTGTCGTCAGGACTTCCCATCATATCTATTACTTGAAATTCTTTTATTTCCTTGATGTCCATTAGAAAAACCACCCAAATGTGAAATCAGCGCCCAGTGCTCCCAAAGCGCCACCTACAAACACTCCGATTGTGACACAAACAGGAGCGCCCGGCCCACACGTAAGCCCGGCCACAGCACCTCCAGCAGGCCCACCAGCGAAACCTCCACCAATCACCACCCCTTCTCTTGCCGTAGCCTTTACTTTATCTTCTGCGACAGCAATATTATAAACGGCGATGCCGGTAGTTTTGATGTCTCGTCTTGAATGACGAATACTATTATTGATGGCCTAATTTTTGCGTTACTTTATGTTTTATATTTTCTTTCCAGCTTTTTATAGACTCTAAATCAGTCCGGTAAGAAATAGTGATCCCAATATCCTCTCTTGCAGATTCAACGCCAAGGAATCCTGGTTGTTTTGATGCCAGTTCAACCATTTCCGCCGTCATCTCTCCATAACCGTTGTCACCTTCTGTTCGGAGAGATGTAAAGATAACTGCATAGTAGGGGTTTTGATGTTTCGGCGATTTGACTCATAAATACGCCTGTATTCAATCCAGGTCGCCTGGGCCGCTTTTTTCAATTGTGTATTATCCCCCGAAGTTCATCCCAAGGTTGAAGTCCCCCTCTTCCGGATCAAGGCCCGGAGTGCTCCTTTTCACTCGATATGGTTTTAATTGACTGAACCGATTGTCACCGGTTTTTTCATGCCATTCTGGGGGCTTAACGCCAGTATAAGTCCGGTAGTGCATACAACACTTGAACCTTAAAAGCAAAACGATTATAAGTAAAATTAATTTATATAAACGGCCACGGGCCGCCCTTGGTCTTTGACCGCGGTTCGGCCCACAACGAAGATTGAAAAATCTCAGTGGCTTACTGAGACTATCATATAAATAATGTGGACCATACAATCCCAGGTGAACACCGGCCGGATCAGCGCCTTATCCATTAACCGGCCCGGCATGTATCTCATCTGGCAGGCCATATTTCTCAAAAACGACGCATCCCTTGTCGTTGTCCAGGAGTTTATAGGCCTGATCTCCCGGGCAGGGATTGCCTCTTTGCCGGATCCGGGCAGTGCGGATTTTGCTTTGTGAAAACAACCCGGCAAATCACTGTATATATTGCCACCGGTCATGTATGGACTAAAAATGGATATCCTGGAATCAAAACTGGTTAGGCCCCACCTGGGTAATCTGCTGAAGCGGCAGCGATTGATCCGGAAACTGAACCCCCTTGACGGAAAACGCCTGATCCTGGTCACCGCAGGTGCCGGATACGGGAAAACAACCATGATAGCCCAGGCCCTATCGGACCCGTCCATCCGGAACCGGGCCCTGGTCTGGTATCGCCTGGATCAGTTTGACCGGGATATCACCACCTTCATCCGTTATCTGACCCGGGGCCTGGGAAAAATTTACCCCGGTACTGGGGAGGCGCTTTGTGAAAACGGATTTGACGAAAGCGGCACAGGGGAAGAGACGTCAAGGCTCTTGGCACTTATCAAAATACTGGAGTCAAGAACGGACAAAGAACTTTTTATTGTTCTGGATGATTACCATCTTTTAGGCGCTGCCGGAGAAAATGATGACGCCGACTTCGTAAGCATTCATTCTTGCATGGAATTTCTTCTAAAGCGACTGCCGGATCATGTCCGGCTTATTCTCATATCGCGAACCGACCCGCCTTTGAAATTGTCCAGCCTTCGGGTGCGCCGGCAGATCCTGGAAATTCATGAATCGGATCTGGTCTTTTCCCTTGATGAAACCGCCGCACTTTTTTCCCGGGTTCATCACCAGGTTCCCGGGGCCCAGACGCTGTCAGCCCTTCACAACCAGACAGCCGGCTGGGCCGCCGGCTTGATCCTGTTTGGTGCCGCCCTAGAAAAAAAAGGCAACACACTGCACTGCCCCGGAATCATGGATACCGGCCTCTCCAAAGATCATATATTTGACTTCCTTGAAGAAAACCTGTTTGAGACCCAGCCGCATGACATGCAGCGGTTTATGGTCAGGACAGCCCTCATGGATCACATGGACACAAATGTCTGTGACCACATTTTCGGCCTAAAAGACGCCAAAAGCTGTTTCGATCAAATGATGGCATCCCATTTAATGGTGTTTCCCCTAGACGAAAACAAAACGGTTTTTCACTACCACCATCTATTCCGTGATTTTCTTTTAAAAAAACTCAATCAAACCCATAGGGCATCTGAAATCAGACAATTTCACTTAAAAATTGCAGCTCTTATGGAGGCCCGGGGTAATGCCATGGCGCTGGTCCATTACGTAGAGGCCCATGCCTATGATGATGCAGTTCGTTTTATGACGGCGTTTGAACTGGAATTACTGGCCCAGGGTAAAATCAATTTTATACGCAGCTGCCTTGAAAAAATTCCTAAAAAAATAATAGCCGCAACCCCCAGCCTGCTGTTCATGGAGGCCAAGCAACACTCTTATTTTGGCAGGACGGACAAATCCATTACCTGCCTGACTTCGGCTTGCCGAATCCTCAGACAGTCCAATTCGGATGCGTATGTGGCCAAATGCCTGGTGGATTTAGGGGCTCAATATTATTACACCGGGCATTTCCCGGAAGCCCGAGACCTGATGGTGCAGGTCCTGGATGAGGCCCAGGCTGATCCCGCCACCTATATACTCGCAGTGATGTATTTGTCTTTCTTTTGCGCCGTACTCGGGGACTTAAATGAGGCACAAACCTATGAATCCCAGGCCAGGGCCGTCATCGAAAATTCCCCAGGATTTGAACAGTTCACCGGCATTGCCGCCATGGACATTGCAAAGACCTATATTCTTTATATCCGAGGGGATTTCGAGGAATCCAATGATGTGAACCTGAATTTAATTTCCCGGTGTACCTCGGCAGGACTGGACGCATTTCTTCCCCTGGCCTATTACCATGCATCTGCCGCAGATTGCCTGCTGGGCAAATATGAAACGGGCGTGGCCTTTGCTGAAAAAGGGATAGGGATAGCAGAAAAAATCCATTTACGGGACAGCCAGAATGGCTGGCTTTTTCTTTCCCGGGCCGAAAACCATCTGGGAATGGGGCAACTGGATACGGCCCGAACCCATGCAGGGACAGCGCTTAAAATATTCCGGCGGCCCGGAAACCGTTGGGGCATGTCCAATGCACTGGACCTTATGGCGAGAATCAGTCTGGCCGCAGACGATATTTCCGATGCCCGATCCCAGGCCACCCGGGCCTTAAATGTGATCAAAGGGTATGGACTTCCAGTAACAGAAGCCATTATTTACATCACCCATGCCCGGATTTTCATGGTTTGCAACGCATTTGAAGATGCCGGTGCCTGTCTGTCCCGGGCCCGAAAGCACCTGAAGTCTGCGCCCTGGTATTTGTGTTCGGCCTGGCTTCTGGACGCCGGGTGCTGCCATGCCCTGGGTCAAAACGACATGGCATGGCGACATTTTCAAAAAGGGCTTGCCATTGCCGGGAAAAAACAGTTTGACCGGCTTGTGCTGAAAGAAGCCGGCCATTTGGTTCAGTTCATGGCCGAATTCATACCCGGGTCTAAATTTTTACCCTATCTTAAAACCCTTGGTGCCGCCCCGCAAAAGGCTCCGGAACTGAAAGGACTGGAAATCCGGATGCTGGGCCGTTTCCAGGTATCTGTGGACGGTAAAACGATTGAACACGACCAATGGCCAGGCTCCAAAGCCCTTATCTTATTTCAATACCTGGCCGTACATCAGTCCAGGGGATTCATCCCCAAAGATGTGCTGGTGGAACTGCTCTGGCCGGACCAAAACCCGGACAAAACAGGCAAACGCTTCAACACGGCCATGAGCCGGTTGCGCAAGCTTCTGGAACCGGACCTGCCGCCGCGAGCGCCATCCGCATACATCCAACGAAAAAATGATCATTACAGACTCTCTTTGGGCCCCGGGGGAAGTCTGGATATAAAAAATTCCGGACATTGGCTGAAAAAGCATTGAAAATGGGAAAAAATATGTCCGGGGACACCTTTACCATTGCCCGGGGGGCGGAAAAACTTTACACCGGTCCGTTTCTAAAGGACGGGCCCTATCAGGAGTGGTGTATCCGGCTCCAGGATGAAATTAAAATTCTTTATTGCAGACTCTGCCGAATGCTGACAGAGTTGAGCAAAAATAAGAAGGATATGGCGTCGAGTATCATGTATGCGCAGAATTTTCTCAATGCAGATCCCTTTGATGAATCCATGTACCGGGAACTGATCTGTATTTTCCTTGCGGACGGACAGTACGGTCTTGCCCGCAAAGCATCCAATGATTGCCGAAAAAGAATGCAAGAGTTGGACTGCCCCTTGAGCCCCCGGACCCAGAATTTAATGAAAAAGCTCCCATCAAGTTGACACCCCCCTTACCCTGACGGATGCACGCCGCCTGGCGCTTTTTAATTTTCTTTTATAACGGCCATGGGCCGACTTGGTCTATCAGCGCCCAAAATCGCCCCACAACAAAGAATGAAAGAAGTTTAGTAACTTATCGGCTCTCTCATATAAACGGCCATGGGCCGACCTGGCATATCGTCTGCCAGGCTTCGGCCCACAACGAAAATCGAAAGAACGCAATAGCTTATTGAGCTCTTTCATATAAAAATTTTCATCCTGATTTAGACAAAATTTAGACAGCCCCGATATAACGATGACCGTTTCACCCTGGTATAAATTTTTTTGAAAGGAATTATCCATGCTTGAACTGGCGTTAAAGGGCAATCGGAATTATTGGATATGGATGGGGGGGATAGTGGCGGTCATGGCGGCAGGTGGCCTCTTTTATATAGATCAATTTACCCACGGACTGATGGTCACAGGCCAGAGCCGGGATGTATCCTGGGGATTTTATACGGCCCAGATGACCTTTCTGGTGGGGGTGGCCGCCGGCGGCATCATGCTGGTGCTTCCCTATTACCTGCATGATTACAAAACATTCGGCAAAATTACCATCCTGGGTGAATTTCTGGCGGTGGCATCAATTGTCATGTGCCTGTCGTACCTGCTTGTCCACCTGGGACAGCCCATGCGGGCATTGAACATTTTTCTTTATCCCACGCCCTGGTCCATGCTTTTCTGGGACGGTAATGTATTGTCCGGGTACCTGTTGCTCAATATCATCATTGGCTGGAAGGTGCTGGAGGCGGAAAAAAACGGAACTGCACCCCCGAAATGGACCAAACGGCTGATTTATCTTTCCATTCCCATGGCAGTCTCCATTCACACCATGACCGCATTTATCTATTGCGGTCTTCCCGGCAGGGGATTCTGGCTCACGGCGATCCTTGCCCCGCGGTTTCTGGCATCTGCATTTGCCTCTGGCCCGGCGCTTCTCATTCTGCTCAGTCTTATAATCCGGCAAATCAGTGATTTTGATCCGGGCAAAAAGGCGGTCCAGTCCCTGGCTGTCATTGCTGCCTACGCCCTGGTCGCCAACCTTTTTTTCATGATCTGTGAAGTTTTTGTGGTATTTTATTCAAACATCCCGTCCCACAAGGCCCACTTCACTTACCTGTATGCCGGGCTTTACGGCAATACAGGCCTGGTCACCTGGATGTGGTCATCGGTGGCGCTTATGGTAACGGCCGCCTGTATCCTTTTAATGCCGGTCCTAAGGAAAAACGAAATCACCTTGGCCGCGGCCTGTGCGGCGCTGTTTGCAGGCACCTGGATAGATAAGGGGATGGGAATGATTTCAGGGGGATTTGTCCCCTCGCCCCTGCACCATGTCACGGAATACAGTCCAAGCCCTCATGAACTGATGATTTCCGCCGGGATCACGGCCCTGGGTCTGTTCGTTTTAACCGTATTGTATAAAATAGTTATCAGTGTGAAGACGTATAATCAAAGCGGCAGGGTCTGACGGCAAACGGCCGGGCCCGGAAAGGCCCGGTCTATAGTCTATATTTATGCTGATCCTTATGATTGCAGAGCGTTGAGCCGAAGCATCAGAGGCCGGTCCTCTTCCATCTCTTTGGAAAACCCGATGGCACCCGGGTTCCTGAACCGGTCGGAACATGCACAGGCCGCCACCCAATCCTCCCGGATCGCCTTGAAAACTTTAAAAGCGTTAGATTCCAGGTCAACAATGCTTTTTTCCATGACCAGCTCCAAACGCCCTTTACGCTCCTCAAGGTGCATGAGCCTGGCAATGGGAATGCCTGCCGGCTGCCATTGATCAAACTCTTTTTCCAGGTTGATGATGGCCGCCATCTGACCTGTGGCTCCGCCTGCGACCAGATGAAAGGCCGTCAGCCCTAAATTGTAAGCATAACAGCAGTCAAAATAGGTCGGATCGGCGCCCCGGCCGTCATATCCGTAAAAATGGGTCTGGAGATTAAAATCGGCCTGGGACTTTCTAAAGATGTTGATAAGCACCGGCGGCGTTTCTTCTTCGTCATCCAGCATACCCGCATTGACCAGGGCAAGTCTCAGGGTTTTAAGGGAGATGATATCCGGCTTGACCAGCACATATTCATCCTTGGGATTTTTAAACAATGCCGGGGCAAACAGATCGGGATCCATGCCGGCCCCTTCCATCAGCGAAACATAGTCATCCCGAAGGATCCCCACCTTATAAAGCCCCTGCTCCCGCAGCACGCCCAGGTACTCTTTAACCATATCCATAATAATCTTCTCGGTTTTAACCTGGGAAAACTGGAAATTGCCGTGAAGGTCCCGTTCCACCAATAATCCTTCCCTGAAAAATCCGGGCAACTGATTAAACAACTCATCATCCCGGACATTCCAAATGGGAAACCGGTCCTTGCCCACCATACCCTGGGAAATTCTGCGCAGATAATCCAACTTTTCGTTCAGGGTGGGAAATGTTCTGTGAAAATCCAGGTCATGAATTCTATTGTAATCGGCAATGATTTTATTGAGTTTGGTGATGAAGACCTGAATTTCATTGATGAATTCCAAAATACCCTCGGGTATGATCATCAGGCCGAAATTTTTACCGAATGCGGCCCGCCGTACAATAATATCACATATCACCCGGGACAGATGGCGCAGGGTAATCCCAAAGGCGTTATAGTCCATCTGACCGCCTTGTTCCAGGGCTTTTGACAACCGCCCCTGGTCCACATAATCGGCCAACTCCTCACCGATCAGGGCGATATTTACATGGGTCTGAAGCGCTGTTTCCAATGTCAGGTGGCTTGCCACCCGTCCCATGACCTTGCATACATGCCAGTATTTGATATCGGAACTGCTGTCGTTGGCCAGATTGGCAATATTTTGGGCAAAGGCCCTGGCTGCGGAATGGAATCCAAAGGAGGTGGCGCACAATACCTTGCCGTCTTCGGTTTTTACCTGGATATCGCCGTCAATTGTTTTAGGTACGCCAATGACTTTTATCCCGGACGATTTAAAATGCTGGGCCAAAAAGGCGGCGTTGGTATTGGAATCATCACCGCCGATGATCACCAGTGCATCCAGGTTCAATGCCTTGCATACCGTCAAGGCCAACTCCATTTTGCTGCCCGAATCAATTTTGGCCCGGCCGGTTTTAATCATGCCGAACCCGCCCATATTCCGGTGGGCATCCACCAGTTCTGGGGTAATCTCAATGTATCGGTTTTCAAGCAGTCCTTCGGGTCCTTTAATGAACCCAAACATTTTAGACCGACTGTTAAACCGTTTCATCTCATCAAAAAGGCCTGCAATGACATTGTGGCCGCCCGGGGCCGGGCCGCCGGAAAACACCACACCAATGTTGCGCGGTTTTGAAAATTTTTCCTTTGCATGTTCATCGGGACCAGAGTCTGTAATCAGCTGCTGAACCGGGTTGTTAATGATTCCGGGCAGCATGCGTTCCGCCTCGGTATCTTTTAAAAAACGGTATTCATTCAAGGCCTCAAGAGAGGTATGTGATGCATTGAAAATATCTATTTTTTCAGGAGAAAACCGTCGCCTTGCCAGGGTTTCCCTGCTGTCCTCGTTCATGGTTTGAAGGGCCCGCGCCCGCACGTCGGAGGTGATCTCCAGGGTATTGTCGTCCATCTATTGCTCCAAATTCATTTTTCTACTGTGCCATAACCTGATTTCGACCATTTTCTTTTGCCTTGTATACCGCCATATCCGCCCGTTCAAACAAATCCGTGGGCGAGGTATCGCCTTCCTTGATGCAGGAAACGCCGATACTGACAGTAACCCGAACGGTGTCCTCTTTGTACAAAAATTCAATTTTCTCTATGGTCTGACGAATTTTTTCGGCAACATATACGGCGCCTTTCATATCGGTCTCCGGCATAATGACGACAAACTCTTCGCCGCCATACCGGGCAAGCATATCACATTTTCTTAATAAAGGCCGGGTCCGTTTAATAATTTCCTGCAGGCATTTGTCACCAATGGCGTGTCCATAGGTGTCATTAATTATTTTGAACTTGTCCGCGTCAATGACCAGAAGTGAAAAAATATTTTGATACCGAAGAAACCGCTCCATCTCCTCTGAAATTTTCTTGTCATATGCCCTGCGGTTTTTGGCACCGGTCAACTGATCCTCGTTGAGTTTTCGTTCCAGCTCCTCGGAGTATTTTGTGGCCGCCTGCAACTCCTGTTTAAGTTTTGCAAACCCCGAGGTAAAAGAGTTCTTGCTCTTTTTAGCCAATTGACTGATGGCCTGGTCCACTTTCTGTTTTTTTTGCAATGCCTTTTCAATGGACGTAAGACCCGTGGAGATCTTTACCCTTAAATCATCTAAGCTGCCGGCCACATCAAATGAATTTTTGATCCCGGTCATTTCATCGTTTAAAATGGTTTCAAACCCCTGATTTGAGGACAGTAAGGTGCTTGTGTGCTCAAAGGAAGAGACCACCCGTTTTTCAATTTCAAAAATCCGCGCCACGATATCCCGGATAAAGGCATTCACCTTTTCCCGGTCCTGGCTGGTCTCTGAAATATAATTAAAAATCAGGGAAAAAATATTTTCCCGAACACCCTCAAAATCATCTATCTCTTCTATTTTCATCAGATTTGAGGTAATGGTTTCCAATCTACGGGTATATTTTTCATCGAGGTTGGATTTTAAATGATTCACGACATCCTGGTAACTTTGTCGCAGATTGCCCAGCACCTGTTCCTCGGATGAATTTTTCCGAAAAGAGGAAAAAAAACCCTTCTTTTTTTTGGCCGCGACAGGCCCCACATCATCCTGGATCATGGCGGTTTTGATCTGACCGAAAATGTATTCAATTTTAGCCGGCGACGCCTTTTTGCGCAGGGCCTCACCCAGCTGGCGACAGGCATTGCCAAATGCCGTACCATCCTGGGACAACTCTTCTAAAATAATGGGGAAATATCTTCTATAAAGGTTATCAAGATTCCCATACTGCGCCTCGACCGCATCCAGTTCTTTGAGCAGACGATCTTTCTGGGTATGTAATTTATCGATTTGAGCTTGCAGTGGATTTGTCTTATCGTCCTGTGATTCTGCCATAATGTATCTCCAAGCTTAAACAACTTGTAATGGTTGATTATTTTTAACCAGTGAAACAAGGAAAGTAAAGTTAATTTAACAGACCCCAAGGCTTGATTGCGGCTGCTAAAAATTGTACAAGATGCCACATATTAACCCGGATTTTACCTGATTGGCAAATCAGGATTTAAAATTTATAAATTAAGGCACAAAATCAGGAACCCGGCACAAAAATAAATGCGAAAAACCTTGCGCCGGGACCTTAAATCCAATGAGGAGATATAAGGGTGGTATTCAGCTTTTTTAAGAAAAAAAATAAACCGACACAGACAGAACCCGATTTAGAAGAAAACAGCCCCGGAGAGGAACCAAAATCTCCGGAATCTGCGTTGCAGGCAGACCTGGAAGCGGTTTTGCAACCTATCGCCCCTGGGGCGACTGAAGAATTGGAGGCACAAGAACCGGTGGAGCAGGCAGCGGATAAAAATTTAGAGCCGGATATGATACCCGAGCCTGCCGGGCAATCCGAACCCGCCGAAGAAGAGCCCACCGAGGAAACCGTTCACGGAACACAAGAACCGGTTCAAGACACGCCTGAAATCAAAGAGGGAACAGGGCTGCTCTCAAAACTGAAATCCGGCCTGGCAAAAACCCGGACGGTTTTAAATACGGACGTCACCGAGTTGTTCTCCTCGGCCAAAGCCATTGATGAGAATCTGTTTGATGAACTTGAAGAACGCCTGATCACCTCGGATCTTGGCATTGACGTCACCATGGAGATGATGACACGCATCAAGAAAAAAAGCCGGGGCCTGTCCACGGCGGATCAACTTCGCCAGGTGCTCAAAGATGAACTGCTCACCTTGTTTCCTGAGCCAGCCACGGCTGACCCATCCGACCCTAAACCCTATATCATCATGATGGTAGGTGTGAATGGCACCGGCAAAACAACCACGGTGGGCAAACTTGCCATGAAATATAAAGCCGAAGGCAAAAAAGTTTTGATTGCCGCGGCAGACACCTTTAGGGCGGCAGCCATTGAGCAGGTTGAAGTATGGGCCCAGCGCGCAGGCGCAGACATTGTCCGGCACAAAGAAGGGGCTGACCCCGCTGCCGTTGCTTACGATGCCGTTGAAGCCGGCATGGCAAGGGGAGCTGATGTGGTGCTCATTGATACGGCAGGCCGGCTGCACACCCAGAAAAACCTCATGGAAGAATTAAAGAAAATTAAGCGATCAGTGGATAAAAAATGCAAGGGCGCGCCCCATGATGTCATGATGGTCATCGACGCCACCACCGGTCAAAATGCGTTATCCCAGGCAGACATTTTCCACAAGGCCGTGGGGCTGACCCAAATGAGTGTCAGCAAATTGGACGGCACGGCAAAGGGCGGAATCGTGGCCGCAGTCTCAGCTGCCATGCAGCTGCCCATTGCCTACATTGGTGTGGGTGAGGCCATAGAAGACCTCCAGGAATTTGATGCAAAGCGCTTTATCGATGCACTGTTTGATGATTGATTTGGTTCACATAAGTCCAGTGTCCACCCAGAAATAAAAATTTCTGGGTGGACAACGGTTATAATTCAAAAAGATCCAGGGATGGTTTCTGCATATCCACATAGACCATTCGGCTGTCCCTGGACTGATTTTTTCCAAGAAGAATATTGAGAACAGCCATCACCTGAAATGATGCAATCACTGCCGGAGATAATACCGGGGTACCTAAAAGATGTTCAGCTGAACCGGCCTCTTTCTGACCACCATAAAGTATTTCCATACGCCCATCCATAGGGTGTATAAGCATCACACGCCCCCCGAATCCGGCAACCGTCCCATGCACCAGGGGTAAACCGCATTTGTCGGCAATGCCGGCCAGGGCCAGCCTGTCACCCGGCGTATCAAGGGCATCAACAATCACCTGGGCATCGGCAAATAAATCTGCCTGACTTTCGTTGTTCACCGCAATCTGATGGGCTGAGATCCGTAGGGCAGGATTGATGAGCCGGCAGCAATCTTTCACGACCTCAACCTTGGGTTTACCCAGGGTATTTTGGGCAGAAAAGGCCTGACGATTAAGATTTGTTTCATCAAACGAATCCGGATCAAAGATGTGCATCGCCCCGACGCCGAGGCGGCAAAGGCCTTCTATGATATGGCCGCCAAGACCGCCTGACCCGACCACGGCAACGCAGGCGCTTTGCAGGGTGATTTGCTCTTTTAAAGTGATGGAAGGCATGTTACGAAGATACCGCAAGGGCACAATGCCCTTTTCCATACTTTTCACATAGACCTGGTACAACGGGATATTCAATATCTGCGCCACATCCAACAGGTCCTTGTCACCAATGACCTGCCGGTCTTTACCCCGGCCGTCGGTTTTAATCCTTGCCCTGGATTCCAACAATTGCTCGATTGGCATCATCCACCGCCAATGGGCGGGAAAATTCCCACACGGTCTTTGTCGTTCAGGGATGAATCCAGGGACGCCGCGACCCCATTGAGAAACACCAATTTGATATCCTGCTCAGGAACCCCGATACGCTGGACTACATCCCGTATAGTGGCAGGGCCATCAAAACTGAGGCAACCGTCAGAATCTATATCTTCATGGCCGGCATAGGAGGCAAGCGTAGCAAAAAGTCTGATTTCTATTTTCATTTAATGCTGTCCGATTTTTTGTCTGATTTTTTGTCGGGGGTCGCCACGAGCCCCAATAAAAGCCTGTATGGCCCGGGGGTACCCGGCGGCAGTGCCGCAATCCGGTCTCCGTCTTGAAGCCGTGTGTCAAGGGGAGAAATTTTACCGTTAACAAAAACCCCTTCGATATCCTGGGGCTCTATTTTCAAACCGTCTAAAATATCCTGTACACATTGACCGTCCTCAAAATCAAGAACAGCATCTACGCAAGGAATATTTTTTGCTTTAAGTTTTGTCTGTAAAAATGAAAACGCGTTAAATAGCACTGAACCCATGTCATCCCCAATGTTGCATAAAAACTTTGTAAATCAGCCACGAGCCGAGCCTATTTATCACCACCCGGGCTTCCCTCCACGACGAACGTCATAAGGTCTATGCAGTTTAAAGATTACACTGACTATCTTTTTTATATGAAAGAGCTCAGTAAGCTACTGAGTTCTTTCAACCTTCGTTGTGGGTCGAAGCCTGGATCATGATAGACCTGGCTCGGCCATGGCCGTTATAAAAAAAGAATAAACCACATTCTAATGTCTTACGGTAGGGGGAATTTACAATCAACCAAAATAAAAATTCCGGGGCAGCATGCACAATACTGCCCCGGAAAATAAATGGTTAAATCACAAATTAGAATTTTATGGCTTCAGCCAGTTCCTCGGTTGTGAAATCCCAAGCAACGTCGTGAGGCGCAATCTTTTCTTTGAACATTTCGGGCAGCTGATCATCCTTGGAGGTAAAGCCGGCCCGGCGGTTAAATTCCAACTCGTCTTTGAGAATGGAGATACCCAGGTTTACCACATCATCAGTGGTAAGACTCAGGCCGTATCTTGCATTGATCATATCCACGACCATCTGCAGGCCTTCGGCATTGTCAAGGATCGGGAATGCCACGAACAGACAGAGGCCGGCCGCGTCAATGGCTGCGGTGGCGATCTGCAACGTCTTGGAGATATCCACGTTGCCGTCCTTTTTCAACGGATCAATGGAACCGCCCACACCCAGAATGTTCTGGCACACACCGTAACCTGCGGTATGATCCGCACCCTGGGGCGTTGTGGCATAGGTGACACCAACAGCTTTAACTGCTCTTGGGTCATAGGCAGGCAGAGCCTGACGTTTCACAACGGGCACACGGTCTACGCCCAGGGCCTGACCTGTGAATGCGGCACCGTTTCCAATGATTTTGCCCATGGGGCCGCCTTTGCCGACTTCCTTAAGCAGTTCAATGGCAGCCTTGCCGTCTCCCCAGGGGATAACGCCGCCTTCCATGGCAATACCCATGGCCACACCGGTATCAATGGTATCAAGACCATACTCGTCACACAGCCTGTCCATCATGGCAATATCATCCAGATCTTTGATCATGCAGTGGGAACCAAACGCCCAGACAGTCTCATATTCAAAGCCTGAAGTAAGATAGTTGTTGTCTTTGTCATTGTAAATCTGGGAACATTTGATAACACAACCCGGATGACAGCCCTCGGCTGCAACACCACCGCGTTTTTCGATGTTGGCCGCCAGAACTTCGCCACTGATCTCCTTGGCATCTTCAAACCGTCCGGTTCTGAAGTTCTTGGTCGGCATGGCACCGGCTTCGTTGATCACATTAACCAGAACAGCGGTACCAAAGGCAGGCAGCCCCTGGCCTGAAACCGGATGGCTTGTCAGCAGTTCAACCCATTTTTTATTGGCGGCTTTAAAGGCTTCGGGGTCCTTTATTTCCACACGCTCTGTGCCTTTATCATCAACAACAATGGCTTTGATTTTCTTTGATCCCAGGACCGCCCCAAGACCGCCGCGACCGGCTGCACGGCCGGGATGTCCTTTGGGATCGGCAAAATGGATGGAGGCCCCTGTCAGGCGCTGTTCACCGGCAACACCGATACTTGCAGTGCCCACACGTTTTCCAAAACGCTCCCAGAGCTTTGTAATCATCTCACCGTTATTTATGCCCACATACTCATCTGCGGGAAGGAACTCAACACTGTCTTTTTTAATAACAATCATGGAGAATGCGTCGTCCTCGGGTTTATCCTCCAAAACCAGGGCTTTAATCCCAAGACGGGCCAGTTTCTGGGAAACCAGGCCACCGCTGTTGCTCTCTTTGATACCACCGGTCAACGGAGATTTTGAGCCTAGGGAGAGACGCCCTGAGTTGGCAGCAGGAGAACCGCTCAACAATCCCGGTGCAAAGACCAGTTTATTATATTTACCTAGAGGATGGGATGTAGCAGGAACTTCATTTAAGATCATTTTGGAAGTCAGAGCCCGTCCGCCAAGCCCTGCCAATTCTTCAGTCGGTGTTTCAAATGAATAGGTTTTTTCCCTGGTGTTAATTCTTAAAATTTGTGACATGTGCTGCTTGCTCCTTGAATCTGTACTTTTAATTCGGCCAGCCTTTTTTTCACAATCCACTGCTTAAAAATTTGGCCCCGTTTTACATATCTTCACATATTAAAGTTTAGAAAATTCCATGTCAACTAATTAAAATCATTAATGTTTTTAATCCAAATAGGCGTCATCTTTTAAGATTACCGGTTCATAGAAGAAAAGCCTTAAAGAAAATTATAACCAATACTGACCAAATCTGACATTTGATAGTATAGAGAGGCAGATCATCTTTTTCTGGGCCCAGGGGGTATTATTATAAAGTCAACATAACAGACAGCAAACGCCTGGAACCAAAAAGGTCCTGCCGCTCCAAAAATGTCAGAACAACAGGACCTTTGCCTTTAATTACGGAATGTGCCTAGCACTTATAAAAATCAGCCGCCCACTAGGACCTCCAGCCCCTTTCGGGCAAATTGGTCCCGGGCGGCATCAACAGTCTGGACGTCCGGTTCCGACATGGCGTGGGTCTCGTTAAAGCTTTGCCCTAACTTCTCGTACTTGCCCGCCATGATGTCGTGGTAGGGCAAAAGGTTTACCAGAAGTGGTGTTTCGGGCAGGGAGGATAGAAACGCTGCCGTCTGCCTCATATTGCCGGAATCGGCGTTCACCCCCTGGATCAGGGGGATACGGATCCAGATCCTGGCCCCGGTTTCCGCCAGGGCCCGAAGGTTTTTCAAGATCAACGCGTTGCCCACGCCCGTCCATTGCCTGTGACATTGGGAATCCATATGCTTAAGGTCATAGAGGAACAGGTCCGTATGGGCCGCCACCCGCATCAGGATTTCGGTTTTAGCGTGGCCGGTGGTGTCCACGGCCCTGTGGACACCCACCTGGCCCAATGCGTCCAAGGCTGCCGCCAGAAATTCGGGCTGCCCCAGGGGTTCGCCGCCGGAAAAGGTAACCCCGCCGCCGGACTGGTCGAAAAAGAGAGAATCCTTTTCGACCGCCTTGACAATATCGGCCACCGTGACCCTACGGCCAAAAATCTCAACGGCCGTGGACGGGCAGGCAGCAGTGCAGATCCCGCAATTGAGGCATTTATCCTGATCCGCGGCAATGCCTGTTCCTTTCAGGGTCAGGGCATCTTCCGGACAGGCGTTAATACACATTTTGCAGCCAATGCACTTTGACCGTGTATACACCCGCTGGGGTAAGGGAGAAATGCCTTCGGGGTTGTGGCACCAGGCACAGTGCAGGGGGCAGCCCTTAAGAAAAACGGTGGTCCGGATTCCCGGACCGTCGTTGATGGCGTACCGCTTGATGTCGTAAATCAGTCCTGATTCCATGACCATCAAAACACTTCGTTTTCGGTTCGATCAATGATCTCCTGCTGGATATCCGCGTTGAGATCGTTAAAATAGTCGGAATACCCTGCCACCCGGACCAAAAGATCCCGGTAGTCGTCCGGGCACTGCTGGGCCGCAAGCAGGGTGGCCGTATCCACGATGTTGAACTGGATATGGTGGCCGCCCATGGCAAAATAGCTTCGGATCAGGTGACCCAGCTTATCGATATCCGACTCCCGGCGGAGCAGGCTCGGCATAAAGCGCTGGTTGAGCAGGGTGCCGCCGGACTTGGCCTGGTCAAGCTTGCCCAGGGACTTCACCACAGCGGAAGGGCCTTTGGTATCCGCCCCGTGGGAGGGTGACGTTCCGTCGGAGATGGCTTTGCCGGCCAACCGGCCGTTGGGGGTGGCCCCCATGATCTTGCCGAAATAGACGTGGCAGGTGGTGGAGAGCATGTTCATGTGATATTGCCCGCCTTCCTTGATATTGGGAATCCCATCAATGGCCGAAAACAGGTCGTTGTAAACCGTTACGGCAATGTCGTCGGCATAGTCGTCGTCATTTCCAAAAAACGGGGTCTTGTTGACGATAATCTGGCGCATGATCTCATCACCCTCAAAATTTTTATTCAAGGCGGAAACCAGGGCGTCCATGGTAAAAGTCTGATCCTCAAACACATGTTTTTTAATGGCCGAAAGGCTGTCGGTGATGGTGCCGAGCCCGCAGCACTGGATATAACTCGTATTGTACCGGGGACCGCCGTCGTAATAATCCCTGCCCTTTTCGGTGCAGTCGTCAATGACCACAGAGAGAAAGGGAGCCGGGGCGTACTTGGCAAACATCCGGTCTATGTAGTTGGAGACCCGGGCTTTCAGGTCCACGGCGTAATTGAGCTGGTCCAAAAAGGCCTTGTAAAGGTCGTCAAAATTTTTAAACTCCGTTGGTTCCCCCGTGGCAAGGCCGACCATTTTACCGGAGACGGGGTCTTTGCCGTTGTTGAGGGTGATCTCAAGCAGTTTGGGCACGTTGAGATAGCCAGTCAGAAGATACGCCTCCTTGCCAAAGGCCCCCACCTCAATGCAGCCGCTGCAACCGCCTTCCCGGGCATCCTCCACAGACTTGCCCTGGCGGACCAGCTCCATAACATAGGTGTCGCAGTTAAACAGGGAGGGATATCCGTGCCCCTGGCGGATAACCCGGGCCGCCGCCTTGATAAAGCGGTCGGGCGTGACGGCACTGACATGGGCGGAGACACCCGGCTGGAGGATGTGAAGCTCTTCCAACACCTCAAGGATGATATAGGAGACTTCGTTCACCCCGTTTGTACCGTTGTTCTTTATTCCACCCACGTTGATATTGGTAAAATCGTTGTAGGTGCCGCTCTCTTTTGCGGTCACACCGACCTTGGGCGGTGCCGGATGGTTGTTGACCTTGATCCAGAAGCAGGAGATGAGCTCCTTGGCCTGGTCCCGGGTCAGGGTGCCGGCCTGGATCTCCTTTTCATAAAACGGCGCCAGGTGCTGGTCGAAATGGCCCGGGTTCATGGCGTCCCAGCCGTTCAGCTCGGTGATGGTGCCCAGATGGACAAACCAGTACATCTGGATGGCTTCCCAAAAGGTTTCAGGCGCGTGGGCCGGAACCCGGCGGCAGGTTGCGGCAATCTTTTTAAGCTCCCCAATCCGTTTGGGATCGGATGTATTGGCCATCATCTCCTCGGCCAGGTCTGCGTGGCGTTCGGCAAAAAGGATCACGGCGTCGCAGGAGATCATCATGGCCTTCCACTGCTCGACCTTGTCCGTGGCCCCGGGGTCGTTAAGGTAGTCTGCCCCGTCTATAAGATTTTGGAGCTGTGCTTTGATGTCCAGCATACCCACCTTATAGATCTTGCCGTCCAGGGCAGTATGGCCCGGCGCACGCTGCTCCATGAACTCGGTGAAAAGCCCAGCCTCGTAAGCGTTTTTCCAGGCCTCAGGTACATGGCTAAAAATCCGTTCCCGCTGGGTCTTACCCTGCCAATAGGGAATGACCTCCCGGGCATAGGTTTCAATATCCGCCGCTGTGGTATAATAGGGCTGCATCTCCCGGGTGTTGAGAATCTCAAGGTCCTCGGCACTGTGGCAGGTCAGCTCGGGGAAGGTGGGCACGGCCTTGGGATATGGACCCCTTTCGCCCACGATCAGTTCGTCCCCGCCAATGTAAAGGCTCTTTTTTTGGCAATGGTCCAGAAAGTTCATGGCCCGGAGCACCGGTACCGAATACCGGCCCTGGTTTTCCTTGTAAAACCGGGTCTCGTGCAGGGCCCTCTCAATGGATATTGTGGGCTGGGTTTCCACACTGAGCTTGCGCAGGCGCTGGATGCGCGGATTCATGCCAGGCTCAGAACCGGTTGCCCCGTCCATGGCAAAATTTCTTTCGCTGTTGGCCGGACGTTCGGGAACAAGACTTGCGTTTTTGATATCTTCAACCATATTTTTTTACCTCATATTCTTACATAAATTGTGAATCAGCAATTCCCTGGCAAATGGGTTACAAATCTGCACCCAAAAGGAATCTTGGCAAAAACAGCGACAGGGGTGACCAATAGGTGGTCAGGATCAGGGTGGGTATCCAGGCAAATATGATCATGTAAAAGGTTGGGGTCAGCATCCGGTTTACCTTGCAAGAGGCCACCCGGGCACCCAGATAGAGCATCGGGGCGGTGGGCGGAGTCACAAGTCCCATCCCGAGGTTCACGCCCAGGATGGCAGCAAACTGGACCGGATGGATCCCCAGATGTGTGACCACAGGTAAGAGCACCGGCGTACACAACAGCGTGCCCGAGGTATCGTCCATGAGCATGCCGATTAAAACCATAAAAACATTGACCATCATAAGCATCACCAGCTTGTTGTCCGAAATGGAATTAAGGAAAGCAAGGATGGTGGCGGGCAAGTCCTCCATAACATAAATCCGGCTCAGGATCATCACCACAAAGAGCATGCACATAACCACCCCGGAGGTGACCGAGGTCTTGATCAATGTGGCGATAAAATTTTCCCGGTTCAGTCCTTTGTAAATCCAGAACCCCACGGGAATAGCATAAAGCACGGCAACTCCCGAGGCTTCGGTGGGTGTCATGATGCCCGAATAGATGCCGCCCAGAACGATCACCGGCATGAGAAGCGCGGGCGTTGCCCCGCCCAGGCGGGAGCCTGCCTGGGCAAACTTGGCGGACAAAGGCTGGGGCTCGGCCACGACGATATCCTTGTGTTTACGCAAAAGGAACGCATTGACCGTGCACAGGAGAATGGTCAGCATGATGCCGGGCCCGATGGTCGCCAGAAAACAATTCAGCACCGACTGATAGGAGATCCAGGCGTAGATGATCTGGATACAGCTTGGCGGGATTAAAAGGCCAAGGGGACAGGCGTTGACCAAAAGGGCGGCGGAAAGTCCCAGGGGATATTTGGATCGTTCCATCTCAGGCAAAAGCACGGAACCGATGCAGGAAAGGGTGGCGGCGGCCGCCCCGGAGATGGAGCCGAAAATGGCTGAGGCCACCACAGCCACAGTACCGATGCCGCTTTTCCGGTCGCCGATGAAGATCCGGATCAGATTGACCAGGGGCTGGGCGATCTTACCCCGTTCCATGAGGCCGCCGGCCATGATGAACAGGGGTACCGCCAGAAGGGCCACGGTGTTCATCTTGCTGTAGCCCACAGGTAAAAGAGAGGTGATCTTGTAATCGCCCGCGCCGACCATCCACATGACCGTCGCCGTAAAACAAAACGGCACGGGAATACCGATGAGCAATGTGCCGATGAGAATGAATATCGATATCAATACGTCCATGATCAGACTTCCCCCCCTTGAAAATCACCTGCCCTAAGGGCATTGAAGGCCTTAACAAAATGTACGACGGCATAGAAACTCATGAGCGAAAATCCGACCACAATGGCGCCCTGGGGCACTGCGATGGGAATCCCCCACCCCATGGTCCGCCCCATGAACTTGAGCTGCCAGGCCATAAGCGACCAGCCCCAGCTTGCAATGGTCAGTGAAAACACCACCTCCAGACCTTTGGCAATCAGTCCGATGATTGCGGCGGCTTTGGGGTGTTTGGGCGCAAGGGAAATCTGAACGATATCGGCCTTGATATGGCTGTCCTCATAGCTGCCGTAAGCCGCTCCGATGAAGTAAAGCCAGAAGGCAGCGATCATGACCAATTCATCGTAGGCAAAAAGGTCCATGTGCAGGACATAGCGCATGAATACCGCCACACAGATAATGCCCACCACGACCAGGCTGGTAACCACCAGCATAACCCGCTCGATCTTCAATAAAAATTCATACAATAAAACAAAGGCTTGCTTTATCGCTTCCATGGATGGGAGCCCTCCTTCATCCTGTGGGTTACCGTTTCAAAGAAGGTGCGACCCGGTATGGGCCGCACCCTTTAGATTAAAGTTCGCCTAAATCTTTTTTGATACTGTCAAAAATATCTTTTCCATAAAGATCGTAAAGTTTGGGCCATACGGTTTCATGGATATAGTCCGACAGGGTTTTGGCCTGTTCAGGTGTGGGATAGATCACCGTAAGCCCGGCTTCTTCCATCTTTTTCAGATACAGGTCATCCTGAACCTTGGCCATATCAAAACTGGCGGCGGCCGTTGCCTTGAAAATATCCTTTACAATTTGGGCATCCTTACCAAGCCGCTTGTAGGCCTGCTTGCCCATAATAAAGGCGTTGCATTCCACAAAATTGTTATATGCAACATAATAATTTTCAACATCCTTGAAGGTCAGGTAGTTGACGTCCGGGGTACCGCCGATCCAGCCGTCGCAGACACTGGTCTGCATGGCAGAATAGATATCGGCCCAGTTGATGGTGGTGGTCCGGTAATTCAGGGCCTTGGCAGAGAGCTGGTAGACCTTCATGGGCGGAACCCGGATCAGGATTTTTTTATCCGCTTTTGGATCAAAGGGGTTTTCAGGCTTGACCTTGCTGCCCACGCCGATAAGCCCAATGACATTAAAGCCGAAAAATTCGATATCCTTTTGGGCCAGGATCTCTTTGAAGGTCTGGCTGAAATTGGAATCATAGGAGAAGATTTTGGGGATATCGTCGTAGCCGTTAACAATATAGGGGATGCTGTGGGCTTCCAGACGGACGTCATATTCGCTTGGCAGATTGACCTGCCCCATATCCACGGAGCCCATCATGATATCCTGGAACAGCAGGGTATAGTCACCGAGCTGGTCTCCGGGGAAAATTTTAATCTCAACCCGTCCTTCGGTCTTTTCATTGACCTCCTGGGCAGCTTTGCGCAGCAATTGGGTTGACGGGTGCTCTTCGGGGTAATGGCCTGCAAAATTGAGCTTAATTTTTGCCGATGCCGGCATCACCGAAAACAATCCTAAAAAACAACTGACCGCAAACAGACATACCAAACGTTTCATCTTTTCCTCCAACCTGATTAATTATGAATTAATACAAAATCAAAACTGTGTTGATTAATCCTTTTTATTTTTTTTTAAACAATCTTGTTACCGTTTTTGTTTTATTTATATTTAGTTTGGGCACCATATCCATGTCCGCCCATCATGTCAACAGGTTTTAAGGTCTTCAGACCAATTATGTATTGGCGGCCCTGAATTTACTTGGCAAGCCGGAGGCTTTGTGGCAGTATTACAGACCAATTTTCGAAGGGGTTTTGCTTTTCTCGTAACTAAACAGATTCAGGAGATAGATGGAATTTTCAACCATAAAGAAAAATACGGCCGTGAATATGGTGGTGGAACAGCTATTGGCGCAGATCCAAAACCAGGGGCTTTTACCCGGCAGCAAACTGCCCGCCCAAAGGGACCTTGCCGTGATGTTCGGCGTGGGCCGATCTTCCATCAGAGAGGCCATCAACACCCTGGTGGCCAGGGGGTATCTTGAACCCATCCAGGGCAAAGGCACCTTTATCAAGGAGATCCGGCAGAACTCGGAAACCCAATTTGAAAAACTGTCGACGGCCGCCCAGAAGAGTTCGTTTTTGGATCTGATGGAGGCCAGAACCACCCTTGAATGCAAAACCGCAGCCCTGGCGGCGACCCGGGCCACACCACAGTCATTGAATCGGCTCAAGGATATTATGGACCTCTTGTCCAAGGATATGGAAAACAGCAGTTACGATATCTTTCTGCGGGAGGACAAATCCTTTCACTACGCCCTGGCCGAGGCGACCCAGAACGAGGTCATCTGCGAAATGACAAAACTGGTCCTTGAACTTCTCACCGAGCACCACGAAAATCTCAAGTCAGACCACCTGAGCCACGCATACAGAAAAAAATCAGTTAAAACCCTGGGCAAAGTGCTCGGGGCCATCGAAACCCGTAATCCCGCGGCCGCATCCCAGTGGATGGAAAAGCATCTGACCGCCATCATCGGCGAACTGGACGATGTCCTGTAGTTTTAATCCCCGCCGCCTATCAATCCCAGAAGCCCGGCTTCATCCCAGACAGTGACGCCGAGCGCTTCGGCTTTGGTCAGCTTTGAACCGGCCTTGCTGCCGGCGATAACGATATCGGTATTCTTTGATACAGATCCTGTTACCTTTGCACCCAGGGCCAAAAGTTTTGCTTTGGCCTCACTTCTTGGCATTGCTTCGAAACTGCCCGTCAGTACAATGGTTTTTCCACTGACCGCGTTGTCCGTTTCATTGCCCCCGCCATATAGATCATTGGTGATGATTACGCCGGCATCAAGCAGATTTTTCACCAGGTTAACATTTTCCTCAATGGAAAAAAATCCGGTGACCGCACGGGCGGTGGTCTCTCCCATGCCATGAATGGTGCTGATGGTCAGTGTATCTGCAGCCATCAATGCGTCAAGATCGGCAAACTTTTGTGCCAGTAATCTTGCCGCATGCTCGCCGGTGTGGTCAATGCCCAGGGCAAAAATAAACCGAGCAAAGGAGACCGTTTTGGACTGTTCAACGGCGGCGATGATATTGTCGGCAGATTTTGCGCCCATGCGTTCAAGCCCGGCCAGGGTATTCCGGTCCATATGGAATAGATCGGCAAAAGAACCGATGACTTTTTGCTCCACCAGCTGCTCCACCAGCTTTTTACCAAGCCCGTCCATGTCAAAGGCTTTTTTGGATACAAAATGGCGGATACGCTCCTTGATCTGGGCGCTGCATACGGCATTGACGCATTTGACCGCCGCCTCGCCCTCAAGGCGCCTGACCCTGGAAGCACACACCGGACAGTTATCGGGCATGGTAAAGACGGTCTCTTCTCCGGTACGGGCGTCAGGGATAATTTTCACCACCTTGGGGATCACGTCACCGGCCCGGGTGATCAATGCCGTATCACCAATGCGTATGTCTTTGCGTTCAATTTCATCGGCATTGTGCAGGGTGGCCCTGGACACCGTGACACCGCCAATGCTCACCGGCGCAAGTTCCGCCACAGGGGTCAGCGTTCCGGTACGCCCCACCTGGACCGTGATATCCAGTATTTTGCTGGTCTTTTCCATGGCAGGGAACTTATAGGCAATGGCCCATCTGGGACTTTTTATCTTTTCGCCCAGGGCCTGCTGGATCAAAACGTCATCCACCTTGATCACCATGCCGTCGATGTCATAGGCCAATTGAGAACGAAGGCCTTCCAGATCTTTAAAATTATCCAGCACCTGACGGATTGAAATGTTTTTTTTGACCAGGGGATTTACCGGGAATCCTAAATCTGCGAGACACTCAAGCATCCGGGCCTGGCTGGGGAATTCAAGACCTCTGACCACACCCACGCCATAGACGAATATGGTCAACGGCCGCTGGGCGGTTATTTTTGAATCCAACTGGCGCAGGGAACCTGCGGCGGCATTGCGGGGATTGGCAAAAACCGATTCGCCTTTATTCATGCGGCCCTGGTTGAGCGTCTCAAAATCTTTATGCCGGATGATCACCTCGCCGCGCACTTCCATAAACTCCGGCACAGCTGTTCTATCGGCCATCAGACGCAGGGGCACGGAACGAATGGTTCGGATATTTTCCGTAATTACCTCGCCTGTGTATCCATCGCCCCGGGTGGTGGCCAGCACCAGCAGTCCGTTTTCATAGGTCAGTTCCACAGCCAGGCCGTCCAGCTTGGGCTCTGCAGTGTAGGCCAGGGAATGTGCCCCGGAGGTTTTCAGACACCGGGCATGGAAATCCAGGATCTCCTGATCATTAAAGGCATTGTCCAGGCTCAGCATGGGCACGGAATGGGGGGCCGTATCAAAGGCCGTTAAAGGCGGGGCCCCGATGCGCCGGGTGGGGGAATCCTCGGTGACAAGCTCAGGGTAACGGGTCTCAATGTCAATGAGCTTGCGCAGCATCATGTCGTAGGTCTGATCATCAATAGCCGGATCATCCAGCACATAATAGCGGTAACTGTGTTCTGTCAACTCGGCGCGCAGCTTTTGCGCCTCAATCCGGCTTGTCTCAAAATCCATCTGCAAGTTTTCCTGTCAATGCCATGGCAACGCCTAGGGCTTGTTTACGCATGGCTTTAAACCTTTTTTTATTAAACCCCGGGTCCCAGGCGCCATCGGCCCGGGCAAGACTGTCGGAGACCACGAGCAGGGCCGCGATGGGGATCTTTCTGAATGCCGCCGCCGCAAATAACGCCGAACACTCCATCTCCACGGCACAGGCTCCTTTATCCTTGTACCAGGCCACCTTTTCAGGGGTCTCCCGGTAAATGGCATCCGTGGTCCAGATGGTGGATTGGGGCTGCACGTCAAGTCCGGCGGCCCCAAGGGCATCCGCAAGGGTCGCGGCAAGGCCTGCATCGGCATGAACCGCCGGCAGGTCCCTGGACAACTCCATATAGTGCCGGGATGTTCCCTCATCCACCAGCGCTTTTTCCACAACCACCAGATCCCCCGGAACGAGATCCGGGGAAAGGCCGCCGCACCAGCCAAGGACAATAACGGCCCGGACCCCCTTTGCGATCAATGATTCCAGCAGCATCACCCCATAGGGGGCGCCTATAAAAGGCCCTGTGACGTTCATTCCCAGCGGCTTTTCTTTTTTAACCAGCAGACTGCTGTTAAAAAAAGCGCGGGACTGCCACTTGCCGAATCCCTGGCGGATCAGTCCCATGTCCGGGTCAGCACTGACCATCAATGCAGCAGGCCCCACGCTATTTGCGTCTCTATGTCCTAAAGGCGGAACAATTGACGGGCTATTCAGGTCCGACCATGTCGGATAACTCATCTTTAACCTCATCAATAATGTCATACAGCCACATGACATCTTCAACAGAGAGTCTGCCCGCTTTCATGGGCGCCCGGTCCGAACCGTCTTTTTTCTTCAAAATTCTGGGACCGACCTGTAGCTTAGGTTCACCCTGACCATACTGCATGATAGAAATGATCAGTCCGGTTTCCTCGTTTTTCCACTCAGCTATCTTTTTATCCTGTTCGGGATCATATCCTGCCATATTTCCTCCTTTGATTAATAAATATGAATTCCCTCGGGGTCGATGGCCGTATCCAGCACCATGGCCCCGTCTATGGGATCAAGAATTTTCTGCCATTGTATTTTCAGCCCATTGATATCCGATTCTTCCCCAACGGCCCACAGGCAGCCGCCCCCGCCTGCCCCTGTGAATCTGGCCCCGCAACCTTCGGCCTTGGCCGATTCCCACAGCAGCATACCGGTATGATCCAGTACGTCCGGGGTCATTTCGCAACGAACCGCTGTTTCCCGGTTCATTAATTGTGCGGCCTCCTGAAAAGAAAAAGCTGCCAAAGCACGGGTGAACTGACGTGTAAGATGGGTGATCCGTTCAAATGCATCATAGGCCCGGCCCGCCCTGAATTCATTCACCCAGCGGCCGTTCACGTCACTGGACTCATGGGGAATACCGCAATAGACAACCAGGATATGGCGGTTCAATTGCTCTATTTTTTCACGGGAATCAAACACCGGGTACCGGAAGAATTCAGGACCTTTTTGCCCAAACTTCCACTCCCACAGGTTCACCCCGCCAAATGCCGCAGCCGCCTGATCCTGGACCCCGCACAACACCCCGGCCACGGCACCTTCCAGATAATGGGCCAGCCAGGCAATATGTTCGGGATTGATCGGTTTTCCCAGGGCGGTGTAAACGGCGGCAATAATGGCCACAGCAGCACATGAGGAGCCGCCCAGGGCACTTCGAACCGGGGACTCCGATTCAATGTGCAGATGCACCCCATGGGCATTAAAATATTGAAACACGGCAAACATCAGCCCCATGGGACCGTCCCACCCTTTGTCATCCCGGCTGCGGTCAATGGTATCAAATCCCTTGGAAGAAATTTTAATCCGCCCTTCTTTACCCGGCGACAAATAAACATGGGTGCGCATGTCAAGGGCCAGGTTCAAGGTCGCAGGCTTCAGGTCAGCCAGGGGCAGATAAAAGGTGGATATATCCAGGGTGCCGCCGAAATCAATGCGGCAGGGCACACAGACATGGACCTGTTTTTTTTCAAGTATTGGTGCAAGATTCATATGTCGGATCTCATTTTACGTAAAAACTTCAAACTGTTGAAATTTCGGCCAATGTGAAATGGAATAAAAGATTCGAGCAGGATTTCTCCCTCTTTGATGGCAACAGGGGAAAACTTGATACGATCTGCCCGGGCCATGTCCACGGTATTAATCCAGGACAACTGCTTCAAGGTCCCCTTGGATACCCAGCACCCCTGGGCAATGTCGCCAAAAGGCCCTACGGCCTCATGCAGTCGGGGGATATTGCCTTTGCACTGGGGACAGACCACCCGACCGGCCTTAAAATCAAACCAAAGCTTTGCCGAATCGACATCGTCCATGCCCAATCGGCAGGCATCGCACCGGTCAAGCCCGGGAGAAAACCCGGATAAACGCATAAACCGAATCTGAAACAGCAGACTGATCACTTCGGTGGGAATAAAACCGTCGTCCACCATCTCCAGGGCGGTGTAAAGCAATTCAAAAATATCGGGCTGTGCTTTTCCCTCCTCCAGCCACTGGGTGACAATTTCCGTCCAGTAGGAGGCATAGGCGGTGTTCACCACATCATAACGAATACGGGAGAATCCGTTTTCAAGAACCGTCTGGCACAAATTGATCATGGCGTCCCTGTTTTTTTTTGGAAAGACGCACTGGATATGGTTCGCCGAAAACAGGTCCATGGCGCCTGAAAACCTGCGCACACTCTTTTTGGCATTCTTTGCCATTACGCTTATCTTTCCCTTGTCCCGGGTCAGAAAGGTGATGATCAAATCATGGTCTCCATATTCAATTTTGCGAAGCAATATGGCGTCGGTGCAAAAATCGCCCGTATTGTTGTCAAAAACCAAGCAGCAACCTTGTAATGGTGAAATAACAGTAAACGCTGATCAAATCCATGGTGGTTGTAACAAAGGGGCCTGTGGCCACGGCCGGATCAATATTGAGCCGCTGGAAAATCATGGGTACGGATGTTCCCACCAAAGCGGCCACGGTCATGGAAGACAAAATTGATCCGCCGACCACCACGGATAAGGCCCAGGAAAAGGGTTCGCCCATAAAGTTGATCTTGGCCACGGCCGCAATCAGACCGCCATAGGTCACACCGAGAATAAAACCCACACCAAGCTCTCGGGAAATGACCTTGGCAAAATCCCGGATATTCACCCGACCCGTGGCAATCCCCCGGACCACGATGGTGGCACTCTGGGTACCGATGTTCCCGCCCATGCCCATGATAATGGGAATAAACGCGGCAAGTCCTGTCAACTGGGCCAACGTGGACTCAAAGCGTCCAATGATAAAAAAGTTGGCAATACCGCCGAGGCAGCTGGCAAACAACCAGGGCAGACGGATGCGGGTACCTTTGAGAATAGACTGGGTCTCAACATAATCCTCACCCACACCGGCCATTTTCAGCATATCTTCGGTGGCGGTCTCGTGCAGGATATCAATGACGTCATCCACGGTCACAATACCGATGATGCGGTTATCATCATCCACAACCGGTATGGCCAGAAAATCATACCGGGAAACCAGACGGGCCACCACATCTCTGTCCGTATAAGGCTTGACCGACACAATATCCGTAGACATAAACTCCTTAAGGGGTTTATCCGGGGATTCCACGACCAACTGACGAAGGGAACTGACCCCTACAAGCTTGCCGTAATCATCTATCACATAGATGTAGAACGGCATCTCAACATCAAGATACTTGTTCTGTAGCGCCTCGATCACTTCCTTTGCCTTGACATCTTCTTCCAGGGCCACGTAATCCTTGACCATGAGGCTGCCGGCGGTATCTTCTTCATAACTCATGATCTGCTCGACATTGTACGACTCTTCCTTTTTCATTTTGGACAGAATCTTGTCGGACAGTTCTTCGTCCAAACATCCAAGAAGTTCAGCGGCATCATCTGAAGGCATGTGATCAAAAACCGTCACCAGCTTATCGAAATTGACGATTTTGACAGTCTCCACAAAGGTCTTTTCAGACAGATGCGAAAACAGCAGACCGATATCTTCGGGATTATCCAGCAGGTTGAACAATTTTTCCTGGTTCAGGGGCGTCAAATTTTCAAAAATAATGGACAGATCCGCCATATGGGTTTTTTTTATGATATTAAGCAGCTGCTTATTGGCCCCCCGGCGCAACAATCTTGTAATACTGTTCTCAAGTATCAGAATTTGCTCTTTTTGCATGGATAACTTTCCTTTAGATAGACAACAGTGACGGATTTAAAGCATTAATTTAATGTGCGCACTACTTTTAAGGGTTTCCATCCACTTCTTGAACTGAGCTTCCCCATGTTCCCGGTACAAAATATCCTGGATCTGTTTTTCCAACTCCTCCTGGACAGGCCCCTGCCCCATTGAAATGATATCAGCCACATAAAGAATCTGGAACGCGCCCCCCATATCAACAGGCCTGGAGTACTGCCCCTTGCTGACGCCTTCAAGGGCGTCTTTGATCTCACTGCTGAAGCTTGATATGTCAAAGGTGCCGAGTTCACCACCGGAAGATGCATTGGACCCGATCGAATCGTCTTGGGCAACCTTAGAAAAATCAACCCCATTCTCCAATTTTGCCTGGACCGTGGCAAGGGCTGTTGAATCCTTTACGATTATATTTTTTAAATGATACTTCTTTTTGGCCTTAAATTCCTGATAATGGCTTTTATAATATGCGTTTATCTCTTCATCCGTCACAACAATCTTGGCACGGACCGCCCTTGAAACGATCATGCTCTGGGTAATCTGTTCCCGGATTCTTTCACGGTATTGCTCAAGGGTCATGCCCTGGGCGGCCAGGCCGAGTTCCAGCCGTTCCTGATCCAGATTGTGCTCCTTTTTAAAATTTTCCACGGCCCGGTCCACATCCGCATCATCCACCGTAATCCCCATGCGTTTGGCTTCCTGGACCACCAGGCTGTTTTCCACCAACTGGTTAAGGACCTGGTCGTACATTTGCCCCATCAGCTCTTTTTTTCGGGTTGAAGACTCCTGGGAGGTTTCAATGTTTTTCCGATACGGGTCCGCAGCCGTCTCAAGCTGGGACAAGGTGACGATATCATCATTTACAATGGCGACGATCCGGTCCATCACCTCCTCCTGGGCCAGGCAATTTACCGCCCAGAAAAAACCAAATATAAACGCTGTTAAAACTATGCATCGTTTTTTAACCATACTTGCGCCTCTTATATAAAAAATCCTAACTTCAAGGGTTAAATTGCTACCATCTTTTGTTCTGAATTAAGCCCGGATACGAATGGAACCGACCGCCATGACTGCTATTTTTTCCCAGTATCCATTAAAAAAGTGCTTAACATCAGTTTGTCAATGTGTACAGGATAGCCGGCCTGCAGACCCTGCATCCATTCGCCAAAGGCGTCCTGACTCTTTTCTATCCGCAGCTTGAGCACCAAATCGTTTTCATCCACCATCGTTGAATTATCATCGTTCTGGGATTTGTTCGGCCCTGCCAAACGGTCATAAAAGGCAATCATATCTTCGGGATGAATTTGCTGGGATGCCACCAGATCCTGCATGATTAATTTTTGGATGACCATATCTTTTTTTAATCCCTTTTTCCAGACAGGATATGATATGGCTCTTTCAAGGAGCATCCGGTCAAAACTGTCTTCGGGATAATCTTTTTTAAACTCCGCAACGGCTGCGTCAAGTTCTTCGGCACTCACATTAATCCCCTTGTCCGCAGCGGCCGCCAACAGAACCGCCTCATCGGACAGATCCGAAGCTAGATCCAGGACCATGGCGTTGTATTCATCGGGGCTGTTGTTTATATCATAGGGATAGTTGGCTTGCTTGACCTCCAGTTCCCGGATAAAATCCGCCTGGCTGATTTCCACGGAACCTGCTTTGATGATGCAGCCTTTTTCCTCAACACGCGTTTGCTCCGTGCACCCGAGGCCCGTGACAATCACAACGCCTGGGACCATAACCCACAGTGCATACAAAGCGAAGGACCTTAAAACGCACCCTAAAAAGGCATTGACGCCTGTTATCCCATACCCAATATTTGAAATGCCGTTCATTTTACATTCCCATTGTAACTGGCCGCCATGAGCCGGTATATTTATTTATTTTGGGAATTTTCCTTTAACCTTTTTAAAATAGAAGTGAAAACAAATCATAGCCTGTTTCCATAAATTTTGGAAACTTTTAGCATTAAGCCTGTTTTTTCGCAACCCCCCCTCACGCCCACTTGCCTGGGCCATGCAATCCCCAAAAAGCCAAAAAATATTTTTTTAGCATATCGCGTATTCATGATAAAATACGCTGTACATAAAAGGAGTTAAAAAACAAATTAATCAAATATGGGAAAATGGCAGGCCGTCAAATGACCGGGGTCATGGTGGTGATCCAAAAGCGCGGGAGCCTTTTCAAAGCACAAGGACCGAGCCCCGGGGCAACGGGAGGAAAATCTGCAACCCGGAGGCGGGTGTTCGGCCGAAGGAATTTCACCTTTAAGCGGGGTTCTGTTCAAAGGCCGATCAGGATCAGCGATGGGGACGGCCTCCAGCAATGCTTTGGTATAGGGATGCCCCGGATGGTTGTATACTGTTTGGGCATCCGCAATTTCCATGATACGGCCCAGGTACATGACAATGATGCGGTCGGACATGTGGCGCACCACGGACAAATCATGGGAAATAAACAGATAGGTCAGATCCATGGCGGACTGCAACGCCAGCAAAAGGTTTAAAATCTTTGACTGGACAGACACATCCAGGGCGGAAACCGGCTCATCACAGATAACGATTTGCGGGGTCATGCTGATGGCCCTGGCAATGCCGATGCGCTGGCGCTGGCCGCCTGAAAACTCATGGGGATATTTGGTCAACGCGCCGGGGTCAAGCCCCACCTGGTCCAGCAACAATTCAATCCGGGAGGCCGTTTTTTGTTCGGGCACCCCGTGGATACGGAACTTTTCTTCCAAAATCTGTCGCACGGTCTGCCTGGGATTCAAGGATTCAAACGGGTCCTGGAAAATCATCTGTGCCCGGGTCGAAAAGGCTTTGCGCATTTTCCGGGTCATGGCGGACAATGGTTTGCCGTCCAGAAGAATGCGGCCCCCGGTCAATGGATACAGTCCCATGATGCACCGGCCCAAGGTGGTTTTTCCGCAACCGGACTCGCCCACGACGCCTAAGGTTTCCCCCTTGAACATCGAAAAACTGACATCATCCACCGCATGAACGTTACCGGTCCTGCGCATAAAAACACCTGAAGTGACCGGAAAATATTTTTTCAAATGCTGGATATCCAGAATCGGACGACCGCTTTGTGTATGCTCTGATTCTCCCATTCCCTCTTTTCCGTAAAACACTGATCTAAAATATGACGACCTGGACAAAAATAACACGGCCAAGGTTCAAAAAACAAGGTGCCTGTTATCGTCCAATGGGGGCAGAAGTCAAATATGACGGCACCCATCCAAGCAAAACCATTCAGATTAATTAACAATAGCCCATTAAATTAAACAAAATATTACAATTTTTCAGTTGAATTATTACAAAAACTGTTTTAATTTGCGAACTCCTAAATAAAGAGACAAAGATTGTGACCACAAACCAAAATGACATAATTATCATCGGTGGCGGAATCATTGGACTTGCCTGTGCGCACTATTTAATGGCGCAGGGGGCAAGCGTCACTATTATAGAAGACCGGCACGTCGGTTCTGGGGCTTCCCACGGCAACTGCGGCCTGCTGTTTTTCAGTGATGTGATCACACTCTGTGCGCCGGGGGTTGTCTCCAAGGAAATCGTCCGAACCCTGCGCGGCACAAGCCCCCTTTACATTAAGCCGGAACCGGACATGAACCGGATAACCTTTCTCCTGCGTTTTGCCTTGAACTGCCGCAAAGGCCATATGAACCGGGCCGCAAAACATAAATACACATTATTGTCATATTCAAAGCGCCTGTTCAGCCAATTGCTCGATGACGGTACCCTTGCCTGTGATTATGAAGATAAAGGCGTGCTCACAGTCTATCTATCCCAAAAGACCTTTGACGGATTTTACCACGCCAACGCATTCAATGAACAGTTCGGGTTAGGATATAAAAAACTGTCCCGGGCACAAACCCTGGATCTTGAGCCAGCCCTGTCACCGGCGGTTGTGGGCAGCTGGTTTTCAGAACATGACCGGCATGTCCGTCCGGAGCGTCTTGTCTCGGCATGGAAAAACAACCTGGTAAGCCGGGGGCTGAACGTCAGGGAGATGTGCCGGGCCACAGGGTTTATCTGTGAACACGGTAAAATTCGAGGCGTTCACACCAATCAGGGCACTTTTTTTTCAAATGCGTTTGTCCTGGCTGCCGGGGCATTTTCCACTGAAATTGCAAAGATGCTCGACTTACCTCTGCCGGTTCAGCCGGGCAAGGGGTACAGCATCACCATGGCTCGTCCCGAAGTCTGCCCCTCTGTTCCCTGCATGCTCCATGAAAGAAACATGGTGGTAACGCCCTGGAAAAGCGGATACCGATTAGGCGGGACCATGGAGTTTTCAGGCTTTTCAACCTCGCTGAACCGCCCCCGGTTAAATAAACTGATCCAGGGGGCGGGAGAATATATGAGAACCCCGATGGGCCGCCCGGTTGTGGAAGAATGGGCAGGGGTCAGACCCATGACCCATGACGACATGCCTGTGATCGGCAAAATGTCAAAATTCAACAACCTCGTTGTGGCCACAGGACACGGCATGCTGGGAGTTACCTTTGCCACAGGTACGGGAAAACTTGTCAGTGATATGATTTTGGGAAACCGGCCGGATATTGATCCGGCACCCTTCTCACCGGAGAGATTCAATTGATGTTTGAATCAAAAGCCACCTATCTGCGGCGTTGCCGCACAAAGCTGCAATCCTCACGTACTTTAGTACGCTCCGGTTCCAGCTTTGCTTGCGCCTTGCATATGGGCAACTTTTTATCCAAACACGGATTTTTGTTCGGGCAGGGATTTAGGATGGGTTTTGAAAAAACGGCAGAAAATGCGGACGCAAAAAAAGGGTTTTCGAACAGGCCAATGCTCAAAAACCCCTTAAAAATAGACTTACTGGACAGTTACATTGACCGCTGCAGGTCCTTTCTGTCCGTCCTCTACATCAAAAGTGACCCGGTCACCCTCATTAAGAGATTTAAAGCCTGTTGCGTTGATGCCGGTATGATGCACGAATACGTCAGGTCCCTCCTCCTGTTCGATAAATCCGTATCCCTTTGCATCATTAAACCACTTTACGATCCCATTTGCCATTGCGACTCTCTCCTTACTTGTAGTGAATAATTTTAGTTTCAAACTCAGGTCCTGCCACGCCAACAATGGGGTCCAGCCCTTAGAACGAAACTTTCAAAGCCCTGCATTTCGCAGCTTTGAATGTATACTATTAGCTTCTGCTTAAAAATCAAGGATTATTTATTAAAATTTGATTTTTTTTCGTCATTATCGACCAAACGGCACGCGGCAAAATGGCCGGATGAGACTGGCATGAGCCTTGGACGGTGATTTTCGCATTGTGCCAAAGCATATTCGCAGCGTTTGACAAACCGACACCCGGCCGGCATGGCGGACAACGCCGGTACATTTCCCGGAATGGTGGGAAGCGGTTCTTTTGGCGTTTGGGCCGCAGACGGTATGGATTGCAATAATTTTTTGGTGTAAGGATGAAACGGATGCCGGAATAAAGTCGTCACAGAAGCGCTCTCTGCCACGGTTCCGGCATACATCACAACCACCCGATCACAATGTTCTGCAATCAGCCCAAGATCATGGGTAATCAAAATCACAGCCATACCGGTGGCATCCCGAAAGTGAAAAATAAGATCCATGATCTGGGCCTGGACCGTTACATCCAGGGCTGTGGTCGGCTCATCGGCAATGAGAATATCAGGTTCACAAGCCAGGGCCATGGCGATCATAACCCGCTGGCGCATCCCGCCGGACAATTGATGGGGATACTTTTTCATGGCCTGCCGGGCATCGGGGATACCCACCCTCTCAAGCATCTGCCGCGCCGCCGTATTTTTTTCTTTGTTGCCCATACCCGGAAAATGCAGGGAATAAATCTCTATAATCTGCCGGCCTACGGAATGCACCGGGTTTAATGCGGTCATGGGCTCCTGGAAAATCATGGAGATTTTTTTGCCCCGGATGGACCGCATGGCATCCATGGGGAGATCAAGCAGATTTTCTCCGTTAAACAGGATCTTTCCATCTTTAATTTTTGAAACAGGCTTTGGCAGCAGCCGCATCAAACTCAGAGCCGTTACACTTTTTCCGCACCCGGATTCCCCGGCAATGCCCAGCACCTGCCCTGGGGCCAGTTCAAAGCTGACATCATCCACGGCAAGGACCGCTCCCTGGTCGGTCTGAAACGACACCCCAAGATGTTTAACCGCTAAAAGGGGAGAACAATCGGTTTGATTCATTCGGACCGGGCCTTTCTTTTATATTTATCATCAATGATGGTAACAGGGACAAACACCTGCCCTGCTTTTTCAGCGGCAAGGGTCTCTTGCCGGATACCCTCATCAACCCAAAAAAGCCCGCCGGTATCCGAGGCAAACGGGTCAAACAGACTGTCCGACACAGGGGTACCGTGAAATTCGGGCAACCGCATCCACCGCCAGTAAGCCAGCCGGACATAGGGCACCATATAGGATGGCACATAGGCACAGATATCATGGATCTTGTTTTGAATGGTTTTGGACAACTTGATGCGTTCTCCTTCATCCAGACTGTCCCTGTACTGGTCAATGAGTTTGTCCAGTTCCGGATCATCCGTGTTGGTGATGTTATTGGTCTGGGGCTTGTGCGCGTTGTCCGAATGCCACCCCTGCCAGAAGGAGGGCCGCAGGCCGGTACTCCATCCCATCCAGGCCACATCATGTTTTTTTTCCAGGGTTTTCTTGAACATGGCCGTGGGATCAAGCCGCTCCAGTTCCAGGTCAATCCCGGCCTTGAGCGCTTCTTCTTTCAAGACAGCCAGCCGGGGCATATGCTCTTCCAGATAATAGGTTACCGTCAGGGAAAACCGCATATTCCCTTTGTGCCAGATACCGTCCGCTCCCCTTTGCCAACCGGCCTGGCCCATCAAGGTTTCGATCTTTAAAATATCATAATCCCGGGCTTTGATGGTGTAATCGGTATATTCTCCATATCCGTAAAATGCCTGGGGCAGCCGGAAATAATCACCCCGCAACACCTGTTTGATCACCTTATCCATATTCATGGCGTGGGCAAAGGCGTTTCGGACCCGGATATCCTTGAAGATCGGCCGGTCCAGGTTCAGCCACATGCCCCTGGACGGCTGCTCCAGATCATTGAAAAACCAGATTCGTTCCACATATCCTTTATTGATCACCGGGGTGTCGGATTTCTGGTGCCAGAATTTTGGCAGCACCATGCCGAAAGTATCCAGACGGCCTTTCTTAAAATATTCCCACTGCATGTTAAAATCACGGATCACCGTAAAAAGCACCGAATCCACGTTAAACCGGTTTTTAAAATACCGCCGCTCTTTTGCCCACCACTGTTTTTTGCGGGAGAACCGAATGAACCGCCCTTTCTTAAAATCAGTGATCCGGTACGCCCCGGTATTGGGCACAACAGCCCAGTTGAACCGGGATACAAAATCATCTCCCAGGGTTCTAAAAAAGTGTTCCGGAATCGGACTGATGCCGAGTTTCAGGTAGAGATCGGGCACGGCCTTGGTGCTTTTTACCCCAATGGTGTAATCGTCAAAGGCGGTGACGGATTCGATCTCCCGGGTATAATAATCATTGTACCAAGGCGCCACAATATACTCAGAACGCATGAAGGTCAGGGTATAGACATAGTCCCTGGCCGTCACCGGCACCCCGTCCGACCACCGGGCACCAGGGTCCAGTTTGAAATACATGGTCTTTTTATCGGGGCCATAGGCCCAGTGGGTAGCAAGCTCGGGGATGATGCGCCGGGTGACGGGATGGATATTGATCAAAGCGAGCTGATTGTTTAGAATGGCACTTCGAAAAGAGCCGTTGGAATCCGGTCCCACCACCCTGAAGGTCATGGGAAAATTCATGATGGCCTCCCGGATCATCCCGCCTTTTTTGGCATTATCCGAGGCAAATACCGGGTCTGAATTATTAGTGAGCCACTGGATGTTATCCGGCAATTTTTGATACACCAGGGGCGCAAGCCCTTCATTGGAAGGCGGTTGGGAAGCAGGCGTATTTTGGGAGCTGTCAGATGAACATCCGATAAACCCAACCGAAAGGTAAAAAAACAACACAGCCGACACTGTAAATAGACCCTGCCTGAATAGCATCTTTATTATCTCTTCTCGAAGGTGTAAAAAGATTACAATCAATCCTTGACAGCAATTTTTAAAAAGTAAAAGAATACAGCAATTTTTAACCCGATCCAAGAGGAGTTTTCACCCCATGATCCTCCATGTGGACATGGATGCTTTTTTTGCGTCAGTGGAACAGCGGGACAACCCGGACCTTCTGGGCAAACCTGTCATTGTGGCAGGCCATTCCAACCGCAGTGTGGTATCTGCGGCCAGTTACGAGGCACGACAATTCGGCATCCATTCAGCCATGCCGGTGTTCCAGGCCAGACAAAAATGTCCCCATATCATTATCCAGCCGGGCAGCCGGGAAAAATATGCCCGGGACTCAAGAAAGATCATGGCCATTTTAAGGCAGTTTTCCCCTTTGGTGGAACCCGTTTCCATTGATGAGGCCTTTTTGGATATTACAGGATGTGAAAAACTGATCGGCACACCCGAACAGACCGCCCAAAAAATCAAAGCAGACATTGTCAATCAGCTCGCCCTGACCTGCTCAGTCGGCGGGGCACCGGTCCGGTTTCTGGCAAAAATCGCATCGGACATGAACAAGCCGGACGGGTTGACCATTATTTCTCCAGCGGCCATGACCCAGGTGATTGACACCCTGCCCATCGGCAAGGTACCGGGTGTCGGAGCCAAGGCCATCAATCAAATGCAACGCCTTCACATTGAAACCCTGGGTGATGTGAAAAAATTTGATCTCCAATTATTAAATTACAAATTCGGCAGCTTCGGTCAACGGCTGTTCCAATTGGCCCGGGGGATAGACACCACCCCCATAGCGCCGGAACGACCCCGCAAATCCATCTCGGGCGAAGTGACGTTATCCCATGATATTTCAACCCCCGGCGACGTCAAATCCGTGCTTCTTGCCCAGGCCCACAGGGTCGGCAATGAACTGCGGGCCGCCAATCTGCGGTGCAGAAAGGTCGGCATTAAACTCAAATTTTCCGATTTTTCCCAAATCACCCGCAGCAAAACACTCGGCACATGGATCTGCGCATCCAATGCCATTTTTGACCAGGCACTGTCCTTATATCATGGTTTAAAAATCACAAAAAAAATCCGTCTGGTGGGGGTTGGGGTATCTGAATTTCAGGACACCGAAACGCCGGTTCAACGTTCTTTGTTTGATGATGAACCCCAAATACATAACAGGCAATGGGAGGCCGTGGACCGGGCCATGGACTCGGTGCTTGCCAAATTCGGCCCCGATGCCCTGAAAAAAGCAAATCTTAAAAACCATAAAATTTCAAACAAATATATAGGAGATCAAAAAGTGAACCCACGTTGTGCTGTGGAAGTGATTATTACAGGAAGGGTCCAGGGCGTATGCTTCAGACATGAAACCCAACTGGCCGCCCAGAAGAGACGGCTGTCAGGATATGTTAAAAATATGCCGGACAGATCCGTCCACGCCCTGTTCCAAGGGAATCAGGAAAATGTTCAGGATATGCTGGCCTGGTGTCAAAAGGGTTCCACCTTTTCAGAGGTAAAGGATGTAAACACCCGAACCGTTTCGGTGGATCCGGCGTTAGCGCATTTTGAAATCCGGTATTAGGGGGCTTAGAAACCTAAATCCTCATTGACAAGAATTATCTTTATGCGGCCCTGTTCAAAGGATTTTTCCGTGATGGTCCAATAATTACAAATTCTGTCGGGGCCCGAACAATCGTGGCAGATCCCGGTTTTTGCACAGGGCGTTTTTTTGTCAAGTTTCATGCAGTTTACAGGAGCGGCATAATTTTTAACCCGGTACATGGCAGCGCCCATATCTGCGCAGATCTTGTTACGCCCCACAATGAGCAGCACATATTTAGGCCCCCACATGATGGCCGCCACCCGATTGCCGATCATATCCAGATTCACTAATTGCCCATCTTCAGTAATGGCGTTTGTCCCGGTGATAAACAGATCCGCCATCAGGGAACGCCTGCGCAGCTCAAACTTTTGCTCCGCCGACAAACTGGTGTCAAAAGTATCCATCACCTCAAAATCGGGGCAGTCTTTTAAGGTATTGAAAAGGCCGGTGGAGACAAAAGAGACCGAGCCACCCCAAGAAACACTTTTTGCCCCCAAAGGCGGAATGATCGTGCCCAAGGCGATTTCTTTGGCCTCTTCTGCAGAATCAGCCAAATAGACGTCAAACTTATTGGCTTCAAGACGTTGTTTGACGGTCTCCAGTTTTAGCTGCCAGTAATTATTTATTGGATTGGTCACTATTTCTCCTTTCATACAATGCTTTATGGTTTCAGTGTTTTTTTATTTACATTTATTTTTAGTTTCAATATTGTAAATAGAATCACCGACATTTTCGACCCACTGCCCTAAAATATCTATAAAAATATAAAAAATCGTAGCTGTTATCAAGATAAGCTTAAATATCAGGGCTTTTATGGACTGACCTGGTACGGTTTTGCCATGATCAGCATGGAACAGGCCTTTTTTGAAGATCAAATTGATAAAAAGAAGTCGGATTCCGGCGACATCACTATGGTGCAGGACACATTCCAAGACCTTGTGCAAATAAAAAAAGAGTCGGATAACCTGCTCGGCAGAATGAAAATCGACGGATTAAACGGAATTATCCAGGCAGGCAGATTTCAGGATAAAAGTTTCGTTGAAATTATTAATTTTGTAGGAGATATCGGCAAACAGCTAGATACCCTTTTCCAATCGTCCATTAACGATCTTCAACAGACAGTCATGACCGCCCTGCTTAATGACGTGCAATTTAGGGCGTTCCAAGGCAATAATATTTGCAGACCGCCACAAAAACATATTATCCACCACCAGCGAAGATTTCTCCGTGGGCAAAAAACGAGACCTGGAAGATAGGTTTTTTAATGGTAAAAAAGGCAAAAGAGCATCCTCAGCCCATCCTATTTCAAATTAAATGTCGTCTTAATCCCGGCACTGTTTTCTTGATCTTCAGCAACAGGATCAGGTTCTGTCACAAATACGCGTCTTATATCAATCTTGCCCGTCTCTGTCAGATAACGGGCAATCTCATGGCCACGTTCCCGCCCAAGGTCACTTAAGGCATCTCCATCCAGGGGCATACTGGTGACCAAAAGCGTCGCCTTTTCATCCACGGTCAACTCTTTTTCGCTTCCAGACGCATCCCTGGGCTTGGGGAACTGGGCCTTAGCATAGGCCTTTTCAATGAGACGGGTTCGCTTTTCTTCATCCAAATCGGCCAAACTCACGGTACCGTCTCCAGGCAGTTTTCTGTCCATCCCTAAAATCATGGTTTCATAGGCTTCATATCTTAATTTCCGGGCATCACTGAGCTTATTGTATTGGCTGTTAATTTCAAGTTCCAGGTTCGGTTTCTTATCCAGCACCGTGATAAGCTTGTCCAGTTTGTCTTTCTGGGCCTGACCCAGCCGGCTTTGTCCGGGCTCAAACGCTACAAACCCAAGGTCCTGGTCACCAACGAGCCCCACAAGGTTGCCTAAAAACTTAAACGGGGCCGTCACAATTCCCAGAATAAAATTTCTGAGCACTGTTCCCACAACCGTTCCGAAATGAAATGTTGGATCACTGAGATCTCCTGTAATGGGCAGATCCAGATCAATCTCGCCTTTGGGATTTTTAAGCAGGGAGATGGCAAACTCCACAGGCAAAGCGGTCGCATCTTTGCTGGCCACTTTTTTACCCAAGGTCAACTGGTCAAATAAAACCCGATTTCTGGAATTGAGTTTATCGTTGTCTATGTTGTAATGCAGATCCAGAATGAGCTTTCCCTTTTCAATTTCATAGCCCAGATATTTTTTGGAATAGACATTAAATTTGGGCAGTTCTATGTTCTTAAAGGATATGATCAAATCAATATATGGATTATCTTTTAAAGGATCCACCTCTCCTGTGATATCCAACGGTGCATACCCGCCATGGACACCTTTGAGTACAAGTTGGGCATGTTCTTTGCCCCGGGAGGAAAGACCTGTGAGACTGCCTGCAATCTCGGTCATGTTGGCGGTAAAATTGGGTTGGGTTAAATAGTCGCTGAAATTGATATGACCACCTTGCAGGGTGATGGCATCGATGCGGATATCCGGTATTCCACGAGCCCCTTTCCCCGCTGCCGTTTTGGTCTTAGATTCGTCGTTTGCCGCCGTCTTGCTTTCGGGCTGCTCCACCATGATCTCTTTGTAATTAAGCCGGCCGTTTTTATTGAGTATGGCCCGCTGGTAGAAATCGGTCAGTGCAATTTTTTGAATGACCACCTTCATGGGATTTACTGAAACATCCATGCCCGTGGCATACAGCGATTTGCATCTAAAAAAATCGGTATCATCCACCTTATTTTTAGACAAAAAATCATTAAGTGACGCCTGGCCCGTGTATCTTATCGTTGGTGGATCATTTTTCTTTTTACCCGGTGTCATGACCACCGTACCTTTGGTATTAAGGTAACCTTTGGCGATTGAAATGTTTAAAAAATCTGTAAAATAGGGTTCTGACGTATTCACGTCAATCCGGTTGAGGTCTATGTTTACGGTTGCCCCGGGCCCTGAAATGTCGAAATTGCCGTCAAGGTTAATTTCGCCCGCGTTCTTATTGATCATGGACGCCTTGAAAGTCGATTTTTCCCCATTTTTTGTGGAAATATTTTCAACCGTGACACCAATGTCTTTCATGACGACGTATACCGGCTCTTTTTGGGCCTGATCAACGAACTGAACCCGGCACTGATCTAAGACCGCCTTATGTATCGTGGCAACCCAGGCAGATGCAGATGGATTATTATCCCCCCCTTCACTTGGCTGTGCCGGCTGTTTAATCTCCTTGTCCCCGGGTTTTGCATTGGTTTTCAGGGCCTGCTCGATGGCCGCAAGCAGGTCCACTTGGCCTTTTTGATCCCGGTTGACATTCACCTGGGCCTTATGAAGATTTATAAGACCCACTGCGGCTTCCTGTTTTGACAAGTTGCAGGAAATCTGGGACAGTGCCAGTTGATCGAACTGCAGCACAGGCTCTTTTTTACCCTGTTCCGTCAAACCGAATTTATCCAGGGAAACCTGCCCGTCGGACACGTTAACACCCAGCCCGGCCTGGGTCAGCGAGACGCTGAAATTCGAATCGACCGCCACATTCTCAAGGGTGACATTATCGCCGAGATAGGGTGCCAGATAGCCACGAAAATTGTTAAGATTGAAACCGTTGAGCGAAACGATACCATTGACGGCCAGATCATTTTGAATATGAAAACTTCCGGCTGTTTTTATCTGTTCATCATCGCCGGTCAGCACATTCAGGTCAAATTTTCCTGCGGTTTCGGAACCCACTTCTGCGTCGGTGAGAACAAAGTCCAGACTGGAAATATCTTTGACCACCTCAGGAGATACCATCTTATCACTGAAACGGATATGCATGTTTTTCACGGCGGCCCGGTTGATTTTGACGGTAAAGGGTAAAGACAATTCAATGACCGGTGTTACGGGCGCTTTATGGTCTTGGGCCGGGTCTGACTGATCCTGGGCAACCGGATTTTGTTCGGCGTTGGTTTCAGTCCGGGACGCGATAACATTCGCATTTATATCATCGATTTTAGAATTATCAGCAGGGCGAGTCAAAGATTGAGCCCCATCGGCCTGGGCCGCTTGCTCCGAAGGATCTTGAGCCTGGAGATCTGTATTTGATCCCTCCGGCATTTGGGTGGCCGCTTTTGGGGGGACAGCCCCCTTTGCCTTCTGCACTGTGGGAATAAGATTGATCCTGCCCTGGGCATTGCGTTCAACAAACAATGTGCCCTGGTCAAGTAACACCTTGTCCACCAGAAAATTCTTATCAAATACGTTCCGGGACGAGACCTCCAATGTCAACTGGGGACAGGCAAACAAATCCGCTCCGCTCATATTCTCCAGATCAAAATTTTTCAATAGCGTTTTCAGGCTAACGGCAAGGGTTTGGTCTTCAGCCGTTTTCCCCTCGGGGATCTCATATTCCCCGGAAAGGGTTACGGCCAAATGCCCCGGGGATTTTATTTTATAGGGTGCAGGCAGATCAACATAGGGCGTAAAATAGTTGAGATCCATGGGCTGGGTATTCACTGAAAACGTCAGCCGCCGGGTGGCATCAAAGGGAATCCCCGAAAGATTGACCTCCACCCGGGCTTTATCCACCAGGCAGTTCATAACAGCTTTGACAGGGGTTGCCGGATCCTTTTTCATGGTGCTGACAAAGGGCAGATCCAAATTCAACTGGGCCACGGAATGGGTGACCGATCGGATATGATCGGTGAAAATCAGTGCCGCATTCGTAATTTTTATATTAGACGCCTTAAACTCAAACAAACCATCAGGTGCCTTTATAGATGACTCTGATTCCGGCGCAGGTGTTTCAGTATTTCCTCCAAGCAGGTCTGAAATATTTAAGGTGTTGTCCGCGTTCAAATGAAGAGAGAATTTTGGCGCAGTCACCTGAATATCCGAAATTACCGGAGCCAGATGAAACAGAGAGGCCAAGGAGAGGTTGAGATAAACGCCCTGGACCGAAGCCAGGTTTTCCCCATTGATTTTACTTTCAATGGTAAACTGTTTAACCCTTGCTTCCAGGGTGAACGGATTAAATGTTATCGATTCAATATGCGTCTGCCTTCCCAGCACCTGGGTCAAAGAATCGACAGCGATCCGTTTTGCAGCCCAGGGCGCAACAAGGCCGGCGAATAGCAGATAAAAGACAAATAGAATACCTATACTCAAGGCCACTGATTTTAACGTCAAATACTTCTTCATCAAGTCCCCCAAAAACAACTATTGTCTCGACAGGCTGTTGATTCCCGGTACCGGATACCGTCATGGATTTGCGTTCATAAACGCCTTTGGTCGGGTAAAAAATTACAAGCCCTTACAACGCCCTCGCTATTAAATATATCATGGTCTTTGCACCTGCGCAAAAAAAACGTCTTGGCTAAAAAATGAAAATTTGGGTTTACGCCCCGGCATTGCGTTTGAACTTTTTTACCATGGGAACCCAGACGACCAGCACGAAAAGCGCAGCAAAAATAGCCAAGCGTGCAATCACATGAATGGTGTCGGCCCAGTCAAGCGCAATGAACCACATGGCAAACGCCGCCACAACAAAATAGAGGAAAATCATAAGCGAAGATGCAGTGCCCGCGCCCTGATCAACCTGCAGAAGAACCAGATGATTGCTGGGCGGGCGGCTCAAACCAAAGAAAAAAGAAGCCATGGCCATGGGCAGTGCAAATCCCCAGGGCCCCGACAGCAGATCGGCATGCATGAAAAGGCCGCCGGCCAGTATCCCTGCAAAGCTGATGGTTACAATTTTCTCCGAGGTCATGTGTCTTTGAATACGCGTGCACATGAAGGAGCCGGCCATAATGGCGGCGGCATTAAAGGCGAAAAAGTAACTAAATACCTGTTCGGATGTCCCAAAGCGGGATATATATATACTTGAAGCGGATCCGATAAAAGAAAAATGGGGCAGAACAATAACTGAAAAAAGGAGAACCAAGCCAATATAACGGCGATTGCTGAATAGTTTCAGATACAGCCCGACGGCCTTAAGCACGCTGACATCCTCGGGCGCCTGCAAAGGCTCTTTGAGCCGCAACACACCCACAAGAGCAACCACGCCCATGGCGGCCTGCACAAAAAACACCCAGTGCCAGGAGAGCCAGGTCATGATCACCCCGCCAAACACCGGTGCCAGCATGGGTGCCAGGGCCATGATCACTGCCATATAGGCAAGTATTCGCTGCCGGTGCTCCCCTTCATACAGATCCTTGGTAATGGCCATGGAGATCACCACCCCGGAGGATGCCCCCACCCCCTGCAGCACCCTTAGAATAATAAGATAGTAGATATCATCCACAAAACCACTGGCAAAACTTGCGGCAATATAGATGATGATACCCCACATCAGCGGAAGCCTTCGACCAAATTTATCGGACAAGGGGCCATACAGCAGCATACTGACACAAAACCCGATGAAAAATCCGCTCAGGGTAAAATTGACCACAGACATGGGCTGCTGCCAAATTTCTTGAAGCAAAGGCAATGCAGGCAGATACATGTCCGTCGATAACGGAGGGAAGGCCGCCAGCAGCGCCAAAAGGCACAACATTTTTAAATTATAAGCTTTCATTCATTTTTATTGGGGCGGATCGGATAGATGCTGCAAAAGGGTTTTAAAATCTTCGGGCATGGGGGCTTCAAAATAAAGACGCACACCTGAATAGGGATGACGAAAAGACAAACTTCGGGAGTGAAGCATCTGACGGGGCGCAGTGGGATCTTTTTTTCGAAACCGCCGTTCCTGGTAAATGCAATCCCCGAAAAGGGGCATACCCTGGTCATAAAAATGGACGCGGATCTGGTGGGTCCTGCCGGTGTAAAGCCGGACATCCATAAGAGATCCCGAACGAAACCGTTTTATCACATTGAACCGTGTTTTGGCACACCGGCCGGTTTCTTCACGCACGGCCATGCGCTTACGATCATGGGGGTGCCGGCCGATGGGGCGCTCAATCACCCCTGAGTCGGGAATATTTTCTCCCCGGACCAAGGCCAAATAGTGTTTTTTTACCCGTCGTTGCTTAAACTCATTTTGGAGAAACTCCAGGGCTTTGATGGTTTTTGCAATGACCATCAGCCCGGAGGTATCTTTGTCCAGACGGTGAACAATACCCGGTCGATCTCTCTGCCAGCCGGATTGGCTGAAAACCGGATTGTAGGCAATCAAACGGTTGACCAGGGTGCCTGAATCATTACCGGCGCCGGGATGTACCACAATCCCTGCAGGCTTATCAACCATGAGAAGAAAATCATCCTCGTAAAGGATATTTAAAGGAATGGATTCGCCCTGAAGCGGGGCGTGTTCCTGGTGATCCGGTGATGGGAACTCCCCTTCAACCAGATCTTTTGGTTTAACCTTATAACCGGGGCGTTTACCCCCTTGGTTCACCAAAATAAGACCCTGGGAAATTAAGCTTGCAATCCTGGAACGGGAGATTTGGGATTGGGCTTCGGCAACGACCTGGTCAAGCCTGATGCCCGCCTGATCGGGTGAAATTTCTATCCTTATATGCATACAAAATACAAAACCGGCAGGATAACACCTGCCGGTATATTCGTCTTATCAGAATTGAAAGAGGGTTAGTTGAACAGATTTTCGATCTCTTGTATCATGTGTTCTTCATCAACATCTTTGGCCATGGAAAGTTCTTGAACAAGAAGATTCTGGGCGGTATCAAGAAGTTTTCTTTCGCCAAAACTAAGGTCTTTTTCAAGCTTAAGCTGGAAAAGATCCCTGAACACCTCGGCCACATCATAGATGGAACCGGTTTTAATCTTATCCATGTACTCTCTATAACGACGGTTCCAGGTCTGGTTGTCGCTGGCTTGGGCCTTTTTCTGCATAACCTCATAGACCTGGGGCACTTCGGTCTCAGGAATGACTTCCCGCAAACCCACGGATTCAACATTAGCTGTAGGGATCATGATTGTCATACCGTTTTCCACAATTTTCATCATGTAGAAATTCATGGTATCCCCATTTATCTCCTGGCTTTCGATGGATTCAATACAGCCGACACCGTGTGCGGGGTAGACTGCCATGTCTCCCTTTGAAAACGCTGTTTTGGTTGACTTGCAATTTTCTTTAGCCTTGGTTGTCCCAGATTGTTTTGCCATTTATGCCTACCTTATTATTTTAAAGATACACGTTATCCATTCTCAGGCAGAGAACCATATCTAAACAATATTGTCAACTCATTAATTTTTCAAAATTCATTCTCGAGCATTTGAAGTAAACAATACGTTTTTAAACGCCCGTTCATTTGAATTAAAAATGGAGAAAATTCTCCATAAATATCGCAACAAAAGCGATAGACGCATGCTAACCGGAGGCTTCATTAAAAGCCGGAGCTGGGTAAAATAGCCGCTGCCATTTAAAAACGAACAACGGGCCATTAAGACTTACTGCACAAAAATAGAGAAATGAGAATAGGGATGAAGAAATTTGCTATCGAGAGGAATTAACGAGATTCATTGCCTTGACCACCCCTTTTTCGAGAATAGAGAGACAGGCATCACAGGCATCATCTATAACCTTATCCAGAGAGACTTGTTCACCCGGCGTATATTTACCCAGGACATACCCGGTCACAGATCTGTCGCCGTCGGGTCTACCGATACCCACCCGCACCCGAATACATGCCTTCTGACCAAACGCATCAATGATTGAGCGGATACCATTATGGCCGCCATGCCCCCTGCCCTGAACAATCTTTATTTTTCCAAAGGCAAGGTCCATATCGTCATGCACCACAATGATATCATTTATATCGATTTTAAAATAAGCTGCCAGTTTCTGAATGGGAATACCGCTTCTGTTCATATACGAAAGGGGCTTAACCAGAAGAACATCCTGGAGCCCCATACGCGTGCCGGCGTAGACGGCGCCAAACTTTTCCTTATTGACACGACATCCGGCCCGACTTGCCAATGCATCAACAACATCAAAGCCAATATTATGACGGGTCCGGGAATACTGATCTCCAGGATTTCCCAGACCCGCTAATAGTTGTTTTGAGTCCGCCATGACTATAAACTATCTGAAATCAAAAGGTGCTTAGACCAAAGCAAACGATCCAGCGAATAAAACGCCGAACTTATTCTGCAGCAGCTTCTGCGCCTTCAGCTTCGCCGGCCGCAACCATTTCAGCATCATCGTCACCCTCACCGTCATCGGATCCGGCTTCAGGCGGAACAATGGTGACCACGGTGAAATTGACGTCAAAGGGGATTTCAATATCTGAACCCAGATCAATATCCGCCACGTGAATAGCCTCGCCGATTTCCAGAGCAGAGATATCGAGCTTAACACTTTCAGGCGTATGCCTGGGCTTGCAGATCACTTCGAGTTCACGGCGGATAATCTGGAGCATGCCGCCTTCTTTGACGCCGGCGCTAACCCCTTCGGTTTCAACCGGAACGATAATGGAAACCGTCTCATCCATATCAATTTCATGAAAATCAATATGCTGGTAGTGCAGACCAAAGGGATCCATCTGGATCTCCTTGAGCATAACACTTTTACTGCCGCCCCCTTCGATCTTCAGATCGAAGAAAAGGCCAGAGATACCGTTTTCGCGGATGATCTTGTCAAATGCGGTTACATCAATCGACACCATTACAGGTTCTTTTTTTGCGCCATAAACAATGCCGGGAATCGCTTTGCTTGCCCGTAATCTTCTGGCCGCACCCTTACCGGTGCTCTCTCTTTTTGCGACACTTAATTCTATAAGTTCCATGTTTAAACCTTTCGTACCTGTCCTTTCACACGAAAAGGCAGGTTGATCAAATATATATCTTTTTTATCTTATACAAATAAAGAATTTACAGAATCTCCCCTGTAGCTGCGCATAATGGCCTCTCCAACAAGTTTTGCAATGGAAAGCGTCTTTATCTTGCCACAGGAACGGGCCTCTTCCGACAAGGGAACGGTATCCGTTGCAACAAGGGAGCTTAGAGATGATTGTGTTATTCTGTCAATGGCCGGACCTGATAGTACAGGATGGGTACAATAGGCATGCACTTCCCTGGCCCCTTTTTCCCTGATGACACCGGCAGCCTCTGTCAAGGTTCCCGCCGTGTCCACCATATCGTCGATCACCAGGGCGATTTTATCCTTCACATCCCCGATGATGGCCATGGCCTTGGCCTGATTGGGTGCACTGCGGCGTTTATCCACGATGGCAAGCCCGACGTCCAAACGCTTGGCGTAAGCCCTGGCCCGTTCCACCCCGCCTGCATCCGGCGAAACAACAACGACATCCTCACTGAAACGGGTTTTTATATCATCAATGATAATGGGGGCCGCATAAAGATTATCCACGGGCACATTGAAAAAGCCCTGGATTTGTCCGGCATGTAAGTCCATGGTGATAACCCTGTCAACACCCGTCCGCTCAAGCAGTTCAGCAACCACCTTGGCACTGATGGGCACACGGGGTGCCACTTTTTTATCCTGGCGGGCATAACCGAAATAGGGAATAACAGCGGTTACCCGGGCCGCAGAAGAGCGCCTGAAGGCGTCAACGAGCAGTAAAAGCTCCACCAGATTATCGTTTACAGGTTTGCACGTGGACTGGATCACATAGACTTCCCGCCGACGTACATTTTCATGAATCTCGACCTGGGTTTCCCCGTCACTGAACCGGTTGACTTTCAATCGCCCCAGAGGTTTGGCCAAATATTCCGATATTCTTTCTGCAAGGGGGACATTGGAGTTTCCGGCAAAAATAGACAGGCCGTTCATATTAAACCTCTTTGTTTTCTAACCATTCCTGGCCCTTTAATATTTTTTGGCTGGGGCGAGAGGATTCGAACCTCTGAATGCAGGGATCAAAACCCTGTGTCTTACCGCTTGACGACGCCCCAAAACTTTATTTTTTATCAGCCGTTCAAAGGCCTGATTCCGGTAAGGAAAACGTATTTCATATTCTCCGACCGAGCCTTCAAAAGCTGTTCATAATCCTTTTCGGCCACATCGTGGTCCGAGTAAAGAGCAAAAAGAGACGAGCCGCTTCCAGACATGTATACATTTCTTTGCAGCAACAACGCCATCTCTTTTTTTGCAAGCCCGATCTCAGGGTATAAATTGCACGCCGGTCCTTCAAGATCGTTATGCAAAATTTCCCTGCCATCAAGCTCCTTTCCGAATGGCAGTACATTCGAACTCGGATTTATAATATATGAAGGGGTAAATGTCAATCCAAATTCCAACTTTCTGAAAACATTTACCGTTGAAGCCGCCACACCCGGGTTAACAACAATCACCGAAAGATTCGGCATCTGCCTGCAGGGGGTAAGTTTTTCCCCCACCCCGGAGGCGAACGCCGGCCCCTGGGAAATAAAAAAGGGGACATCCGCACCCAGATCCAGGCCTAAACGCATCAACTCTTCTGTGGAAAACGGCGTTTCACTCAACTCATTTAAGGCTTGCAGTACACACGCGGCATTGGAACTGCCCCCGCCAAGCCCGCCGCATACCGGGATTTTTTTTTCAATATGAATGGTCAGATGCTCAAACCCGGGATCTGCTTTTTTATCAAGCATTGCAGACCTGAAAAGATTTGCAGCTTTGCATGCAAGATTTGTATCATCTTCGGGCACATCCGGATGACTGCACACCGCTTGAATGCCATCGCCCGACCGGACGATCTCAAGACGATCGGCAAGTGTCAACGGAGCCATCAGGGAAAACAGTTCGTGGTAACCGTCAGGCCGCCTCCCCGTGACATACAAAAATAAATTGATCTTGGCAAAAGAGAGGTGCACCCGTTCAGGCCTTGGCTTCCACATAGGCCATGCGCAGCTCACTGATCAGGGCTTTGAGCAGATTTTTTTCATCCTCGGTCAGGTTGCCGGCGGTTTTTTCCTGGAGCATTGCAATCATATCAATGGTATGCTTGGCCATTGCCAGGTCTTTTGTTTTTTTCCCGGTGGAGGGGTCCTCCACTTTTCCCAACTGGACCAGGCCAGATGAATACAACGACAGAATAAAACTTGAAAACTCTATTTTGGGCAGCGCGCCTTTAGCGCCCAAATCCTCTTTTTGTGCCATTTTACCTCCTTGGTGTCACAACAAAAAATTATCCATCCCACAATACGCTGAGATCCATTGCCCTTATACCATGGGATGGACAAATCTGCCATGACCTTTAGGAACTCTTCATCATCGCTTTAAAATTAATCTGCCAGGGCATACTGGGCAGCCCTCAGGGTATTTTTCATGAGCATGGCAATGGTCATGGGTCCCACGCCGCCGGGAACGGGGGTAATTTTTCCTGCGATGTTTTTGGCTGCCTCAAAGTCCACATCACCTTTGAGAATGGCTTTTCCTGTGGATTCATTTACCCCCACACGGTTCACCCCCACATCAATCACAGTGGCCCCGGGTTTTATCCATTCGGGCTTAACAAGGTCGGGGACGCCCGCCGCGACAACAAGGATATCGGCGCGTTTGCAATGGGCGGCAAGGTCTTTGGTTCTTGTATGCACGATGGTTACGGTGGCGTTGGCACAATCACCTTTTTGGGCCAGCATCATGGCGATGGGTTTGCCCACGATATTGGACCGGCCCACCACAACCACCTCAGCCCCGCTTGTCCTGGTTCCGGAACGGGCAATCATCTCCTGGATACCGGCCGGGGTACAGGGCAAAAATCTGGCATCATCACCGCCGATCATCAGACGCCCCACATTCACAGGGTGGAATGCATCCACGTCCTTGTCCGGATTGATGGCATTAATCACCTTTTTTTCATCAATATGTTTGGGCAGCGGCAGCTGAACCAGTATACCGTGGATGTCGGGATCATTGTTATATTTATCGATCAACGCCAGCAGATCCACCTCGCTGATATCTTCGGGCTGATCGTCCTGGATTTCATTAAATCCCACAGACAACGCTGTTTTTACCTTCAAGGTCACATAGCTGACAGAGGCCGGATTGCTGCCCACAAGAATGGTCACCAGCCCAGGCACTTTGCCGTGTTCAGCTTTCATTTTTTCAACATCGGCCGTAATTTCAGCCAGAATCGTCTTCCTAATCTCGGTTCCGCTAATGATTTCTGCGGTCATACACTTTCTCCTGCTATGGTCCGGCAAAAAAAACGACAGACAACGCCGCCCCCTGTACCGGATCGGTTAAATCTTGAGCTTTTAAGTTAAAATATTCCCTGCACCTTACCGGTTTCAACGTCGACATCAATGCGTTTAAAGGCAGGGTTGGAACAGGTTCCGGGCATCAAGGATATATCCCCGGCAACGGGCACAATAAACCCTGCCCCCCTGTAAATTAAAACTTCACGAATCGCCAGTCTCCAATTTTTGGGCGCCCCCTTCAGTCCTGGGTTATCGGATAAAGACAGATGGGTTTTCACCATGCACACGCCCATTTTGGAGACGTCCGGATCAGCCTGCAGCAACTCAAGTTTCCTGTCGGCAACCGGCGAGTAATCAACACCGTCTGCGCCGTAGACCTCTTTGGCAATCAGTTCAATTCGTTGTTTAAGCGGCATATCCAGCATGTAGAGAAATTTGAAGTCCGTTTTTTCCTCGCACGCCTCCACAACGGCTTCTGCAAATTCAACGGCACCGTCGCCGCCCTTTTCCCAGTGACGGGAAACGGCCACCCGGGCACCTTCGGCCTCCACCAGATCACACACCTTGGCAATTTCCGCATCGGTGTCGGCATAAAAGGCGTTGATGCAGACCACCGGAGAGATCCCCGCCTTTCGCACATTGCGGATATGATGAATAAGATTGGCGCATCCTTTTTCGACCCATTCAACATTTTCGGTGCTGTAGGCCTCGGGCATGGGTCTGCCCGGAACGGGCACCGGTGCCCCGCCATGACATTTCAAGGCGCGAATGGTTGCAACAATCACCGCACAGTCGGGTGTAAGCCCCGAATAGCGGCATTTGATATTCCAGAACTTTTCAAACCCGATGCCGGCACCAAAGCCCGATTCGGTCACATGGTAATCCGACAGTTTCAAACCGACCTTATCGGCGATGATGGAACTTTGGCCGACGGCAATGTTGGCAAAGGGCGCTGCATGAACAATCACAGGCTGGCCTTCCAGGGTCTGCATCAAAGAGGGTTTCATGGCATCAACCATCCAGGCGGTCATGGCACCGGCAACTTTCAAATCTTCGGTGGTGACAGGTTTTCCCTTTTTAGTATATGCCACAACAATCTTGCCCATTCGTTCACGCATATCCTTCAGGTCGGTGGCCAAAGAGAGGATGGCCATCACCTCCGAAGATACGGCAATACCGAATTTGGATTTCATCATAAACCCGTCGAACTTGCCGTTGACCCCGTCAATGCCAATGATGATGTTGCGCAGGGACTGGCAGCAGAAATCCAGGACCCAGCCCATTTCAACGTTGGTGGGATCAATATCAAGCCGCTCCATGCCTGACAGGCGATCAAGCTGCTCATCGGTATAATTTCTTTCATGCTGCATGCGCGCCGTCAGGGCGACCATGGCCAGGTTGTGGGCGTTCATGATGGCGTTGATGTCGCCGGTAAACCCCAGAGAAAAGGGCGTCAAAGGAATGCACTGGGCCAGACCGCCGCCGGCCGCAGACCCCTTGATATTCATGGTCGGCCCGCCTGAGGGTTGACGAATGGCGGCGGAAACACTTTTCCCCAGTTTGCCAAGGCCCTGCACAAGCCCAATGGCTGAGGTGGATTTGCCTTCGCCAAGGGGGGTTGGGGTAATGGCGGTCACATCAATGTACTTTCCGTCGGGTTTGCCTTTAAGCCGGTCAAGGACTTTCATGAAATCAATCTTGCCGATGTAATGCCCATGGGGCAGCAGTTCTTCTTTGGTCAACCCAAGTTTTTCACCAATTTTATAGATGGTGAGCATGCGTTTTTCTGCATCTTCTGCAATTTCCCAGTCTGCATGTTTGGTTGGATCCAGCGCCATAGCCAACCTCCTTTACTTTTTTTAAAAAAAGTTTTTAGAATGTATACAGATCTTCCAACTTTCGTTGCGGGCTTAAGCCTGGCAGTTGATATGTCAGGTCGGCCCATGGCCGTTATTTGTTCAGGGCGGCAATTGTGGTGTCAAGCATCCTGTTGGAATACCCCCACTCATTGTCAAACCACGCCTGAATTTTTACAAGCCGGGACCCCGATACCCGGGTCTGGGACAGATCAACAATGGCGGATCTGGAATCATGGTTAAAATCACAGGAGACCAACTGCTCATCATTGACCCCTAGAATACCCTTCAAATCCGATTCTGCGGCCCGGGTAAGCAGTGCATTGATCTGGTCGGCATCCGTATCCGCAGCCACCACAAGGGCAATATCCATGATGGAGACATTGGTGGTCGGCACCCGGATGGCCAGGGTTTCAAATCTGTCGTCCAGATGGGGCAGAATCCTGCCGACTCCCTTTGCAAGGGATGTCGTCACCGGGATAATGGATTGCAGGGCAGACCTTGTTTTTCGCAAATCCATATTATATGCGTCAATCACAGGCTGGTCGTTCATGGCAGAATGGATGGTTGTGATTGATCCGCTGTCAATGCCCAGCGCAGCATCAATAACGCTCAAAATGGGAATCAAACAGTTCGTGGTGCAAGAGGCATTGGAAATCACCGTATCTGCGGCGTTCAGCGTGTCGTGATTCACCCCGTACACAATGGTGGCATCCATTTCATCTTTTCCGGGATGGGAAAAAATGACCTTTGAAGCACCGGAGAGCATATGCCGGCCAGCAGCCTGCCTGTCATTAAAAATACCTGTGCAGTCCAGAACTGCGTCCACCCCAAGATCTTTCCAGGGCAGACACTCAATCTCTTTTTCCTGGAACAGACAAATCTCATCGCCGTCAATGGACATCCCCCGGCCACTCGTCTTCACCTCTGCGGGAAAGCGCCCATGGGTTGAATCAAACCGGGTTAAATGATAGACCGTATCAGGATGCCAGGTTTCATTAATGGCCACAAGACTAAGCTGCTCTCTGTATGCCCTGGACTCGTAGAGGGCGCGCACCACGCATCGTCCAATTCTTCCATATCCGTTGACTGCTATCTTATATGCCATGACCAGACTTCCTGAACCGTTTGGGTTAATAAAAAAACTTCTTTAATACCCGGGAATTACGGCTCGTGTCAAGATAAAGTAACACGCTCAATACAAAAGTATTATACCACAAAAATTACACAATTAAGCCGGTCTGGTCCGCTTTTTATACAATCTTGCTTGCACCTGCCTTTCATCCTTAAAGCCTGCGTGCCCTGGTAAAATAAAGCGTGGTCCGAAAATCGGGACCATGATACCCTTTGCAAGTCTAATCATAACAAGGCTCTACACATACCTATGGGATGGAAAAAAATTAAATATATAACGACTCTGATTGTTGTATTTTTTTGTCTCCATTTTCAAAGCGTTGGCAAAACATGCCTTTGTGCTGCCGGGACCGCGGATTCATGGGCATGGAATCGCGACGGTGATTTTTCCCTGGACGCGTTTGATACCGGCAACATCACCCAGTGCTGCAACAGCCTTGCCCCCTGGGGCTCCCGGGCATGGGGGATCGAGTTTGGCACCTTTCAGGGCGCCCATGATCATGCCTTGACTGCGGCCCGGTTTAAAAGCAGCGGATGGGACGCATACGTATACGGCAAAAACCTTCGACCGGGCCGGGCATGGGGGTATGTGCGTTATATCCAGGGAAACATGTGGAAAAACGGACACTGCAGCCCACGTCGGCATTTTTCGCCGCCCCCCAGCCCTCTCAACAACAGGCGTATAATTCTGAACCTTGACTGTATCCTGGATACTGCAAAGCTTTTAACACCTGAGGATTCATGGATTCTGGCAGCCGTCAATCTCTGGTTGTCCGGCCCCGCCATGCCGCCCGGCAGTGATCGCCTGGGCCGCAAGCCCCTGGTCATCGATTTTTACATTTTTCACCGGTCCAATATGAAGTCCATCGTGCCCCACGAAGATGAATTTGCCTTTCATGTACCCGTCCCCCTGAAGCCCGCCGTGGTCGCAAAAAAAGTTTCCTGGCGAACGGACATCACCCAACATCTTGTCAACGCGGTTCACAGTAATTTCCCCGGGCTCAAGCGACCTGGCGCGACACGGCCGGGCCTTGAAGACCTCAAAATCTATCAGATGGAATTTGTTTTAGAACTGGTTAACGCCGAAGCCGCAGCCACCATTGATAATTTTACGCTTGAAATCCATCCCCAACGACCTTGATCATTAATTGAGATAGTCTTTTGCAGCCTCGTCCTGGCGCTTGAATACCAGGCGTTTACCATGTTCTGCAATACACGAAAAGCCGGCAAGCTTTTTATGCATGACCGATGGATGTTTTCGCGCAATCCCATCATAGGCAGGGTCTGCATACACCACCACATAATCCACATACGCGGCCGGCAGCGACAACCCCATTTCATAGTCCAGCTGATAGGGCAGTAAAAACCGCCGGGGCGTCCCTGAAAAAAAGATCAAGGGCATGTTGCGTTCGGTGTCCATCAAAATTTTGCCCTGGGTGTCATGAACGGTATCAAAAAGCCTATAAAAACCGTCAATATGCGTATCCCGCTGCTGATGCAGCAATACCTGTATAAACTGCTGTTCGGCCCTGTCAGGCGAATGCATCATGCCGACCCAACCACCGGCCAGACCCAATATCATACCCAATGCCACAATGAACGAAGATTTTTTATTAATTTTAGCTGTGTTCGGGAGGATGGAAGGTGAAAAATCCTGTGTGGCCAGAAGCAGCGCCTGGACAAAAAAAATAAGAACCGCCGAGCTTGCCCGTTCAAAAATGCCCGTGCCAAGATACAGGGACCAAAAGCAGTACAACAGCGGTGCAAGCAGATATTTGTGCATGGAGAACAACAGACGCCATCCGCCCCGCACCAGCATAATCACCCATGCCGCCACCCAGGGTGCAAGCATATATGAGATATGGGATAACCGACGAGCGGTTTCCATAAGCGCCGCCACAATACTCCCCTGGCCGGGCCGGGCCTCTATCATATCAATACCCTGACTGACTAAAAGCAGGTCACGCCATTGGGTGAACGGATCGGTTTCACCTAAGAACAAGAGGCTGATGGGGCGCTGGATTACTGCAAAAAAGGCCAGGGGCAGATAGGTCAGCACAAGCACAGCAATGATGGAATTATGAACTTTGAGGCCCTGTTTTGCAATGTAGGGTGCAAACAGCAGGCAAAGAAGCAACGTGGCCGGATCACACAGATAGAGCAAAGCCATGCACAGACTGCACAGGGTCAGATGATAGGTCCGGCCGTACAATTCCACCCGGCGCAGGCTCCATATGGTCAAGGTAAAGGCGCATAATGTCAGACTCAAGTCAATGCGCTGGGTAAATACAAACAACATCTGGGGTAAAAACATGATACAGATAATACAGATCAATTCGGTCAGCCGCCCGATACTGCCGGCTTTGCGAAGACTGTTAATCATGCAGACAATGGCCGCCTGGACCGCCCCGCCGGCCATGGCGGCGGCCATAATGGGATCACGGAACACCAAAACCAGAAAATAGGGAATGGGCGGGTAAATTCCGCCGATATTCTCAAGCTTGGGCGGCGCGCCGTCATATGCCAGCATGGCCCGGGCACCAAAATTGATGTTGATGTCGGATAAGATGCCCATATCCAGCAGGCTGATGTTGATGATGAACTGACACACCCCCAACCCAGCCGACAGCAAAAGAAACAGCCAGATCCCCTGGCTGATGCTCGGCACCGCTGTCAGACGTTTTTGGGCCGCCAAAGGCTCAGACGGATGGCGTATGGCGTGAACTTGTAAGGCCATGGGTGGTCTTTTCCCAGTAATGGGGTTTTACAAAAAGCTGCCACAGCGCTTTGTAGGCTGCCGGCGTATGGAAAAAAAGCCAGTAAACCGGATTTAAAAGCGCAAAGGGCAAAAGATAGTAGAGGCGTCTTCGGAATACCGCCATACAGTTCAGATAAATACCCAGAAAATTACCCAGCACCAGATTGATCAGGCCAAAGAATGTGGTCAGCGGCAGGTAGTGTGTCTGCATAAAATCAATCTGGGTAACGGCCCAGACGGAAAAAAAACTCCACATGATGGGGTTGAGCAAAAACAGCAACGGCGTGCCCGCAATAAAAATCTGGAATGACAGCCAGTTTTTAAGCCCCACACTGCGCAACAGTTTTATGGGGTGGCGGTTGAATACCAGGGCTGTCTGCATATACCCTTTGATCCACCGGGAGCGCTGGCGGATCCAGTTGCCGTAACGGCTGTTGGCCTCCTCAAAGGTTGTGGAGTTGATGACACCCACCCGGTATCCTTCGGCGGCAGCACGAACGCCTAAATCTGCATCTTCTGTGGTGTTGAAAGGATCCCAGGCCCCCAGACCCTTGAGCAGATCGAGATCAAAATGGTTGCTGGTCCCCCCCAACGGAATGGGCAGCCTGAGTTTATCCAGACCGGGCAGCAGATAATCAAACCAATAGGTGTACTCAAGGGTAAAAAATTTAGTGATCAGATTCTGGCGGGCATTAAAATAGTTCAATGCCGCCTGGAAACATAAAAATTCTCCCGGAGGATTTTTTTCAAAGGCGACCACCGCCTTTTTCAGCTGATCCGCCTCGGGGATATCTTCAGCATCATAAATGGTTAAATACTTGCCCCGTGCAAAATGGACACCGTAATTACAGGCCTTGGGCTTTGTTTTCGGATGGATATCCGGGATATGAATGAACCGCCAGTTGGCGGGCGGCGAGGCTTTTTTTGCGGCCTCAAGGGTTTTGGTGTCGTTTTCCTCCAAAAGCAGGAGCACATCCAGTTTATTCTGGGGATAATCCAGGTTGGACAGCCCGCGAACCAGATCAGGCATCACCTCGGGTTCATTGTAGACCGGAACCAGAACGGTATAAAGGGGCAGGTCCGTATCCTCAAGCGCCTGGACTTCCTGGGTTGTCACCGGCTGGAGGATTTCGTTTCGCGCCCCTTCCACGGACAGCATCAGACGGAATAAAATCGTGGCAAGGTATACAAAATTAATAACGAACAACACCGCCCTGGATACCGTCAACGGTGTGATATACGCCAAGGCCAGCAGCAGCAGGCTTGCCGAGGCAATGACAATCACCTGGGAGGGGCTGAACACATAGCGGGCCGACTCCGAAGGATTGCGGTAATACAATCCGAAAACGGACTGATCCTGAAGCCCCTCCTTAAAATGGCTGTCCACCAGGCGTACAAGATCCAGATCGGTGATTACCACCTGCTCAATGACCGTATCGGGAAATTTTGCCTGGTAAAATTCAAGCATGCCGGGATTTTGCGGGTATGCCGTCAATAAGGTCAACCGATTGTCCTGCAATGCACGGGGCAAGGTCTGGAATTGAATTGCCTGTTCCGCAGTCAGATCCCGGCAAAGGGACCAGTCTACATTTTTTTGGGCATTTTTATCCAGGAGCTGAAATTGCAGTCCATAATGGATCGCAAGGGTTTCAAAAAGCTGTGAACGGGAAATATATCCCAGGGAACCCAGCACCCAAAGCAGCCGTCCGCCCTTTGAACGCTGCAGCGCCAGCGCCTCTCCAAGCTGTTCAAGGGTTACAAGCCCCTGCTCCACTAAAATATCGCCCACCCGTTTTGACATGCCCGGTCACCACCTGAGTATCCGCATTAAAAAGTTATCCACACGGCCGCTGCCATTCCGCCGCCCTGGCCTGTGTTTTCCCCCCAGACATGCCGGAATACCGACACCACAAGAGAGGTATCCGGAGTTATTGAAATCCGGCCGTGCAATGTCATTTTAAGCAGCCGGTAAAAGCCATCCACTGTTTTTGCATCGCCAAAGGTCAAAACGTCACCATTATCCAGCCCCCACTGCAGCTCGGACTCTAAAATGAACTGCAACGCCCCGGTTACCTCCTGGCCGAAAATAAGGCTTCCCCGGACTTGATCGGACGGATATCCCTCGTACACCCGGTATCTTGCCACGGCTTCGGCGAATCCGTTGCGTTCAGACAGCTGCCATCCGTATCCGGCACTAATACTTGCCTCCACCCCAAATCGTCCATATCCCAGACTGGGCGTATCATATACAGCGTACCCCATGGGGATCAGTGCGGTAAGCCCCGCACTCAAGGCTCGGCCCGATTCATTATAAAAATTGCGCCGGTATCCCACTTCAAGATCAGAAAACCCCTTGGTACTGCTATCGCCATTGTCCAGAAAATCAAAATAGCATTTGCCGGTCAGTGTATCTTTGCCGGTCAGCCCATATTCCACATAGGGTTGTATGGACAATTTTTTAAATTTGTCGTCCTGGCGTTTAAGGCTTCCGCTGCGGTCCCAGTAATGACCGGTTTCATAATATTCGACCTTGGGGGCAAAAAAAATTTCGCCGGGACTGCGGGGCCATGCCTCGGCCCATGCAGGACCGCTGTATAACAGCAGGTACAATACAATCAGACAGGCAACGGATCTATCAGATGAAAGCCCGGGCTTTCCCATGATCAATTCTTTCTCCCGGTCAACCGGGCGTACATGTAGTAGAAAAAGCAAACCAGGATAGCGGCCAGGGCCAGGGTGACCGCCAGCCGGTATTGATCCCAGTAATATGTGAAATCGGGCTTTTCAGGCGCCTTGGCCACCAGCTTGCGCCCGATATCCATGGACTGCCAGTGACGGCCCCGCCCGGCAGCCACATTTCCGCCCAGCCGTTCCATTTCTTTAAGCCCCAAGTCCGGCAGCGGTGTTGTGTCGGGCGCCAGAGATGAAAAGACAAGCGTCGGCGCCGTCTGGTGCCTGAAGGTCTGGATGATCCACACCGGATCATCGGCCGAAATTTTGAACGGAACTTCCCCGGTTAGAGGATTTCGTACAGACATCTCTTCTCCAGTTATCACCAGGGGCGTAACCGCTTCGGGCACAGGGGAACTGCCCACGGAGATAACCATGTAATCAAACTGCATTTGATCGGAAATCTTGTCCGTGAGGAAAAAATCAGGTGCCTGCCGGTGAAGGGCACCGTACATCGCCGCCCATTTTCCCAAAGGATGCATGGCCGACTCCGACATACTGGGAACCACGAGGGCACCTCTTCCGTACATACAGCCCATGATGCGGTCCAGCGAAAGAGATCCTGTTGAGTTATTATCCCGGGCGCCGATCAGAAGACTGGAGTCCTCGAACAAGGTGGCCTCCATTTCAGCCGGAAGCCCCTCACAGAGGTTCTGGCTGATGTAGTAAGCAAATACAACTTCCAACCGGTTCTGATCGGTAAGTTTATCCACGGGCAGAACAACGGAGGTAAAAAAAGGAACACTCTTTTCCTGACGGGAAAGCCTCTGGGAAGCAATCAGATTTCCGTTCAGACGGATTTTTAACAGCCCCTTGTCTTTTAAAGGAACCGGGGTATGGGTAACATGCAGCACTGCGGTCAGGGTTTTGGGCAGTCCCTTGATCTGGGGCAGGGTAAATTTCATCTGGGTGACAAGTTCGCCGATTCCCTTTACCGATGATGTTTTAAAGCCCAGAAAGGAAAATGCCAGGGGCTCATCCATGATATTCCACTGTGTCTCTTTAATATCCTGAACCGTTGCCCCAGCGGTTGCGAGCAGTACCGATGCTTTATCGGCAAGGGCCCTGGCACCATCGGGAGTGACATACAATGTGCTGCCCGCTATAACCAGATCCCGGTCAAAGTCGCCCACCACTACGGTGCGGCCATGGGCGTTGACTGCCGGAGAAAGGGAGCAGGAGACATTGACCGACGGCACAGCCGCCGTGGCTGCGGCCACCATGGTCAAAGCGCCTTGGCAGATATCTGCTTTGGCCTGATCGGCAGCCACCACAATTGACGGGGATGCCCCCTGTAAAAATGTGTTGAGCAATGCCGTATCCGATGCATGGGAAAGCTCAAGACGGCTGTCACTGCCCATTGCGATCCACAGCTCGGATGTCTCCAAATTTTTGCAGTAATCGTTGAACAGCCGAAGCGAGCCCTGCACGATAACATTAAGTTCACGGCCCGGCGGATTTTCATTCAGTGACCGGGCCAATGGCGCCATGGGAATGGACAGCGACATCTCGCCCCCGTCGCTTGCAAGTTCATAGGCCCCGGCAGGAATCCCGGCGATTGAGACATAAACAGAGGAAAGGGATTTTAAAAAAGCCGGCCATTTAAGGTGCAGTATTAGACGGCCGTCTTGAATCTGCATACCCGGGGTCCATGGAAACGACACCGAGATATAGGGACGGGGGCCGTAGGAAATAATAGCCCTCTTATGGCCAATGTCGCTCAGTTTGATTCGGGACAGCCAGGGCACCGGAGTGCCGGGCGGTGAAAAATCAGTGTGCCGGGCAACATATGCCTCTGGATATAAAGGTTTGAGGATCGCCAGAAGTGCCTGGGCCTCACGCTCCCGCAGATAATGGCCTGGGGTGGCAACAATCGTTGTGGACGTCTCAAACAGTTCAACGTTGCGATAGGTCTGCATCATTTGCGCTATTTGATTTTTGCTGTAAAGCTGCTTTTCAAAGGGGATCGCAACCACAAAAACATTATTTCCCAGAACATCAGCCCGGCAATAGGAGTTCAAAGCCCCCATCAACAGTACTGCCAATAACCATGCATAACCTAATCGTTGAGTCATGTTAAAGCCTCGTGGCGAAAAATTATCCGGTATTGCCGTTTGAAATTAATTGTGTCTAAAAATTAGTGTTGAATGAGTATGATGGGGATAACTTTAGCATTAATAATAAGATACGTCCATGGTTTGTTTGGTCGAAAGCCATGCTGCTTTAGGGCTGCCGCTCTTTTGACCTTCCGGTCTGCCTTGGTGCTCATATTGTAGCAAGGAAACGAGTATATGCCCCAGTCGTTCATCAAAATATCCAAGATGACGCCCAAGGGTTTCCATCTAAATTTTTATGGGACGTTACCGGGATTTTTCTCGAATAAGCCAGTCGATAACGGCATCCGGATCCGGCTGGGCGGATGAAGCGCCCGCAGATTCATGGACTGATTCAGAATCCCGGTAGCCGGTTGACTGGGGATCGACAGGAACAGGTAGGTGCTTTTGACGCACTGGGGCGACAGGAGCCGGCGGCAGGGGCGATACGTCCGGAGCCTGGACCATAATATCTGCTTTGTGCATCATGAACACTTCTTCGACAAACGCATCCATATCGGCGGCCCTTTTGGACTTGACAGGGAGTTGTTCAGCGGGTGCCGACGGCATCTGGGCCGGCGTTGTGGGTGAAGCCGAAAGGACTACGGATGCATGGGACTCCGCCTTATGTATTTCCTGGCGGACAACACCAACCGGCGGCTCCCCATGGGCAGCCGTTGCCCCAGGCGCCCGAACAGAAAAAGTCTGGGAGTAGAAGGTATAAGCAATAGCCAACAGAAGAACGGCTGTGGCCAAGGCGGGCAGCACCGTTACCTGCCGCCGAACCCTCTGGGGCTTGGACGGCGCTTGAATGTTCGGAGCCGCCGGCAAAACCACCGCCGGCACCTGGGGAAGCTCCAAAATCCCCACGGCCTCCCGGAAGGTTCGGGCATCCACGGTCTGCATATCCTTTGAGAAGGCCGCGATCATGGCCTGGTCGCAGGCAATATTAATGCGCCGGGGAATGCCTTTGGTATACCTGTGTACCTCCCGGACAGCTTCGGGAATAAAAATCGGGCCTGTTGCACCGGCCAGCTCAAGGCGCCGGTCGATATAGTCCAGGGTCTGTTGCTCGTCCAAAGGAGAAAGCATGGCATGGACATCCACCTGGTCCTGCCATGAACGGCCCAGGGTTTCTTCCATAACCTGGTGAAACTCCAACTGACCGGCCAGGATAAAGGTGAGGGTATTATCCGGCGCAGATTTGGCCCAGGCGGGGATCTGGGCCAGAAATCGTTCCGACATCAAGTGGGCCTCGTCAATGATGATCAGGCATTTGTCTTCCGGGCTCCGGCGGTTCAAAAAATCCGACAGAACAGGGTCGAACGCTTTTCCTTCTTCATAAAACGCCCCAAATCCCAGATCCTGGGCAATGGAAAGAAACAGATGATGGCGTTCAATACTCGGATCCGTGATATGTGCCACGGCCGTTGTTTGTGGCAAAAAATTACACAGTTCATGGATCAGGGTGGTTTTGCCGGTGCCGATATCACCGGTGAGGACCAGCAATCGCTGGGCGCTGTCAATGCCATGCCTTAGAAGGCCCAACGCCCGGGCATGGGTGTCGCCCAGCCACAAAAAACTGTTATCCGTACTTAGCTGAAAAGGCTTTTTTTTCAGGTTAAAATGGCTACAGTACATGGCACACCTTTTTCTTAAGACCACACAATGATACGCTGAACAGCATAACCTGCCCCCGGCTCAATTCACCTCATCTGTGGTCCTTGGTCGCTGGTCTCCACCAGGCCGGGATCAAAGAATATCCTTGATGGCATCCAGCAGCGGATTTTTCTCCATGGGCTGGTATGGTGCTTCAAAATCGCGGTTTCTGCGATATTTTTTAACGCAGTCATACTGGTCCCACCCTTTGAGGGGGTAGTCCAGATCTACACTTTTCCATTTTGGATGACCATTTTGGATGAGCCAATCCAAATTTTCATAGACAATGTTTGCAAACTCGCCGACATACTCACAATTATTGCGCCTGAAATCAAAGGTAACCAGCACGGCTTTAACGGCAACGGTGGAGACTTCCTGGGTCTGCCATGGATAGATGCCGGCCGGAATCCGGGCGCCGGGATAAAATTCAGTAATACTTTTGTTACGGATGGGTACGATATGCAGGCCGTCTTGGGCGGTGACCTGCTCGGAAAAAAGTGCCACGGGGAATCCTGCCACATAGAACATGGCGTCGATGGTACCTGCCTTGAGCATGGCCAGGGCCTGGTCGGTGCCCACGGCAAGGGTTTTGGCCGGATTAACGCCCGAGACCTCAAAAAGGAGCTTGGCCGTCAGATAGGTCCCCGACCCCTCCTTGCCCACGGCCACCCGCCTGTTTTCCAAGTCATCAAAGGAAGCGACCTCGGTTTTACCCAACAGATGCACCTCTTCGTTGTATAGAGGGAAAATCATTTTGGTTTTTCTTGCGATGCGCTGGAGGACCTGGCTGGATTTTACTTTAAGTACAAATGCCAGTACATCGGACTGAACAATACCCATCTGGGTTCTGGGGCGCTTATACACGGCATAAACGTTTTCCACGGATCCCCGGGAGTTGTATACATGGATGTTATATCCGTACTTTTTGCCCAAATCCATCAGATTCAGGCCGAATTGAAAGTAAGTGCCTTTCGCGCCGCCGGTGATGATGCCTAAGTCCACAGCCGATGCCGTGCCGCACATGGTTGTCCAGATCAGAATGATTAATACCTGAATGAATTTGCGAATCATAATATCTCCTATAAGTTGTACCGACATCGGGGCCGGATATAAGGAGTGTCAGGCCATGCCCCTTCGACGACCGATATAACGGCCACGGGCCGACCTGGTCTATCAACACCCAGGCTTAGCCCACAACGAAGACTGAAAGAACTCAGTAACTTACTGAGCGCTTTCATATAAAACGGCCATGGACCAACTTGATTTTTGACCACACCTTGGCCCACAACAAAAAAGAAAAGCGACAAGCCGACCCACCATCACCCGAACTCACCCCACAACGAACATTGAAAAATCCGTATAAAATAGACAGACTTTCTTTTATAAACTGCATCGAATACTTTATCTTTCTGGTATTGATCTACCAAATTGGCGGACAATGTCAAGGTGCAATACGGTGTTAAAAAAGAATAATTGAATGATTTGATATCAATTGGCGGAAAACTGTGAAGATAATGTAATAATTTCTTTTAAAACCAACTTTTTATCAAAAAAAACGCAACCCCAGAGCACATAATTAACGGTGTAAAAAATGTGCTCTGGACCGCCGGGATATTGCAGGACTATTAATTGATAATGAGAGGAATGGACACACCAAAATAGCCGGCCAGGATTTCAATCTCCCCGTCTGCTATGTCGCCTGTGAGGTCTTCACCGTCCACATCGGCATCACTATCCGTATCCCCCGGCACTGGGATATTGGCAATACCGGTAAGGGATAACCGGCCAAGGTCATCATCCATATCGTCCAGAGCAAGAATGCCCAGATGGGGTTCAATATAAAGATCAAAGGTCGCGGCAAAAGAGATAGGCGGCGAAGCATAACCGTTTTCATAGGATTGTGTACAGGTCATTTTCAACACTTTAAACGTGCCACAGGGCATTGTTAACTCTTCAACCTCCCCTATAATAATGGACGAAGAATATGTTGCTCCAGGCAGTTCTGTGTCACCGAAATACATTGTTCCATTTCCGCTCGATGTTAGTGGGGTATCATCGATATCTGGCAAAGAAACAAGTTTTATATGGGGAGACTCTGATAGAAAGGCCATGGCATTGTTCCCTCCATATATTTCCATGCCGATTTGATACAACCCGGTCTCCCGCATCTGGTAATACTCAATGAGTGTTTGGGTGCTGCCGTCAGCCCCTGTTAAAACCATCTGAATCCTGCCGGCATCAATCCCTTTGAACTCCCCGACAGGCAACACTTCGGCCAGGACCTTGTTCCCATTGTCATCTTCATAACACCATTGCCGGCCGGGATCAGAAAACATATTCAAATATACCCCCATGCCTATACTGTCTTCTGCCAGTACACCGGACTGCAGTCCCACACAAGAGAACAATACCACCAGAATTCCTGTTATTGTCTTTTTCATGATCGGCTCCTTTTTCTATATGGTCATTTTATATGAAAGAGTTTAATAAGTTATTGAGTTCTTACAATTTTCGTTGTGGGCCGCAGCCTGCCAGATGATATGCCTGGCTCGGCCCATGGCCGTTATATATTAAAGCCCTTGGAACGGACTCTCGGCTGACAGGCAATGGATTTTCCTGATAATTTGACATTAAAAAGCCATTGTTCTGTTAAGACGGGAGCCTGTTGTTTGTCAAGGAGAATTAAAAGTAATGTAATCGGCACACCGTTTTTCAGCAAAAGCCAGATGCTCGGTCATGGCCTTGCGCGCTGCGCCGGCATCATGCTCCCGGATGGCTGCGACAATACGCTTGTGATGGCCGAACAAAAGCCGGGTATCGTCGCCCAGGGCATAGACATTATGCCAGACACCACGCTGGAAATCCTTCATGGCGTCAAAAAGACTGTGCATGAGATGGAGCCAGATGACGTTGTGGGTGGCCCGGGCGATCTGAAGGTGCAGCTTGGCATCCAAATCTTCCAGGGGTTTTTTGTTTTCAAGCTGAACATCCATCCGGCCAAGGATCTCTTCCATCCGGGTGACATCTTCGGGTGTGGCGCGCTCGGCCGCATAATAGGCTGTTAAGGCCTCCATACCCTTGCGTACCTCAATCACTTCCAGTGCACATGCCCTCTGGTTGCGAATAAGTTCGCCCAAGGCATTGTCCTGATCAGTATCAATTAACGACTGAACGACTGTGCCGCCCCCCTGGTAGGACATCACCAGGCCGGAAGAGGCCAGCATGTTTAGGGCTTCGCGCACCGAGGGCCTTGAAACACCGAACATCTGGGACAATTTTCGTTCGGGCGGCAGCTTTTCTCCGGGAGAAAACTCACCGCGCAAAATGGACGCGCGAATCTGATCGGCAATCTGGGTTGAAATTTTTTTGGGTCTGATCGGCTTGAAGGTCATTGCTTAGGATGTCCCGGGTCATGGGTTCATAAATTTGTCTGACCATTTAAATCATAGATAATCATTTTCATCAACGTTTTTAATCCCACGAAAAGCGCGCGTTTCAGCCGGAATACCAATTACGCCCACGCACAAATAAAATTGGTAAGACAAATTAATTGACAATAAATTAAGACAATTATAAGATACTCAAAAATTGGTAAGACAAATTTTACTATCAAAGGAGGGACGATGTACGATCAATTCAAGTCCAATGCGGAAAATGTAAGCGCGGAGGTATTCCGTTTTCCCACCCGCGGGGCCGCCCTGGATTTCATTATGGAGATTATGAAACAAGAACAGGTCGGCGACACCCCCGGTTATTATGCGGCCGTGGCGGACTGTCCGTTTTTTAAACATGTAGATAAAGATCTGCTGCTCCAGATCCACGGATTCTCATTTGACATCAGCCGTGAACGGGCTGCCAACGCCCGTATCGGTATCAGCCAGGTTGACTGGGCCCTGGCGGATACCGGGACACTGGTGCAGGATGCCACGTCCATTGATAAACGGCTGGTCTCCACCCTGCCTGAAATTCACATCGCCCTTCTCCCCTCAAATGGTCTGCTTCCGGATATGGCCGCGTTACTCGACAAATTGAGCCCGCAAGAGATGAACTATATTTCCATGATTACCGGTCCCAGCCGGACTGCCGACATCGAACGGGTCCTGACCATTGGCGTCCACGGCCCCAAACGATTGATAATTATTGTGATAGACGACCTGGGAGGTAACAACTGATGGAACAAAAATTCAAACAATCCATAGACCGGGCCATCAACGACACCAACCTGACCGGCGCGCTGGGTAATTTTTCGGAAAGCTATAAGGTCAACCGGGCCAAGGCATACGAAGGCATTGATTTTGAAGGCCTTCGTACAACCATTTCCGGGCGCAAAGCCTATGCGGCCGAGCATTTGGACGAACTGTGCGCCACGTTCAAGGCCAATGCCGAAAAAGCCGGGGCCAAGGTCTTCATGACCAAAAACCCGGCGGATGTGCGCGATTATATTTTAAAAGTTGCCAAGGACAATGACGTTAAAACCGTGGTGAAATCCAAATCCATGGCCACCGAAGAGATCCACCTGAACGCGCATCTGGAAAAGGCCGGAATCAGCGTAGGCGAAACCGATCTGGGCGAATGGATCATCCAGCTTGCCGGGCAGAGCCCCTCGCACATGGTTATGCCGGCCATTCACCTGACCCGCGAAGAGGTGGCTGACATTTTCAGCAAGGAAGTTGACGAACGACTCTCCACGGACATTCCCCGCCTGGTCGCCGTGGCCAGGGACGAACTGCGCACCAAATTTCTCAAGGCCGACATGGGCATCTCCGGCGCCAACATGGCCGTGGCCGAGACCGGTACGATCACCATCGTCACCAACGAGGGCAATGCCCGGCTGGTCACCTCACTGCCTATGATCCATGTGGCCGTTGTCGGCATTGAAAAAATTGTGGAAAAATTTTCCGACATCGTTCCCATTCTCCGGGCCCTGCCCCGCAGCGCCACCGCACAGCAGCTGACCAGCTATGTCACCATGATTACCGGTAGGACACCCAACGAAGACGGTTCCATGAAAGACCTTCACATTGTGCTCATGGACAACCGCCGGTCCGAGATGGCCGCCGATCCCAAATTCAAGCAGGCCATGCAGTGCATCCGCTGCGCCTCCTGCCTGAATGTCTGCCCGATTTTCCGCCTTGTGGGCGGACACGTCTTCGGCAAGGTTTACACAGGCGGTATCGGCACCATTCTGACGGCCTGGTACGATCAACTTCAAAGCGCCGAAGATATCCAGGGACTGTGTATCCAGTGCGGGGCGTGCAAGGATGTCTGTCCTGGCAAAATCGACATTCCCGCATTGATCATGGAGATACGCAGACGCCTGGTCGAAAAGCAGGGGATCCCCGTTGTGGCCAAATCCATCTACAAGGTGGTCAACAACCGCCGCCTGTTTCACAGTATGCTGCGCACGGCGTCAGTTGCCGGCAAACCCTTTGCCAAAGGCAAATTCATCCGCCATCTGCCCCTTTTTCTCTCGGATCTAACCAAAGACCGCAGTCTGCCTGCCATTGCCGCTAAACCGTTCCGCGATGTTTTCAAAACCATTAAACAGCCTGAATGCCGGGAAAAAGTCGTATTTTACGCCGGATGCCTGATCGATTTTGCCTACCCTGAGATGGGGGAAGCCGTGGTCAAGATCCTTAACAAGGCCGGCATTGAAGTGGTTTTTCCGGAAAAGCAAACCTGCTGCGGCGCACCGGCCCGCTACAACGGGGCCTATGACGTTGCCGCCCAAAATGCCGAGGATAATATCAACGCACTCCTGGAAAACAGCGATGCAACGTATGTCATATCCGCCTGCCCGACCTGCACGGTGGCCCTGGACCGGGAATTCATAGAGACCCTTGAATCCGTCGGTAAACACAATCAAATAGACAAAGCCAAACAGCTTGCCGCAAAAGTCATTGATTTTTCAACCCTGGTAAAAAAGCTGGTTGATGACGGTCGCCTGACCTTAAAAGAGGGGCAGCAATTAGGCAAAATCACCTATCATGACTCCTGTCACCTCAAACGCACTTTGAAAGCGGACCAGCCGCCGCGTGATCTGCTCACCCAAAGCGGTTATGAATTGACGGAAATGTTCGAATGTGACACCTGCTGCGGCATGGGGGGCTCCTACTCCCTGAAACTGCCCCAAATTTCAGGTTCGATTCTGGCCCGAAAACTCACCAATATAAAAGCCGCCGAATCCGGCATAGTGGCCATGGACTGCCCCGGTTGCGTCATGCAGATCAGGGGAGGATTGGATCAGGATGGTGCGGCTATCAAAGCCCATCATACTGCGGAACTGATGGTCGGACAGTTCAAATAACGGCCATGGGCCGAGCCAGACATATCATCTGCCAGGCTTCGGCCCACAACGAAAGTCGAAAGAACGCAATAGCTTATTGAGCTCTTTCATATAAACGGCCATGGGCCGAGCCAGGCCTATCATGATCCAGGCTTCGACCCACAACGAAGAATGAAAGAATTCAGTACGTTATCAAACTCTTTCATATAAAAACAAACACCCCTTGCCTTCAGCGGATCGGCATCATAAGTAATCGACTCCGCTGAAGGTTTTTATTGATATCATCCATACGGATCATTTATTCGTTCGCTTTAGCGGTAAACTTCTTTCAATACATGATGTTTAATAATGTTGTGTCATATCTAAGATTTACAAATTGTATTTAAGATCATACAATGATGGAACATCTTAAAAATAGATATCTTATCTTTACATATTTCGCAGGTAAACTATGACGACACTATTCAATTTCAAAATCAGTGAAGCGTTAAAATCCGAACTTCAAAAGACCCAAGAAAAGGCGGGGTTGAAACAGGAAGATTTTATCTCCGCAATGTTGGCGCGTTTTAAAGAGAGCCAGGCAGACATTGATATTGCCTCACCGATATATAAAGAACTGGCTAAGGTAAAACAGATTTTTGCACAGGGTGAACGTCTGGTGTGTAGTTTAATGGAATCAGCTGCCAACGATAAAATAGAAGCTGAAAAAAAAGCCCAAGAAAAGGTGGGCGCTGCGGGGAAGAAAATTGCCGAACTGGAAAAAAAAATTCAAGGTTTAAAAGAACGCAATCAAAACCATGAAGACAAAATTTCAGAACAGGGAGAAATCATCTCGGCGCTTCAAAAGAAAGCAGACAATCTCAAGGCAAAAAAAGCCGTCTGGTCCGAAAAAGAAAATGAACTCAATGCCCGTATAACTGAATTACATGCTGAAATAAAAGAATCTCGGGATTTGAAGGATGAAATCCAGGCAAAGGAGACAATTATTGCGAATCGTATCAATGAAATATCGAAACTGGAACGAAAACTTGTCCTGGCTGATCAAAAATCTGAATCAGATCAAGCCCTCATTGAAGATCTAAACAACCGGGTTGATACCCTGCAATGTGAAATCTCCAACCTGGAAGAAAAATTAACTGGGGCCCAAGCCACTGTTTCTTCAAAAGAATTCGCGCTACAAACAGAAACCGATGAGATTCCGCCCTCAAACGCTGAAGAATATGACCTGTCAACGGGTACGGTATTCTCTATTGAACAAGACGTGATAGATCTTGAGGGTCGGGAATTTAAGCGTAAAAGCGTTGCTTTCGAAATTGATATCCTAGTTGGGGACCGTTTGATTAAGACCAATATGAAAAATATTAGTGCCGGTGGTGTTCTATTGAAAACAAAAGAAAGCATCGAAAAAGATAAAAAGGCCAAAATGGTATTTTCCATACCCGGGGTGGAAAAACCATTCAAACTGGAAGGAAGAGTGGTTCGTTCAACCGAAAGTGGAATTGCGATAAAATTTGATGAAGTTTCTCCTGATTTTCAATCCTTGCTTAATGAGAAAATTTGGCATCCACTCAATGAGTAGGGTCAGGTTTTGAAAATAAGAAGGTGATCATTACGTGTACATCGTCCATTCCCAAACAGACAGTTCCCATTTATCCTTTCCCAATTTGCTTTCAACCAATTCCCTTAGGCATTTTATGATTGTTCCTTTCATATAAATTTGCAATCTTACTCAAGTATTTCATGAACAGACCATAATAAATTCGCTTGACACGAAAGTTTGGCAGACATGCCATGAAAAGGACAATCCATTATGTCTGAAAAAAATAAAATCAATACGGTCTCAATACGGTTAACCGTGCTTAGTGTATTCATTATAATCACAGGTTTAACCGCAGCCATCGCCCTGGGTTTGCAGTATTATTTCAGCGGGAACCTGGCAAGAACAGCAGCAGGGGACTCCTTTCGGAGCATGTCGGAAAAGGTAGGCCAGCAGATGAACGCCCTGGACAACTGTAGTGCCAACCTGGTCGATGTCCTGGGCAATTATCATACACTTGCCACCTTTCCCGACCCTGAAAAGGAGCGCCACGCCCTTGCCCTTCTCGGGGCGGCCATGAAAAACAACCCCAGTATTTACGCACTCTACGTCGGATACCCCAATGGAGATTTTTTTGAGCTGATCAACCTTGAAAGCGGCAAAGACGTTAGAAAATCATTTCAAGCGACGCCCCAGGACAGTTGGGTACTGGTTAAAATTACCAGCTTGGCGGGGAACCGCAGTAAAACCTCAGTCTATCTGGATCCAGCCTTCAAGGTCCGGGCAGAAAGACGGGAGGAAACCGATTACGACCCCAGAAAGCGCCCCTGGTTCACCGCTGCCCTGGCGTCCGGCCAGATGATCAAAACCCCGCCTTACTTTTTCTCCCTGCTCAAGGCACCGGGCGTCACCTATGCTAAACATGTGAAAGACGGGCAGCGGGTCGTTGCCGTGGATATCTCTCTGGCAGGACTGTCTGAGTTTCTCCAAAGGCAAAGGTTCATACCCGACACCCAGGCCTTTATATTCGATACAACAGGAGAAATCCTTGCCCGGGCATCCCGGACCGCAGCCCGGTCACAGCACAAAAAATCAAACAGAATCAAGTTGACCGATGAGCAGAAGGCTTTTATTACAGCACATCCCACGATCAAAGCGTCCAACGAAATGGACTGGCCGCCCTTTGACTTTGCCGTAAGCGGGGAGCCCAAGGGATATTCGGTGGATATGTTGAACTTGCTGGCGGAAAAAACAGGACTCCAGGTTGAATATGTGAACGGATTTTCCTGGCGCGAACTGGTCGCCCTGTTTCAAAAGGGAGACCTTGATCTGCTGCACTCCCTGCTGAAAAATGACGACCGGGAAAAAATGGGCGTATTCTCGGCTCCCTACATCCCAATGCCCCAGACCTTCGCTGTAAAAAAAGGGAATCCGATCCCCCGATCCCTGAACGAACTCAAGAACAAAACCCTGGCTATTCCCAAAGGGTGGGCAACCGACACCTTTTTGACAAAAAAACACCCCGGGTTAAAGAGGCTGTACGTTGCCACGCCCCTTGATGCTCTGGGAGCCGTGTCCGACGGGACAGCTTACGCGACCCTTGATAGCGAACCGGTCCTGCGCTACCTTGTGGCCGCCCATTTTTTTGATGACCTGAACATCGGCGGCCGCCCAAAAGCGCTGAACGGAAACGGGGATATGGGACTCCACTTCCTGGTACGGCCCGAGAAAGAACTTCTGGCAGCAATGTTGAACAGTGCCCTGGCAGCCGTAACACCCCAAGAAAAAAGGCGTCTGGAAAGCAAATGGTTCGGAACGGGGGATATTCCGGCAGCGACCCATACGGACATGCATACGGTACCCCACCAGCAGCTCTTAAACATCGCCTCAACCGCAGGTTTGGAAGGGAATCTGCAACCCATGACCATCAATGGGCGGGAATATTTCGGCTATGCCTCCCGGATCAAAACAACATACGGGTCCAATGAATTTTTAGGCCTGCTCGTCCCGGTTGATCCAGTCGTACAGCCATACATGAAAAAGGTCCTGTTCTCCCTTTTATTCACGGTGGGCACCCTTCTGCTCCTGACCCCTGTTGTCTGGTACGCAGCCTCAATTATCGTCAATCCCATCAACGCCCTGGCCCAGGAAAGTCAAAAAGTCAAGCAGCGGCGTTACGAAGAGGTGGGCATGGTCAAGAGCAACATCACCGAGATTTACGGCCTGTCCAGATCCATGGTTTCAATGGCCTCGTCCATCAAGGACTACGAAGAATCATTAAAGGAACTGATGGATTCCTTTATCCGGCTGATCGCCGTGGCCATCGACCAGAAGTCCCCTTATACCGGTGGCCACTGCGCCCGGGTACCGGTGCTGTCGACCATGCTGGCCGAAGCGGCCAACACCGCCAAAGACAAGCCTTTTTCCAATTTTTCCTTTAAAACCAGGGAAGAGTGGCGCGAGTTCCGGACCGCCGCCTGGCTCCATGACTGCGGCAAGGTGACCATGCCCGAGTACATCGGAGACAAGGCGACCAAGCTGGAGACCATATACAACCGGATTCATGAGGTCCGTATGCGGTTTGAAGTTCTCCTGCGCGACGCAGAGATCGACTACTGGCGCGGCATGGCCAAAGGAGAAGACGAGGCGCGTCTGTCACAGGCGTTATCGGCCCGGCAAAAAGAGCTCGAGGAGAACTTTGAATTTATTGCCGGGTGTAATGTGGGAGGCGAATTTATGGACGAAACCCAGGTCGAGCGGGTGAAAAAAATCGCCCAAGAGACCTGGGAACGCCGTCTGGATGACCGCCTGGGCATGGGTCAGATAGAACTTCTGCGCTATCCTGAAAAGGCCCCTGCCCTGCCCTGCCGGGAGCCGCTTCTTGCCGACCGCCCGGAACACATCATCGAGCGCCCTGAAGGCGACGCTGTGTGCACGGCCAAAGCCTGGTGCAGCATGGAGGTGCCCGAGCACCTGTACAATCTGGGAGAGATATATAACCTGTGCATCTCCCGGGGAACCCTGACCCCAGAGGACCGCTACAAAATCAACGAACATATCATAACGACCATCACCATGCTGGAAACCCTGCCCTATCCTGAAAACATGAAAAAAATTCCGGAGTATGCCGGTGTGCATCACGAAACCCTCATCGGTACAGGTTACCCGCGCAAGCTTAAAGGCGACCAGATTGGGATTCCCGGACGGATCATTGCCATCGCCGACGTATTCGAAGCCCTGACCGCTTCGGACCGGCCGTACAAAAAGGCCAAGCCCCTAAGCGAATCCATAAAAATCTTAAGTTTCATGGTGAAGGACAATCACCTGGATGCAGACCTGTTCAGGCTGTTTCTTGAAAGCGGGGTGTATATGAAATACGCTAAAGAGTTCCTTGCCCCCCAACAAATCGATGAGGTCCGCATCGAAGACTACATCAAGGACCTCCCCTGATCAAGGGAGTCCAACTCAGATATGACATGAAAGGTACCATTTCCTGGTGTCTTTATTATTACTTTGCTCATGCTTTACTCACATAAACCTCGCATTTTACCTGTACATTCCCAGCACTACTTTATTTTTGAGGCTTTTTAATTTTTTGATGCAGTACGAACTATACGGAAGCGTTGATAATGATGAAGGGGTATCCCCCTACCCTTTGGCAAAAAAAAGCCATCCCCAAATATATCAGGATAAAATCACATTGATCCATGAAGGCGTTCCCACCGACTATCTGGAACCGGACCAGAACGCCTGCGTCACCCTGCCCGGGGGCGTCTCCTTTTGTGCAGGAGACCCGGTCGTCACTTACGTGGCCAGGAATCTTGAACCCTACAGGGGATTTCACAGCTTTATGCGGGCCCTTGAAATCATCCAGCAAAAGCATAAGCACTGCCATGCCCTAATTTTGGGCGGGGACGACGTCAGCTACGGCAGGCTGCCGTCCAATGCTCCCAACTGGCGGGAAAAGATGCTCAAGGAGGTCCGGCTTGATCCGGACAGGACCCATTTTCTAGGCCGGGTGCCCTATGATTTTATATGAAAGCGCTCAGTAAGTTACTGAGTTCTTTCAACCTTCGTTGTGGGCTGTCCTTCAGTGCTGATATGTCAGGTCAGCCCGTGGCTGTTATACCGGAAAGTGCTCCAGGTCTCGGCCGTCCATGTCTACCTGACCTATCCCTTTGTACTTTCCTGGTCCATGCTGGAAGCCATGGCTTGCGGTTGCCTTGTGATCGGTTCTGCCACCCTCCCTGTGGAAGAGGTGTTGCAGGAGGGAAAAAACGGCCTGGTGGTGGATTTTTTTGATACGCAGGCCATTGCCGAAAAAGTGACGGCGGCTTTGGTTGCGCCTGAACAATTTTCAGATATCCGGATGCAGGCCTCCCGGGATATTCGGGACAGGTATAGCCGCCAGGCCGGGCTTGAACTTTACCGGGATTTGATAACTCCCGGTATTTGTTTACCAGGTGAAGAAACAGAAATATCACGAATGGGATTTTACCCGAAAAATATGCTGCCAAATTAAAAAGGTTATTTGTATGCCGATCGTTGCGCTAAAAAAAAGTAAACTTCTAAAAAACGTATTAAAACTGCGATGGCTGATTATTCTGGTGGCATGCCTTGCAGTTGCCTTCTATTTTAAAAGGCCAACGCTGCCGCTGTTTTCACAGGGTCTCTCACGGTCAGACTACAAGGTGGTTGATTCCGGTTTTTGGGTAAGTCCGACACGAAAAATTTTGTGGTTGGATAATCACCGGATTATGTTCCAATCAAATCAAACACTATCGCCTGACCGATATGACTATGAAGGCGGGTTTAAAAATGTCGTATGGGATACCTCTGACGGAACCGTCAGTTTTGCCGGTTCATGGAAAAAATCAAGGATTGTTTGCGCAAAAGAGGATCAAGTTGTTTGTGTAAAAATGGATCCCTTGAAAAATCAGACAGCGTGGTATCGAGGGCCGCTTGGGTATTTAAAACCCTATCCGCGCCCTGATGAAGATATGATTATTGATAAAGAATTTGACTGTGCCTGGGAACCCAAAAAAGACATATGGGATTATTTAGGAGTAAGTAGACCTTATCCCTGGAAATACCGGTTATGCGGGATGAATTATCTTGAATTCGTGGAAAGAGAAATCGACCCAAACCCGATGCCACACTGCCGACTGATGGACATCATTCCTGAAAGAAGAACACAGGCTGAAATCGCGAGACAGACCCCTTTTATTGAAAAAGCAATATACTATGAGCGGGCGGGGGGAGAAGGAATCCCTTTGCCTATCAACTTTGGGGGCTGGTCTAAATGTAAATTGTATACAATCCGGTATATTGAATGGAAAACAGCTTATTTTCTATACACTGGAAAGTATTATGACGAATACCCCATAAGAGCATGGTGGATTAATTCCAAAGGTCGAATTGTTGAAAAAAAATTCCCTGTTAAACTCCCCATTTTATCTGGGAGCGAGATATCCATATATCCTGTTAAACCGGGATATTTTCTTAAAGTTTGGGGGGCTCAACGCCCTAATGCCTATTTGATTGAAGATGACAAAATTAAGGAATTAATTAAATATCCAATAATAGGACGAGTGTCTGTATCACCTGACGGCTGTAAGGCCGCATTTGCTCATACCACCAACATACGTAAGTTAGCATTCGGTAATGATAAAGACCGTACCATTAAAATAATCAACTTCTGTAAAAACGAGGTGATCAAATGACAACCGGAGAAAAAGCGAATATCTGTAAATCTGTTGAAATCTGGGGAAATCTGGGGACACCTTACTTATTGACAGAAATCAGGAAATCTGGGGACACCTTACTTATTGACAGGAATCAGACTACATGCTTAGCTACATCCCATGGCACGAATGGCGAGAGCAGTGGCGCCGGGTTTTCCCCATCATATTACACAAAGGGGAAATAGAAGGCAGCAGACATTTTTCAGCGATCAGGACTTTAAAGCCTATCTGGCTTTAATGGCGGAATGGTGTGAAAACTATAGGGTTGAGATATGGGCCTATTGCCTGATGCCCAATCACATTCATCTTATCGCAGTTCCTGACACCAAAGATGGATTAAATTTGGCCGTCGGGGAGGCTCATCGACGATATACGAGAATGATCAATTTCAGGGAAGGCTGTATTTCCGGGGACAGTATACGTATTAACTGAAATAGATATACTGTCCCCGGAAATATGATCAAAATATAATCGGGCCATCCAGAATGGATAGCCCGATTATACAAGGGAGAGCGTATTATATGAAATTTGAAATTTACACTCAAAGGATAACGGTCTTAAAAATTGCCTGACCAGAAATAATTCTTGAATAAACTTATCCGGTATGTAAAGAAATCCTTAAACAAAAGTCGTGTATTTGCAAAAGTTTTTTTTTACAGGATATCAAATTTTGATAATGCTCAAATTCGTTTGTTAAATTAAGCCCTTCGGGCGGACGAGGAGGTAGAATCTACTTTTTCTATAATGCAAACCAGGTGCCAAGCTCAGACGGTGATGGGCTAATTTAACAAATGAGTTGAAGACGTGCATCAACCGTCGGAGGCATTTTTTTGGCTGTTCGGCAGCCGCTTAACTCAATGTTGTACGAATGATGGCAAGCCATCAGGAAGTTAAATCATGGGAAAAGCCAAGAGACTAAAGCGTCTGAAAAAAGTGAAGCAGAGTTTCGAGCAAGCCTTTTCAGAGAAATTCACCCACAATTTTATCAAAGAAATCAAAGGCACACCCATGTGGGATGAAATGGTGGAAGAATTCGGTGAAAAAAGGGCACTGGAACTTTTAAAGGAGTGCAAGGCAGAGATCAAACCGGGGCTGCCCCCAGGGATCGGGGCAGGCAAGCAGGTGTGACAGTTGTTCTATTACATTACCATACTGTTCTCATAGAGTTTTTCAATCAAGGCTATGGCTTTCGCAACTCCGTTCCCGTGCTTTATGGCCTGGCCGATTTTTTCAGCCCTATCAACTATGCTCTGATTCGTGACGGCCTCCTTCATGGCAGAGGCCAAAGAGTTTGCATTCAGTTTTCTTTGCGGTATCGGCTCAGGTCCCGCACACAATTTATATACACGTTTACCCCAAAAAGGCTGATCGCCAAAGAAGGGGATGATAATGCTCGGCTTTCCAGCGCGCAAGCCCGCAGCGGTGGTTCCAGCCCCGCCATGATGAACCACAGCCGCCATTTTCGGAAACAGCCAGTCATGCGGCGCATGCTCAATTTTAAAGATTGTATCGGGCAAATCTTCGGCTTTTAACCCGCCCCAGCCCGTCGCAATAACGCCGCGCAAATTGGCTTTTTGCAGGGCTTTAACAACCACACCCGCCAACCGTTCCGGATTACGGCCTGCCATAGAGCCAAAACCGATATATACAGGCGGATCGTCCGCATCCAGAAAATCTTGCAAATCTTGGGGTGGTTTCCATTCTTCCCGCGCATCCAAAAAAAAATACCCTGTGACATGGGCACTCTCCGGCCAATCAAAGGGACGCGGCACAACCGTTTCACTGTGCGCATGAATGACCGGGATATCCTGTCCATCAGCTTTTTTCAGAAAATCATATTTGCGAATGGGGGGAAGCACCAGATACTCTCTGAAATCCTTAATATAGCCGTTCCAAACCTTGTTGGTGACAGACCTGATAAAGCTATAAGTCCCGCGATTATACCACCCGCCTAACCGAAGATCAGGGAAAATGGGAAAGCATGTTTCCTGCGTGGGCACAAACATTGGAATCGGTGTCACTAAAGCGCAACCTATACCCAGTCTTTCGGCAATATGCGGCGCACCGGCACACTTGGAATGAAAAAGGAGAAAGTCCGGCTTCGTATTTCGCGCCGCCTGCCAGCTTTCTTTGAGCAACGCCCGCTGCGTTGGCTTGATTTTCTTGGCAACTTTAAGCCCCCGCCGCACCATTTCAAAAAAATTGCTGCCTTTTTCCAACAAATCCTTGCCCTCATCTGTATCAATTACGGACAGCAAATCATCATTCATATAGGTATAATCTATACCGTGACTTTCAACAAAATCCTGAAAACGTACACTGGTGCCAAGTGTAACTGTGTGGCCAGCTTTTTGCAGCCCCTTACCCAACGCAAGATAGGGCTGCACATCACCGCGTGATCCGTAAGTAAGGATTAAGATGTTCATGTACCCCTCTTCATGTCATTGATATAAGATTTCATATACCCATCCGGTTGATACCATGCCAGCCAAACCGTTGCCCTCCACATTCAGGATCTTTTTGTACATGACGGACAATATGAAATTTATGCGCACTCAAAAGACGTTTATATTCCTCTATACCCAAAGAACCATGATATAAATCTTCACCGTTATTATTGCTCCAACATTCACCCTCTTCTGCGCCCGATGTGAATAAAAGAAAGCCGCCGGGATTCATGTGTCCGGCGAATACGTCAAACATCTGTCTTTGATCTTCGGGCGGCAGGTGATAGAAACTATGCCAGGCAATAGTCGCATCAAACTTTTTATCAAAGTGAATATTGCGCATAGCTTCGAGAATAAAATTCCATTTCTGGAAACCGCTTGATCGCTTTACCCAGCATAATCCTGCTACCGTCTACGCCTGTTATGCGGTAATTTGATTGAGACAAAAACCGTAAAATAGGCTCTCCAGTTCCGCATCCCAAATCAAGAATAAGCGAACTCTGTTTTAACATTTCAATTAAAGCCTCAAGATACGGCCTTTCAATCAAGTCGCGTGTGCGGAGCTCATCAAACCAATCGGCAATTTTATCATAGCTTTCGCAAACGGTATTTTTGTCTGCGTGTATCAAAATAGGTTCCTTGTATCTGTTTATAACCCGCCCCAATACACCCGCCCATCAATATAGTGACCACTCACTCAGGCATTTGCATCATCTCTGATACTTCCAGCGTTCCGCCCATCATATGAATATACGGAGTCTTTTAAAAGCGCCAGCGCCGCATCCATATCCTCAGCTTCCAGAATGGAAAACCCCATAACCGGATAGGGTGAAGGCTCATCAAAAACGCCATCAGACGTCAAAACTAGGTGTACCTGGGTTAATGAGCGTAGAGCCTAAAGATGCCTCCCATTCTTTCCCGGCCGCCATCCCTTTTTGTCCGTCTTCCGGTGTATCCGGTTTTTTACCACCATGGTATGTGAAAATAAATTGTGCCATCACTTTCTCCTTTTTAGATGTCCTTGTTTTGAATATTCTTGAGCGCTTCAATATCCGCACTCGTAATCGCGTTAATATTCGCTTCTACTTTTGCAGGCGACCAGTCCCACCATTGAATATACAGCAAAGCGTCAATGGTTTTATCATCAAAACGCTGCTTTATCTTTTTTGCCGGATTACCGCCAACAATCGTATAGGGGGGCACATCTTTTATCACTACGGATCTTGCGCTAATAATTGCGCCATCACCAATCGTAACGCCAGGCATAATCATTGCCTCCATACCGATCCAGACATCATGGCCGATAACGGTATCGCCTTTTTTACCGGGCACATTGAACATCGCCTGAATATCCTCCATAGAGGTTTCCGGCGTCATGGTGAAATTGTTAAAAGGATAGGTCGAAAAGCCGGACATGTTATGATTGGCCGAACTGGTGACAAAGCGCACACCATGAGCGATTTGACAAAACTTCCCGATCTTCAGCTTTTCAGGGCTGGGCGGAAAAAGAAAAGGAGCAAGAAATCCCGCGTAATCTTCCAACACCTCCAAATGGCCAAAATAAGTGAAGTCCCCAATCTCTATACGAGGGTGGTCGATCACCTGATTGAGGTGCACAACGGTTTTAATGTTAGTCCCATCGGGCATTACCATCGGATATTTTTTTGTAGGATCAAGAACTGTCATACAATGTTTCCTTTATCTTATATATATCACACCAAGTACCGCGCCAGTGAGCACAAACTGCACAGCCTGGAATACAGTATGATAGATCAAAAATTGAATCACAGGTTCAATAGTAAACTTCACCGCTGTCGCAAAGCCCATCACGGTGTAGACCATTAAACCAATAATGAGATTGAACTGAATAGCGCCCAAAATACTATGGCCTTTTGCCTTCGCATAAAACGGATAGAGATACCCGATCACGACCCCCTGAATAAGAACGGCAGCCATCCCCAGAGGCAAAATTGGCTCGGCCCGTTGAAACGCGCCCATTTCAGCATATAAATCATGAAAAAACACCATATGCCACGAATAGGCCCACGCCATAGTGATCACAAAATATGCCAATACATACAGGCCTAAATTTCATCCGGTGTCCAGTTGTCGAGTGACCGATGAAAGCGTTCCTGGTTATAGTACTGGATCCACCGTGTCAGGGGGGGGGTATTGACACTGTTTCTAAAGGCGAATTATAGAATACCCTGCTTTTTCCAGCTTTTGTCTCCACATTCCTGCAAGAACTTGTAGCTCTTCATCTGGGGATTCTTTAGATTTTCCAAGTGAACCGGGCAGCAGCGAGCCTCCTTTTGCTCAGCCTCCCGGCCTATAACGTTTTCACTACTCTATTGCGTTAGTATTCTATCGCTCTGCGCCGCGCATGGTTCGGTAGGACGAGAGCAGGATGATACAAATCCCGAATATCTGGTAGTTTGACAACCGGGTGCCGTAAAAACTAAAATCCAATAAGATGGCAGTCAACGGCTCGATGAACGCCAGTGGCGCAATCAATCCCGCCGAAATTTTTCGCACGCTGGCATAAAACAGTGTATACAACAGGGCCGTGTGAAAGACACCAAGGGAGAGGGCAAACGGCCAGTTGATCTCTGCAATGATATCCGGTGTAAATGTGGTAAACGGAAAAATTGCGACAGCGCCAAGGATCATTTGTATGGCTGTTACAACGGTGGGACGGGTCCTGGTTACCTGTTTCCCAAGCAGAATTACCGATGCGTACAAAGCCGCGGCAGTGATACCTGACATGATCCCTGGTAGGATGTTCCCTTGGGGCCCGGTATCCGGATCAGGAACACCAACCAAAGTCAATAGGCCGGTGAACCCTATTACGGTCCAGAGAACGGACGAAACCGGGATGTTTTCTTTCAAAATCAACCGGCTGAAAATTAAAAGAAAAAATGGGGCGGTATAATAACTTGCAATTCCAATGGTGATAGAAGAGAGACGGAAGGATTCGAATAAAAAATACCAGTTTCCCACCAGTGCAAATCCACAGATCACGATCCATTTTATCTCCTCCGGTCTTGCCGTGATGGATTTGGCCTGGCCTTTTATACCGACAAATCCCCCCATTAAGATCGCCGCCACCAGACATCGAATAAAGACTGCATTATAGCTTGATATCCCGGCTTCCGTAACGAACAGGCCGATGGAACCTGCCAGTACCATAGCCGTGCTGAACATTAAAACATGGTTTCTCATTTTACTCCTCCCACTACATATTAACCTCTTCAAATATTTTCATATGGTTATAAAATAGCATTGGAAATATAACTTGTCAAGACTGGTTGAAAGGGTTATTGTTATGACATGAAACCAATATTGCTTCACCCTGAATCTTATAAAGGCACGTACAAACCGGTGGGAGGACACCTGGTCCTGGATTTTGTCAATACGGTGAGTTACAGGGGATTCCCCAAACCCCATGACTGGCTTTCCCGGTTTACGAACCTTTCAATGTGGGCAAGAGCTATAGGCCTGGTTGGTGCCCCTGAGGAAACCGGCATGAACAATTGGGCAAAAGCCCATCCTTTGGAAGCCGGCCAACAACTGGAAGATATTAAGAATCTACGGGAAAGACTTTATCGTCTGTTGCGTAAAATTCATTCTAATGGGAAATGCCCCTCCCGGGATTTAAAGGCATTTAATGAAGATCTGTCCCGCACTTTCCAACGGCAGGAACTGGTTCAATGGGATGATGGGACGCAAAGGCGGCTGAAATTGGAATGGCGGTCGGGTATTCAGACGGCTGAATTGATTCAGTCAGAAATCATAAAGTCGGCATTTGCATTGATGACGTCTGAAAAGATGTTAAGCACGATGAAGACCTGTGAAGGGTGTGACTGGCTGTTTCTTGACCGCAGCCAGGCCAAAAGAAGGCGCTGGTGTACAATGGAAGATTGCGGCAATCGGGCAAAGGCAAAACGGTTCTACCGGCAGAAGGCCGGAAAAAGTTGAGGGTTTAGCTTATCAGCAGCGCTATTTTTTCCGTCAACTGGATCAGCTTTTGGAGGTCAGGTTTAGGTCAGAAAAAATCGTATAAAGGCAGGGCACAACGATCAGCACAAGAATCGTGGACATTAAAAGCCCGAACACGATGGAGCAGGCCAAAGGTATTAGAACCTGTGCCTGCAGAGATTTTTCGCTCAACAGCGGTATCAGCCCCGCAATGGTTGTGACCGATGTGAGCATGACCGCACGAAAGCGGTCTCGTGACGCCAGTTTGCCGGCCTGGGATACATCTTCTCCAAGACTTGCGTGGGATTTAACAAAGCTGACCAGAAGAATGGAATCGTTGACCACAATACCGGCGAGGGACACAAATCCCAAAATACTGGGCATGCTCAGATCAAGCCCCATGATGATATGCCCCCATATCACTCCGATAAATGCAAAGGGAATGGTTATCATGACGATCAAGGGCTCAATGTATGACCTGAATTGAAAACTTAAAAGGCAGAACACTCCAAAAATTCCGATCAGAAGGGCCTTTATCATTCCACCCATGGAGGCTTTCATTTCCTTGGCCTGCCCTTCAAGATCGACGGTCACGCTGGGGAATTGTTTTTTCAACTCAGGCAGGAACCTGTTCCTGGTGTCGGAAATGATATCTGCGGCATTGGCAACCCGGGTATCCACATCTCCTGTCACCGTTACGGTTCTTTGTTCATTGATCCGAGTAATTCCGGCATATCCCCGGGTTTGTTCAATCTGTGCCACCGCCTGAAGTGGCACTCGCTCTCCCTGGGAGTTGATCAGGAAAAACCCTTCAAGATCTGAAATGCTGCTCCTGTCCTTCCGGGTCATTTTTAAATTCACTTCATAGGATTCGTCCCTCACCATGATTTCACTGGCCGTATCCCCGTAGAAGGCGGATCGAAGTTGCCTAGCGATGGTTCTGGCATCAAATCCTTTTAATTTTGCCCCATTTTTAAGCGTAACATTCATTTCGGGTTTTCCTGGCCGTAAATCATCGTAAAGATCTGAGACACCGTCATACCCGTGAAGCCAGTTAAGCAAGCGGGTGGAGGCATGTTTCAATTCATCCAGGTCCTCTCCCTTGAGCCGGATTTCAATGGCCAGTCCACCCGGACCGATAACCGGCTCTTTATATGCCACTGCAATGGCGTCCGGAATGTCCCCGGACAGCTCACGCCATTTGCTGATAATTTCATCTATCCTTGTATTGCGGGTTTCTGCATTGAGTAGATCTAAAGAAACCGTTGCGACATGCGGTCCTGTTTCGCCGGTATCCGCATTGGTGCTGTAAAGCACGGAAAAATGCTGAACCAAATCCTGTCCCCCGGGCTGTACCGGTTTAAATTCGGCGTTCATTTTCAAAGTTGCATCCAGCACTTGGCGCACGTATTTTTGTGTTCTCTCAAGCGGTGTCCCCTGGGGAAACAAAAGCCTGGCCTGGAGAACATCCCCCTCGATATCCGGAAATGCCTGTACTTTTAACCGCCCCCCCACAATCATGGAGATTGATACAATAAACAGGAAAACCACAAATCCCATGAACAGATATCTATAGTTGACAGCAAAATCCACAATACGGCCTAACAGATTATCTTTGATCCAGATTAGCCCCTCATCGACTTTTGTTCTGAAACGATTCTTCAACGAAGCGTCCCCTCCTCCAGAGAGAGAATGGCTCAGGTGATTGGGAAGGATAAAGAAGGCTTCCACAAGACTGACAGACAAAGTCAAAATTAAAATTACGGGGATGACATATAATACTTTACCGATATCACCAGCCATACCCAGCGCCAGTGCGCCGAATATGAAAAGGGTTGTTAAAAAAGAGGAAAATACACCGGCCGCCACTTCGGAGATTCCATCAACCGTTGCTTGAAACGCGGATCTGCCTTTTTCAACATGGGCTGCAATGTTCTCGGCAATCACAATGGCATCGTCCATCAAAAGTCCCAGGCCGATTAACAGCCCGACCATGGACAGCATATTGATAGAAAGGCCCAATAGTTTCATAAAAAAGAAGGTCAATGAAAAAGAGATCGGCAGTCCCATGGACACCCAGAAGGAAAATTTGAAGGGAAAAAAGATCATCATGGCCAGAAAGACCAGTAGTAATCCTTCCACCCCGTTTATCACCAGCATGTGCAGACGGTCCCGGACAATTTTGGATATATTCTGGGTGACGTCAAAACTCACTCCGGGCGGGGCTTTTAATTTTTCTTCTGCCAGGAATTGGGTTACCGTGTCCATAATTCTCAAGGCATCTTCAGATTTTGTTTTATTGATCTGCAGAATTCCGGCCCGTTTGCCGTCAAACAGTATCTTTTGTTCATCCAGCATGAACCGATCCTGCACTGTTGCAATATCCCCCAGTCTAATTTCCTTTCCCTGTTTTGAGGAAATGACAATCAGATCTTCCAGTTCCCTGATATTCTTGCGCTCTTCGGAAAATCGGATTAAAATATCCGAATCTGTCGATTCAATGCTGCCAGCCGGCATGTCCAGATCCTGGGACGCCACGGCATTTTTGATATCCGAGATTGACAGCCCATACCGCATCAGGGTGTAGAACGGTATTTCGATTAAAAATTCGTGATCGGAAAATCCCTGGATCTCAATCTGGGATATTTTTTCCTTTTGTTTGAGTCGATCCTTTAATTTTTCACAATAGGCTTTTAAATGCACCGGTGCCATGGGCCCGGTTATGGCGACGGAGACGACCTGATCGGTTTGATTTATCCTTTTTACAATGACATCCTCAACTTTTTCCGGAAAATCATTGATGGCCTCAACCTCGGTTTTAATATCGTTGAAAAAAGATATCATATCCGAACCTTCGGTCATTTCCACGGTAACCGATGCATGGTTTTCCATGGCGATACTTTTTACTTCTAAGATATTATTGACCCCTTCTACGGCATCCTCAATCCTTTTACAGACTGAAGATTCCACTTCCTCGGCAGTAGCGCCGGGGTAAGCCACTGTAATCTGGACGGCATCAATTGAAAAATCTGGGAAGGTTTCTCTTTTCAAATCGGAAATCGAGATGCCTCCAAGCGCCAAAAACAGCAACATCAAAAGGTTTGCTGCCGTGGGATGGGCTGCCATATAGTCGATGACCTTTTTCATTTTTGATCTGCCTTTTCAGCCCCTTGTACGTTTGATTGCTCAGCTTTTTGACGGTCGACAACAGGTTTAAGCTTCATCCCCTGAATCGCAGGAACCAGATCCGTTAAAACAAGCCTTTCTCCAGGATTCAGCCCTTCTTTGACGACCACTTGGTCCATCAATGTCATCTCCGAATTTACCGGTCGGATCTCAAGCCGGTTCTCTTTATCGCAAAGGAAAACACTGCCGTTATGCAGGGCACTTCGCGGGATGCTAAAATAATCGTGCATAGCCTGCCCTTGGAGGATTACCTTGACGTACATATTGTTGACCAGTGGCGGGCGTTTACCCGGGATGGCGTTTTCATAAGGTCTGTCCACGGTCACGTAAGCGGTTAACGTGCCGGTTTTTGTATCCATGGACTCGCTGGTCCTGGAAAAGGTCCCGTCCCACTCAAAATTCAGGCCTTCATCCATCGGAAGCTGAATTTTTGCCGTAACCCCAATGGCCTTTCGGATGATTTCCAGATCCGGTGTCTGCCCAATGGTCCGGTTATAGTCCCTTGGCAGCAGAGTAAAAAAATCCCGAGGTGATAGGGGCACAGAAATTTCAACACGATCCACACTGACAGCCTCTGCCAGGACAGTTCCTGCGGCTGCAAACTGGTTCAATTCGATATTGACCGCAGACAGGCGACAATTAAACGGCGCTTTGATCATGGTTTTGGCCACATCCAGTCTTTTTTGAGTCACGCTGGATTCCCCTGATTTTTTCTGGGCCAGCAGGGATTTTTTCTGGGAAGGAATTAAATCAAGGCTGTTCTGCAGATTATTCACGCTGGTCTGATGCGATAAAAATGATCGTTCTTCCTTTTCAAGATCAGACCGGGAAACATAGCCGTTTCGAAATAATTCCCTTTTGCGTTTCAATTCCTGACTAGCACTGACCATGGATTTTTTTTCAATTTCCAGCAGCCGTTTCAGATTGGTGGCAGACTGGTCCAGTTCCTTGAGCTTTGCGTTGATGTTCATTAAATCGGCTTGTCCCCGGGTTTCGGCCAGACCATAGGTGGTGGTGTCGATTTGAAACAAAGTCTCTCCCTGTTTAATGAAATGCCCCTTTTTTAAATTCTCATGCATGTATACGACCTTACCGCTGACTTCCGGAATGGCCTGCCATGTACGGTCCGGTCTGACGTAACCGAAGGTTTCCACTTTGGGAACCACATCTGTCAATGAAAGCTCAAGAATCCTGACGGCCTGAACTCTTTCTTTATTTTCAACCCTTTCAGGAGGTGCCTGAGTCGACTTCATATAAGCAAATACCATAACGGCCAGAGCAACCGGGATTACAAATGCTAATTTTTTTAATACGTTCATTATGCTTTTCCTGTCTTTTCGATGAAAAACCGATCTACCCTCTTGATTTCTTTCCTGCTTCATTGGGTGACGACGGGGGATCTTTCCATTCCCTCTTAATGTTCGGTCATGAGAATGCTGTGAGTATTCTTGATGATGAGATCACATATTTTCTCCGTTTTTTGCTCATCAAAGGTATCCCATCCCAACCGCCGTCTTGCTGTCTCACGCATCATCCGAAAAGCCGCAATTTGTCCTATAATCGTATGAGCACAAATTACTGCATTCTCGCTGTCAGGGGATTCTTTCCTTAGGCGGGCAACCAAAACTGTAATTACCTCATGAATAGGGCGGAGATGATTTTCATAAAGTCGGTCAAAAGCTGTCGTAGGATGAGCTTGCTCCCTCATGATGATAGGGGCCGCTTGCCGGCCGAGTTCTGAAGAAATTAATATGCGGGCAAACCCCCTAATAATTCCATCAAGAGCTTTTTTCACGTCATCGGAATTCGTTGTTTCGTTCCTAACCGTTTCAACCGCTTTTAATCGTTCCTCTTTGAGCAGCTCAAGAATACGGTCACCAACGCTTTCTATAACAGCATGATAAAGTCCCTCCTTGCTACCAAAATGATAAGGGATAGCAGCAAGATTAACTTCAGCCGCTTCGGCAAACATCCGCGTAGTTGCAGCCTCGTACCCACATCTTCCAAAAATTTCGACACCTGCATTAATTAACCGCTGGCGTGTTTCGTCACCGACATGGGTAGAATAGAGCCTTGATCTTTTTTTCATTGTCTTAAGAGTCACGTCCTATCTCCGCTTAATATTACGAATTTTGCTCAAGATAACACAATTGAAATAATAAATCAATCGTTCGAATTAATCGTTCGAATGACTTATTTTTATTCGATTAGGACTCAGGGTTCCACTGAACAATTATGGTACCTGCCAGGATTGTCGTGGACCCGCCAGCACTTCTCGTTCACCGCATTGAAGCGCAACATATCGGCTTATCTGTCCAACACATGGAGCAAAGGGATGATAGCAGGTTTTGTTAAGCTGATCCGGATGGGCAAGATCCCGGTGACCCGGTCAATTTAATTTCCAGGTCCTTTCAATTTTTCCCCGCCCTACCGAAGGGTTTCATTTACGGGAAGGAACAACCGTCATACAAGCCTTGAAACTTTAATTTTGAGGAGGATGTATGGCAGAACAGCAGAAAATTGAGATTGCCGTATTCCGTTTTGGGGTCATTGGTGGGTTTGTCAACGGTACAGACCTTGATTACGGAGAAAAAGAACAGTTACTGCAGCAGAAGTGTTCCCGCAAATGGTCGATCCCCTATTCGGTCAGGACCCGTCTTGCCAGAAGCACCATTCTGGGATGGATCAGACAGTACAACGGCAGGATAGAATCCCTCTATCCCAAAGACCGGTCTGACCAGGGCAAATCAAGATCCTTTGATGATGAGACAGTCTCCCTGATTATCAAACTGCGGCTCGATAGACCTAATGCCACTGTTGATACTTTGGTAGAGTCCCTGGAGAAAAAGGATAGAAGACGCTTTTTGGCAAGAAAAGTATGAGAGAGGATTGAAAAATCGGATTGTATTCATTGAAAAAGGGGTAAACAGTATTTTATAGGCTGATTTTACGCATACCTCACCGGAAATCCCCTTAAGCGTTGAAAAAATCAATTCTAATCGGCTACCGGGATTTGGGAATACCCTAAAGGGCAGAAACTCGGAAAAGTCGTAAACCAAATCTGGAATAAAATTGGGAATAGCAGGTTTTGGCGGATTCCCAAAGCCCAAGGTGACGTAAAATTTTTTCGATTATGTCGAGTTCCTCGATAAAACTGATGATACGCATCGTGCCTTGGCACTTGGGACAAATCAAATAATCCGGGGACATCCATGATAAGTATTGTCAAGTAAAAAATAAAACTCCCCTGCCCAACCCAAACCCATTCATTCCTGGCGGTAACCCTGCTATCCTTAACCAATGGATACACTCGTCATGCATTGGATCTTAATCTATTTCGTGTCAAAAAGAGTAGGTTCTTTTGACCAGACATCCATTTGCAGCATCAAGTCACCTTCTGATCCGATGACCATCGCAGAAGTTTAAATTTGGGTAACCTGCCGGCCATGAAACACTTTACTGGAGTATCATGGTTTTAAACCAATCACTCAGTCCCCAGACTGCATGAAACGGCAGGAAGAACCATACATACGAATGTTTTTTTTCTGATCAATTATGCTGCCATTTCTGGCTCCTTGACTTGGAATGCCTGCCCACTTTTATCCACGGCAAGCATGTAGGCAACCAATTTTCTGGCGACAGCCAGGGTCGCTCTGTTTTTGTTACCTCGGGCCAGTTCTTTTTGATGAATTTCCGACAATTGCGGATTCCAAATCGGAGCCAGTTTGGCTGCCTCAATTAAAATCGTTTGAAGGTGTTTATTTCTCTTTTTAGAAATTGGACCGCGGTACTCTTTGCCGGCTGATTCTTTTTGAGCGGCACAAAGTCCACAGAAACTGATGGCCTGGCGGATTGAATGAAACCGCTCAGGCTCTCCTATTTCAAGAACCCAGGTCAATGCAGTAACTTCCCCCACACCTCTAATTGATAATAGACGTTCTACTCGGCCTCGTATTAATGGGTTCCCCTTGATAGAGTGTACCAGCCTTTTTTGGATATCTGTAAATATTTCGAGGTTCGAACGGCTTAATTTGAGCATACTGATTACTGAATCAGGGACATCTTCTACGGTGTCCAAAAGTTCAAAAAAATATTTCTTCCCATGTAGCCGCTTTTTATTATACTGGGCGCCAACCTCCATCAATAAACCTGAAATTTTATTTTTTTCTTTTGTTGCCGTCCGGACGATATGGTTTCGATAGCGTAGTCTTCTTCGAAGATCTCGAAGCTCTTGCGGCATCATATAGCATTCCGGCAACATATCCACCCTGAGCAGATTGGCAATCTTTTCAGCGTCTGAGACATCATTCTTTTTCTTAGCCGCTGTGATGGCTTTCAACATTTCAGGATGTGCCACCTTGATGGATTGAGCATAAGGTTTTAGAAAATCGTATATCCAAGCAGTAAATAACGTTGCCTCCATCGCAGCAGTCCACGGCTGGGGCAGATTCTCCAGCCAATTGCTAAGAGCTTTGCGGGTTGCCGGTAATTTCCCTTGTTTTATTACTCTGCCGCTAAAGGTTTTGATACAAAATGCAATTATTTTCTTGTGGATATCCATTCCGATGTAGTGCATACTCTCCATTAAAACCTCCTTGCGGTAATTGATTCTGGATGACTCTGTTATTCCAGCAGCATATATAAATGCCATCATGCTGCAGGGAGGTTTCATTGTCTATATTTTACAATATCTTATGCATTTAAACACCTTACCTATTTTTCTTTTTTATATGGGTGCGGCTCTTTTACGACATGTCTGACCAAAGCTGGTAGTCATGATATTTGCCATTCTTTGCCAGCATTACTTGATCACTTTTAGATGCCCCCGTCGTTTCGGTGAAGGTTTTGGTAGCTTTGTAGCCGGAACCTCACCATGTTGATAAAGAGCCCGGTGATTACGTTCGTATTCGCAGGCTTCATGAAAATTCCAATACTCATCAAAATCGTTACTACTCCGCAAGGCACGCAGACGCAACACTGCTTCAGCACTGGACAACCGCCATTTGGCACCAGTTATATCCATTCGGTCCTTTACAAGATGACGACATGCGCCCTCAATAACTCCTGTGGCAATAGGGAGGCCAAGGTCAAGATAATGATGGTATTCAAGGTACGGTGCTTTATTTTTCAAATACGTTGCGCAGGCTTCTACAGGTTTACGTTGTTTGTCTGTAAATTTTTTTAATGTAGCACTTCTACGCATCCCCCCTGCCATCAATCCGGCCTTGCCATCGAGTACTTTAGCCAAGCGGTACTGGACCCATTTTTCAAGCTCCGGGCCGGATTTGGGATGAAATGCCCTGCCAGCTTTCCAGAGGTATTCAATAACATGAATAATATCAACAATGATCGTAAGGGCCACATTTTGTCTTTTGGCCATACGTTTCAGGATTCGTAGTTGTTGATTTTCGCCGTCCACTAAGGCAACCCAATGTTTTTCGTGGTTGGGATCACGGTGGGAGGCCTCAGAAAAGGCCGATGCAATGACCTGCTCGGCTGATTTTTCAAGGCTTGCCCATACACGCTTTTGTTCCGGGTGAGGGCTTGTTTTTGTATTCGACTTGTCATTCCCCGGAAGCAAGTCTTGGGGCGTACGTTTAAACGTATCTATAGTATATACAGCGGCAACGGTTGCCATTCGCTTGGCATTTTTCTTTTCCCCTTTGGATAGCCGGCTTTCCATCTGAGGCTTTCGTTTCCGGGCAGCTTTCCGGGTTTGTTCCCGCAGGTCCTGCTCATGCATTACCACGCCCTTACCATCGGTGGTGATTACCAGTATTGGACCAGTAACTGTCTCATCCGCCGGGTTGCATTGCCGTATTTCATAAAATGCGTCAAAATCCCGAGCTGCTCGCTGTGTTAACTCTTCTACCTGACGTTTGGGAATATCGGCTCCAGTGGTTTTCTTGATCGTTTCGACAGTCTCGTCAAAAGAACTCTTTGAAGCGTTTTCAGCCACACGGCGACGAAGTTCGAGGGAATAAAGTTCTGGGGGAAGATTCAATCGGGCATCCAACGGGTGCAAACTTGCCACGCCCTTGTTTCCATATCCGGCACGACTTTCCGATACCGTTCCAAATACGGTTTCGATTTTTCGATCCTGTGGCCTCACTTTCGGTCGAACAATGCCATCGGCTCCACAGACCGGCTCTTCACAATGACTGGGACCGAGCTTGTCTAAATGTTCCTGAAGCAGGATGCGCATCAGCTCACGTCCTCGTTTTTCAAGTGCTTGTTCCAAATCACTGAGTTTCACTGAATGATTCTCCTTGGAATTAAGAAAATTGACAATATCATCATAGCATTTTTGCCCCGGATCAATGACGGGGGAAGGTAAATGCTCCACAGCAGAAAGGGAAACCGCTGGATTCATATCCCCTCCCTGAGTTGGTGAACAGCATCTTTTTCCAGTGGATATACTAATATGGTTTTTACATCAGCGCCATGACGTTTGCCGAATCGGTCCATGCGCCCACGACCAGTGGTTTTCCCCAACTCAATCCAGGTCGATGCCCGATAACAGCCACCGTGGAATTGTTGTCGATCCACCAATGTCTCTACCAGCATGGGTTTAAGACCATACTGCTGTTCCCAATCATCTCTGAGTTCCCGGAGACTACATGACAGTATCATGCTCGCTAAATTTTGGATGGGAGCAAGGATCAGAAAACGGCTGTTGTTCACCACCTTTTGTAGAGCGACCTTACGCCTTTCATCTGTCCAACCGATCCATTCATCGCGAGCACGCATCCGCCAGGCAGGGCTTGAGAACTGGATGCACCCCACAATTTCTCGATGGGGACGGTTTACATAAATCAGATACTGCAATCTGGCGCCAAAAGGCATTGCATATCCCAGGTAATGATGGCGACCGATGAGTTCCTTAAACAGATCCCTCTGCTCTCGATTCTGAACCCGCTGTATCTCAAGAGGTGTAAATTCTTCTACTCTGCCACGCAAAGTGCTGTGGGGTTGCTTACAGGGTGTTTGGGGAATACTCTTGTGAAAAACGATCTTTGTTTGTTGTTTCTTTTCAGGAAGGGTTAGAGCTCCCTTGGCCTCTAAAAGCTCCAAAAAATCACTACATTCCCGGACTTTTAGCCGATCATTAGGGCGTTTCCATTCCAGAAGTTCGCATACGGTATGTGCCAGTTCTCGTCGGCTAAGGCCTCCACAGGTAGCAACGACTTCCTGGATTAATGCGATTTCTTTACCGGTAAACTTTCGACCACAAAAGGTTTGTTGCTTGATTTGCATGTCATCTACCTCCCGCTATTCTTTCATAACGGAATTATGACTCGCTGTCCAGGAAATTTTTGCAATTTACATCAGATAGTCACTGACAAATGAATTATCTTGCTGGAAAGCAGCATAAAAATAAGACTAACAACCCTGAACACCTTTAATGACCATGGCTTTCATATGTTTCAAAAGAGCCGCACCCTTTTTATATTTAGCAGGGGCTACCGCTCTTGCCATTCGTGCCATGGGAAATTTTAAACAAATACGTTGATCTTTAAGGTGTCCCCAGATTATAGACGGTCACCTGGAGAAAGGGTACAGCTCCTGCAGACATCGCCACTGTCAGGGTTGCAACAACATTGCCCGCCGCAGATGGGTAGAGGCCAGGATCAAGGATGTGGGAGAGGGAACCGGAAGGCTCATGATGGTGGGGCCTTGAACCCACGGCCAGGTCCGGGACATAAAATATTCGGTGCAGGGCTTGCCAAACACGGGATGCTGATGCCCCTGTCAGGCAGGGCTTCCAGGGTCACCGGGGGAGGGAAAGCGTGTGTTCCTTGCAGAACCTTCTGGTGAATTTCCCCGTAAAATCTGGGGACACCTTACTTATTGACAGAAATCAGACTACATGCTTAACTACATCCCATGGCACGAATGGCGAGAGCAGTGGCGCCGGGTTTTCCCCATCATATTACACAAAGGGGAAATAGAAGGCAGCAGACATTTTTCAGCGATCAGGACTTTAAAGCCTATCTGGATTTAATGGCGGAATGGTGTGAAAACTATAGGGTTGAGATATGGGCCTATTGCCTGATGCCCAATCACATTCATCTTATCGCAGTTCCTGACACCAAAGATGGATTAAATTTGGCCGTCGGGGAGGCTCATCGACGATATACGAGAATGATCAATTTCAGGGAAGGCTGGCGAGGCCATTTATGGCAGGGTAGGTTTGCATCATTTATCATGGAAGAACGTTATTTGTTGGCATGCACTCGGTATATTGAGTATAACCCGGTTCGTGCAGGTCTTGTAGAATGTCCTGAGGATTGGAAATGGAGCAGCGCCGTGGCACATATGGATGAGACCGATGACGTTCTTGTCAAAACAAGCCCCTTGCTTGAGATTGTTAATACGCCTTGGGAGGCTTTTTTATCCTCAGACATTAAAGAATCTGAAATCGAATTGTTCAGAAAGCATGAACGAACCGGCCGACCATTAGGGAAAACGACTTTTGTAAAACAATTGGAAACTATTTTAGACAGACGACTCAGGCCAAAGAAACCAGGCCGAAAGAAGAATACGTAAGGTGTCCCCCGATTTTAAATGTGGTTTCTATGAGGGCAACGTCAGACTTTTGACCAACATGGCTTCCGTTCAAAAGGTGTTCAACATACGTTCACAATTCTCTCACGTCTGCCATTGATGAGATATGTTCGGAGAGTAAACGCTCGCCAATGACTTATTCAGAAGCGATCCCATGTTTCTTAAGAATCGTGCTGAGTGTCCCATCCTCTTGAATCATCTGTAACCCCCGGTTAAAATCATCAACAAGCTGTTGGTATCCCGGAAGGGTTTTGGACACACAGTTATGAAAATGATTCACGCGTAACGGGGGATAGATGAACTCTACCTTCTCTGCGTCCTCCTGGAATACCGTATTCAACAATTGGATGAGACGCTCTTCCTTTTCGACAACCAGATCAATTCTGCCGAGTAACAACATTCTGATACTCTGTTCGGTGTCACTCACATATTCCATCGTCAGAAAGGTGTTCTCTGCCTCATCAAATTCCTCCCCCACTTTTGACCCCCTGATATGTCCTATTCGGTAGGGCTTGAGATCGTCCATGGTCGTATAGGTTATCGTGTCATCTTTTCGCTTCAATAAGAAGACGCGTGTGGCTCCGATCGGCTCTGAGTACGCCAATTTTTCCGCACGTTCTTCCGTATAATAGGCTGCCAGTAACGCCGTGTACGTTCCGTCTATCGCAAGCGTTAAGGCTCTTGCCCATGGTACAAATCTGAATTCCGGGGTATATCCGACTCGCTGAAAGGCTTCTCGAGTGATTTCAACCAAATAGCCGCCTTCTTTTTCTTCGTCTCCAGCAATCAGAATGTGTTTCTGTTGGGCACACACGACCGGACACCGTGAACTGAGAGCCCAGATAACCGTCAACAGAACGAATATGGTCACACCTTTCGTCTTCATCATTTGTCTCCTTGCTTGCTCAAGAGATTATATTTCAAAATTTGTTGCATATCGTTATGTCTCCTTTTCTTTCCGTGTCTATTCGTATCATATTCGTGTATTTCGTGTCTTCTTCCCCGCTAACATTAAGTTAAGCGGCCATCATGCCGCCCCAAAAAAGGGCCGCCAAGTTGGTGCCCGACTTCAACTTAATTGTTATATTAGCCATCACCGGTTAAGTTTGGCACCCGGTTTGCATTATAGAAAAAGTAGTTTCTACCTCCTCGTCCGCCCGAAGGGCTTAATATAATAAGTTGATCAGTGGTTTCCGTTTATCTTTCATGTCCACTTATCTATCGGGATAACATGCATATTTTGAATGTTATACGGATATAGATAATTCCTTTTTAAAATCAATTTAATTGGAGATTAACCTCCCCGGACAAAGAAGCGCAAGAATAAATTTTTTATATCACTCGGTGTTCGAGTTTTTTGAGGTTGACATAAAAATGTGCTAAAGAAGTTAATTTTTTGGTATGAACTTTTAAAAAAATTCATGATAGAGATGCTCCTCGAACGCCCGCTGCCCTTTATTGAAAACTATCTTGAATGCATAAATCAAGAATTGATGAAAAAGAACCCCAATTATGTGCTATCCAAAAAGCAAAAACTGTGGCTAAGTTTTTGTTTAAGTGGTGTTTTGTTAACCAACAGTATTTGCTGGAAGCGATTTGAACGAATCAGTTTGGGGAAATTCCGTTTTTCAGCTCTTTCCTGGATGTTCCGAAATTCAAAAATCAGCTTCGATCACTTACTGCAGCAGAGTACGTGTAATATTTTGAAGCATTATGGCATCAAGGACGGGGCTCTTTGCTTAGATGATGTAGACCGTGCCCGATCAAAGTCCACAAAAAAAATATATAAAGTTCACAAGCTTAAAGATAAACTCACCGGTGGTTTTTTAGACGGACAATGCATTGTATTTTTATTTTTGGTAACACCAGTGGCCTCTTTTCCCGTGGGTTTTGAATTTTATCACCCGGACCCATTGTGGAAAGCTTGGAAAAAGAAAGATGACCGTCTTAAAAAAAAGAAGATACCTAAGAAAAAGCGACCCAAGGAGCCACAGAGGAACCCTGAATACCCAACGAAGGTTCAATTGGCTCTTGAGCTTTTGAACATATTTCATAAAAAACATCCGGACATTAAAATCAAAGCAATTTTGGCAGATGGTCTTTATGGACACGCTGAATTTGTTGATGGTAGTTCCCTCATCTTTGGTAATACTCAAACCATCACCAAAATGAAGTATAATCAAAATGTACGGTTTAAAAACCGCATAATTTCAGTACAAAAGTTTTTTGAATCTTATCCTCTGATATCTCAAAAGGTATCGGTTCGAGGTAAAGAAGATATTGAAATTTTTATCTCATCGGCTCGCCTGTATGTGCCGTCTCACAATGCCAAGCGTTTTGTGATCGCCATGCAGTATCCTGATGAGAAAAAACCACGTTATTTGTTAGCCTCTGACTTGAGTTGGAGAACATTGGATATTGTTCAAGCATACTTCTTCCGCTGGTTGATAGAGGTTTTCTTTGAGGACTGGAAAGGTCATGAAGGATGGGGCAAGCTGACCAAGCATACAGGCGAAGATGGATCTCGGAGTTCCTTGATCCTGAGCCTGCTGTTAGATCATGCATTGTTCTTCCATCATCACCAGAAAGCCCGCCTGGAAAACAAACTTCCTGCATGGAGTGTGGGAAGCCTATCCCAGCGGATTCATACAGAAGCCTTAGTTCAATTTGTCCAGGATTTCTGTGGAAACGAAATCAATGAACAGAAGCTTGATAAGTTAAAAGAACGCATTGATAATATTATTCCTTTCAATCCTTCTACAAAACATATGAGCAGCCGTACTTTTCCTCAAATGAAGCCATCTCCATCTTTGGTGCGCTTCCAAAAAAAAGTAGCCTGATTCTAATCAAGGATTGTTTGGCAGTCAAATTTAAAAAACTCGAACATCGAGTATCAAACTCTTGCCTCTGATTTCTCCTGAAAAGCGGCATGACTTTATTTATCCGCGACCAGATCTAATCCAAAACAGCATTCATTAACAATGGGTATTTTAGAGGGAATCATTTTAAATTCTCACGAACTGATTCCTTGATGGAGATTTAAAATCCGGCGCATCTCGACCAGATTTAATTCTGACAATGGGGCCGAATGGATTATAGTGACGGTATTTTCGTATTTTTACGGCAGGGAACGGGGGGAGCAAAAAAATCGTGAAATCTCAAGAAGCCCCCGTAAAGGGGGCCTGAGAAAAATTTACAGCTATATACCTAGATAGGCTTCTTTAATATGGGGATTACCCAAAAGTTCATCGGCCTTGCCCTCCAGGGCGATTCGGCCGTGTTCCAGGACATAGCCGCGGTCTGACAGGCGCAGCGAATGGTTCACGTCCTGTTCTACCAGCAGTACGGTGGTGCCCTGGTCGGCGATTTTCCGGATGGTCTCAAAAATGCTGTTGACCAGCACCGGTGCCAGGCCAAGGGACGGCTCATCCAGCATCAGGATTTTTGGCCGGGCCATGAGCCCGCGGCCAATGGCCACCATCTGCTGCTCCCCGCCGGACAGGGTCAGGGCGGTCTGATTTTCCCGCTCTTTGAGCCGCGGCAGCATCTCATATACCTGGGCCAGGGTCTGCTCTTTGTACTTATCTGCGTCCTTATTATAAGCCCCCACAATAAGATTGTCTTTTATGGTCATCAAAGAGAAAAGCCTGCGCCCTTCCGGGACATGGACAATACCGCGATTGACAATCTCCTCGGGCGGCTGGGTGTGTATCGATCTATTTTTAAAGGTGATCCGGCCGGCGGACGGCTGCATCAAGCCTGAAAGGGTGCGCAGCAAGGTGGATTTTCCGGCACCGTTGCCGCCGATAATGGAGACCACTTCACCTTCTTCAATGCGCATGGACAGATCAAAAATGACCTGGACATCCCCATAGCTGACATCAATGTTATTTACCTCAAGAAACCCCATATTCATCTCCCAGATATGCTTTAATCACTTTTTCATCGGACGCCACGGCTTCGGGGAGGCCTTCTGCGATTTTTTCCCCGAAATGGATGACAACAAGACGGTCGGATAATGCCATGATGGCCCGCATGATATGCTCAATCACCAGAATCGTCACACCCTGGTCGCGCAGAAACCTTATGATGTCAACCATCTCATCCACCTCAGCCGGGCGCAGGCCTGCCATTACCTCATCCAAGAGCAAAAGTCTTGGGTTCGTGGCCAGGGCCCGGGCAATCTCAAGGCGTTTTCTGTCCGCAATGGTCAGATCCGCAGATTTGGCATCCTTTTTATCTTCAAAATTAAGCAGCTTGAGCACCTCAATGGCCTTGGCTTCGGCTTCGCCCCTGCTTGATGTGTTGACAAAGGCCCCCACCGTCACATTGTAAAGCACGCTTTTGGATGCAAAGGGTTTCACGATCTGGAATGTGCGGGCAAGGCCCTTTTTGCACAGGTCCCAGGGCTTTTGACCGTTGATCACCTGCCCGTCGAAAATCACCTCTCCCTCTGTGGGGGGAAACACCCCGGCAATGCAGTTGAATGCCGTGGACTTTCCGGCCCCGTTGGGACCGATCACCCCGAGAATCTCACCTTTTTCCATGGACAGACTCAAGTTGTTCACCGCCGTCAGGCCGCCAAACCGCTTGGTCACATTCTTTAATTCAAGAAGATTCATTTCCCGCCTCCTTTGATAAAACCGTCGGCCATACGATTCACAACTTTGTCGTACACCCGGGTCAAGGGTTCCTGCAGACCACGGGGCTGAAAAATCATCACCAGAATGAGCACAACACCGTAAATTACCAGGTGCATCCCCGGCAGAATATCTCCAAAATAAATTCTTGACAGGTCACTGACCGGCCGAAGCAGAAGTGCCCCCAGAACAGGCCCGGCAATGGAGCCCCGGCCGCCGATCAAAGCGATAAAGGCAATCTCAAAGGATATATCAAGGGAAATGGTACTTTTAGGATGAATAAACAAAGAGAACTGGGCGTAAAATGTTCCGGCCAGGGCGGTAAAAAAACAACTCAACGCCATGGCAATCACTTTGGCCCGGGATACGTTGACCCCCAATGCCTGGGCAGCTTCCGGCTCCTCACCGCCGGCAGTCAGGTAATACCCCAGTTTGGACCTGGAAACCACCCAGGTTAGAAACAGAATAACCAGCAGCATGGCCAGAATAATGTAGTAATATGGCACCTTGGATGAGAACATAAAATGGGACCATCCCACGTTTAACGGCGGAATCTGCAGTCCCCTGGGACCATTAAGTTTGAAGGGTCCAAGATAGTCCAAATTCTCAACCATGACGCGCACGCCCTCGGCAAAGGCGATGGTGGCCAGGGCAAAGTAGGCCCCGCGCATCTTCAAGGTGGGAAGCCCGATGACCATACCGGCGGCAACGGCTAAAACACCGCCGATGAGCATACCCAGCCAGGGACTGATGCCGTATTGAAGGGAGAGCACCGTTGAGGTATATGCGCCGATGCCAAGAAACACCGCATGGCCCAACGGCAGGACCCCTGCAAATCCGCCCACCATGTTCCAGGAGGTGGTCAGATAGGCGTAAAAAAATATCAACACAATGATATGCAGCCATGTGGGACTGCTGACCACAGCAGGTAAGGCCAGTACCAGAATCAGCACCGCCCCGAGCAGTACCTTGTTAATGGTATCCTTAACCACCTTACGGGCCAGGGCAGGCCTGTCAAGAAAGGCGTCGTCCGTCTCGTACGGGGCGTTGTTCTCCCCTGTGTCTGCGATGGGTTTACCAGTCATATTTTACTCCGAACAATCCTGAGGGTTTAACAAAAAGGACCAGAAGGAACAGACCGTATACAATGGCCTCAGTCCACGTTGCGGTCATGAACTGGGGACCCACGGATTCGATTACCCCGATGATGATCCCGCCGATGATGGCCCCGGGAATGGAGCCGAGTCCGCCCAAGACAACGATGATAAAGCCTTTAATATCAAACAGGACGCCCACGGAAGGGAAGGTGTTGTAAAAGGGAACCAGGGTGACGGCGGCAATACCGGTCACGGCCGTACCGAGCCCAAAGGCCATGTTGTAGATCTTGTACTGGTTGATACCGGACAGACTGGCCGCATCGCGGTCAAGACTGCATGCCCGGATGGCACGGCCGGTCCGTGTTTTCTGAAAAAAGTAGTAGACGCCAAAGGCGGTGGCCACAGCGGTGATGGCCCCCCACAACTTGGGCACGGAGATAAACATCTCCCCAAGCTCTATCATTTTACCCTGGAGGGGATTGTCCGGCAAAGAACGGTACTGGGGACCAAAAACCATCAGGGTCAGGTTATCCAGCACATACCACACCCCGGTGGTAACGATAATGACCGTACTGGGTTCCCGGACATTTTTTTCAGCTTTAAAAATGGGCTTTATCACAATATCCTGCAGATAGTATCCAAACACATACATGACCGGAACTACGATCACCAGGGCAAGGTAAGGGTGAAGTCCCGACAGGACAACGGTCCAATAGGCAACGTACATACTGACCATCAAAAGGGTGCCGTGGGCAAAGTTAACGACCTTGAGCACACCGAAAATAATGGTCAGCCCCAGGGCGGTCAGCCCGTAGATCGAGCCCATGAGGATGCCGTTGATTGTATCTTCAATTAAATAGATCATCTTTTTCTCCGGACGGTTATGTCCCGTTTTAAAACGGGTGCTGCAGTTTTAAAACAGGACATTGGGATGGGCGTTTTATGGTTTGGGGAAAACTGGGGTGTATCCGGCGCGTCTGGCGCTCTTGGGCCATACGGTAATTCTTTCAAGACCGTTGCCCGCATCATTGATCTGTACAATTACAGGTGATGCATGGGAATTCTGGCCGCTTTCGTCAAACTCAACGGCATCATAGCCAACGATCATGCCAGGACCGGAAGTAAAATTGGTCTCGGCCAGGGCTTTGCGGATGGCGTCTTTATCAAGGCTGCCGGCACGTTCCAGGGCATCTTTGATCACGTACATGGCAACATAGGCGTCCACAGCTTCACCGGTAAGGTTATAACCGTATTTGGCTTTATATTTTTCATTGGTCTCTTTGGCACCCGGTTTGTTGATATCGGCTTCCCACTCCACAATATCGAAAAGGTACCGGGCATTTTTACCCACGGCTTTGATAAAGAAGGGGTCGGCATGTCCGCCGCCGGTGGTTACGATGGCTTTTAGGCGCACTTTATATTCAGCCAGGGTGTTGGTTAAAAGAATGGCGTCCGCAGCATTGGAAACCAACAAAAGGACATCTGCTCTGGATCGTCTGATTTTCTGAACCACAGGGCTCAGGTCGGTGGCGGTGGAGGGATAGGGTTCGTCCAGGACAACCTCGTAACCGTCTTTTTCAGCCAGTTTTTTCCACTGACCGGCCATGCCTTTTCCCCAGTCACCGTTTTCATAAACAAAGGCAAGTTTTTTAACAGGTGTGTTGAACTCAGTCTGCATATCTTTTAAGAAGGCGAACTGATCCCGGGTCCACCAGGAGTCTTTGGCGGCAATACGGAATACGTTTTTAAATCCCTGTTCGGTGATTTTATCGGACACGGACACCGGTACGATAAAGGGCACGCCATACCGTTCAGCCACGGCGGTGGTGGGATAGGTGACTGCGGAGTTCCAGCAGCCGGTGAGGACGTTGACCTTTTCGGTGTTGATCAAACGTTCGGCTTCTGAAACACCTTTTTCGGGTTTGGATTCGGAATCGGCATAGAGCATTTCAAGTTTGGCACCGCCCAGGGATTTGATGCCGCCGGCAGCGTTGATCTCTTCAACGGCCATCTCCCTGGCATTTTTCCCCTGCTGGCCCACAGATGCAGACGGGCCTGATAAAGGAATAATATTTCCGATCTTGATGGTTGTATCATTTGCCGCAGCGGGGGCTGTAAAAATAAGTCCGCTGATTAAAAGCCCGGCAGCTGCCGTTGCGGTCCAAAAACGATTAAGCTTCATCTTTCCTCCTTGTGGATGTTAAAATGGTGCGCGAAACAATTAAATTTTCGCACGTGGTTTCATAAACGTAATAATGCTACATTAGCAAGGCTTGTGCCAAGAGCTTCGAATCATTTAAAAATCAAAACCGAGGGGAATACTTATCAAGAAGACTTTTGCTGGGTCCAGCACATAAAACGCTGTGTTCTCTGTGCTCTCTGTGGTTAAAATAAACCTGCGGGCGAAGCCCGCTAACGATACAAACCTGGAGATTGGGGAAAAGACATTTAATCCCTTCGGGATTTTATTTTTTAAACCACGGAGAGCACAGAGGTTTGGCTCTTGCCAAACTACACAGAGAGGGGGGTGGGGATTATTGGCTAAGGGTTAAGAAACGAGCTGCTCGTCAACCATGGTTGACAAAGTCAATCATGGTTGACGAGCAGCGTCAACTTTTGTCCCGGTTTTTCAATCGTTTGCTCAGGGCCTGTTTCGAGATACCCAAAAGTTTTGCCGCCTGGCTCTGATTGTAATCAGTGCGTTCCAGGGCCTGGTCAATGGCATATTCGGTCAGGGCGGCCAGAGTGGGGAATCCGCCCATTAAGTCCTCCAGAACCGTTTCCCGGTCAAGGACAACATCGACGGCTTGGGGCACATTTGAAACATCCGCCAGACGATCCTGAATCGCCTCGACACTAAGGCTTGCTCCCGTGCTTTGCGCCACGGCATCATAAACGTAGGTTTTCAACTCCCGGATATTTCCCGGGAAAGAGTGGGCTTCCAAAACGGCCGAAAACCCTTCTCCGGTTTCAACAACGGGCTTACCCATGGCTTTGGCGGCCTGATCCCTCATGTGGGCGGCGATCAAGGGAATATCCTCCCGGCGCTCCCGCAGCGGAGGCACCTGGATCAGGTGGGTGGAAAGCCTGAAAAAAAGATCGGAGCGGAACTGCTCCTGATCCACGGCGGCAAGGGAATTGCGGGATTTATTGGTTGCAGAAATAATCCGCGCCCGGCAGGTCCGGGGTCTGTCAGATCCCAGGGGGTAATAGATACCTTCCTGGATTAATCGCAACAGCTTGACCTGGGAGGCGGCAGAAAGATCACCGATTTCATCTAAAAACAAGGAGCCCTCCGCCGCCTTTTCCACCAGCCCCTCTCTATGTTTATCCGCACCGGTGTAGGCACCTTTACTATGCCCGAAAAGCGTGTCCGAAAACAGATTGTCATCAAGCCCGGCCACATCCACCGGCACAAACGGACCGCCAAGTCCGGAAACGTCATGGATGGCGCGGGCAATAAGCTCCTTGCCGGTACCGGTTTCACCCAGGATCAAAATCGGCTCCCGGCTGGTGGAGATGGATTCGATATACTGGAACAGACCGATCATCGTCGGATTCCGGGTGATGATGTGCTGGAAATACTCCGGATATTTAAGGGTCTGGTTAAAGGCGACCCCTTTCAGGGTGAGCACCTCATTTCGCAATGCGCAGATTTCCAGGGCATTTCGCAGTGCCGAAGCAAAGGTGTTCATATTGATGGGTTTGACCAGATAGTCATGGGCCCCCTGCTTTAAACACTCAACGGCGCTTTCAATCTCGGAATTGGCCGTGATAATCACCACGGGAATGTGGGGATGGGTCACCCGGAGCTCTTTTAGCACCTCCAGGCCGGACTTATGGGGCATATTCAGGTCAAGAAAAAGCACACACACGCCCAGGTCGGCCATGACACCCGGCAAGCGCCGGCTGTCCTGGACCTGAACCACCTGCTTAACCCCCATGGAGGTGAGCAAAAAACCGTAAGCATCAAGTTCCGAGGACTCATCGTCCACCAGAACCACCGGCACCTTTGAATGGCTGAAGTTAATCATGATTCTCTTTGTTCTCCTGAAGGGCGTTTCCACCAAGGGCCAGGGGCAGTTGGATTCTGAACATGACGCCCGTATACCGGTTTTCCACATGTATATGGCCCTTCATCTCCTTTTCCACAATCATTTTGGCCATGTACAAACCGATGCCGGTGCCGGTGGCTGTCCCCTTGGTGGTAAAATAGGGCGTAAATATCTTTTCCATCAAGTGAGAAGGAATCCCGCAGCCCGTATCCTTAATCTCCAGTACAATCTTATCACTGCGTTTAATCACAGCCAGATTGATTAACCGGTGAACGGTCCGGTCCGGGTTATTGGCCTGGCGTTCTTTGATTGCATCCTTTGCATTGGAAATGATGTTGACCAGCACATGAACAAATTCATTCTTATAACCCAGGATAGGCATGGGACCTTTGGCGTCGTCCAACTCGAGATCCAGGGTGATATTGTTCTGGCGCAGCTGGGGTTTGACCAGTTTGATGGCACTTTCTATTGAATCCATGACCTCGAAGGTGTGTTTATTTTTGGACGGCCTGAAGTATTCCCTGAAATCGTTGATGGTTCTGGACATGAACTGAATCTGGGCATCGGCCTCCCGGACCAGTTTTTCAATGAACGGGGCGGAAATCATTTGGTTGTAAAAGGCCGGGGTGAGGGAGGCAATATACGAGGAGAGGGCATTGAGGGGCTGGCGCCACTGGTGGGCAATGGCGGACATCATCTCACCCATGGCCGCCATTTTCTGGGCCTGGCGCAGGTTCTGCTCGGCATTCACCCGTTTTGAAATGTCCCAGATGCTGTACACCTTGACCATTTCCCCATCCAGCGTCAACGTAGAGATTCCGATCTCCGCCGGGAACTCCGACCCGTTGGCCCGGCTGAAGGTCCATTTAAACACATCGGAACCGCCATGGCCATGGGACGCCTTAAGCTGGGTCAGTTTAAGCTTTGTGGCCGTGCCGTCCATTTGGATATCCGGGGAGAGATCCAGCATGGTCCGGCCGATGATATCATCTGCGGCAAGCTCAAACATATCCAATGCCTTTTGATTGCACTCGATATAGACCCCGTTTTTGGTGAGCATGATGGCGTTGGTGGCCGTGTTGAAAAGCGTTCTATAACGGGTTTCAAGCTCTTTTCTGCGGATGATTTCCCCGCGAAGATCTTCGTCTTTTCCCGACACAATGGCCTCAAACCTGTTTTTGGAGATAAACAGAATCAAAGCCGACCCGCCTACGGTGATAAAGAACAGCAGTGCCAGGATACCCAAAATTTTCAACACCATGGACATGGCAAACAGCAAATCCGTATTTTTAGCCAGGGCCAACGCCTCTTCCCGGTCCACGTTGGTACAAAGGTACCATCCGGTGTCGGTAAGTTTGTGGAAGCTGAGCATGCGATCCCGGTAGGAGAAAGAGCCTTCATCCCGTCCGGGGAAATATGAACCGAACCTAGAGAGGGCGGGATCGGATTCCTGGATTTTGGTGGTCATCATCAGACTTTTGTTCTGATGGACCAGTATGGAACCCTGGCTGTCAATGATAAAGGCGGCCCCGTATTTGCCGATGTGCAGATCCATGACCGACCTTTGCAAGGTATCCAATATGATATTGGCACTTAAAACACCGACGACCTGATTGTCGTGCACCAGGGGCACCACCACGGCAATGACCATCGTCCAGAAGCCCTGATCCATAAAGGGCCGGGTCAAGGCCATTTTTTGTTCTTCCATGCCCCGTTTGTACCAGGGCCGGGTCCGGGGATCATAATCCCGTGAGGCATACCAGTCGGCCCCATCTATCATGGTTCCGTTGTAAAGCCCCAGATAAACATCTGAAAAACCACCGGCTTCCATGGTCATTTTCAAAATGGGCCTTGGGTCCTGTCCCTGGGTCAAATAGAGATCTTCCAGGGTGTGTGCCAACGCACCGACAAGCTTAAACCGTTGACCCAGCCACATATTCACCATCTTGGCGGCCTCTTTGGTCACCGCCTGCTGGTGATTCTCCACGGTCTGGCGGCTGATGGACTGGGTATAGGTATATGTAATCCCCGCCAGAACAAGAATAACCGCCACCAGTATGGACACCAGCATTATGTTTATCTTCAAAGTCATATAGCGATTATACCTGTATATAGGGTTTGGTTCTAACGTCGGCCATTGCAGGGGCAGGTCTCTGTGCCTGCCCTAACGGGGGCAACCACAGGGGGATTGCCCCTACAAAATATGACCGATCTTATGATCAAGCACTGTACCTATCTTGTCCTCGTGCTCAAAGTCATAGCCTGGAGCACGAGAAAATTTAACTAAAACCTAAGGGGCTGAGCTTAAACGAAGAGTTGCCCGGATGCAAGGTGCAGAAAAATTTTTAACCTTAAGCAACCCAATGGTTGTGAGGATTGAAAATTTTTCTGCAGCGCCGCAGGTGGGCGGCCCTTCGTTCAAACACTATATGGACATGCACATGTATTTTATTTCGAGGTAATCATCCAGGCCGTATTTCGAGCCTTCCCGGCCGTTACCCGACTCTTTGACACCACCAAAGGGCGCCACAGGATTGGAGACAAGACCGGTATTGATACCCACCAGCCCATATTCCAGCCCCTCACCCATACGCCAGGTTCTGCCCAGATCTTTGGTGTAAAAATAGGCGGCCAGGCCAAATTCCGTATCGTTGGCCTTGCGGACCACCTCTTCTTCCGTCTCAAACTTGAAAACCGGGGCCAGGGGCCCAAAGGTCTCCTCTTTGGCCACCCGCATCTCATCGGTGGCATCGGCAACAATGGTGGGCTCGAAAAAACTGTGGCCCAGGGCATGGCGCGCACCGCCGATCAGGACTTTTCCGCCTTTGCTCACTGCATCCTGGATGTGGCTTTCCACGGCTTCCACGGCACCCATATCAATGAGCGGCCCCTGCTGCACCCCGTCATCAAATCCATTGCCCACCTTAAGGCCTTCCACGGCCGTTGTCAGCTTCCGGCAAAATTCATCATACACACCGGCCTGGACATAAATCCGGTTGGTGCATACGCAGGTCTGGCCTGAGTTGCGGTATTTGGAAGCCATGGCGCCCTCCACAGCCGCATCAACATCAGCATCGTCAAACACAATAAACGGGGCGTTTCCGCCCAGTTCCATGGAGAGCCGCTTCATGGTGCCGGAACAATCCCGCATCAACATTTTACCGATCTCGGTGGAGCCGGTGAAGGTCAACTTCCGGACAATGGGGTTGGACGTAAGTTCTCCACCAATGGCCGAAGAAGAGCCGGTCAACACATTGAACACACCCTCGGGTACGCCGGCCTGTTGCCCAAGTTTTGCAATGGCCAGGGCTGAAAACGGGGTGGCGGTTGCAGGTTTCACCACCATGGTACAACCGGCAGCCAGTGCAGCACCCGCCTTTCTGGTGATCATGGCGCTGGGAAAATTCCACGGGGTGATGGCGGCCACCACCCCCACAGGCTGCTTGATCACCACCAGACGCTGGGAGGCTACGGTCTGGGGAATCACATCCCCGTATACCCGCTTTGCCTCTTCGGCAAACCATTCAAAAAAGCCTGCGGCATAGGCGATCTCGCCTCTGGATTCGGCCAGGGGCTTGCCCTGCTCTGCGGTCATGATCACGGCCAAATCTTCCTGGTTTTCCATGAGCAGGTCGTGCCACTTTCGCAAAACAGCCGAGCGTTCCCCGGCTGTTTTTTTTCTCCAGGCATCCAAACTTTGGTTGGCTGCATCAACGGCCCTTCGCGTTTCATCGGCACCACAATAGGGAACCGTACCAAGGACCTCTCCTGTTGCAGGATTGGTCACTTCAACGGTCTTGCCGCTGTCTGCATCAATCCAGCGATCCTGAACAAAACAACGGGGACAAAAGAGATCTGAGTTTTTTAACTGTAGCATGTAATTTCCCTATTTACCCGACCAGGCCGGCCAGTCCCGCTTCCATGATATCCAGACCTTTTTGCAGTTGATCATCTTCAATAACCAGGGGCATCAACACCCGGACCACATTGCCTTCAATGCCGCAGACCAAAGAGATCAAACCGTTGTCAAAGCAGTAGGCCGACAATTTTTTAGCCTTGTCCGGGTCAGGGGTGCCGTCGGCATGAACAATGGTGTATCCCCGCATGGCGCCGATTCCCCTGACCTCTCCCACATGATCAAATTTCTCGGTCCAGGCACCAAAGGTTTCACCCAGTTTTTCGCCGATGGCCTGGGCCTTTTCCAGAAGATTTTCCTCTTCAAAGATATCCAGTACCGCATGGGCTGCAGCGCAGGCCACGGGGTTGGCACCGTATGTGCCGCCCAAGCCGCCGGGATGCACGGAATCCATAATCTCTTTTCTGCCCACCACGGCGCTCAAAGGCATGCCCGCAGCAAGACTTTTGGCCACAGTCATCAAATCGGGTTCCACACCAAAATTTTCAACGGCAAACATCTTGCCGGACCGGCCGATACCGGACTGAATTTCATCGGCAATAAACACAATGCCGTGATCTTTACAGAACTTAGCCACCTTGGGCAAAAAGTCCGCAGGCGGAGCGATAAATCCGCCTTCTCCCTGGATGGGCTCAATAACCACGGCGGCGGTATTTTCAGGGTTAATGCCGGTGATGAAAAATTTGGTAAAGGCCTCAAAATCACCAAAGGGCGCCCGGTACACTTCAGGGGCCAGGGGACCGAATCCGCATTTATACGGTTTAACCTTGGTGGTCATGGCCATGGTAAGGTAAGTCCGGCCATGGTAGGACCCGTCAAATACCACAACGCCCTGGCGCTTGGTGTAATAGCGGGCGATTTTCACCGCATTTTCAACGGCTTCGGCACCGGAGTTGACAAACAAAGCTTTTTTGTCAAAGGCACCCGGGGCAATCTTGCACAGGCGATCGGCCAGGTGCACGGCAACATCATAGGGATTGACCATAAAGCAAGTATGGGTAAATTTTTCAGCCTGTTCTTTAATGGCCGCCACCACCTTGGGGTGACTGTGCCCCACGTTCATTACGGCAATACCGCCTGCAAAATCGATATACTCTTTGCCTTGAACGTCCTTAATAATAGCGCCTTTGGCGGATTCAACATAGCAGGTTGTACCGGAAGCATGGCCGTTTGGGATCACCTGATCTCTCAGGGTTTGAATATCGTTCATATCAGTCATTTTTTATCCTTTCTGTTTTTTAGGGGGTTATGCATAAATCATTTTAAAGGATACAGCAGGATTCGTGCCGACCGATCCTGTTTCACAAAAAAGTTTAAAGTCAGATGGTTACAGCCTTTTTTTTTATCAACAGGATGAATCCAGAAAAGACCGAATCGATTTTGACTCATAATAAAAAGCCAACCATTTGAATTTATACCACTTTAACAAAGAGTCGATTTTAAATCAGAAGCGATTATAGATAACATGCTATAATAAAAGAAGATCCACAGCAAATTGAATCGATATCAAATCAAACCACAAGGGAAATCACACGTTTTGGACAAGCAAACAGCTTAATCCATATTTTTTAAGTTTCCGGACAACCTGGGACTGGGTCATATCCAGACCCGCTGCCATGGCCCGGGTGGTTCCCCAGGTTTTAAGGGCACTGACCAGCAGTTGTTTTTCAAAATCGGCCACTTGCTGGTTAAATCCTTTTTTTGGGGATTCGCCCGGCCCCTTTTTTGCCGCACCGATCTGGGATGATCCCCCGGCAATCGGAGTACCCACAATCCCCTCAAGGCTGTTTTTTTCAGCCATCACCACCGCACGCCGGATGCAGTTTTTTAACTCCCGGACATTGCCGGGGAATTCATGGGCCTGGATACGACTAAGTTCCATGCCGGAAATCGTACAGGCACGTTTATACGCACCATTATACTTATCCAGAAAATAAAGGGTCAGCTCCATAATATCTTCGGGCCGATGCCTCAAAGGGGGAATTGTCAGCGGGAATGCATTGAGCCTGAAATAGAGATCCCGGCGAAACTGTTTTGCCGCCACCTTCCTGTCAAGATCTTCGTTGGTTGCCGCAATAATATTGCAATTGATCTTAATGGGTTTTAACCCGCCAATGTGCATGATCTCTTTTTCCTCCAGGCAAGTCAAAAGCTTGGCCTGCAAGGGTAACGACAACTCTCCGATCTCATCTAAAAAAAGCGTTCCGTTTTTGGCAGCCTCGAAAAGACCGATTTTCCCCTGGTTTTTTGCCCCGGTAAAGGCGCCGGGCTCATACCCGAAAAGCTCTGCCTCAAGAAGGGTTTCAGGAACCGCTGCACAGTTGATCTTAACCAGCGGACCGGTCAGCAGGGTATTGCTTTTATGAATATACTTTGCCAAAAGCCCTTTGCCGGTACCCGATTCACCCAGGATCAAAATGCTGGAGACATTCATGTCCGAAAGCTTCCGGCACGCCACCAGAAGCGCCTGCATCTCCTTGGAATGGGCAATGATTTCATTCTCCTTAAGTCCTTGGAGGGAGAGCTGGTTAAGTTCGGCATTGATCCTGTTTTTTTCTTCTTTAACCCGTTGCAGCTGTTCCTGCAATTTGGTCAACTGGGTCATGTCCCGCTCATTAACAATCACCATGGAAATATTATCGTTCTCATCAAAGACCGGTGTGCCGGTAACCAGCAGCTGTTTGCCCGTGCGGTGTGTTGACTGAAGCAGACTCACCTGCCGGCCGGTATCCAGCACCTGCCGGGTCACGGACTGATCAATAAATCCGGCCGCCACCAGTTCATCCACACCTTTGCCCACCACCTCTTCAGCCCGGAGGCCCAAAAGCGCCTCCCCCGCCTTGTTGATGCTGACCACCGATCCCTTGCCGCTTAACACCCAGATACTTTCCGAGGAGGCATTGTACATGGCTTCAAGCTGGGCATTGGTTGATTTAAGGTCATCGGCTTTTTTTCTAAAAGCCTTTTGCAGTTCGTGAATGCCTTGTAAATCCACCGGCATTTCATCGCCCGAGCCCCCGATATCAAAGAACAGGCAAATCATCATTGCCGAATCTTTTTTTCTTTCAAAGAGATGGTGGGGCATGACCAACGCCTTGCAGGGCGTTTTCCCGGGCAGTTTAAAAACCAAGCCAATTCCCTGGAAATGCGACTGCACTGGGGATAAAATACATTGATGAAATTGATCCCGGGAAAGGGGGGTCTGATCAAGAAGGCAAAGCCCGGCGCCCATGTCAGCCAGGGCGTGCACAAAGTCCTTACCCTTAAAAAGGTCTGCCGGCCGCCCAATCATCTCCAACATGGGGCGGTTAAGGCCGATGACTTTCAAATCGGGCATTGAAAGGACAACAACCCCCATGGAAGAAAGGAAGGGGGCGCGGCTATTTTTCTGATCATCCAAAGGCGGCATGTATCTATTCTTAAACGTTTCTCGTGGCGGGTCAAATCTCATAAACAACACGACTATATATAATGATATCCTTGCTTTTTGTATCACACAAGCGCTTCTTTTAAAAATCCCCATGTCAGGTTTCATACAAAGAATTGCAAGGCGTTGACCGGGACCCGACTTTCTTTCTTGACGAACGGTTTGAAAACCAGGTAGTGTAGACAAGCGTTTTTTTAAATGCCTGGAAAAATTCAGATATGAATATACCCCATCGTTGCAGAAATCATGAAGATTTCAGCTTCAAGACCTCAAAGCTGTTGCTGCTGCAGTAAACGATTAAACACGTTCACACAAACAGCCATGACGTGGCTTACACAACAAATTATGAAAAGATCAACCATACATTTAATACTGGTTCTGATCTGGGCTGCTCCGATCCTGGCCAGTCACTCGCTCATCATTGAGCATCAGGACCCCCAAAAGCCTGTGAACTCGCCCCCTGGCGTTCTCTTCCGCCAGTTCATCCCCTCAATTGCCGAGCAATTCATCGGCATGCCCGCGGTATATGGCGGACGCCCCAAGCAGACAGGCACCACAGACAATTCCTGGCTGTTTTACTCCATTTACGCCGGGGCTGCCACCAAAGCAGGGTTGGTTTACAAAACATTTATGCCCATGGACCTTTTACTGAGCAACACACACCCCATCAAAGCGGATGATGTCAAAAACGGAGACCTGCTCGTACTGAAAAATAATCTTGCCGCCATGGTGTACCAGGTGGACCCCGACGGCCGGATGCATTTTCTCTATGCGTCAAAAAAACGGGGAGAAGTCACGATTTTCAACAGTGAAAATATCGTTTACCATGCATACTGGCTCGAGCACTTTAGGGGATTTTTCAGAATCAATGAAGATCTGCTGATGCCGGCCCGGCCCCAATAGTACCGGGTACAGCTTACATCAGGCAGATCTTTTTCCAAGGATATCCAGCATTTTTTGACAGCATTCAACGGCCCTATCTCTCATCGCATCGGCCTTGTCCATAATTTTTTTACGGTATTGGTTATCATGGATGTCGTCCATATTATTTACCAGGGTTCTGTACGCCCCCCAGATACCCACCTCAAGTGCCCTGGCACCCATCTCCAGATCCGACCGGGACGCAATATTGCCGTCTTGCGCCACGCCCATCATGGCATCCCAGGCCTTGTCCCCCAGGGTCATGACGGACAAAGGCACCTCAATGGCTTTTTTCAGACCCAGCTGGAGCTGCGCTGTTCTGTATTGATTCTCTTCCTCCGTGGTTTCCGGCAGTTTCAACGCTGCCACATAATCGGCAAAGGCATCGGTATCGGCATCAATCATGGGAATCAAGGCCATAGCCGCTTCATGCAAGGGGGGAATCAGCCGTCTCATGTCAGCGTCAACCGCTTCAAACCGTCGCACCCCCAGGGTCAGTTTGGCCACCATGGCGCCAAGCCCTGCGCCCATGGCCGCAACAGCGGCCGCCACCGAACCGCCGCCGGGTGCGATACTTCTACCGGCAACCTCTTCGATAAAGGCGCGGACACTCATACCGGCCAGGGGTTCATCGGGTGACTCGGCAATGATATACTCAATAATCTTGGTTTTAGGATCAAAGGAAGAGACCGAATTCAACCCCAGGCGCTCAACGGCCAGCCGGACCTTTTGGTCTTCGTCCAAAATAAAAAGCCCTTCCTTTTTAATATAATACTCGGCGGCCTGTAAAATCGGCGCCAGGGGAATCACACCCACAATCTGGGAACCCGCCACGGCAATGTTAAGTTTGGCGGCTTCTTCTTTAACGGCTTCAAACAGAATATGGGGCGGCGTGACCATATAATTATTCAAATTCACCGTCACCTGGGCCAGGTTGTAGTCCTCCACATACCAGCCCATCCCCTTGACATCCTTGAACCGGCCCGGCTCCTGGGGACCTCTGCCTGCTTCACGCAGATTCAGTGCAATGCGATGGGCCTGATTGGGCGTACCCAACAGATTAACATTATAGGCAATGAGAAAAAACCGGGCCCCGGTGACCGTGGCCCCCCATTCGGGTACAAACCTGGCCGGGCCGAAATCGGGCCGCCATTTATCCTGGACAACGCGCTGGGCAAGGGCTTCATACTGGCCCTCCCGGATCTGGGGCAGCTTTTTGCGGTAATCCAGGCGGGCGGAATTCTCGTACAGATAAACCGGGACGCCAAGTTCATCGGCCAGCCGTTTACCAAACCGTTTTGAAATTTCCACACACTCGTCCATGGTCACGCCGGTCACAGGGATGAAGGGACACACATCCAGGGCTCCCATGCGATGGTGTTCGCCCCGGTGGCGGCGCATGTCTATTTTTTCCCGGGCCACCCTTGCTGCGGCCAGCGCACCCTCCACCACATGCCCAGGGTCCGCCACAAAGGTATACACCGTCCGGTTGGTGGAATTTCCCGATTCCACATCCAGCAGACTGCATCCGGGGGTTTGAGCGATGGCATCGGCGATGGCATCAATAATCTTCTTATCTTTTCCTTCGGAAAAATTGGGCACACATTCAACGATTTTATCCATTATATAGATCCCCCTTTCGCATAAAAAGCACCTTAACTATATTTACTGTTAATTTCATTATTATACATTTCGCTACTTTTATATACATAATACCGATTGACATACCTGGACGGATAAAGTGCCATGCGACTGATATTGTTTAATTAATTTCAAGATCAACACCCCATGGCAAATTATTTAAATCAGAATATCAGGCCACGGTGACAACCCGAGGCGGATAAGACTTGCATTTTCATCTCCATTAACGGTAGTATCCCAAGGCGGGAATTTAGCGATAAAGCGGACAGTGTATCCCCGAATGTTAAAATATTAACACAAAAGGAGGTTAACACATACAAATCAATACAAAAATTGGGGATATAATTCAACTTTTTAGAAAAGCAAATACTTATTAATACTGTAAAGGTAAAGAGGATTGAATTTTTAAAACAGTTGTGAAAATATTAGCGAATTAATTGGAATAGAAGCTTTTTAGACCCATTGGTTTTAACAATTTTCATCAGGAAAGGATATCAAATGAATACGGTCGATATCCCCAGACTCAGGAACATAGTCGGGGAAAAAAACATAAAGACAGATCCGCTTGACCTGTTTATTTACGGCGCAGACGCATCTGTTTACCATGCCGCACCATGGGTTGTAGTCAGACCTGACAATACCGCGCAGGTCCAAAAAGTAATGGCCTATGCCAATGATGCAAAAATACCGGTTGTCCCCAGGGGCGGCGGCTCGGGAATGTGCGGGCAGACCGTGTCGATCAAGGGCGGAATTCTTCTGGACATGAAGAACATGAACCGGATCCTTGAAATCAACATGCCCGATGTTTACTGCCGGGTGCAACCGGGTGTGGTGGACGATGATCTCAATGCCGCACTTAAACCTTATGGCGTTTTCTATCCCCCGACACCGGCCTCTTCACGTATCGCCACCATCGGCGGCGAGATCGGCAACAATGCGTCGGGCGTTCGTTCCGTAAAATACGGCGCAACCCGTGATGCGGTGTTGGGCTTGAAAGTAGTTCTGGCCAATGGCGACCTGGTCACCCTAGGTGCCCATACCCGTGTGGAAGCATCCGGTTATCAGCTTGAAAAACTCATCGTGGGTTCGGAAGGCACCCTGGGTGTTGTGGTGGAAGCGATCATGAGCTTTGTACCCATCCCTGAATTCAGATGCCTGGGCGTTGCCAATTTTGACAGTCTCAGAGATGCCGGCAATGCCATTAGTGACATTATGGCCTCGGGCACCATTCCTTCCATGCTTGAACTCGTGGATGACGTTGCCATCAAAGCGGTAAACAAAACCATGGGCTTAGGCCTTAAGGAAGTGGCTGCCTCCCTGCTTTTTGAAGCTGACGGGAAAGTGATGGAAGCCGTGGAGTATGAAGTTGCCAAAATGCAGGAAATCTGCAAAAAGAACAACGGTGCCGACCTCTGGTACAGTTTTGATGCCAAAGAGCGCGAACAGATCTTCATGGGCCGTAAAAAATTGTTCCCCGCCCTATCACAGTTTGACGCCAGCATGGCTTCCACATCCCTGGCCGACGATATGGCAGTACCTTACTCCAAGATGGCGGATATGGCCGCTAAAATCCATGAAGCGGCCGAAAAGAACGGCATCATCATGACGGCATACGGCCATTGCGGATCAGGCTGCATGCACACCAAGATCATGATGGACGTCAGCAAAAAAGAGCAGTGGCAGGGTGCCAAGAGAGCCATTACCGAAATTTATGAATATGTAAATTCCATCGGCGGCACAACTTCTGCTGAACACGGTATCGGCATTTCCAAAGCGGATGCCTTCAGGACGGAGAAAGCGGATTCCTTAAAAATGATGGCTGCCATCAAAGCGGCCCTGGACCCCAATAACATTCTCAATCCCGGCAAGCTGCAACAGGCGCCGGAAGACTGGGTAACGGCAACAGATCTTAGATATGCCGTCAATAGCTGATAAAGGATAACAGGGATATTCTTATGCAGACAACAGAAACAAAATTTAAAAATTTAGAAAAATGGGAAGGCATGCTGGCCAAGTGCATTCGGTGTGGATACTGTTACGAGCACTGCCCCATGTTTAAATTCACGCGCTGGGAATCCGACGCACCCAGGGGTAAAAATATTTTAGCCCACGGACTTTTGACCGGTTCACTTGAACTGACACGGGAAATCGCGGAAAAATCGTTCAGTTGTTTCTTTTGCAAACGCTGTGAAGCGGCCTGTTCTTCCGGGGTTCTAATAACGGATATCATGCTGGATATGCGAAGAGACCTGGTGGAACTGGGGTACAAAAAAAATATCGGCACCATATCAACCACTGACCGCTCATGCGCCAGATGCCTACAGTGCGTCAGGGCCTGCCCCCATGATGCCCGGGAATATATTGACCTTGAAGGCATTGTCGTGGATCCGGTAAAATGCAAGTCCTGCGGTATCTGTGTTGAAATCTGCCCCATTGAAGCAGTAAGCATTCCATTACCGTTCGGCACCGACACCGAAAATATGGACCAAAAAGCCGCCGAGTTCCTCAACTCCACTGAATCCGCCAAGGTTATTTGTTTCGCCTGTAACTGGTCATACCATCCTGACATTCAGAACTCCAAAATGCCGGAATCTGAAACCCATGACAAAGAGTATGAAATCCTGGTGAACCTGTGCGGCGGCCGTCTTGATAAAAATCTCTTGTTGACACCGTTCCTTAACCAGGCATGGGGCGTTCTTGTTGCGGTTTGTCCGGATGGGGAATGTACCCATGACGGTAACGTCGCAGCCCTGCAGCGGGTGACCAAAATGAAGGAAACCCTTGAAACCCTTGACATTAACCCCGAGCGAATTCACCTGGTTCAGATCCCGAGAGGCGACAAGCAATTGTACCAGGCTGAAATTGATACCTTTATGGAAAAGATAAATCAGATGGGCCCCATACGCTAAATTTAAGCCCATACATAGATGGTCTTTTCGTCCAAATATGAGTGTAAGGCTCCTTTTGGAATCTGCGGCGGATAAGAATCTTAATCCCCGGAATATTTAATATATGCCGAAGATTTTAATTTTTATCCGCCGTAAACTTATACGAAAAGCCCATTTGCAATAAACGGAAACTGGGAACCTGAGACAAAATTATTAAAATAACTCCAGGAAGGAGAAAATAATGGCAAAAGTACAGATACCGTATGGTAAGGAAAAAATTGAAGTTGAAATTAATGACAGTAACCTGCAGGGCGTATATTTTCCCAACGATGTAGAAAAAAGAGAGTTCGAGGCTGAATTTAAAAAAAATCTGGAAAACGCAAACTTTGCAGACTTTATGGAAGGTGACGAAAGAGTCGTCTTCATCGTCAACGACGGAACCCGGCCTACGCCTACGGCAAAAGTACTTAAGGTAATCTATGATGATATAAAAGATAAAGATATCTATTTCATCATCGCCACCGGTGCCCACAGAGCCCCCAATGATGAAGAGTTCGAATACATCTTTGGAAGAGAGATCTATGAGGACCTGAAAGCAAAAGACAGAATATGGTCCCATGATGCCAAAAACGATGAGATGGTCTATTTAGGCAAATCTTCAAACGGGACTGAAATGTACCTGAATAAGATTGTCGCCGAAGCTAAAAAAACCATCGTTATCGGTTCTGTTGAGCCCCATTATTTTGCAGGGTACACCGGCGGCAGAAAAGGCTTCTTACCTGGCGTAGCATCCTATGAAACCATCACACAAAACCACAAACTTGCCTTGAATAAGAGCGCCAAAGCCCTTGCATTAGACGGCAACCCTGTCCATGAAGACATGATGGATGCCATGAATGTATTAAAAGAGATCAAAGTGTTCTCCATTATGACCATTCTGGATAAAGATCATAATGTATACGAGACCACATGCGGCGATCTTGTGGGCGCATTTTATGACGCCATCGACAGTGCCAAAAAGGTGTTCTGCGTTGATATCGAAGAAAAGACCGACATCGTCATCTCCGTGGCACCCTATCCAATGGACATCGACCTTTACCAGTCCCAGAAAGCCATCGACAACGGCAAGCTTGCCCTTAAAGAAGACGGCATCTTAATCTTTGTATCACAGTGCAGAATGGGCATCGGCGGAAAAACATTCTTTGACCTGATGGCCTCTTGTGCGACCCCCCAGGAAGTTCTTGATAAAATCAAAATTGAATACAAGCTGGGTTATCATAAAGCCGGTAAAATGGCTGAAATCAATACCTGGGCCCAGACCTGGGGCGTAACCGAACTGCCCGAAGACGAAATCAAAGCGGTTCACATCAAACCGTTTGACAGTGTAGAAGCAGCATTGGAAGCAGCGTTTGAGCTGAAAGGCAAAGATGCCAAAGTCACCGTACTGCCGTTGGGATCTCTTTCCGTTCCCAATATCTTGAAAGGCTAAATGATCAAGATTTGATTTTCCAACAGCGGCGGCGCAATCCGCACCGCCGCTGCTCTTCCATTCCCAAAACCCGTCGCGCCGCCAACCTTCGAAAATACGGACACAATGTTTTGCTGATAACTTCCCAAGGATTGTATGGCAATGCAAGAAAATATCAGTTATAATTCTTTATTTTCAAGCTCATTTATTCATAACAGAGCAATGTCATTATAAACACAATCTTTCCTGTTTAACGACACCGTAGTCAGCACGTTTTTCGTACTTGCAACATTCACAGAACGCTTCAAGGAAGAGACAATGAAAAAGCTAATTAACGCCGTGGACGACGTGATCAAGGACCAGTTGGCCGGTATGGCCAAGGCATATCCGGACATTACGGTCAACCTGAATCCGAACTATGTATACCGAACCGATGCGCCGAATAAAAAAGTGGCCCTGGTTTCGGGCGGCGGCTCCGGCCACGAACCCATGCACACAGGTTTTGTGGGCCTGGGCATGCTTGACGGTGCCTGCCCGGGGCAGATTTTTACCTCCCCCACCCCGGATCAAATCTATGCATGCGCCAAAGCCGTAGCCACGGAAGAGGGGGTCCTGTTTATCGTAAAAAACTATACCGGTGACGTCATGAATTTTGAAACCGCCATTGAGATGGTTCATGGGGATGGGATCAAAGTGCAAAATGTTCTGATTGACGACGATGTCGCCGTAAAGGACAGTTTATTCACCGCCGGCCGCCGGGGTGTGGGGACTACGGTACTGGTTGAAAAGATTGTGGGCGCTGCGGCCGAAACCGGCTATTCCCTGACCCAGTGTGCTGATCTGGCCCGCAGGGTCAGTCAAAACGGCCGCTCCATGGGCGTCGCACTAACCTCGTGCACGGTGCCTGCCGCAGGCAAGCCCACCTTTGAACTGGCTGACGATGAAGTGGAAATGGGCATCGGCATTCATGGGGAACCGGGGACAAACCGCATAAAAATGCAAACCGTAAATGAACTGACCGAACATATGGCAATGCAGATTATCCAAGACAAAGCCTATACCCGTACGATACGCGAATGGCACGCCCCAAAAGGAGAATGGGAGGAAAAGTCCATTACCTCCGAACCGCTTAAATCAGGCGATGAGGTCATCGCCTTTGTAAACAGCATGGGCGGCACCCCGATATCCGAATTATACCTCGTATACGACAAACTGGTTGACATATGCAGATCCCAAGGGATTAAAATTGTGCGCAATCTGATTGGACCTTACATCACCGCCCTTGACATGCAGGGCTGCGCCATCACCCTGCTCAAAACAGACCCGGAAATCCTAAAATTCTGGGATGCACCGGTGAAGACCCCGTGCCTGCGCCGGGGTGTATAAAAATATTAAGAGGGACAAGAATGGGTGTGAGTAAAGATCAAATTATAAAATGGCTGGAAAAATCCGCCGAAGTCCTCCAGACGAGCAAAGGCTACCTGACACAACTCGACGCGGCAATCGGTGATGCAGATCATGGGGTTAACATGGTCCGTGGGTTCAGCAAAGTGACCGAGAAACTACCTAGGATCAGGGATAATGATATCGGCACGATTTTAAAAACAACGGGCATGACCCTGATTTCCAGTGTGGGCGGGGCCAGCGGCCTGCTTTACGGCACCTTTTTCATGCGGGCCGCCACAGCCGGGGACGGCAAAGAGACCCTGGACACCATTGATCTATGCGCCATGTTCAAGGCCGGGGTGGACGGCATTGTCCAGCGCGGACGACCCAGCCTGGGCGATAAAACCATGTTTGATGCCTGGGCACCGGCTTTGGATGCCATGCACACTGCCCTGGCCAAGGACCGCGATACGCTGACGATCGTAAAGGCCGGGGCCGCCGCCATTGACCGGGGCATGAAAGGGACCATTGCCTTACAAGCTAGAAAAGGACGGGCAAGCTACCTTGGTGAACGCAGTATCGGGCACCAGGACCCGGGGGCGACCTCCTCCTGCCTGATATTTGAAGCCCTGCTTGACGTTTTAACCGCATAGCCTCTTTGAATCTTATCAGGCAAAGGAGAGAGACCATGATTGGCTTAGTTTTCGTATCCCACAGTGCCAAGCTCGCTGAAGGCGTACAAGAGATCGCGACGCAAATGACCCGGGGCCGGGGCATGATTGCTGTCGCCGGCGGCATTGACGACCCTGAAAATCCATTCGGCACGGATCCGGTCAAAGTAAAGAGCGCCATTGAATCGGTTTACCGCGACGACGGCGTACTCGTTCTCATGGACCTGGGCAGTGCCCTGCTCAGTGCGGAGATGGCCCTGGAACTTCTTGGGCCGGGACAGGCCCAAAACGTCAAACTATGTGCCGCACCCTTTGTGGAAGGTGCCGTTGCCGCAGCTGTCCAGGCATCACTTGGCGCAAGCCTTGCCGACGTGATGAACGAGGCCCTGAACGCCCTTACCGCAAAGCAAGAACAATTGTTGCCGTCAACCATTATTGGGTCAACGGTTCCCCCCAGCCAAGTCCCGGCCGAAACGGATTCCGAAGATATAAAACAGACCTTGACCATTCTTAACCCCAAAGGCTTACACGCCCGCCCGGCTGCCGACTTTGTCAATACCGCAAGCCTCTACCGGGCAGATATTTCAGTGACAAAAGGAACGAAAACCGCCCATGCCAACAGCATTAACCAGCTGACCACCCTGGGTGCAGGTATGGGCGATCAAATTGTCGTCAGGGCATCGGGTCCCCAGGCACGTCAAGCCCTATCAGCCTTAAGCGCCCTGACTGAAAACAAATTCGGAGAAAAAGACCCAAAAACGTCACCGGTAACGCCCGAAGCAACGGCGTTGGCAAACGATACCCCGGAAGATATCCCAGGGGCGGTCCCAGGCATTCCGGCCTCTCCCGGTATCGCCGTTGGACCTGTGGTTCATTACCGTACCCGGATGCCCGAGGTTGAGACCCGGCAGGTTCAGGATCCCCAGGGGGAAATCGAAAAATTTCAGACTGCCCTCTCCCGGGCGAAACGGGAACTTGAGCAGTTGAAAAACCAGGCTGCCCAGAAAATAGGCACCAAGGAAGCGGCCATTTTTGATGCCCAGAAAATGTTCCTGGATGATCCGGCCCTGCGGGATGCAACCCAAGAGAAGATATTGACCCGGAGATGCAACCCAGCATCGGCCTGGCGGGAAGCCATAGATGCCATGACCGCAAAGTACCGTGAACTTGAGGATCTCTATCTTCATGAACGGGCAGCCGATGTCATTGATGTGGGCCGACGCGTGTTGCGACACCTTATTGACCATAATTCGGCACCGTTAACGTTTGAGCACCCTGTCATCCTGGTGGCACAAGAGTTAACCCCCTCGGATACGGTTCAATTGAATCCGGATAACGTACTGGCCATCTGTACAACCCTTGGCGGCGCCACCTCCCACAGCGCCATTGTAGCCAAGGCCCTGGGTATCCCTGCCATTGTGGGACTAGGCGAAGATATACTCACATGGCCTGAAGATCAAATCATCGCCGTGGACGGCACCCGGGGACGGGTCTGGCCCCACCCCACGCAACCCCAACTGGCAGAATTCAAGACCTTGCGCAACAAATGGCGCAACCAGCAGCACCAGGCCAAGGTCCTTGCCCGGACACCGGCATCCACCATGGGCCCAAATCCCAGAACCATTAAAGTCGTTGCCAATATCGGCGGGCCCCATGATACCGAACAAGCCCTGGATTACGGGGCCGAAGGGGTGGGACTGTTCAGAACGGAATACCTGTTTTTAGGACGATCGCACCCCCCTTCCGAAGCCGAACAATGTCAAGCCTATTGCCGGGTAGCCGATGCCATGCAGGCCCGGCCCCTGGTGATTCGAACGTTAGACGTGGGGGCGGACAAGGCCGTTCCCTATCTGGATATGGCAAACGAAACCAATCCGTTTCTGGGCCTGAGGGGCATTCGTTTCTGCCTGGCCAATCCCCAAATATTTAAAACCCAGTTGCGGGCCATCCTCAAAGCCGGTAACGGCCACAATATCAAAATGATGTTTCCCATGATCAGTACCCCGGAGGAATTTGATGCAGCCAAGGCGATTCTGGATGAGGTCGTCCAGGATCTGAAAACAGCCGGAACACCTTTTGATGAACATATTGAGGTGGGGCTGATGATTGAAGTGCCCTCTGCCGTGGCCGTTGCAGACCAGCTGGCCGCCAGGGCGGATTTTTTCAGCATCGGTTCCAATGATCTAACCCAGTATCTGATGGGTGCCGACCGTGGAAACCGGCAGGTCAATCACCTGGTCAATGCCCTGCATCCGGCGGTGCTCAGAATGGTGTCCCAAACCGTCAAGGCTGCCCGCAAGGCCGGAATATGGGTGGGGCTATGCGGCGAACTGGCCGGCAATCCCCTGGCAGCACCTGTGCTCATCGGTTTGGGTATAGATGAACTGAGCATGAGTGCCCCCAATATCCCCGGCGTAAAATCCGCCATCCGCCACGGCACCGTGTACCAGGCAGAAAAGATGGCCCAAACGGTTTTAAATTTTGAAACCGCCCAGCAGGTCGAAAGGTATTTAAAAAAGAGATTGCACTGACCCATGAAGGTACACTAAGATATTTCAAACCACAGGCAGGCAGCCATCAATTCTTTGTTTTGCTGTTAATATAATCGTTACCGGCATCAATGCATCCGGGTCTATTGTTATGCATAATGGCGCCATCAACCGTTCAGGAGGAAAACATGAGCCGTTTTTTACCTTTTCTATTAATTCTGAGTCTCGTCCTTGGCGGTTGCGCCTCTGACCAGCAAAACGCCGACACCTATATCCAAGACGGTAAAAATTATTTTGACCAGCAGGAATATGCCAAGGCCGAAATTCAGTTGAAAAACGCGGTCAAACTGCTGCCGGACTCCGCAGAAGCCTATCATCTTCTGGCCCGCATCTACTTGGAAGAGAAAAAAGCCCAGGAGGCCTTTAACGCATTTTTACGGCTGGAACAGCTGGAACCCGATAATCTTGAGACCAAACTTCAACTCGCCTCGTTCCTGGTTTTGGCAAAAAAATGGCCTGAAGCAGAAACAAGAGTGACCCAGGTGCTTACGGCCGACCCGGAAAATATCCAAGCGCTCTATCTGAAAGCCGGTATTCTGGGCAGTAAAAAAGAGCCGTTGGATACCCTGGCGGAGATCTATGAACAAATTCTTTCACTGGATTCCCGGGAAACCAAAGCCATGCTGGTCCTTGCAAGAATCTACCAGGCCCAAAAGGATTCCGGCAAAGCCCAGGCCATGCTGGAAAAAGCCCTTGAAACGGCACCGGAGGATTTAAACCTCAACCAGGCTGTATTCAGGTACTTTTTGGCCCAAAAGTCCTACGACAAAGCCCGGACTGTCCTGGACAATCTGATCTCTCGAAAACCCGAGGCGGTTGAACCCAGGATCATGCTGGCCAACTTCCAGGCCGCCCGGAACGAAAACAGCCAGGCAGAACAATCCTTTTTAAAAGCCATTGAACTGGCTCCGGACAATCCGCTGCCCTATATGCTCATTGCCCGGTTTTACAATGCCAGTGAGCAGCCGGATAAAGCAGAGGGGTTTATCAAAAAGGCTTTGGACATTGATCCGGAACATGCGGGCTTGAAAACCGCCTATGCAGACTTTTATTTCCTTCACCAGGAGTATGAAAAATCCCAAAATTTAATTGATGAGGTGCTGGCAGCCCGTCCCGACTTTCCCCAGGCCAAATTCGTCAAAGCAAAACTTTTAGCCGCCCAGAAAAAATCGGAACAGGCCCAAGAAATTATATTGTCCCTGCTAAAAGAGGAGCCGGACTCCGCCCGGTACAATTTTTTAATGGGGTCGGTGCTGACAGCCGACAAGAAATCAGATCAGGCCATGACCTATATCGCCAAAACCCTGGAAAAAAACCCCTATCATCTCCGCGCAAGAATCATGATGGCGGATATTTATTTTAAGCAGGGTGACTATTTTCTGGCCGACTCTGAAATTGATAAGGCATTAAAACTGAGCCCGAAAAACTATGGAGCCCTCCTGCTCAAGGGCAATCTTTACGCCGCCCGGCAAAAGAACCAGCAAGCCCAGGCCGTGTATGAAGCCTTGGTCCAGGATCACCCTGAAAATCCGGCGGCCCTGTTCAGGCTCGGCAATCTTTTCATCCTGGACAAAAAGCCTGAAAAGGCATTGGCAATTTATGACAAAGCCCTGGCCATCAACCCCAACCTTATGGATGTGTTTATCAACATGATCCGGTTGTACAGTTCAGAAAAAAAATATCAGACGGCCCTGGACCGGTGTGATGCCCACATTGACGCCATGCAGGACCCCTCGCCCGTTGTGGTCTCCATTATCCAGGGACTCAAGGGCAATCTTTTCATGGCACTTGAAAAGCCGGAGGCAGCAAAACAGGCCTTTGAACTGGCCATCCGGTCCAATCCTAAATTCACGCAACCCTACCTCTCCCTGGCCAGGATCTACAACCGGGAAGAAAACAGTGAAAAGGAGCTTGAGACCTATAAAAACCTGCTGGCCCAGCGTCCGGATCAGATCGAGCCCCATTTTCAGCTTGGGGTATTTTACGAAAAAAAAGGTGAAAATGACCTGGCAAAGGCCCAGTACGAAAAAGTGCTTGAGCTGAATCCCGAATATGTTCCGGCCCTGAACAACCTGGCTTTTTTCTATGCCGAGCAGAACATAGAGATGAACAGGGCCCTGGACATGGCCAGAAAGGCCAAGGAACTAAGCGGAGAAATTCCGGCCATCATGGATACCCTGGGCTGGATCTACTACAAAAAAGAGCTCTATGATTCCGCCATCCAGGAGTTTACCAACTGCGTTGAAAAAGAACCTAAAAATCCGATTTTCAACTTTCACCTGGGCCTGGCTTACAATAAGAAATGGGATTACGTCAATGCGAAAAAACATCTGAGAAAAGCACTTGAGCTGAACAAAGATTTTAAAGGGGCGGATGAGGCCCGAAAAATCCTTGAACAAATTTAATGGGCTTGGTTCTAACGTCGGCCATTGTAGGGCAGGTCTCTGTGCCTGCCCTAACGGGGGCAACCACAGGGGTTGCCCCTACAAAACATGGCCATTCTTATGATAAAGCCCAAAAAAGACCACACAATTCTTAAAACAGAACAAATATCTTTAAAACCAGAATTAAAAGTTCCTGTATATCTCAGAATGACACGGCAAAACCAGGCGTTTCATATCGCTCAGTAGCGGTTAATCAGCCTTGGCTGGGGACTTGGCCCTACCGGTGGTTCAACTAAATCGTTCCTGGCATTGATATTGCTATACGTCGCGTTGATGGCCCGTATACACGGCCGTAACTGTTACCGGGTAAAAACGGTTACCGCATGAAAAAGAAATTCGGACACCATCCATCCCAATCCACAATTAAGCGGCCTTACCCATGCCTGGGAGTAAAAAAATGAGCACTCAAGTAATCGACAGACCCCACATCACAGATGACGATCTGGCCCGTTTTCAACACATACTGAATATCTCCATGAAAGAACTGCTGGATCAAGCAGACTCCGCCGTGTCGGAACTGATACTGGAATGCAGCAGGGATACGGAGATCATTGATTCCACCGCAGCCGATATCAACCGCACCATGAACCTGCGCCTGCACAGCCGCAAGAGCAGGCTGATCAAAAAAATCAAAGACGCACTCAAGAGAATTGAAGACGGCACCTATGGCTATTGTGATATCTGTGGCGAAGAGATCTCCCTCAAACGGCTTGAAGCCCGTCCTGTGACATCCAAGTGCATCTCATGCAAGGAAGACCAGGAGCGGCTGGAGGCCCTCTTATCTTAATTCACACCTGAACAGAACACATATTCGAACGAAAAGTTGCCGGCTGCATAACAGCAAATGACTGACTTTTCGTTCGAAAACAAATTCGGACCCGGGATGTCCGGCAACTCAAAAACGGGAATGGTTCTAACGTCGGCAGCTGTAGGGGCAGGCCCCTGTGCCTGCCCTAACGAGGGCAACCACAGGGGATTGCCCCCGACAATAGAATCACCCCCCAAAAAAACAGGCGATTCAGACCTGAGCGTCATTGATGTGGAAGGACTCGAAACAGATTTAAATCGCCGAGACCTCCCCATTGGGGCAACCTTGGTTCCGGCCCTTCAATCTTGACCAGCGGCGGCTCCCTGCCTGCCAATGCATTGATTTTCGCCCAAAGCGTGACATCACCCCAGTATTGCGGCGGCGTATCCCGTTCAGCAACAAACGTAAAAATATCCTGGGGGCTTTCGATCCCGGAACATATTGCCTCAATTGCCCATTTTTCGAGTTGCCCCAGCCCGGTCTCCTCATCAGGAGACTCCGCCATCCAACGCGCTACAGCTGCCGGAATCCAGGGCAACGGAGCATCGGCATCGGCCCGGGCCAGTTTTCTAAACGCGTCCTGGTCCTGGCATGCAAAAGCGCAGTCAACACGGCCTGCAAAAACAAACTGCGCGGACGTTAAGGGTTGGCGTTGGCTGTACATGGACGCCAGTTGGTCGGCGGAAAGCTGCCCCAACCCATGATAGGGCTCAATGCCCGGAAAGGCATCGATGCAGAGAAGCTCGGCATGCTTGTGACCAAGAAAATGCATGCACGCAAGAATGTGACAAAGCATGGACTGGTCAAAGAGACACGCATCAAACCAAAGCACCACCGAATCATAATCGCGTAGGGTTTTCAGCTTGGCATATTGCGCCTCTAATGTCCCAAGAATGTTTTCTGTGCTCAATCCGCCGCCGGTGATATCTGCCAGAAAACCCGCCCGGGCATCCAGCGTGGCATCATCCGGCCACCCGGGTTTTCTCGGGCCATCGTAAAGAATGTCATGCCAAACGAACACGTCACCTTCAATGGCACTTTTCGTCAAGAGTTCTCCAGCCATGTCACCGCTTGTGATATGCAATGTGCTTTTCATAAATCCATTTCCTTTTTTTCCAGACAATTATCCCGGCTTAGGTTCGCCGGATTAAAAGACTTTCACGCATCGTCATGGGCCCCAGACAAAACCGTTTCACCTCATCCTGCCCGGCCCAGTTCCGTCTTATTTTAAGGTTGGCAGACCGGCCGTCCCCGCCGTCAATCACCCGGGCCATGCCCTTCATGCCCCGGATGGATTGCCTGCGGTAGGAGTCAAAGCAGTAGATCCATTCTTCATCCATGGCCGTTACCATCAGATAATGTTCATCACGGGGGGTTAAAAGGATATTGCACAGCACCACCCCGCCTTCGGACAGACAGGATTCGATCTGCCCGCCCGATTCCAGGGAAACCGCTTCTTTTTCCAGAAACTGCGTGGCAACGGAAAACGCCTTGATCCGGTAGGAATTAAGCCAGTTGCCCACCAGGCGTACGGCATATTTGCTGGTTCCGCCCACACCGAACCGGGAATCCCGGCCCACCGTATCCAGGCAGTAAAGGTAAATATGCCGGATCACCATGGGGGGAATTTCCTTGCGTTGAAACAAAAAAGAGACGGCATTGGTGATGGCTGTGGGTACGCAGTCATACTCGCTGATCTGGTAATGAAATGGTGAATACATGAACATCTATCCTTTGGTCTTAAATTCTGCTTTATCCAGTCCCAGTTTTTTCATTTTGGCATACAGCCCCCTGGGATGAATACCTGCAATCTTTGCCGTCTCCCCAATTTTACCACGGGTTTTATCGAGCACCATGGCCAGATACAACGCTTCCACCTGGTCACACACGGCCTCCCGGACCTGGGGCAGGGTCATGGTGTCCCATTCCCGGGGCAGGCAAAGCCCCGACTCACCATCACCCACCCGGACGGGTTTGGTGTTGTGGAAAACCGACGGCAGTTCTTCAAGGGTAATCATATCAGACTTGCACAGCAAAACCGCCCGTTCAATCACGTTCATCAATTCCCGGATATTACCCGGCCAGTGGTAGCGGCACAGGGCCTCCATGGCCGGCTGGGAAAATCGTTTGAGATTTCTGCCGAATTTTTGCTGATTCATGGTTAAAAAATGATTGGTCAGTGAGGGAATATCCTCTTTACGCTGCCGTAAAGGCGGAAGCGTTAATGAAATCACCCCGAGCCGGTAATAGAGATCTTTTCGGAACGTTCCCCTTTCCACCTCTTCCTCGAGGTCCTTGTTGGTGGCCGCAATCACCCGGACATCCACCCACACCGGTTTTTCACCGCCCACCGGCGTAAATTCAAGTTCCTGGAGTACCCGCAGCAGTTTGGTCTGCATCTGCAGAGGCATCTCACCGATCTCATCCAAAAAAATCGTTCCGCCGTGGGCCAGCTCAAATGCCCCCCGCCGGGAGCGCACCGCCCCGGTAAAGGCCCCCTGCTCATGCCCGAACAGCTCACTTTCCATCAGCTGTTCGGGAATGGCTGCCATATTGATGGCAATGAAAGGCCCTGTGGACCTGTGGCTGTCGGCATGAATGGCCTTGGACAGATGCTCTTTTCCCACACCGGTCTCACCCAATAACAGTATGGTGGCATCACTGGAGACCACCTGGCGGGTTTCATCCAGAAACACCTGCATCTCCCGGCTGTTGGAGGTAAAGTCGTTAAGCCGGGGCAAAAAACGCCCCCGCCGGTCAAACCGTTCCGCATAATAAAACTGACGTCTGGACTCCAATGTGGTGTCAAGGGCTTCCAAAAGACTGTCCATGGGAATGCCTGAATAAAGCACCACATCAACACCCGAGGCCAGCAGATTGGCATGCTCTTCGGAAGACTCCCGGTTGTGCAGCACAATGGTCATGGGCGCTTCGGGCAGGTCATTGAGCAGCGAGATACTGGATTCAACAGGTTTGGGGATTGCGGGACTGCTGACAATAAACACATCGGCACAGCTTCTGGCAAGGGCCTGCCAGGAGACGGTGCTGGGTTTAAAAAACTGAAGCTGAACATCCTGTTCCGCCAGCCTGTTCGCAAGTTCGGTGCGTATTTTTGACTCTTTGATGGCACATGCCAGTCGAATCAGCATAAAAAGCGTATTCCATTTCCGGTAAAATATTACTGTTTTATAAAAACTCCTGAAGTATATACAAATTTAAAATAACCGGCAATGCACTTTATATTTTGTCTATTTGAATTTATAAGCCCACACCGAAATCGGTTAAAATTTACCATTTTAAACCCAAAAATCTTCATTCTTCATATTTAAGTAAATATTTACTGAAAAATTCGGCATAAGCGTTACAATAAAAATATAAGCATCTGTATTTATTGATTTTATTTTTTAAAATATTTTTGGCACACAGGTTGCTATAGGGATGCTGGAACAAAAACCACCCGGCCAAAACAGCCGGCCAAAACCAACGAGGAAAAGGAAGTCATGACCAGGGAAAAGTTCAGCCGCAACAAAGGCAAGAGTCCAAAATTCAAAGAAAGCTATGATGAAGATTACGACTGGGAAGACCAGAAAGAAGACCAGAAGCGCCGAAAAAAACTGAACAAACAATCCAAACGCCCGGCCGAGACCAGAGAGAAATGGTAGCCCCCCAATTTTAAGGAGAAAAAACAATGACCGCTGCACAAGTAATCCAGATTGACACCGCCCCTGATGTATGGGGCATTGCCTCCGCCATCGACATCTATGACTGCGACCCTGAAAAAATCAGAGATGCCGAACTGATCAAACGATTTGTTGTCGAATTGTGTGACCTGATTGAAATGAAACGCTTTGGGGAGACCCAGGTGGTGCATTTTGGTGAAGATGAAAAAGTGGCCGGGTTTTCAATGGTCCAACTCATTGAGACCTCACTGATCTCCGCCCATTTTGCCAACCAGAGCAATGCCACATACCTGGATGTATTCTCATGCAAGGCATATGACCCTGAAGTGGTCCGGGAATTTTCCCAGAACTATTTCGGCGGAAAAACCGCCAGAATCAACGTAACTTACCGGCATTAGGTGGATGACAGTGAAATCTATTATTATAACAGATCCGGAAGGTTGCCGGCAGGCCTGGGAAAAATACTGGCCGGTCCAGGACATATTTGATCTTTGGGCCGTCAGACAATGTTTTAACGCCGCATTCAAAAGGCCTTTAAGTTTCCATATCGTCGAAGACAAAGGCCAGGTTGTGGGGTTTCTGCCGTTAAGTCTGGTTGAAGAGACCGGTGAATACGTTTTCTTTCCCGGCGAAACCTGGAAAGGCAAAACATGGCTGGAGCAGAACCGGTTTTTTGCACACTCTCCGGAAGTATTCCAGGCATTGTGTGACTCCGTGCCCGGCCCTTTAAATTTAAGGTATCTGCGTTTCAATCCGCTGTTTGACAAAATAGAACGGGCCGGACTCGACGAGACAGGTTACCTGTTCTACCCCCGGATGCATGACTTTTCCATGGACAACTTCTGGCTGGCATTTCCCGGGAAAACCAGAAAAAAGCTCAAGGCGGATGTAAAAAAAATTGAGGAGCGGCAACTCACGTGGCGCTATAATCATCAGCCGGATCTGGTTGAAATGTTCCGCTTGAACATGGCAGCATTTACATCGGACTCCTACTTCAGTGACGCCCGGTTTTACCGCTCTTTTGAGCGGCTTGCCCAATATCTTCAGGATATGGGGATGCTCAGGATTACCACCGCCATCGTGGAAGAAAAAATTGCAGCCGTGGACATGGGCGCAGTCTTCAACAACACTTACACGGTTGTGGCCGGCGGCACACACCCGGATTTTATGGGTATTGCCAAAGTGATTAACCTGCACCACCTGGAATGGGCCTGCCACAACAGGCTGGAAGCCGTTGATTTTCTGTGCGGCAGTTTTAACTGGAAAGAACGGTTTCGCCTGAGCCCCAGACCGTCATATGAGATTCACACCCAGCCGGACACGGTTGTTTTCCATGGGAGCCAATATGGCCGAAAAGCAGTCTGAGTCTGAAACAAACAAGGTACTGGTGGTGGGCACCACATCCGACTACATTGAATGGGTCAGAAACATCCGCCCCGGACAGGCACTTTTTCTCACAGAGCCCAAGGTTCGTGAAAATGCCCCAGAGCCCTGTCCGGACAATGGAGAGGAAATTTTATGCCCCATCTGCGAGGTTAATGCTGCAGTCCAGGCGATAGACCGCCACAAAGAGGCCTTTGGCATAACCCTTTCCGGCATTGCCTGCTTTGATTGCGAATCCATGGAGACCGCATCCCTTCTGGCAAAAAAGATGGGGTTGCCCTATCCCAATGTTGAAGCCATAAAAAACAGCAGGGATAAATTCATCTCAAAGCAATTTTGGCGATATAACCGGATTCCTTGCCCCCGAGCCTGCCCGGTCAACACAGAAGCCGAAGTGTTAAACTTCCTGGAACAGGCACCGGGCGGCATCGTGCTCAAACCCTTTTGTGGTTCAGGCAGCGAACTTGTATTCAAATGCACCACCCGAAAAGAATGCAAGGCCGCATTCAAGGCGGTGGCAGACGGCCTGGCAACACGATCCGGAAACCCATTGTTTAAACCCACGGATGTGGGTTCATTCCAGATGCTGGCTGAAGAGTGGGTGGCCGGCCCTGAATTCTCCTGTGATTTTCTCATGGAAGAAGACCGGGCCGTGATCCTGCGCAAAACCCGGAAAATAAAGGTGGACAGCCGCCCCTTCGGCACCATCTCCGGATATGCCATCTGCCCGGAAGACGATAAGGATGGCAAAATGCCCGGCAATGACATACTGGCCGACCTGTTTTACATGGCGGCCAGGGCATTGGGCATTAAGACCGGCGTGTGCATGGTGGATTTTATCCTGCGAAACAGAGAAGCTGTTCTCATAGAGATGACACCGCGTCCCGGTGGCGACTGTCTGCCCTTTTTGATCAAAGAAGCAGGCAACCTCGACATTCTCGGGTTAACCCTGGATGCGGCGGCGGGCTGTGCCTGGAAAAATGAAAAAAAAGAGCCGTACACGCCCCTGGTGGCCTTCCGCATCCATGCCCGAAAAGACGGCGTGTTAAAACATATTAAAACAGAAAGCCTGGCAAACGACAGCCGGGTCAAAAAGATACACCTGACTCGATCCCCGGGGCACAAAGTGACCATGCCGCCCCAGGACTATGATTCATGGCTTTTAGGACACATAATCATAAAACCGAACCGACACAAATTTTTCGAGACGGAAAGCCTGTTGCTCGCCAAACGTATCGACATTGAAATGGAATAGACATGCTCACAGCCAACACGCAAGCAACCGGCACAACCGCCCTTCTCTCCAGGGAAAAAGCCATCGAGTTTATCACCCCCTATGTCAAAAATAAGGGGGTGTACCTGGATATCGCCAAAAGGTTCGGTTCTCCCCTGTACATTCTGGAAACCGATGTATTGGCCAGGAAAGCCGCCCAGTTCAGGGCGGCGTTCAGCCACCGCCTGCCGGAAACCGCATTTTTTTACGCCATGAAAAGCAACAATCTGCCCTATCTTTCCGGGCATCTGCTCAAACATGGATTCGGGCTGGATGTCTCCAGCGGCGTAGAGCTCTCCGTGGCCCTGGAACTGGGGGCGGCCGCCATTATATTCAGCGGGCCGGGCAAAACCGTTCCGGAGCTGGAACTTGCGGCCCGGTACCCGGACCGGGTGGTGATTCTGCTGGACAGCATCGGAGAGGCAAAACGGCTGGCAGCGGTGCTTGAAAAAACGCAGACCCGGATGCCCGTGGGATTGCGCCTGAACAATAATCCCGAAGGGTTGTGGCGCAAGTTCGGGATTCTGCCGGAAAATCTGCTGTCTGGGTTCCGAGAGATCCAGAACCTTGGCTGCCTGGATTTCCAGGGACTGCAGTTCCACTCCTCCTGGAATCTTACCCCGGACAGACAGACCGCGTTTATCCGAAAACTGGGTGAGATCCTGTCCACCATGCCACGGCAGTTTCTGGATGCAGTCCAATTCATTGATATCGGCGGCGGCTACTGGCCGGCCCAGGGGGAATGGCTTTTATCGGACGAGCCCCGGCGCTATACAATTGACCCGGGATCATCCATTGACCTGTTTGCCAAGGAGCTGTCAACGGCCATTAAAGAACACATCCTGCCGTTGACCCCGTGCCGGATCTGTTTTGAGCCGGGCCGCTGGATCTGCAATGATGTCATGCACATCCTCATCCAGGTGGTGGACTGTAAAGAAAAGGGCCTGGTCATCACCGATGCCGGCGGCAACACCGTGGGCTGGGAGCGGTATGAAACCGATTACTGCCCGGTCATCAACCTGACCCGGCCCGGCCTGTCCGAAAAAGAGTGTCATATCCTGGGCGCCCTTTGTACCCCCCATGATGTATGGGGATATGCCTATTTCGGCTCGGCCATCAAAGAAAACGACATACTCATGATCCCGGCCCAGGGGGCATACACCTACAGCCTGCGCCAGCAGTTCATCAAACCCATTCCCCGGGTAGCGGTGAAGGAGAGCAGTAACCGGTATTTCCTTCTTCCTTCATGATTTTGACCCTGATGTACTGTCAGTCATGCGGGATCGATTTGAAAACATTGCCCGGGGTGCGGCCCTAATGACCGACACCACCGTGGAAATAAAAGAGATCCCCAACGCGTTTAAGCCGGGATGACCCAATGGCGAACGTGTCCTTTCGGCAAGCCTGTGTAAATCAAAAAAATTAAGATAACATTCAAAACAGACCCGATCCAAAAAAACAGTGTGTAAGGCGATGAGGGATAGTTTGCAGTGCAAAAATGTGTCTCAAAACATACTGGATTGGCTAAAAGGTCGTTTTAGAGATTATCAGTTGTTTCCCCTGATTTTTTAGCGATTGTGTTTTCAAATGACCACGGCAACCAGTCAGAAGGGTTTTGGAAGATCTCGGAAGAGTGCTTCTGTAGCGCGGTCAGGTATTCAAAGGGATTTATATTTTGCAGGTTGCAGGTATGTATCAGGCTCATGAACAGGTCGCCAATATAGGCACCGTGTTCGGTTTTATAAAATAATGAATTTTTTCGGTGCAGAATCGACTTTTTCAGCAATTGTTCGCAAAGATTATTATCCAGCGGTGCTCCAGGGATCTCCAGGAAACGGGTCAATTCCTGCCAGTGATTCAACATATATGATATGGCCTTGCCCAGACTGGAGTTGGGTTCTACTTCTTTGTTTTCAAACTTGTCTTCCAGCCATACTTTAAGCGCCCGCATCAGTGGACCGCTGTGGGTTTGATGATATTGAAGGCGTTGAGCATCGTCCAGGCCTTGCTCCTTTACCTTATGATCGTGCTCATAAATTTTAGCCACTGTATCAATTACATGGTCACACTCCTCAGGGAAATCGTCCATGACGTCGACAAAGTTACGGCGTCCATGCACGAGACAATTGCATAATATCGATTCAAAACCTTTTGGCAGATTCCTGGACAGAGCATCACACATCTGTATTGGCCGATCTTCTCTGGATCCCCGTTCTTTCAGAACCCTGGATAAATTTTCTCCTGCATGATTGTGGCCGGTAAAAAACAGGGCAATCTTTCCTACGTCACATTCTGACAGGATTCCGGAAGTGAACATCCCTTTTCGCTTGGCTGCCTTGTCTGTTTCTTTTATCAAGGATAAAATTTTCATTGTCGTGTCATCATTGTACAACACCTTGCCTTGTGCAGCCTGACGGACTAACTCTGTATATACCGGATGAATCTTGTCTGCTACGCTTTCGATGATTTCCCATTGGGTCGATGGGGGCAGCGGCATCCCCAGGCTAGCCTGAAGTTTGCCCAAGCGGTATAAAGGGACTCCGCTGCCATATTTTAGAAGGGCCAGCATGGCACCGGATTTGGCATCATATTTTTCTTTGCCCACATTGTCGGGCGCCTGGGCAGTAAAAATCTGCCCACAAAGGTTGCACCGCAATCTCTGCAGTTCATATACTGTCGCCTGGAAGGGAGCACCGCCGGTTATCCGGACGATCTTGGCAGGTGGTTTTTCACCATACAATTTACCTTTTTCACAGGCAGGGCAATCATTACCTGACTTAAGGCTTTGATGACAGATCTTGATCTTCTTGGCACCTTTATAGGCGTTTGCACCAATTTTGCCATGACCTTTTTTCTTCTTTTTTCGTTTCGGCCGGTTATGCGGATTCGACGTTTTCTTCTTTTCGGTCTTATCGCCGAATACCATTTTTAATTGTAGCGGCCTGATTTCATAATCGACCTGGCCTGATTTAATAAAAATTTTCGGCCAGAATTAATCGTTTCTACAGTTCAATCCTGGCCAGCTTTATTCGTTACTGGGCCAGGATTAAATGTTACTGGCCGGATTTATTTGTTACTGAGCCAGGTTTAAGTGTTCCTACGTTCCGGCTATCCCAAGCTTTAAAATTTCATCCTGGATCTCTTTTGTCCTCGTTTGTTCCAAACGATTTTTAAAAAACGACCTTATTTCAGCAGGACGGGCATCAACGGCTTCGCAAATCTCCTTCATCCCATAGCCTGACCGTTTCATATTTGCTTCAATGCTATCAAGATCCTCTGAAATAATTTCTTGAAGAATATCAACATCAACAGGCTTTTGTCCTATCTGATAGGCTTTCACCAAAGCATTCCAACCATAATGATTAATTTGCAGTGGTGTGGAAAACTTTTCGCCTATAAAATTAATTGCGTCTTCAGAAAAGACTTCGTAACTGTTCATCTCAGAATCAAGGCATTGACCTAAAAGCCAAGCAACATATTCTTTTTCATATCCCAGGATTCCATCCAATTGCATGACTGTGGTTCTACCACCGATTTCTTCCATTTTGGGTTTATTGAGATCAATACTCAACCTGGGATGTCCCACCATCACAATAGAAAGAAGAGCATCTGCCTCTTGGACCAATTCCTGTATTCGCTTTAAACCACCCAATGTCCCATGATGAAGATCATGAGCCTCATCAATAAAAAGGGCCACGGGCTTCTTTCGACGTTTGATAAGCTGTATCAGTTCCCGTTCTTGGACTTCGATTTTTGTGGGGATCGTGTCTGTCTTATTGGTTTTCAAATCGGCAAACATGGCATGAAGAAGCGTTCCCAACTTAACTCTATTTTTATCGACACTTAAATTGGTCGAAACTAAGACCTCATTGCTTTTTTTCAAATCGTTCCGTATTTTTCTGGCCGTGACCGTCTTTCCAGATCCAACAATACCGGTTATGGCTATTAGATGTCCCTCTTTTACTGCGGCAACGACATCTTGATAAATCATCTTGTAATTATCGGTTTCAAAAAAACCGGCATTCTTAAATTCTTTTTTTAAACCAAAAAATTCTTTCACGTCATGTATCATTCGCCGTTCTCCCCCCCGACAATCCTTAAATTCGGTTTTTTAATCAAATATTGATCAATCATTTTCTTTATCTGTTTCTTATCCAAGGATTTTGAAATCTGCTGATCTATTATCGCCATCTGATCAGATGACAGTTTTGAAAGGGGTTTGCCAATGAGTTTTGATATGGCACTTTTTGCGGCAATAGGGCTTGGATAAGTTTGCTCGTGAAACGGATCAGGGTCCTTAAATTTTTGAATTATGGTGTCATCCGGTAACTTTTTTAACAGCGATTCCAAAGATCTACTGTCTTTGGCCAGGATATCAGGGGGAATTGAAATTTGCTGAGCAAGGATTTCAACATCATCAATGCGTTTTTCAGTTTTAGTTTTTTTGTGGGCTCTGAATTTGTGCAACGGAATAACGCCGCTACTCGGCTTGTACGGCCCAAATCTCTTTTCATTGTGCTCAATGAAAATTTCGTCATCAAATAAACCCCACCAAAGAACCACAACATGATCTGCCAACTCATGATCGACTTTATAGGTCACTCCGCTAATTTTTATCAAGGCGTCTGGCCCGACCTTTCTTTTCTCTGGCTCTCTTGCAAACGTGCAGAAACGGTCCCAGGGACACATCTGTCGAATACCGGAAGCGGGGATTTTATTTATCCAATCGTCAATCCTGGAGTGGGATTCTTTCCGGTGTTGCTTTTCGTTGTATCTTAGAATGTGGTTTTGTAGCCAGGCATTTGCCTCTTCCAGGTCTTTGGGCTTATGAAAATGGTAAAGCGTTTCATGAACTTCTTTTGTGGTTCTGAAAGGTCTTTCAACTTTTCCTTTTGCTCTGGCAGTGGTTCTTCTGCCGTCTTTTCCCTTTGGCAGATGGCAACGAATTTGTATTCCCAAATAATACATGACCCGCTTAAATACACTGCTTTTCGCAACCGGGCCATTGTCCATATAGATCATCTCCGGAATACCCTGAAACGGGAACCCGTCAATGTTTTTCTGGCTCATCGCTCGGAATAAAAAGCGCAGTGCTGATTCAGCATCCTCACCATATACGGCATTGTATTCCTGGTATGCGACACCACTACGATCATCCACTACACTGTATAGCATGAGCACTGGCCTGGAATTTTTTTGATCAATCCAATCCGGCCATTGGTCAAGCTTTTTCATATCTGAAGGGGACATATCAAACTGCCAGCATTCGTTGGAATGATTCGCCTGAAATCTGACGGCTACCGGCTCAACAGACAGGGAAGCAATATCATACCCCCAACGCTTCAGGTAATAATTGACGGTGCTCTTGGACAGAAGGCCATTTGGTGCCTGAACCAATCCCTTTGGCGTATTGACGCCGTGTTCAAGAATTCTAATAGCTTCTTGGGTGGATAAATGCCGTCCTTTTTTATTCATTGACCGTATTTTGATAGCGGTAATGGTCTGACAATACATTTCCATTTTCCGCCCATCAATTTGTCTGGGTTTGCCGGTGTCTGATCTTTTCAGGCTTTTGGGCTTGAATAATTCTCGTAAAGACCGATAAATTGTATTGCTGGAAACGCCATACATTTCAGCAAACTCCATCACCAGGCGTTTCCTTTCTTTATGGCGAACAGGAAGGAGGTGAAACCTGTTATGTAGTTCGATTAATCGGTCTTTGGGAATTTTTTTTCGAGCCATTGTTTTCTCCAATCTCCGGCATTGAGATATAACGGTACAATGTAGCTCTGGATATATTTAAGGTTTTGCAGATATCATTGATCTTCATATTTTTATCGGCATGTAATTTTTTGGCCGATAAAACTTTCGGGTCATCCGGAGGAAGGGGTTTTCTGCCCCCAACAATTCCACGGGATCTCGCAGCAGACAATCCGGAACGTGTTCTTTCCCGGATCAATTCTCTTTCAAACTGTGCAAGAGCCGCAAAAATGTTAAAAACGAGTTCTCCAGACGCCGATGTGGTGTCAATCACCCCATCATGCAACGATTTAAATCCAATGCCCTTGGATTTCAGATCATATATAATGGATACCAAATGAGACATGGATCTGCCCAACCTATCCAATCGCCAGACAACCAGTGTATCTCCCTCTCTGAGGGTGGTTAAACATTCATTTAATCCAGGTCGTTCACTTTTTGCACCACTGACAATATCAGAAAAAACGTGGACACAATTAGAGGATTCCAATTCATCGATTTGAGATTGTAAGTTCTGGTCACCGGTACTTATTCTAGCATAGCCTATTAATCGTCCCATATGGTGCTCCTTCAGCAGGATAGTTTCACCAATTACATAAATTGTCAAGATAATGTGATTTTGATTTTTAAGACTAAATTTGAGACACGAAAACACTGATTTTTTGTTTTATACATGAAAATAGAAAACAGTACCATCAAACGATCGTTTTTTGAGACTTTAAAATTTAATATGATTTTCATTTTTACGGCCAAAATATTCGCGGGTCTTAACTTTTTACAAAAAGTCTAAGAAAAGCTTTTAAGAAAAAAATTACCTAAATTATAACATTTTTTACCGAGAAGATTATTTCCTACTTGTGAAGAAGATATTGAATTTACACCACAGTTTTTTATTAGAAAATCAGGCATGATCATTGCTGCAATCGATAGTCCTTATTGAATATGAAAATATAGTATCAACCCAGCGGAGATTGAGAATGAATGACCTGATGGAGTGCCAAAAAGAGGAATCGTTGAATGCGATCATGATCGAATTGTTTAAGGCATATTGGATTTCTTACGTCATATTGGGTGTCTGGCTTTTCTTATTGCCCATACCCACTATGGCGGCAAACGTAAATAGCAGTATCCAGCTTGTTAAAGGACCTGTCTCATATGACGCCCAGACACAAACCGGAATTATTGAAATCAAATTGAAAAACATCGGGACAGAAAATCTCACCTATCCCATAAAAGTCATTGTCAAAAAGATTCTGTATACCCTTGATGCGGTAGAGTTAAACGGAGATTCCAATGTCGACGGCAGGGATATCGTGACTTTCACAAAAGTAACGGGAACTCCAGACACCATCGACCTGGAAACATTTGCCAATGCTTTTGGCCGGACAGATTTCATATCACCTTCCGTGGCTGAAGAACCTGTTTTTGAACTCACCAACGCAAGTGGTTACACACCGGACGGCCTGCCTTATTTGATTTATTCAGTTGAAACCCCGGAACAGATTGTTTTGGGTCCAAATCAGGAGACGGAACCATTTGCCTGGACTATCAGTATCCCGGTTGAGGCCTATCAGAAGGCAAGAAGCTTTCATGTAAAGATCAGCGTATTTTCAGGTGATGATACTCTGTCTCCGGATATTGAAATCACTCAACCTGAAGAAAGCGCCGAGCTGAAGGAAAACACGCCAACGGTGACGATCAGTTTTAATGATGAAGATTCCGGCATCAACACTTCTTCCTTTACTGCTGCAGCCAACGGCGTTGACATCGCCTCCGATTTCACAGTCTCTGAATCCGGTGCCACAGCCGAGCTTTCAAGTGCTTTACCCTATAACGACAACACCATTACTGTCAGTATTGCCGATAACGACGGCAATATCGGCACCGCCAATGTCAACTTCAAGGTTCAGCCGGATACGGATTCGGATAATGACGGCATGCCGGACTGGTGGGAGTTGAAATTTTTCGGCGATTTGACGACCTACCAGGGAACGGATGATTATGATGGGGATGGCATTTCAAATGCAGAAGAATATAACAACGACACAGATCCGACAAACTCTGATACCACTCCCCCACAGATCCGGAGCCAATATCCGACTGAAGAAACGACGCTGATTCCAACCGGAAGCCAACCTTTTGAAATGATGTATTATTTAACTGATGACGGCTCAGGGATCAAATCGGTTACACTTCTTGATGAGAACGGGGTTGATATTACCGCTCAGGCTGTCCTTACCGGTTATTCATTGGTCTTTACCATTAACAGACCGGAAAGCCGGACCTATTATTTTACGCTCATCATTATTGATAATGCCGGAAATAAGACAGAAAAAGACATTGAATTTACATTGGACTGTGAACCCCCGACTATTAGTGTCTCCTCCAATGATAATGAAGACGGCACGGTTACCGTAGAATTAACAACGGAGGAAACAGCAACCATTTATTACTCCACAGACGGATACCCGCCATATAAAGGTACGACAAATACCTCTGTATATATTACTGCTCTGACAATATCAGAAACCACTAACCTTCAGTTTTATGCAGAAGACACAGCCGGTAATACCAGTTCGACACAAAGCGCAATCTATTACCTGGATCAAATCCTGCCTACAGCCAGTAGTCTGTCCGTCAGTTTTGACGCATCAAACTCCTGGAACCACCTTTCATGGGAAGCTGTAGCCCAGGCTGCAAAATATCACATTTACCGGGCGGTAAATGCCATTGATAAAAAAATCCTTGAGGATTGTGTTAATAACAAAATTGCACCGCCGTCTCAATTGAGATCCGGTCTGGCTACTACAAACCTCTATAAAAACGATCCGGACATTTTATCGGAAACAACCTACTGGTATGGAATTACAATAGAAAACATAGATGAAGTTGAAGGGCCGTTGTCTGAACTTGTTGAAGTTAAAGTCGGAACCGACGGATTTTCAACCGCGCAGAATATCCAGGAAGCTATTTTATGGGCAAAAGCATGGTTAAAAGCAAACCAGGACCAGTCGGGTTCATGGGGAAATGAAAAGAACAAGATTCTTTCTACAAGCCAGGTTCTTAATGCTTTCAAAGCCGCAGAGGATGACGATGTCTCCATTCGGAGCGGGATGTTTTACCTTAGGGGGCATTATGCTGACAACAATGATTTTCTCGCCAGGCAAATCAATACACTCAATGATTTCGGCCAGAATGTTGACTATCTAGTATCGAAGCTGATTTTGCAAGCGTATATAAGTGAAAGCAATGGGACAAATTATCTGTTTGGATGGGGAACTCGTCCAGGATATTACCCCGACCCCGTCAGCACAGCAATCGGAGCATCTGCGTTAAAGAAAGCCACACAAGGGACAACATTAGCTGATCAGACTGTTGTTGGACTTATATATGACAATAATGGCTTCTTTTTCAGTTTAGATGACCGCAAATTTGGTTGGAGCGCAGGCCAGGAAGCCAGCGTCTACGTTTCAAGCATCATATATCGTTTTTTAATAGGTGTGTATAACGGCCTTCCCGCAAATTTTTCCTATGACTGGATTATTACGACACAAACGAATAATAACGACGGATCATTTGGTAACGGGCTTCTGGATACAGCCGCCGCCTTGCTGTGGCTGGATCTTTCAGAAACGCAAAAAGCTAATGCCGCTGGTTATTTAAAAAACCGCCAAAATCAAAACGGCAGTTGGGTTGAAGATCCTTTTCTCACCGGTCTATGTCTTGAGGCACTATTGAAATAAACCAGATCACTTTGAAATGAGCTGTAAAAAATTTCTGATACAAAAGGGGAATAAGATGAAATATTCAAGAAGTGTGCGAATCTTTAAAGCCGTCATTTTGGCGTTATTGACTACAGCATTATACATATTACCTGTTTCTGCAAGTTTTGATCCCCCCACGGACGATGACCTGGCCCAGACCATGGAATGCGAATGGGCGATGAAAGATGATCCGGAAAATCCCGGAAATGATATTCCTGATGATAGCGATGAGCTTGTGGCCCTTGCCGAAAGTCTGGGTAATGATCCGGTTAAAATTTATAATTGGGTTCACGAGAATGTTTACTTCCCACAATTCCTTTATGATAATGGCGGATATTACTTTTACAATCATTCAAGACTGGGAGCCAGGGGGGCATATTTAAATCGTATTGGCAATACCTGGGATCAGTCTTCTTTACTGATTGCACTGTTGAGAATATCAGGTATCCATGCAAGATATGTTCATCATTCTCCTTCAAGCTCAGGCACAGACATTGATCGTGTTTATGTTATTGCATGGCTGGATTTGGATAATCCATATGGCCTTGCTGAAGGCGGCCAAAAAGGTTGGGTTACTCTTGTCCCCTGGATGAAAAAAGCAGACCTTGTTGAAGGAAAAGACCTTTTCCCTTTAAATCAGGACGGATCAACAACCGGGCAGTTAGATTCTGACCCGGACTCTGAATTAAACTTTAATTTTGATCAATATCTGTCAAAAGTAAAATATGAATCCGCCTTAGAAGAATATGAACAAAAATTACAAAATTATTTATACTCAAACGACCCGGGGAAATCGTTAAAAGATATTCCTTTCAAAGAAATTTTTGACAAGAATACAGGGTCAATTCTTCCCCGCTCCTATCCAGTCAATATACGTCGAACTCCAAGCACTGATTATTCTGAAGTTTTAGATACTAACAGACAATACATTGATTTATCGATAGATAAAAGCAGCGGTGGGAATTTACTGACTTACAGAGTTTTTCTGCCTAAAATTGTGGGTAAGACATTCTATTTGGACTGGAAAATATCCGGCTCAACAATGAAGCCGGTCCTAAAATTAGATGACGAGGAAGTGTGTGGTGGCGAGGATTCTGATCCGTCAATAGATGCCGGAAAATACTTTTCTTTGACTTTCCAGGTAAGGGGTAAAGATGCCAAAAAGCGTCCAGACCGAATAGCTGGCACTTTTATCCAGATGGGATTTGATCCTCTTGCAGCGTCTGTTAAAACCGTCGAAAAAATGAAAAAAGAGCTTCAGTCCGTGGATATGAGTTTGGTTCTCGACACATCCAAACATGAAAAATACCTCAGATTGATGGGCGGTATTCTGGTAGATACATATTTAACCCGGCTGTATGAGAATGCTGAAAGGACAGCAGATCTTCTTTATAGTAAAATCAGTTGGGGCCTGGCTCCAACATTTATTTTTACAAAGCCAAATTCTACTGACAATCCGATAGAAACTGCTCCTGAGTCAAAGTTTTACTATCACCCCCAATGGAATATTGACCAACAGACCTATAGCGGCCTACGCAAATGGGATAAGGGGTTTCAAATAATCACAGAGCAAAATAACGAATGGAATGACTCCTTAAACGAACTATGTCGGCGGCTGTATATGTTCGGGGCCTCTTATGATGAGGGCAAAATATTTGAGGACTGGATGGACACCCCTGGTGCCAGCACGATTCGGGGAATTATGGTTGTCAATGAAGAATTCGACAAAGGAGCATCAGACAACTATGTGGTGACACTGACTAAGGATGATATCGTTGAAGATACTCAGCCTGTTACCCTGAATTTTGAAAGCATCCCAGCTTTAAATGAATATGATTCCGTCGAAAGCGTATATGGCAGCTTTGACTGGGCAAATATGCAAAGGATTGATTCAACAAATCAATGTGTCGGTGTGGTTAATGGCGCGGTTACCGGAACCCACGGCGTTTATTGTTCCTCCGGTGTTATTCTTAGAGGAACAAAATTCAATTTGACAAGCATGAGAATGACTGCTGCAAACGATGAATATATCAACATAACCTTTGAATTATACAAAGAGGGGGCAAGTAGTGCGTTTTATACAGCATCCTTGAAGAATTTATACACAACTCCTCGGGTTGTCACTTTAAATTTCCCAGCGGCGAACAGGATAAACATCATTTCAAGCAGCGGACCTGTTATTATAGATGATTTAACATTTACAAGAACTGAATATATTGAGGATCTGGACGACCAAACAGAAGGTCATCTTGGATATTCCACCATTCTATCAATCGTATCCGAACTTAATAATGGTGCCAAAGTTGTGATCCCGGTGCAGGAAATTGAATATGAGGAATTGAGCGGGAGCGTCAGGATTGTTTATGGGGCAGAAGGGTATGGAGACACCTATGCGTTCGGCATGTACAACGGGGGCTCGTCTTCACCAAACACGGAGACAAACGAGACCTATGTCGATACGGGCGATATTTCACTATATACAGACATCCTAAGTGATACAACCCAGACCGACTGGCTGGGCAAATACGCCCTTGAAACTGATGAAACAAACAGCATCTCTACAATCATTCAAAAAACCAGCGAAACCATCAACGCCGCCAAGACGTTTATAGGCGATCCGGTCGATATGGTGACCGGAGAATTCTATGCCGAAGAAAAGCCGGACATAACCGTCAAATCCAGAGGTTTTGACCTGTCCGTCATCCGTAAATACAGAAGCCAGACCATCTACAACGGTCCTTTCGGTTACGGCTGGACCTGGAACCATGCAGAACGCATCATGCCTCTGACCGGAGGGGATGTTAAATATTATAACAACGAAGCCGATGCTTTTGAGATCACATCCAACGGGGACGGCACATACACCTACCCTGCCGGATCTCAATTCATCCTTACGATGGAAGCAGGACAATACATCATTACCCAGAACCTGACTATGCAGAAATCATATTTTTCTGACCAGGGGTATTTGATCAAAAAAGAAGACCGGTTCGGCAATACTCTGTTGTATGAGTATGCAGATACCGACCATCCGACCGAAATCTCCAAAATTACAGATGAACTGGGCAGGTTTCTGGCATTCACCTACAATACCAGCGGCAAAGTGACCACTGTTACCGGCAAAACCGGTGAGGCGGATACCGGTCTTTCATGTTCTTATCTTTACAGTGATAACGAGACTACAGGGGATGGCCTTGGGGATGACCTGATTGAGTTCCAGGGCCTGGATTATGAGATTGACCCCGAAGACGGCAGCAATAGCGCCACAAAATACCAATACCTGAGCGACCAGGATAACGTATACCTGGATCACAACATGATCCTGTACACCATGCCTGGGGGTGATACCCTTGAAATCGGGTACTACAAGAATGACCAGGTGGCCTACCACACCAATGCCAAAGGCGAAACCTTCAACTTCATGTACAGCCGCCTGAACCGGTATGCAGAAACCTGGAACGAGGAAGGATACTACCGAAAGGTATTCTTCAATGAATCCAATGATGTAATTCGGATAGCCAATGAAGACGGCACCATGGAGACCATGGTTTATGATGGCCATCACAACAAAACCCACCATACAGATGGCAACGGATACACGACTGAGTTCCAGTATTATCCTGACGGTACTTCTGCTGATGATCAGGACGCTTATGAAAAACAGCGCAAGCTTTATGTCAAGACCGATGCCATGGGCCACACCTGGCGATACCAGTACGATGACACGAATAACCCGTATTCCGTGACTCAAAGCAAAGATCCTGTGGATCGGATCTCAGCATTTGAATACTACACGGACGGCAACCTTCACAAAAAAATTCAGGCACCCGGATATAAATTTAGCGATGACGGACAGATCGTGGAAGGCCTGCCCACAGACGGGTTTGAAACGGCCTATGTCTATGACGATTACGGCAATATCACTCAGATAACAGACGCCAGGGGCAACTCTGAGATATTTGCCTATGATACGGATGCTCTTCACCTGCTGTCCAAAACAGATAAAAACGGGCATCAGACAAGCTTTGATTATTACCCGTCCGGTAACACGGAAAACCAGCCTCCGGACCTGCTGAAATCAAAGACAGTAACGGTCGGCGGCACCGACCTGACCACCACATTTGAATACAATGCCGTTGGTCAGAAAACCAAAGAAACAGATCCGTTAAGCCAGACCACAACATACGAATACAACACCGACGGCAAACTGGTTAAAACGACGCTTCCAAACGGGGCCGTCAAAGAACTGAAATATTACAAGGCCAGGGATGTGGTCGCCGGCGCCCAGATAAAGGAGGCCATTGATCCGCTTTCTCAGTCCGAACTGTTCACCTATGACGCCATCGGTAAACTGACCTCCAGGACCGATAAAAACGGGAACACCACCTCGTACACGTACGATCCCATGGGCAGGCTGGCCCAAACCACCGACGCCCTGGGTAATATCACCCAATACCAATACGACGGCAACGGCAATAAAACCGCCGTCACCGATGCCTTGGGCCACACCAGCACCTATACCTACGACGCAGCCAACCGGCTGATCGAAGAAACCATCCCCTGCGGCCTGGAAGACTCAGACACCAGCGTCATCCGAAAAACCTACACCTACTATGATGACGGTAAACTTGAATCGGAAACCACGGACATCACGGATGCCGACCACGAGGATATCACCGTATTTTACGAATACGACCAACTCGGTCACCTGTTCCAAAAAACAGACGGATACAATTCATCAGATCCTCAGGCAACAGCCTACCGCTATGATGCATTGGGGAACCTGACCGGAATCATCAATCCCCTGGGCGACCGCCAGACATTTGTATACGACGGCAACGGCAATAAAACCGCCGAGCAACACTACGACACCGGCAACGAGTTGCTGGAAGAAACATTATTTCATTATGATGAACGCAACCTTTTAACCCATATAATCGATCCCCTGGGGGATGTTACGGTCCTTGTCTATGATGCGGCGGGCCGAAAAATATCACAAACACAGGGTTTAGATACAGACCTGGTTGAAACCGTCTGGGAATATGATACGGTCGGCAACATCGTCAAAGAAACCGATCCCCTGGGAAGGCTCACCCGGTATTCTTATGATCTGAACCGCCAGAAAATCAAACTGGTGGATGCTGCAGGAGAGACCTCTACCTTTGGGTATGATCCCAACGGCAACCAGATTTCCACCACCTATCCCGATAAAACCGTTACCCGGACCTATTACGATGCCGTAAACCGCAAGATCGGCACCGAGGATGAACTGGGCAACCTACAGTATTTCGAATACGACGAGGTCTCCAACCTGATACTGCACACCGACGCCAGGGGCAACAGCACCACGTTTCAATACGATCAGGCCGGACGAATGTTCAGGACGATTGACGCACTGGGCAATACTACGGAAACCGAGTTTGATGAAACCGGCAGAGTGCTTGCTACGACCAACGCCAGAGGCATCGAAACCCAGCACCGGTATGATGTCCACGGTAATCTGCTGGGAACTACCATTGCCCCGTCAAGCTCCGAACCCGTCATTACCGAGTACGAATATGACGAAAATAACCGCAGGATATTTGAGATCCGCAGCCTGAAAGTCAGCGACACAGAAACCCGCGCCCTGAAAACTCAGTTTGTTTATGATGACCGGGGCCTTATGACCACCCGCATTGAAGGCCAGTACACGGAAACGCCCCAATCCTACGGTTTTGAATACAACGCCGGAAGACAACTGGTTCAGACCACCGACCCCAACGGCAATATCACCAAATATTTTTATGACACTCTCGGAAGAAAGATCGCCCAAACCCAGGCCGACGGCATGATCGAGTATTATTGGGAATATGACGTCGCAGGCAACGTTATCCTTGAACAAATGCCCGAAGGTGAGCTGACCATAAAAGGTTACGACAATCTTAACCGCCTGATTTTGATGGTCCAGGGGGATGACCGGAAAGAGTTTGCCTATGACAGTCGGGGCAGGCTGATCCGGGAGGTCAATTTTAACGGAGATATCACCCAATATACCTATGACCTTGTCGGCAGGCTGGACTCCCGCACAAGCGCTGCAGGCATAACCGGCGAAGCTGCAACATCAACCTTCAGCTATGATGAAAACGGAAATCTGCTCTCCGTTCTCAATCCGCTGGAAAACACGCTCACCTATGAATATGATGTCCTGAACCGGAAAATAAAGGAAGCTGATGCGGACGGGAGTTTCCAACAATTCACCTATGATGGCAACGGAAATATCGAAACCATCACCCGCCAGGACAGTTCTCTGGTTACATTTGTTTATGACGATCTGGACCGAAAGATTGAAGTTCGGCTGGGATCAGGGTCGGTTCTGCAGCAGCAGTTCGAATACGACACCTTGTCACGGCTGAAATTGGCCGAAGATTTTAACCAGGGCGCGGCCACGCATTTGGTGATTTTTTCATATGATGATTTTGACCGCCTGGAAACGGAACTCCAGGATAGTGCTTATCTTGTGACAAGTCAGTATGATAATAACGGCAATAAAGAAACCCTCTCTTATCCATCCGGCAAAACCGTTCAGAAAAATTACGACGGCAACAACAATCTGTCCGCCGTCTACGACGGGGTCGATCAAATAGCCCGTCTGGAATACGACCGAAACAGGCAGTTGATATTCGGAGTTTACGGCAATAACACAACACTTTCCGTTGAGTATGACAACCGGGGCCGGGAAATGTATCGAGCTTACAGCACCCCCGGTACCAATGAACTCTTCAGAGTAGACAAGAGCTATGACGGCCAGAGCAACGTTGCCACCAGAAACACCGAATTTAAAGGCACATTCTTGACCGAAGCTTTTGGATATGATCACCATGACCGGCTCACCGGCCAGTACAGGAACAGTGTCGGCTATGCCGCCTGGCAGTATGATTTAAACGGCAATTGGAAATATACAGATCAAAACGGCCTTTCTGAACCCCGCACCGTAACCTCCGATAACGAGTATAACACCATTGACAGTACAGTGGTCAGTTATGACGACCGCGGAAATATGACCTTTGACGGGACCAATGATTATACCTACGACTGGGCCAACCGTCTGACCCAAGTTTCATCGGACGGCGCGGTACTGGCATCTTATACCTATGACGCCCTTAACCGCCGGGTAACCCGGACCGTCGGAACAGTAGTGACGACATTTGTTTATGACAGCCAGAGTGTTATTGAAGAATACACCGCCAGCAGTCTGGAAAGAATTTTCATTTATGCGGATACCCTGGATGATCCGGTCTTGGTCGAGGTAAATGGTCAGGATTATTATTATCTGAAAGACAGCCAACACAGCGTCAAAGCCATTCTTGATGCCGGTGCCGCATTGGTCGAATCCTATAATTACAATCCGTTCGGCTTGATGATGATCTCCGATGACCAGGGGACGGATATCACAACCACCGGCAGCACCATCGGTAATCCCTTCGGTTACACCGGCAGACGGTGGGATAATGATTCCGGCCTCTGGTATTATCGGAACCGGATGTATTCGGCAAGCCTTGGCCGGTTCATGCAACGAGATCCGGCAGGATACGTAGACGGGCTGAACCTTTATACATACGTCCTAAATAACCCGCTACGGTACACTGATCCTGATGGATTGATGGCGAGGGATGCTTGGGACAGTATTGATCCAACATTAGCATCAATAAAGGGTGGGATTTCGGATTATCTCGCTGATCGAGGACTGGAGAATTATGAGCAGGGGTATTATGTCGCAGCTGCTATTGATTCAGTAGGCTTAGCAATCGTTGAAGGTGCTCCTGAAAACAAGGTAGAACTTGCTGTTGAGGGAGTATTAACTCTTGCAGGGCTTAAGGCTGCAAAGTATTTAGATTCACTTAATGATGTTTCAAAGTATATCGATGATGTAATTGACGTATTCAATTTTAAAGGCCCCGCAGGAAGACATACTTTAACCAGCGTAAATCAAAAGACAGTCGCTAAGAATTTAAATACAGTAATTGAGCCTGGGGTAGATGTCGCATCTGATGTTGCAGCTATCAACAAGGGATTGGCTCAAAAAATTGGAGATAAATTTGTTGTCAAAGGTCGGACATATGGAATGCACGACGGCACTTTATATCCAGTTTCAGGAGCTGGATTTCATCAATTAGATAGAGCGGCATTCAAGGCTTTAGGCGTTTTAAACAAATTTGGCAATACCTCTAAAGCAAATCAAATCATAAATAATATGGGGCTAAGCGATGACGCTGTTAAAGCTGCCTTAAAGGCTTGGGGGGCATCGCAATGATTTGGGCTGATATAATTGTAGAGAATTTAATTCCAAATGAGCAATTGGGTGAAGCTTTTCAAAAGCTACTAAATATTCCTATTGATAAAATTAAGGTTATTGATGACTACGAGGATTTCCCAGATGCCAATACGATGAGTGTAGTTTGTCAAAAGTCATTGTTTAAAGATGGCTTTGTTATGATGCTTTCAATTTATTTGTTCGGAGAGATAGCTAAAAACATCCCAAGGCTTGATGTATTTGTTTCTGATTTTTCTAAAGTCACGAATTGTAAATGTCTATTGCCTTCAGAAAATGATAATCCAAACCAGATGATGCTATATGACGGGTCTAAAAGAGAAGTTGCGTTTATTGATGGCAAAATATTTGAAAGCGATGAGATATACCTGTTGAAAAAATAGCAAAGCCAAGGATCAGATATAGTCCATGTTGAGCAGAGCGAATAAGACAGGACGCAAAGTAGGCCCCTTTGAAAAAGTGGGCCTACTTTGCGTCCTGGACCAGCGAGAGCATTTGAACAGGAATCTACGGTTTCAGCCTCGTTGGGTCATTTCAACCCGTAAACTCCTGTAAAAACAGACAGAGTGAATCTAAAAGATTATCTATAAAAATAGCAGATTAAGAATTACTTTGCCGCTCAGAGCAGCTTCGCTTCCGCTACCCCGAAATAAGGTCGTTTTTTAAAAATCGTTTGGAACAAACGAGATCCAGGATGAAATTTTAAAGCTTGGGATAGCCGGAACGTAGGAACACTTAAACCTGGCTCAGTAACAAATAAATCCGGCCAGTAACATTTAATCCTGGCCCAGTAACGAATAAAGCTGGCCAGGATTGAACTGTAGAAACGATTAATTCTGGCCGAAAATTTTTATTAAATCAGGCCAGGTCGATTATGAAATCAGGCCGCTACATTTAATAACCGTTTAATGGATGCTGCTTTTTCATTGGACAACGTATTCAAATAAGCAACGGTTTCAACCAATGCTTTGATCAACTCATAATCGCCGTCCTGCAGTTCATTTGATCTTACCCGCTCAAGGAGCGCGTCAAGTTCGTCCTGCTTTATGTCCATCGTTTTTGACATGAAATGTGTGCTATCACATTTAAACTCTAATGTCTAGATTTTTTTCCACAAAAGTACATTATTTTTTTGAGGATTTCCGTTCCATATCAACATCTGTAATTCATGTGCAGCCAATGGGTGAATTTCATCTCCTCCCTTTTTAGGCCACCATTTAAAACGCCCCTTGCTCAATCTTTTTTGACAAAGCCAGAAGCCCTGGCCATCATATATTAGTATCTTCAGGGCAGTCCCCGGTTTGTTTCTGAAAACAAAAACATATCCGGAAAAAGGATTTTGTTTTAACACCCTGCGACAAACAGCTGCCAGGCCGTCGATCCCCTTTCGAAAATCAGCAGGAGTTACCGCCAGCATTATCCGCATTTGCGGTGTGATTTGGATCATGGAACACCAGCCAGTAAATATTTACCAAGGCTGATCACTGCCGGGTCTGCACGACCTTTAAAACACATACGCATCTTAAAACCGGCCTGATTCTCCATTTCTATTATACAGTTGGTATCTTCCGGCGCTGGAGTGATCTCTATAAACAGGGGGGAGTCATCGTCTTCTTCAGGAGAATCGACTGTAGTACAATGAATGGCATTATAAATTTTTTGTTTTAATGCGGTATGATTAAGCCGTAAACTGTGGGCAATCTTATTTATGCTCAGCCCTTGAGCATGGTGAAGGTCTGCTGCCGCCTGCCATAAATTATCCGGTATTCTTGACCTTCCGGTTCTGTTATTTCGCCAGTCTGCAAAAAGCTGCTGGACTTTTTCTAATGCGATTGATTGTTCTGCTGTCAATAATTGTTTGTTCATCGGTCCCTCCATTAGCAATGTTCAAGTTGGAACCGATAATATCACCCGGTACTGGGTATTTCACGCAGGCTTACCGGAAGGACACCAATGGCGAACTCAACAAGCGCTTTATGGAGCTGTCCGGGAAAGCGGGCAGGCGCCCAATGGCTGGGCCGATCAAGGGCCTCATCAGATTTTAGTGATGTAACCTGGGAAGTCCCGGCCATGCAGACATATCATCATCAATAACAGAAGTAGCCAACACCCTTTTCAAGAAAGGCTTTTGGACACAATCATAGACTTATGTTGCGAGTGGACTTAACTTACTGATTTTTTAGTGAATTTCAACCTACCCTGTGCAAATGAATATCGTATTTAATTTCAATAGATTATGAAATATTCTCAAAATCCCCAAAACAACTGGCAACATAATATTTTGTTTGACTACATAGATATCCGTGTCTGGCAACTCACGTTACATATGTGGGTTAAGAGTTAAGCCAGTTTTTCGTTTCCGGATTTTTTGCACAAAATCTAAATCGGACAAAATTAACTCTTTTTATTACTCTATATTTTGGTACCAATCTCCGTGAACTATTCTGTTCCAGAGAAAAAATACATGTATTCATCTTAGCTTCCTTCTGATCTTGTGCAATTAAACTTGGAGCTTATTGTTTCATTATATGGGCTTGATCATAACATCGGCCAAGAAGTGTGCCCTAAAAATCTTAAAAAAGGAATTTAGAAGAAAAAAATGTAGATAAAATTAGCCCGGTCTGTGAATAGATAATGCGCCAAACAAAAAACTATTCACAGAAAGGATCAAGAAAGCCCGGGCATGACATCTACATACGCTGAATCTTCTCATAATGCAAATATCAAGACAAAATGGCCCAGAGATGAAGTATCTATGAAAATTATAGATTTTAAAAACTGTAAAGAAAAACTCAGTCAGCGTGAGTTTGCCAGAGATGTCGGCGTTCCCCGAACAACTTTACAAAACTGGCTCAACCGGATGGATAAAATAGATGAGGAACCGGCGATAGTCGCTTTTTTCGAAAGTCCGGCAGGTGTAAAATTTTTACATACCTTAATTCAGGCCCTCCATTTCGAATTCACCAAGGTGGGATGCGCCAGCATCCGCAATATTTGCAATTTTCTTAAATTAACCCGGTTATCAAGTTTTGTGGCCGCATCCTACGGCACCCATCAAAAAATTTCAAATCAAATGGACACCCAAATAGGCCAGTTCGGTGATATGGAACAAGCACGCCTTTCACTGCTTATGCCCGAAAAACGGATCAGCCTATGTGAAGATGAAACCTTTCATCCTCAAGTCTGCCTTGTGGCTATCGAGCCGAATTCCAACTATATTATTCTTGAAAAATATGCCAAGGACCGTTCCGGAGTTACGTGGAACCAATCTGTGAGTGGGGCGCTTGGTGACCTTCCCGTCAAGGTTATTCAAAGTACGAGTGATGAGGGGAAAGGATTGATCCATCATGTGACGAAAGGCTTGAACGGTCATCATTCTCCGGATTTGTTTCATGTAATGTACGAAATCAGTCGGGGAACTGGAGCTCCACTCTCTGCAAAAATACGGAAAGCTGAAAAAGAACATGAAAACAGTAAGAAGAAAGTCCTTGATGCTCAGAAAAACAAGGACAACTATAAAAATCTTGAAAAACGACCTGTTGGTAGACCGTTTGATTTTGATAAGAAAATCCTTGGCTGCATGGAAAAAGAACAAAAAGCAAAAGAGGCTCTGGACAAGGCAAGAGAAAACCAGGAAATCGTCACAACAGCAAGAAAACAAATCAGCAAAGTCTATCATCCCTATGATCCTCTCACAGGAAACAAGCAGGACTCAGATACTGTTGGCATTCAACTAAAAGAAAGCTTTGATCAAATCCGGGAAGCAACGAATCTCCTGCCGGATAGATGCAAGGATAAAATCGAGAAAGCCTGGCGTGTAACCGAAAAAATGATGGCAACCCTCGTATTCTATTTTTGCATGATTGAGTCGTGTGTCAACGATATGGATTTGTCTGATGACAAGCTAAACCTGATGCATAGCCGCCTGATCCCAGGATTTTATCTTCAAAAGACCGCTCGTAAAGAAAAAGATCCGGAACAAAAAAAGAAGATTCGGCAAAAATCTCAAGAATTACTCTCGGTGTTGCAGGACAGAAACGGGCAGCTTTCCGAATCCGCTGATGATGAAATCAACCGCATGGTAAGAGCGGCAAAGGAGTGCGCAGGATTTTTTCAAAGGTCAAGTTCATGTGTAGAAGGCCGTAATGCGCAACTGTCCCTGCATCATCATGGTATGCACCGGTTGAGTGACCGAAAAATGAAGGGGTTGACGGTGATTCATAACTTTCACTTAAAACGGCCTGATGGAAGAACGGCGGCAGAAAGATTTTTTGAAAACAAGCCAATCAACATGTTTGAATGGCTCGTTAAAAAAATGCTTCTGCCTGCAAGACCAAGAAGAAATAAAATTAAAATGGCAAGTTAGGTATAATGGCCGATCTTATGATCAAGCCCCATTATATCGACTTGACCAGTTAGATCAATCATAATTTTATCGTATTCTCCCTATAGGTTAAGTTCGATTTTTTAAAGACAAGGCCGTCGTTCAGCATCCCTTTGTGCAGGTATTGGGGTAAAATGGTTTGAAAGCTCTTATAGCCAGGCGTTTTTGCTTATAAAGTCTCTTGTCTATCTTCCAGTCACGCAACGATTTTAATTGATATTTTCGACATTTTTTCCAGCCTGTTCCCGTGGCACTTCGCTTGATTGAAGGTCTCTTACGGTTCTTTGACAGAGGTCTGGTGGTAAAATGCGTACCAGAGTTTGTTCTTATCCGAAGAGTAAGAAGGATGAAATAAGTAAAAAATTTAAATCCAAAGAAAATACATTTATTTAAATTTTTTTTGGGAAAAACTCGCAACAAAAAAATCTGGCTACATAAATAGACAAAGTCAACGGTCTACTAATCTGTCTTTACCCAGACTGAATTTGCTGCCAAAGCAGGAATCAAGCAACCGGCACTGGCCTGGATACACCCTAAACCCAAAACAAGCGTGTTCTCGAAAATGAAATCCTAATGAGCAATCAGCGGCCTGAGCTATTCTCTTTTGTCTCCAATTGCCATCAGATAGACATACGAGTGCTGCTGTTTTTTGGAATACTGCCGATTGTGTTGTGGTACATTTTTAAATTTCCTTTTGAGATCTACAGGTTTTGGACTCGCCATTGCAACCCGTTCGCAATAACTGTCAGAATCAAAGGCATCATGTCACCCAAACAGTCTTCAAAAAATCAAAAAACGTGAACATGCTTATAAGTCGGTTGTATAGCCAATGATTCGATATTTAATGCGCCTGCCGGAACGTATGATCAAACAAGGTATATTGATAAAGGTCTGGATGAAACGTTTGAATTCCATACGGACGATGGAAAGCCCCAAGGATCGATATGGCATCATCATCCCATACCAGGCTTTGAGATCCCATGCCAACGATGCAATAACCATATAAGCCCAGTTGGCATTTAGAGAATCAGAGGGATTCTCCATTGCATGTACGCCATGTTTCAACTGATCAATGTCGTTTTCATGATCAGCCCGTTTCCGGTAAAAACACACCAGCTGTCTGGCTGATTTTTTCCAATCGTTGGTGATGTAAAAAAAGTAACGGATATCGTCAAACAGCAGGCGTTCGCCTTTATACTCATTTATTGTTTTGCGTAGAACGACCATCCGGTAGGGTTGCCGACATTTACCAGGTTTTTATATGAAAGAGTTTAATAAGTTATTGAGTTCTTTCATCTTTTGTTGTGGGTCGAAGCCTGGCTGATGATATGTCAGGTCGGCCCATGGCCGTTTATATGAAACACCTCCCTCCAAAAAAGGAATAGTGTCCCGTTGGTTTATGGCTTTTTGTCCCACAACACTTTCATTACCGCTACAAGTTGAAGGTATCAAATCAATAAAGCTATTATCTCTTTTGGGTAAAAATTAAAGCACAGATGACAACTTTTTAAATCATCAGCGGCGGCCGGTTTATACTATAAAAGTTTTATATACGTGGTACCTCTCCAAGGAAGTCCGACAGTTCGTTGAGCAAAAAACCGGCCAGTCATGTTATATTCGCGCTCTAAGGCTTCATTTCAACATCCGACTTTTTATTGCTGAATTAAAAATCTATTGTCTGCTGTACTCCTTTAACCAACATTTGCACAAAATATTTTGATAGATCAATTAACCTTCACAAGGAACAAGTTTCATCCCTAATTCATCAGCCTTTTTTGCCAAATTTTTCAACATCCTTTGTTTGTTGGGCTTGCTTAAGTATTCTTCTCCGAGGTCTCTATATCTGTCTCCATGCTTGATGATGTTGTAAATGGCTTTTGCAATTCTATGGGCTATGGCAACAATCGCTTTTTTGGCACCTCGTCTGGCTTTGAGCTTATAATACTGTGTCCTTTCGGCAAGCCTGTGTAAATCAAAAAAATTAAGATAACATTCAAAACAGACCCGATCCAAAAAAACAGTGTGTAAGGCGATGAGGGATAGTTTGCAGTGCAAAAATGTGTCTCAAAACATACTGGATTGGCTAAAAGGTCGTTTTACAGATTATCAGCTGTTTCCCCTGATTTTTTAGCGATTGTGTTTTCAAATGACCACGGCAACCAGTCAGAAGGGTTTTGGAAGATCTCGGAAGAGTGCTTCTGTAGTGCGGTCAGGTATTCAAAGGGATTTATATTTTGCAGGTTGCAGGTATGTATCAGGCTCATGAACAGGTCGCCAATATAGGCACCGTGTTCGGTTTTATAAAATAATGAATTTTTTCGGTGCAGAATCGACTTTTTCAGCAATTGTTCGCAAAGATTATTATCCAGCGGTGCTCCAGGGATCTCCAGGAAACGGGTCAATTCCTGCCAGTGATTCAACATATATGATATGGCCTTGCCCAGACTGGAGTTGGGTTCTACTTCTTTGTTTTCAAACTTGTCTTCCAGCCATACTTTAAGCGCCCGCATCAGTGGACCGCTGTGGGTTTGATGATATTGAAGGCGTTGAGCATCGTCCAGGCCTTGCTCCCTTACCTTATGATCGTGCTCATAAATTTTAGCCACTGTATCAATTACATGGTCACACTCCTCAGGGAAATCGTCCATGACGTCGACAAAGTTACGGCGTCCATGCACGAGACAATTGCATAATATCGATTCAAAACCTTTTGGCAGATTCCTGGACAGAGCATCACACATCTGTATTGGCCGATCTTCTCTGGATCCCCGTTCTTTCAGAACCCTGGATAAATTTTCTCCAGCATGATTGTGGCCGGTAAAAAACAGGGCAATCTTTCCTACGTCACATTCTGACAGGATTCCGGAAGTGAACATCCCTTTTCGCTTGGCTGCCTTGTCTGTTTCTTTTATCAAGGATAAAATTTTCATTGTCGTGTCGTCATTGTACAACACCTTGCCTTGTGCAGCCTGACGGACTAACTCTGTATATACCGGATGAATCTTGTCTGCTACGCTTTCGATGATTTCCCATTGGGTCGATGGGGGCAGCGGCATCCCCAGGCTAGCCTGAAGTTTGCCCAAGCGGTATAAAGGGACTCCGCTGCCATATTTTAGAAGGGCCAGCATGGCACCGGATTTGGCATCATATTTTTCTTTGCCCACATTGTCGGGCGCCTGGGCAGTAAAAATCTGCCCACAAAGGTTACACCGCAATCTCTGCAGTTCATATACTGTCGCCTGGAAGGGAGCACCGCCTGTTATCCGGACGATCTTGGCAGGTGGTTTTTCACCATACAATTTACCTTTTTCACAGGCAGGGCAATCATTACCTGACTTAAGGCTTTGATGACAGATCTTGATCTTCTTGGCACCTTTATAGGCGTTTGCACCATTTTTGCCGTGACCTTTTTTCTTCTTTTTTCGTTTCGGCCGGTTCTGCGGATTCGACGTTTTCTTCTTTTCGGTCTTATCGCCGAATACCATTTTTAATAACCGTTTAATGGATGCTGCTTTTTCATTGGACAACGTATTCAAATAAGCAACGGTTTCAACCAATGCTTTGATCAACTCATAATCGCCGTCCTGCAGTTCATTTGATCTTACCCGCTCAAGGAGCGCGTCAAGTTCGTCCTGCTTTATGTCCATCGTTTTTGACATGAAATGTGTGCTATCACATTTAAACTCTAATGTCTAGATTTTTTTCCACAAAAGTACATTATTTTTTTGAGGATTTCCGTTCCATATCAACATCTGTAATTCATGTGCAGCCAATGGGTGAATTTCATCTCCTCCCTTTTTAGGCCACCATTTAAAACGCCCCTTGCTCAATCTTTTTTGACAAAGCCAGAAGCCCTGGCCATCATATATTAGTATCTTCAGGGCAGTCCCCGGTTTGTTTCTGAAAACAAAAACATATCCGGAAAAAGGATTTTGTTTTAACACCCTGCGACAAACAGCTGCCAGGCCGTCGATCCCCTTTCGAAAATCAGCAGGAGTTACCGCCAGCATTATCCGCATTTGCGGTGTGATTTGGATCATGGAACACCAGCCAGTAAATATTTACCAAGGCTGATCACTGCCGGGTCTGCACGACCTTTAAAACACATACGCATCTTAAAACCGGCCTGATTCTCCATTTCTATTATACAGTTGGTATCTTCCGGCGCTGGAGTGATCTCTATAAACAGGGGGGAGTCATCGTCTTCTTCAGGAGAATCGACTGTAGTACAATGAATGGCATTATAAATTTTTTGTTTTAATGTGGTATGATTAAGCCGTAAACTGTGGGCAATCTTATTTATGCTCAGCCCTTGAGCATGGTGAAGGTCTGCTGCCGCCTGCCATAAATTATCCGGTATTCTTGACCTTCCGGTTCTGTTATTTCGCCAGTCTGCAAAAAGCTGCTGGACTTTTTCTAATGCGATTGATTGTTCTGCTGTCAATAATTGTTTATTCATCGGTCCCTCCATTAGCAATGTTCAAGTTGGAACCGATAATATCACCCGGTACTGGGTATTTCACGCAGGCTTACCGGAAGGACACATAATACTTGGCTTTGTAATATGAACCCTTCGTCTTGATCGCGGCCCAGGCGATTTGGACTAAAATCGTTTTGAATGGATGATTTCGAACCGCGTTCCTGCCACTTTTCCTTTTACCTGCGCTTTCATTGTTCCCAGGGCACAATCCGGCCCATGCAACAAAAGCGACCATGCTTTTAAACTCATTCAGTGTGACCCCGACTTCTCCAAGAACAGATTGTGCTGATTTTTTATCGATCCCGGGAACTTCATCTAATCTTTCCAGTAAATTTTCATGGTCACGGGTAAGTATTTCCAATCTGACATTAATCTGTTCAATCTGTTTTTGAAACATCTCAATGGCCTCCATCATGCCAATCAGTTGGAATCGATGATGATCTTTAAAATATCCATGGAGGCTTAGGTACAATTCAGGAATTTTCTTTTTAAGACTTCCTTTTGTGCATTCCTGAACTTTTTCCAAGGTCACTTCATCATTTTTGCATAACAAATCAATGAGATTCAAACCGGTAAGCCCGAACAGATCAGAAACGACCGAATCAATTTTAATATTTGCCGTGATAAATAGTTTATGAACACGTCGCTTATAATCAGCGAGAGATTCTGTATATATCTTTCTCAATCGGCTTAATGCACGCCATTCACGGACCTGTTCGGGAGGGATAAAACTCCCTTTTACCAACCCATGACGAAGCAGTCCGGCAAGCCATTTACTGTCACAGATGTCTGTTTTTCTGCCGGGAACATTTTTAATATGCCTGGCATTCACCAAAACAACTTCCATCGTATCTTCGATGGTGTTATAAACTGGATGCCAATATACGCCGGTACTTTCCATTGCCACTACAGGACAGCTATTTTTAATCAACCATGTTTTCATTTTTTGCAAATCTTGAGTAAATGATGAAAACTCTCGAATCTCATGCTGTTCTTTCCCATTATCATCAACAGTGATTAAACAGGCCGAAATTTTGTCTTTGTGAACATCCAAACCACAACAAATTGGGTGAACGATTTGGATTAATGTGCTATTTTTCGATCTCCTGGTCATGGCTATCTCCTTATATTTTTCTTGGTCGAAAAAAAATTTGATAGCTATGACCATTTTTCAAAATTTGCAAGTGTTTCATGCTTCGTTGTGTCCGCTAGGACATGGGGGTTATATTCAAATTCGGCTATATGTTCACAGGCGGTCTCAAGACGTTTGAAGTTGCGTTTTTTGACCACTTGAAGCTTAACATTTTCAGGGCGTTTTCTTGGGCTTGTTTTGATTGTTTGCATCTGTTTTTCAAATATCTGCCAACAGGAATCTGAAAGGGCATCGGCTATTTTTATCAGGTTAGATCTGGCATCCATGCCGAAGACAAAGGTACAGCGTTGATCCCATTTGTCAAAATTGGAGGTAAGGCTGAAATCAGTATCACCCCGGACGTATAATTTTTTAAAAGTACCATCCAGCAGATCAAGGGTTTTATCCACCCATTTCGCAGAGCCAAGGTGGGACGGAGCATTTCCCGACCGATTGATGATGTATAAAGGCTCACGAGTTTTTTCCAGAGATACCACAAGTGGGGCATATCCCCACTTGCCGTTGTAAGAGATGTCTATACCTTGCTTGCATTCTCCGGTTGTCTCACTAATTGTGCCGTCGATATTGATGATGGCTTCTTTCTTGAAGTTTTCCGGTTGTTTTTCCCACACCTTTTTTCGGATGGTATTTTTGATGTCCAGCAAGGTTATGATATCTTTTATGGAAAACCGGCGCAAAAAGTCTCCTGCTGTTGTAGGATCAGGGATAACTTCGGCACCCAGAGCATTAAGCCAGGCTTCATTGTTTCTGAGCAGCTCAATATCCTGAAGGCAGGTGCCCCCGGCAAGAATATTATATGCCATGTTGGCGACATGATCTGATTCATGGTAGGGCAAATGGCGTTTAAGCAGCTCAAGATCCTTATCGATTTCTTTGAGAAGACCGGTCTTTTTTGCAAGCATATGAATCAGACCGATACCGCCTGGGGCAATACCCCCCTGTGTCAGGATAGATGTCGCCTCAATTGAAAATTAAATTCGGGGCATTGAGGTTATAAAAATGGGACATTCTATCCAAATCAAAGAGGCTGTGTTACAAAAGGTACTACTGGGCAACAAACCCCACCATGAGATATCGCAAGAATTCGGAGTTGGCCGATCAACAATCGGAAAATGGCTAAGACAATATAAAGAAAGCGGCAACACTGCATTGAAATCAAAAGCGAAACGCCCCAAAGACTGGTCTTCTGAGCAAAGAATTTCAGCACTTATAGAAACAGGAACTATGACTTCTGAAGAATGTGTTGCCTGGTGCCGTAAAAAAGGAATTTTTTGCCATCACTTGGAGCAATGGAGAAAAGATGCCGTTTCCGGTATGTCAAACACTGCAGATAAAAGGCAAAGTGAAAAGGAAAAACAATATAAAAAAGAAATATCCTCTTTAAGACGCGACCTTTCCCGTAAAGAAAAAGCACTTGCAGAAACAGCGGCCTTGCTGGTTCTTAAAAAAAAAGCCCAGGCGATCTGGGGGGAGCCAGAGGAAGATTGATAACCTCTGAGGATAAACGGTCCGTGTTAACCTTGATATCTGAGGCCTGCCAAGCCGGCGCCGGTAAAAGTAAGGCGGCACAATTATTGGGATTAACAGTGCGAACGATTCAGCGCTGGAAAAAGCAGGGGACAACAGATCACCGTAAGGGTTCTCGTGCCGTTCCTGCCAATAAGTTGTCGGTTGAAGAGCAAGATAACATTGTCAATGTACTGAAATCTCAGGAATATGCAGATTTCAGCCCCAATCAAATCGTTCCAAAGCTTGCTGATCAGGGTATCTATATGGGATCTGAGTCTACAATGTATAGAATTTTGAGAACGCTGAAGATGAACGAGCACCGTCAGGCAAGCAATCCAGTGCATAGACATAGCCCGGAAACATTCACGGCATGTGGTCCTAATCAGATATGGTCCTGGGATATTACATATTTGCCTTCATCAGTGAAAGGTCAATTCTATTACCTTTATATGGTGATGGATCTATACAGCCGGAAAGCTGTCGCCTGCCAGGTTTATGAATCGGAGTCCGGAGAATTTGCCTCAGATTTGATAGCAGACGCCTGCATTCGTGAAAAGATATCAAAAAAACAGATTATTTTGCATTCTGATAACGGATCTCCAATGAAATCAGCAACTATGTTGGCCAAGCTGCAAGACTTAGGGGTCATGCCGTCCTTTAGCCGGCCCAGTGTCAGCAATGATAACCCTTTTTCAGAGTCATTGTTCAGAACAATGAAATACAGGCCGAATTATCCGGAAAAGCCATTTGAAAATGTAATTAAAGCAAGAGATTGGGCGGATAATTTTGTCACTTGGTATAATACTGTGCATTTCCATAGCAGTCTCAATTTTGTTACTCCTGATGACAGACACCGCGGAAAAGATGTTCAAATCCTTGAGGATCGACATAAAGTGTATATGGAAGCCCGGTTGAAGAATCCTGAAAGGTGGTCCAAGGGAACAAGAGCCTGGAAGCCAATTACAGAAGTAAGTTTGAAAAAATTCAAGCGGTTAAAGCCTGAAACCGCTGCTGGAAAAAGGCTTGCTTGATCGTTGGAATTTAGCACGGCATTAGCACAACTCCCTCATGGCTGAGAATGGGCCCCCAATTACCCGTCGGAGGTCATGAGGGGGTTGTGCGGCAAAATTAGAAAATATTATAGAAAAGGCGACAACTTGCTTGACACGCGCCGATACCTTGAAGACGGCCGTCAATCTCGTATTGAATATTGGAGGCTTTAAACATCGGGGCCGGTTGTTCATCCCAATCTCTTTTGTTGAGTATTTTGCTTATTTTTTTCTTGCGTTTTGCCAATTTTTTGCTGATATTTTTATTCACTCGAAACGTCCTCTCATATTTGTTTAGTTTGTTCTGGAAAACTCACTATAACTAATATTGACAGGCGTTTCGAGGTTTTTTCCTTTGTTTCGATCTTTATTTCACGCTTGTTTTGGGCCTAAACCGTCAACATTGGCCCCCATGTCTCGCAACAGCTGTGTAGCCATTGACTGCATCGAAACATGCATGGCAAGTTCCCGGAAAGGCATCCAAGATGCGTCTCAGCATGTCATGATCATCTTTGAATACAGTCATCCAAACACTCCAGTAGGCATGTCCGGTCGCCGTAAGAATGATTTGTTCTCTCATTGCCGGAGTATCGCATTCGAGAAGGTGTTTTTTTGAGCGTTGGGCAATGTCCCAAGTCTCTCGACGATTCCTCCAGCGTCGATCAGAGGCCTTGGGGTCATTTAACGGATGCTTATCCAATCCAGTAAGTGCGATTGTATTTGCGGCTTTATCTGCAAGATCGTTATCCAGAGCAGGTTCAATGATCCCTCCTTCAGAGTATTTCAAAGCGCGAAAGGTATTGTCACGATCTGGCCAGAGAAACTGATCCAAATCAATATCAACATTACCCTTCGTAGAGTTGCAGTTGGTACAGGCCAAAAGAAAGTTATCCCAGTTGAGGGTGCGTTCTGGGTCGTCCTGGGCCGCACCAGGAGGTTTCTTAGGTTGGACGTGCTCAACCGCCAAGGACGAATCCAGGTGCATTTCACAGTAAGAACAGTATTCCCCCATTCGACAAATTAGCTCTCCCCTGGCTTTGGCATACTCACCGAATTGGATATCATGACCCTGTTCGTCAGCAGGTCTATTTCCTCTGATAACAGGACGCATTTATTCTTCTCCCTGTTTTTTTGTTTGACCTAATCCTGCAGCTATCCGCTCCATTTCAAGAAAAGCATGGTAGGCAACATTGTCACTATAAGGTGCGGATAACTCATCCAATCTTTGTTTAAGTTGCTCTTTTTGATCGTCTTTAACGGTTTTTGCCTCTTTTAAAATGCGGTAATAATCTTGAGCTACTTTATACATTTTCTGATACCGTTCGCTGCGCTGAGGCACAGGGATTCCCATGATTTCTTCGACAATATCCTCAATGGAACGGTTGCTAAATGAATGTCCTGGCCCGGGAGCCGCAATACCAGGCTGGAGTACACCTATCTGGTCATCGGATAGTGTCTGCTCCAGATCAATAACCTGGCCCGGTTCCAGAGACTGAAGGATAAAGGGCGAATGCGTTGTAGCGATGAATTGTAGCTTGGGAAATGCTTTCTGGAGATCAGAGGCTACCCGGCGTTGCCATTTAGGGTGCAAGTGCAGATCAATTTCATCAATCAGGACAACGCCTGTAGTTTCTTTGCCAGCATTAGCGGCTAAATGTGGATTAAGGCGAGAAGCTCGATGTGCTATATCTGCCACCATGGCAACCATATTCCGAAAACCATCGCTAAGATAATTGAATGGTATCAAGCCTTCTTGATCCAGTTGAATCATTATTTGATCCTCATCCGTATCATGGTAGAAATTTGATGCTCCCGGCGTACAGTAAAGCACAGCATCTCTTACAACATCAAGGGCCGGTATTTTCTGTCTTTTTTGCAATTCTGAATAAGCAAGCTTCTTGAACCATTTTTCAAAAGCATTTTGATCAGATTTTGGATCAAGGCAGTAGCGATAGGCATCCAATTGAGAGCCAGGTTTCTCTGTTTGGATATTGCGATGAATGTCCCATAAGCGTCCTGCACCGTAATACAAAAGAAGTGGCATATTGGGGTCATTGCCTTGCTTGACTTTCTCTCTGGCCACTGCGCCTAAATTGACGAAATCTTTGGCTTCACCTCCTCGATCACCTTTATTGCGTCTCCATTCCCAAATTTGACCGTCTATTTGTGCAGAGGCTTTTAGCCAGACTTCGGACTGAAATTCGCGGAAGACCTGTCCTTCTTTCTCTCTAACAAGAAGGCGAGCGTCATCTTTTTTTATGCTACCTCCTCCTGTTTGAATCCCGGAACCTTGAAAATATGTGTTCAACATAATTGCCAAAGCATCAAGAATCGTGGTCTTACCTTTGCCATTATTTCCGATTAATACATTGAAATTCTGGTGAAAAAAAAAGGTCACATCATCGTACCTTCGGAAATTTCGGATAATAATATTTTTAATCTGCATCTTAATCCTCTCTGTTGAATTATCGGCCAGTTTTGTAGGGTGGCCTTAAGTGTTGCTTCAGGTGTTTTAACGTACGATATGGCACTGGGATGAACTGAACCCGGGGTCCACGCCGTTTGATTGTGCTGCTCTCGGCATTTTTGAAGCGCGCTGGATTCGCCACCATACGGTCAGAAAGCATGTCGTCCACCTATCCCATCTTTTTTGAACTTCTATAGTCGACTTCGTTGGGGCAATAGCATCCTATACCTATCTATCCACGATTAATGGTGTCATTGCTAACACCAGGGTGTTGGCTATTGGCAACCATTAATCATCCATTAAGACCATTTGCTTAACTCCTATGGGCGGTTTCCTTGCCACATTAGAGGTGTTAATGAGGATTTCGGATAGCGGTTCCCCGGTTAATAAAAACAAATTTTGATATATTAATGCCAAATCCTATTGCCAAATATTTTTAGAGCAATCACACCAACTGATACTCCAGTTGATTTTAGTATGAAGTAAACAAACAGTAAACCAATGGAACGTTATTTGAGTTTATTGTGGAGTCCCGGGCAAGCACTAATGGTATGATCAAACTCTGCCAATGATTTCAGAAAGGTGAAAAATGGCATAAGTAAGGCTCGGTGTGTTCTTGCTTTAGAAACATGGCAAACCTATTTATTGAGTCTCACAAAATGTTCGTTGATAAAACTGGTTTCGACTTTGTTATTCTAAACGGTATTCCGACCTTTTTCGTGTCGTAAATTCCCGGTTTGAATAATTCCGAGCCCATTAAGGTCTAATCAGCAACGTGCCTGCACTTTCATCTAAAAACTATAGTCGATTATTTGATGCGATGGGCATTCGCCCAAGTTGAATAGGCTCAAATCGTTGGAACCGGATATCCCGGACGGTCCGGATATCCGCCCAGAGCAGTTTGTAGCCCTTCATCCATCGGTAGGGTTTCATGTGTCGCCGCCAGCGATCAATCTCGCCGGGCTCAGCTTTCCGGGACGGGCCGACCGTACCGTACAGCCGGATGCAGGGCCAGCACGGAAAACCGCCCGAGAGCAGGGCTTTGAACCAGAACCCAAAGCCCATACGGACGGCACTGATACAGACGTTCGGGTTTGCCCTGAGGTTGCGGCTGGTTTTGTCGGGGAACGCGTCGCTGTAGTATCCGGTACAATCATCGTTGAGAATTAAAGAGGCATAGGGAGCCATGTGCGGTTCCCCTTCCGGGGTGGTAGTGGCAAAGGTGTAAAACCGGCTGGATCGAATGCTTTGTTCAAAATGGCCCATGATTTCCGGCCAGTGGATTTGAAGTGCTGTGTCCATAAAAATCTCCTCTTATTTAACATGACGATTCAAAAAAACATATGTATTCAATCGGTTACCATTCATATGAATTTCTGAACGATATCTTTACCGCCATCTGATCGAAAAGACGGAACAGACCGTAACGGGTGCGCTCCAGAAAAATAAAGTCGGGGTTAACGTTGATGTGGCGGTGGAGATGCTGGGACCGCTGCATTACCGCTTTGCCCTGGGCCATAAACTCCGGCCGGGCCTTGAAGTCAAACAGCTCTGTCTTGTAGAGGGCACCGAACCAACTGCAGATCTCATCGGACACCGCCCTGAGCTTATACTCTGTCTCCTTATCCAGCTTTTGCGGCAGCATCCCGACATCAACCATGGCTTGATAGTGGGCGGATTTATCGTCATGGGCAGCCGATATCACAAGTTGTCGGTACTGCTCGATAAATTCAGGACTCAGATGTTTGACGCAGCCAAAATCCACCAAGCCCACGTTCAGCTCATCATCTATGATAAAATTACCCGGATTGGGATCGGCGTGGATCACACGGCATTGGTACAATGCTGAAAGAAAAATGTCATTGAGCCGCCGGGCGACAATCTGCCTGGCCTTTTGGGTTGGACCGCCGGACAGCCAGACATCCAGCGGTACGCCCGACAGATGGGTCAAACTCAATACCGACCGGGTCGTCAGATCCCGGTGGACATCGGGCAGGCAAACCCCTTCCACGTTCAGCCGTTTTTTAAAACAGGTGATATTATCCGCCTCCTGAAGATAATCGACCTCCTCCTTCAGTCGGGCCGTAACTTCCGCAAGGGCCGGCATTAATTGATGACCCGGCACCAGCGGGCGGAGCATCTGACGTACCAGGGCCATGTCATTTTCAATGGTCTCGGCAATCCCCGGATATTGAATCTTAACAGCCAGACACCGACCATCCCTATCTGTTGCCCGGTGAACCTGACCGAGACTGGCCGCAGCAAACGCCTCCAGATCAAAGGATTTAAACAGCGTTTCCGGGGCAGCACCCAATTCATTTTGAACAGCTTTTCTGACCAGGGCTTTATTGATGGGCGGCACCTGGTGGTACGCCCGGGACAACTCCCGGCAGACCGCTTCGGGCAGCATATCCGTTTCCAGACTGAGCTGCTGGGCCACTTTCAGGGCGGTGCCTTTGAGCAGGGTCAAGCCGAAAAAAAGTGATCGGGCGCTGCTCTGCTGGGCTTTTATCTTTTCGGCCTGCCGTTTATGTGAAGATAAAAAGGGACGTTTCACGTAATAACCAAGCAAGGCCCCACCTGTTCTGGCTGCGGTCTTCCCGCCGGCCATTACACGGTCAAGCTTTGTGGTGGGGGTGCTATTCATCATTGTGACCTCCCATGAATCGTCGTTTGGGTTTGATGTCGAATTTTTCAATGGGGGAAAACCGACTCATGCGGGTCAGGACATGTTGCTTGAACAAGAAAACGGCCAGATCAAACAACTTATTGGCGACACCGGCTTTCAAAAGGGCGCAGGCCAGATCCAGCCCCTGGTCCATCAGCACATCCGTATTTTTGAATCTGTCAGACACATCGGCCACCCAGTACAGGACAATGGCAATATATGCATCAGCGAAAAACTGCCCGGTCAGCTCCTGAAGCACCTGCCCCGGAATCTCCCCGGCCTCCTCAGCCGCACCGAGAATATCATTGACGGCAGCCAGCAGAGCGGCTCTGACCTTTTTAAAGCGGGTAAAATCACCACTTCCGGCCAGCCAGACTTTTTTAAAGGTGACCGCCACAAATTCCCGGTCCGGCAGGTACAGGCGAAGACTTGTGTCAAACAATGTCTGAAGCTGCTCCTGGAGGCTGAAGGTGTGAAATGCCTCCATGGCCATCAGTTGATCAATGACCTCGGCGACATGATCCTCATAGTAGGCGAAAAAGATAGCTTCTTTGGTCGGAAAGTAGTTGTAAATCGTGGCGTCGGCAACACCTGCCCTGCGGGCGATCTCCCGCATGGTCACCGGGCCTTTGCTTTCAATCACAAGATCCGTCATGGCCCGGATCAACTTTAACCGATTCTCTTTTTTTTGTTCCTGACTGATCTTCATAATACGATTTCACACCTTTTAATATGAATTAAATTTAATTTTAATCTATACAATTTTCATATTAAGTCAAGGATATGTTTTTACGTGGTGGGTGCTTAAAACTCGACAGCGCCTCCTAAACATCGCTATGACTGCCTTCAAATAGTTTTTAATTAACGGCAGAGATTGAATTAAAAAAATTGCTGTGATATGCCCTCTTAAAATTATCACAAAGCAGACGAACATAGTTTGATATTGATCAACTTTTTACGAAAGGTGACTTTTAATGAAAAAGAGATGGCCGATTCTATGTATAATCCTCACAACAGTGGTTTTGTTTTCATCTTGTGCCACGGTTGAGAAAACGAAAATAAAAAAGGTTAAAGAGGCCCCCAAAGTCAGCCCAACAATCAAGCAGGAAACAAACGCCGTCAACGATAAAACACGTTTAAAAAGAAAAGTGGCGATAGCAAGATTTTCAAACGAAACAAAATACGGTCAGAGCTTTTTCTTGGATGATAAAAATGATCGTATCGGCAAACAAGCGGTTGATATCCTATCTTCAAAACTCGTTGAAACCGACAAATTTATACTCATTGAACGGGCCGACTTGGATAAAATCACAAAAGAATTACAGATGGAAGAGATGGGGCCGCTGAAAAATATGGCCGACTATCTGATCATCGGGTCCGTGACTGAATTTGGCAGAAAAGACCAGGGCAAGGTGGGTATTTTCAGCCGAACCAGGCGGCAAGTCGCCTTTGCCAAGGTTCATATCCGTTTGATCGACGTAAGGACGGGAAAAATCATTTATTCTGAAGAAGGTGAAGGCGAAGCGTCCACGGAATCAGGGTCGGTTTTCGGCGTCGGCGAAAGAGCCGGATATGATTCATCCATCAACGACAAGGCGCTTGATGCGGCCATTACAAACCTATCTTCAAATATTATTGAGAATCTGCTTGATCGGCCATGGAGGTCCTACATTCTGGGTGCCGAGGAGAACTTACTGATTATCAGCGGCGGGCCGTCCCAAAAAATAAAAGCGGGAGACATTTTTAACGTAATAAAAGAGGGGAAAAAGGTTAAAAACCCCCAGACGAACATGATGATTACACTCCCTGGAAAGACTGTAGGGAAAATTCAAACCGTTTCCTCGGCAGGAGACCGCCCGGAAACCGAAGTCTCATTTTGCAAAATTATTGAAGGAGATTTCAGCGTTTTTATCCGTTCCGGGGACTTCAGCAGTTTGTATATTCAAGAAAATTAAATACAGGAAAAATGAAAATGATCCATAAAACTTTGTTTACACTATGCGTCATGGTTCTTTTGGTCTTTTGCGGATGCGGGCTCAACGAAACGGTGACACAAAAGGAAAAAATCAGTTATCTGAATTTCACAGGCAATACACTTGGTGCGGTTGTTCACATTGATGATTCGGCATCTTTTGTGCTGGGCAATAAAAAAAACACCCTATATGAAATTTCTTCGGGAAAGCACCATGTCATTGTGGTTAAAGACGGGGCGGAAGTGGTAAACAGAAAAATACTGTTAGGCAGCGGCTCAGCAAAGGAAATCAGGATACCATGACAAAAATAATACGGGGAACCATCTTGGGCTTCCTATGCCTGTCCATGATTGGATGCGCCGAAAAAAAGATGTACGTTTTTGGGGATTATTCTCAAACACTGTATGCTTATGAAAAAAATCACGATGAAGCCTCCCTGGTCGCACACCAACAGGTATTGGAAAAAATCATCACGGAATCGGGCAAACAAAATACGCCTGTTCCCCCCGGCATTAATGCGGAATTAGGATTCATTCTCATAAAAAAGAATCAACCCCAAGAGGCCGTTTATTTTTTCCAGGCAGAGGCAAAACAGTATCCGGAATCAGAGCTTTTAATGAAACGACTGATACAGATGGCCAAAAAAAGAGACGGCTCTGAGTCACCCCCCTCAATCCCGGAAGCAAATCAGGGACAATCAGATAATGAAGGTGAATCAATTGAAAAATAAATTCTGGGCCGGCGTGTCAGTATTGCTGATAGTATCACTATGCGCTTGTGTCCCTAAAACCACCACAAAACTGCAGGAATTTCCAAGCATGTATGAGGAACAGCCCCTTTCCATACTCATCCTACCTCCCATGAATGAATCCACGGCGGCTGACGCAAAAGAGTATTATTCAACAACCATCCAGGAACCTTTAGCGTATACGGGATATTATACCTTCCCCTATCCATTGACGACCGAACTACTTAAGATGGAAGGCATCTACGATTCGGAACTTTTACGGGACATCCCCCTTGTTAAATTTAAAGAATATTTCGGGGCGGATGCCGTATTGTTTACGACGATAAAAAAATGGGACCTGTGTTATATCGTCATTGCGGGCAATCTGACCGTATCAATTGATTGCGTTTTAAAATCCACAAGTACGAATGAGGAGTTGTGGAAGTATAACGGTACCACTGTCGTTGATTTATCCGGAGGCAATGCAGGCGGGGGGATCGCGGGGTTAATTGCAAGCGCCATTGTCACCGCAGTTAATTCAGCCATTGCAGATTATGTTCCCTATGCACGCCAAGCCAACTATAGCGCGTTACACTCTTTACCATACGGTAAATATCATCCCAAATACAATAAAGACCAAAATATGGAATTCATAGATCAGACACCCGAAACGCAAAGTGAAGCACAATAGACACCAGTTGATACGAAGAAAACCAGACCGTAGGTCCTTCCGGACCTGAACGCATCCCACCTTTTTTCATTTTTTGTGCCGGTTCAGACTGCCGCTCATAGGTTAAGTTTTCCGGCACCGCAACAAGCGACAAATAACTGATACTTTGTAGTACTTTAAAAGCAAATTAAGGGTTGCTTTTGAGATCAAAACAAGCCAATATGTTACTGAAAAAACAAGATTTTTTACATTATTTTACAATCAAAATTGTTACCATTTGACCCAACTGTATCCTTTTGTCGGGTCATTTTGACCCAAAAGTAAGCTTATCCCAAAAAATCAGGGTATCAATTTATATAAGCTCTAATTTTATTCTATTTTTTCTTTTTTCCCCAAGATCAGCACCTTATTCATCTTTCCTGCCACAAAAATGGACGTTTTTAAAACTCCCGAATTTCTTTGGCCTTACTATTGCTTTCTCTTACACGAACCATTTTGTAAAGCATGAACCTCAACAGGAGAATTTAAATATGTCACAAGATGTAATTGGCTCGGTGATGGTTGTGGGCGGCGGTATCGCCGGTATGCAATCTGCAATTGATTTGGCGGACTCCGGATACTATGTCCACTTGGTGGAAAAAAGCCCCTCAATCGGGGGGGCAATGTCTCAGCTGGATAAGACATTCCCCACCAACGACTGCGCAATGTGAATTATCTCTCCCAAACTGGTCGAGGTCGGCCGGCACTTAAACATTGAGCTACATACATTATCAGATGTTAAAGAGATATCCGGAGAAGCAGGGAATTTCTCCGTAACCCTAAATCAGAAGGCCCGTTACATTGATGTGGATAAATGTACGGGATGCGGTGATTGTTCATCAGTTTGTCCCGTCAGCTTGTCCAGTGACTTTGAGCAGGACATGGGAAATAGAACCGCTGTTTTTAAACCCTATGCCCAGGCAGTGCCCGGCGCATTTTCAATCAGCAAAAAGGACAAGTCCCCTTGTACAAACGCATGCCCCGGAAGCGTAAATGCACATGGATACGTGACGATGATCGGCCAAGGCAAATATAAAGAGGCCATGGAGGTCATCACCCGTACACTGCCCATGCCGGGTGTGATCGGCAGGATTTGTCCGCACCCCTGTGAGGATGCCTGTCGAAGAGGCGAGGTGGACTCACCCTTGTCTATCTGCACCTTGAAGCGGTTTGCCGCCGACCAGGTGGATATCAATGACCTGGCGGTGCCCGAAATCACCCCCCGGGAGGAAAAAGTGGCCATCATCGGTGCAGGTCCCGCCGGACTCACCGCGGCATACTTTCTGGCCCTGGAAGGCTTTCAAGTAACCATTTTCGAAGCCCTGCCCGTGGGTGGCGGTATGTTAAGGGTCGGTATCCCGGATTACAGACTGCCGCCGTCCGTACTTGAAAAAGAGATCCAATGGATCCAGAAACTGGGTGTTGAGATCAAATACAACACCGCCATGGGCAAAGACATTACGGTGGACAGCCTGACAGAAGACGGCTTTAAATCGATTTTCTTCGGCATTGGCTGTCACAACAGTATGAAACTCGGCATCCCCGGTGAAGAGGATGTCGAAGGTGTGATTCCGGGTGTTAAATTCCTCAGAGACGCCGCCCTGGGTGACATGAAAGAAGTGAAAGGCAACGTGGCCATTGTTGGCGGTGGTGACGTGGCCATTGATGCGGCCAGAACAGCGCTCAGGCTGGGTGCCGACAAAGTCAGCATGCTCTACCGGAGAACCGAAGCTGAAATGCCGGCCCGTGATGAAGAGATTGAAGATGCCAAAGAAGAAGATGTGGATATTCAGTTCCTCAGAGCGCCCATTGAAGCCGTTGCGGAAAACGGCAAGCTGACAGGCGTCAAATGCATTCAAATGGAACTGGGAGAACCCGACAAGAGCGGCAGAAGAAGACCGGTTCCCGTTGAAGGCAGTGAATTCATTGTGGAGGCCGACGTGTTGATCCCTGCCATCGGTCAGAAAACCGACGCATCTTTCCTCAAGGAAACAGACGGCATCGAGCTCAACAAATGGGGTGATTTTGACGTAGACCCCATCACCTACCAGACCTCCCGTGAAGGCGTTTTTGCAGGCGGTGATGCCCAGACTGGCGCATCCATTGCCATTGCCGCCGTTGGTGCAGGCCGGGAAGCGGCCATTTCCATTTCTCGCTATTTGAAAGGCGAGGATATGAAGGCGGGCCGGGAAAAACTTGAAATTCCCCAGCAGAATTTCAACGCTCTCCCCAAAAAGGCCCAAAAGATTGACCGGTCCCACATGGCGCGTATCCCCATGGATCAGCGCAAATCAGGATTTACCGAAGTTGAACTGGGCTTCACCGAAGAGCAGGCCCTCCGGGAAGCCAACAAATGTATCAACTGCATGGTGTGCTGTGAGTGTCTGGAGTGTGTCAAGGCGTGCGGTGCCGGCGCCATGACCTTGGATACCCACAGGGAAAAAGATTGTGAAGTGCCCTTGAATGTGGGTTCCGTTGTCATTGCGTCTGGTTTCTCACCCTACGATCCAAGCAAACTGGATTTTTACGGATTCGGGACCCATCCCAATGTTGTCACATCACTGCAGTTTGAACGCCTGTTATCGGCTTCCGGCCCCACCGAAGGCCATGTGGTCCGTCCGTCGGACCATAAGGAACCCAAGAAGATTGCCTGGTTCCAATGTGTGGGATCACGTGAAACCAACCGGTGTGACAATTCCCACTGTTCATCCGTATGCTGTATGTACGCCATCAAGGAAGCGGTGATTGCCAAAGAGCATGATCCGGATCTGGATGTCTCCATCTTCTACATGGACATGAGAACATTCGGCAAAGAGTTCGAAAAGTACTACATCGAAGCCCGGGACAAACACGGCGTCAAGTTCATCAGATCCCGCGTCCATACCATTAAGCCCGTGGGAGATGCCGGTGACCTGGAAATCAGCTATGTGAGCGAAGACGGACAGATGATCGTCGATACCATGGACATGATCGTTCTGTCTGTGGGCCTGGAGACATCTCCGGAACTGCTGGAACTTGCGGCAAAATTCGACATTGGCCTCACACCGGGCAACTTTGCCGAGACCACATCCATGAACCCTGTGCAGACAACACGTCCGGGGGTTTTTGTGTGCGGCGCATTCCAGGGCCCCAAAGATATTCCCCAGGCGGTTGTGGATGCCAGTGCCGCTGCCACGGCAGCAGGCGAAATCCTGGTTTCGGCCCGGAACACACTGACAAAAACCAAGGAAGTGGTTCCCGAAATTGACGTGATCGGCGAACGCCCCAGAATCGGTGCGTTCATCTGCCACTGTGGTGCGAACATTGCCGGGGTTGTGGATGTCCCTGCCGTTAGTGAATATGTGAAAACCCTTCCCTTTGTTGAATATGTGGACAGCAATCTCTACTCCTGTTCCCAGGATACCCAGTCCAAGATGACCGAGATTATCAAGGAACACAACCTGAACCGCATTGTCGTGGCGGCCTGTACCCCCAAAACCCATGAGCCGCTGTTCCAGGAAACCCTGATCAACGCCGGATTGAACAAGTACCTGTTTGAAATGGTGAACATCAGAAACCATGTCTCCTGGGTTCACAAATCCAATCCCGACCTGGCCACTGAAAAAGCCAAAGAACTGGTTCGCATGTCCGTGACCAAGGTCGGCCTGAAAGCCCCGCTGCAGGAGGCAAAACTGGACGTGGATCAGCATGCGCTGGTTGTCGGCGGCGGTATTGCGGGCATGTCCACAGCCTTGAGTCTGGCACGCCAGGGCTACTATACCCATCTGGTTGAGAAACAAGACCGGCTGGGTGGCCAGGCGCTCAATCTGTATAAAACATGGAAAGGCGAAGATGTCCAGGAGATGCTCAAGGATATGGTCGCCCAGGTAGAGGCAGAAGAGAACATCAACGTTCACCTGGACAGTACCATCTCAGAGGTAAATGGATTTGTGGGCAATTTTAAATCCGTCATCTCTTCCAAAGGAGGAGATGAAGTTGTTGAACACGGCATTGCCAACATCTCCACGGGTGCACAGGAATACAAACCCAGTGAGTATGCCTACGGTGAAAGCCCCAGAGTTCTCACCAGCCTGGATCTGGATCGGAAAATGCAGACCGATGATCCCACGGTGAACGATGTAGAGAGTGCGGTATTCATCCAGTGCGTGGGCTCCAGGGAAGCGGAGAGGCCCTATTGTTCCCGGGTATGTTGTACCCATTCAGTGGAAAGTGCGTTGGAAATCAAAAAACGCAACCCCGACGCCAATGTCTTTATCCTTTACAGAGATATCAGGACCTACGGTGAACGGGAAAGAAAGTACATCGAAGCCAGAAAAGCGGGTGTTATTTTCATGCGCTATTCCGTTGACAACAAACCCACTGTTACGGTCGGTGAAGATTGCGTAACAATCCAGACAACCGATCATGTATTGGGTATGCCCGTGGAAATTGAAGCGGACTTCCTGACACTGGCCACGGCCATTGTTCCCAATAAGGAAGAACAATTGGCACAATTTTTCAAGGTCCCCATGAACGATGAAGATTTCTTCATTGAAAGACACGCCAAACTTGGACCTTCGGAATTTGCCACCGACGGCGTATTCCTGTCAGGCCTTGCCCATTATCCCAAGCCCATTGATGAAGCCGTGGCCCAGGGTAAAGCGGCAGCCTCCAGGGCGGTGGCACTGCTGGCCCAGGGTACCGTAACCACAAACGGCGAGGTGGCTGCAATTGACCCGATGATGTGCAGCGCCTGCGGGACATGTGTATCAATTTGTCCTTACTCTGCCCCCTCTTTCATGGCAGAGGGAAGATTTGCCGGAAAGGCCGAGGTCAACTCCGCCCTGTGTAAAGGATGCGGACTGTGTGTCTCCTCCTGCCGGTCAGGAGCGATCCGCCTCAACGGTTATGACAATGACCAGATATTTGCAATGATTGATGCGATTTAACCCGCTTCATAAATAAATAAAAATGGGCGGTCATGGCCATACCATAAAATGGCTTTGGCTGCCCCAACTTTCCATAAGTGAAGGAGAAAATAGACAATGTCAGATTGGGAACCAAAAATCATAGCGTTTCTCTGCAACTGGTGCAGTTACGGGGCCGCTGACCTGGCTGGGGTAAGCCGGATGCAGTATCCCTCAAATATCCGGGTCGTTAGAATTCCATGCTCCGGCAGGATGTCTCCAAAATTTATACTTTCCGCATTCATGAAGGGTGCCGACGGCATCTGGGTCTCCGGCTGACACCCCGGAGACTGCCATTACCTGGAAGGTAATTATTTTGCGCGTCGGAAGTTCGTATTACTGGCAAACATGATGGAGCACATGGGGATTGAACGGGACAGACTTCATTTTTCATGGATCTCATCGGCAGAGGCCGGTAAGTTTATCGATGTGGTTAACTCGGTAACTGAATCCGTAAAGGCTCTGGGGCCTATAAACAAATTTGTAAAGAAAGCCGGATAGAGGAACCAACATGTTAGAGTACACAGAGAAAATCAGAGCGTTGTCCTTGAAGCTTCTGGAAGAAAAGAAAGTGGACATGGTCATCGGTTTCCAAAAGGGAACATTGCCCATGTCAAATGAGCCATACATGGCCAAAACCCCGGATGACGTTGAAAACCTGGTGTGGGACAGCAATTGCGGCATCAACCTGACCACCTATTTGACCGACCGCAAGGAAAAAATTGCCGTCGTGGCCAAAGGGTGTGATTCACGTAACATTACCACCCACATTATTGAGAATAAAATTAAACGGGACCAGCTGGTCATCCTTGGCGTACCCTGTACGGGAATGATTGATCGCAAAAAAGTACACAACATCGTTGATTTTGAAGTTGTCGATGTTGTTGAACAAGGTGACACGGTTGTCGTTAAAGGTAAAACCGAGGAAAAATCTTTTGGTAAAGCAGAGCTTCTCCAGAAGAACTGTGCGGTTTGTGCCCAGCGCAATCCCGTGATCTATGATGAACTGGTCGCACCGGAAGTCCCCGAACTGACCGATGTGGACAGATACGCAGATGTTCGCAAAATCGAAGAGATGTCAACGGATGATAAGTGGCAGCATTTTGACGATCTGCTGTCCAATTGCATTCGCTGCTATGCCTGCCGCAACGCCTGTCCGCTTTGCTATTGCCCGACCTGCTTTGTGGATGAATCCAAACCCCAATGGGTCGGTAAAGGAAATGATCCCAACGATACACGGACATTTCACTTTCTGCGGGCCTATCATTGTGCCGGAAGATGCACCGACTGCGGTGCGTGCGAACGGGCCTGCCCCATGGGTATCAATATGAGAGAATTCACCAAGAAACTGGAAAAGGACTGCCAGGAGATGTTCGACTGGCGGGCGGGTCTTACACTTGATGCGCGTCCTCCCCTTGATGCCTTTAATCCCAAAGATCCGGATGCATTCATCAAATAGAATCGCAGCTAAACGGTAAGGGATTAAACAAAACATATTTTTGATAAGGTCAATTTACTTATGAAGACTATAAAAATCGAAAAAAAAGATTGGGAACAGGGGCTGGAAAAACTCAAAGAAAGCTACCGGTTGTTCGGACCGATGCCGGACAAAGATTCTCTTGAGTTCAAAGAGTTGAATGCCGGTGAGACCCCTGTCCTGGAAAACGGGAACACCAGACTGTCCGTCAAGTCTGTAATTTACCCCCAAAGCCAGACCATGTTCACCTATACCTTGGATGAATCCAAAGAGGATCATCACATCATGAAGCAGGTGGAACTGAACGGGAAAAAACCAAGGGCCGTTGTGGGTGTTCGCCCCTGTGATGCAGCATCCTTCAAACTGGTGCGCCGTAACTTCGACAGTCCGGAGTACAAAGACCCGTTCTGGGTGGAACCCTATGAAGATACGACCCTGGTGGGCTATGCCTGTGATGAACCGGCAAGCACCTGTTTTTGTACATCCGTCGGGTGCGGCCCCTATAACGAAGAGGGCCTGGATCTATTGCTGGTCAAAGAAGGGGATGACTTTTTTGCCAGGGTTCTGACCTCCAAAGGAGAAGACCTGGCTGCGGCTGCAGGTTGGTCAGCGGATGCGGAATTTGACGTTAAATCCCGCAAGTGCGCTGCGGAAGAAAAGATCACGGCCAAAATCTCAACAGACGGATTGAAAGAGAAAAAAACGACCGACCTGTTCGAGGCGGATTTCTGGGAACAGATCGGATTCTCCTGTTTAAATTGCGGTACCTGCACTTACAGCTGCCCCACCTGCTGGTGCTTTGACATCCAGGACGAAGTTAAAGGCACCGAAGGCAAGCGTATCCGCAATTGGGACAGCTGCATGTATACGCTCTTTACCCTTGAAGGGTCCGGTCATAATCCAAGACCCAATAAAGTACCCCGGGTCAGGCAGCGGTTCATGCACAAGCTCAAGTATTACGTTGATAAGTATGATGCCGGTGTGCAGTGTGTCGGTTGCGGCAGATGTATTCAGCTTTGCCCGGTGAACATCGACATCCGGGAGGTTTGTGAAACCATGAGAAATTATACGCCTGCACCCCAGGAAGCGTAATAAGGAGAGATACTGTGCAGAATCCATATTTGCCATATCCTGTCCGCATTGATGAAATCATCACGGAAACAGAGGATAAAAATTTAAAGACGTTTAAATTTGTCTTTTTAAATCCCGAGGATGAGGAGAAGTTCTCTTACCAGGCCGGTCAATTTGCAGAACTCTCAATTACCGGTAAAGGCGAGATCCCCATTGGTATTGCCTCATCCCCCACGGAAAAAGGCTTTGTAAAATTCACGGTAAACAGAACCGGATTGGTGACCGAATATTTACACAACATGAAGGTCGGAGATATCATGGGTATCCGCGGCCCCCTGGGCAACAGCTATCCATGGGAGACCCTTGAAGGCAAGAACGTGGTCATCATCGGCGGCGGGTTTGCATTTACCACCCTGAGGTCCTCCATCGTTTACATGCTGGAAAACCGTGATAAATTCGGAGAAATCAACGTCATATACGGCGCAAGATCCCCGGGGCTGTTGCTCTATCAAGATGAACTCAAAGCCTGGGAAGCTGCCGGCGACATTAAAATGCACATCACCGTGGATTCCACGGATGATCCCGACTGGAAGTACAATGTCGGATTTGTGCCCAATGTTGCGGGAGAAAAGGCGCCCCCGGCAAATGACGATACATACGCCATTGTCTGCGGCCCCCCGATTATGATCAAGTTCACCCAGCCGGTGCTTGATAAACTCGGCTATGCCCACGATCACATTATCAACTCCCTGGAAAAGAGAATGAAATGCGGTATCGGCATCTGCGGCCGCTGCAATCTTGGCGACAAATTTGTCTGCAAAGACGGCCCTGTATTTACCCTGGAAGAGTTGAACGCCCTTCCCAATGAATAAATAAATCAGCCATCCTGTTATTGACGGCTATATTTCAAACGGGATTGAAAATTTTATTTTAAGAGATGGACAGGCTATTGAGCGTTGATGATCTTTATCCTGTTCATCTTTTCAATCCAAATACGCATGTTTTCTCATGTTCTGAAAATATAGCCCGCCCTTGAGAAGTACCCCCCTTTTTCGGTCAAACTCTATCTAGAAAAGATCATTTCCCTTAAATTCTTCGGCAGTTTATCATACACTGCCATCGGCTTAGCCATGGGCCGCTTATGATTAATTTTTAGGCCGATTGCAACACTATTGGAATCTGAAAGGTCAATGGGGTCTGGCTGCCGTTTCAAGGAGATCCCCCTGTCATCACTGAAAACCAATACGATTGGCCCTTTGGAATCTATTATATAAGCCATCCGGCCATCGTTTAAAAATACCACACTTCCCGGCGGATAAATTCCTACCACATTGATAAAGCAAAGAAGAACCTTCTGCACCAATTTGCTTTTCTTTGAATATTTTGTAAACAGATCCGTAACCACTTCGATGGGATTAAATGCACTTTTGTAACACCTGACAGATGTCAGCGCATCATAAACATCCACTAACTTACATATCTTCACATAGGGGGGGATCTCTTCAGGTTCCACGTCATTGGGATAACATCGTTCCTCATCCGTGTACATAGGGGCATGATGCCATCTGACCGAATCAGTAATCAGGGGTGCGTTAAGATGATTCTTTTCAAAAATCTGCATGCCCAGTTTATAGGAATGGGTCTTTACCACGTCAAACTCTTTGTCAGTTAAGGGGCCCTTTTTATTTAAAATCTCTTCCGGGATTAAGACTTTACCAGCATCGTGCATAAAATAACCAATGGAGATTTCCTTAATTTTTTCCGGATGATTCATCCCGAACTGTTTACCGTATTTGTCGATGAAATGCTTTACTACGGGGGTTCCGATGGTACACACATTAATGGAATGATTATAAAGATAGTCGTCGTAACTGAATATTTCACGGGTTAACAGGGAAAAGGCACTTTCGTCGGTGTTTATGAAATCCAATAGTTCCGTAACAGTATTTTCCACCTGATCATAATCAAACTCGCCGCCCGTAACTTTGATATCGGAGATGACTTTTTTAATGTTTTTTTTGGCATTCTCAAATTTGACGGTGGCCTCTTTTCTAATTTCTTCAATTTTTTTTATTTTTTTATCAATTTCAGGAAGCCCAGGGATGCCGTCTTGTTCGACGAGAGGAGCCTTGTCCCCCCGCATAAGCTTTAACTCCGTACCTTGATTATCCCATGTACCGCCCCCTAATTTGCGGTTGATAGGAAGAGCGCCAATCCCTTCGGCCTTTAATTTCAGCAAAATATTCACATCGTTGATTATGCTATACTTATCAATTGTTTTTATTTTTTTTGAATTGTAGACATCAATACCGGTTCGGATACTTCCGCCCTGCTGAACGATTTTAATTAATCGGTCAACAGATGTGTTTATATGTCCCATTTGGCTTTGCCCTTATAAATAAATATATATCGTGAAGGGGTAAACGGCGCTAACTTATTAATTGATCGTTAGGTTTTTCTCAACCTTGAATATTTTACCGGAAAGCGAACTCCCAGACAAATTCATTTGACAAACAAATTGTCACGTTATTGTAATGCAATTATCCCATTTATGTTATTTTTATAAAGCTGATGATCTTAAATGTTCAGAAAAAACATCCGAAGAAAATCGTTCATCACACCCAAACAGCCGTCATTTTAGCACATTATAAAATCGATTTCATCTATGGTCCATATTTTGCTCAAGGGTATTTCTACGTTTACACTAAACCGATTACCTATTTGCCCTTAGGAAATTAGCATGGTAGCAAGAACAAGCCATTCTCACCCACTTCAGATTGCTGAAGTTCAGGCCGGCCCCGACAGTGGAAAGATTGGGATCACTTTTTGTCCGGGAAAACATGATCTCTATGCTGTAACAGGTGTTTGGGCCAGAAATCTGGATCTTGATTTAGATGTAATAAAAGAGTGGGGTGCAAGTCTCGTACTTACGTTATTGGAAACGGCCGAAATGATAGACCTAAAAGTGCCGACATTGGGAGAGGAAATAGAAGCTCGAGGAATGAAATGGGCTCATTTACCGATTATAGATTATTCTGTGCCTGATGATAAATTTGAGCTAAACTGGCTTAGGTATGGTAAAGAAATCCGCCGGCGCTTGTGTCAGGGGGAAAATATACTGCTTCACTGCAAAGGCGGCCTGGGAAGAGCCGGGATGATATCCGCACGTCTATTGGTCGAGTTGGGAACCGAGCCGGAAAAGGCCATCAGAATGGTGCGCAGAGCACGATCCGGCGCCATTGAAACCCACACTCAGTTAGCATTGGTAAAACAAACCACAGTGATTAATGAAGATCCTTAACAATGAATTTAAAAACAGATCCAATTGATATTAGCGGTATGGACCGGGTTGGCGGGCAGCTAGGAACGAACCCTGCCGGGATATACAGCGATGGTGACGGGCAGAAATATTATGTAAAAATACTGGAGACCCCCATGCATGCCCGCAATGAATTTTTAGCGGCAAAACTTTATCAGTTAGCCGGAGCGCCGGTTTTTAATTACCTTCTTAGTATAGATTCTTGCCAGATCGTAACCCGCTGGGTCGAACTTGATAAAAAAAATCTCTCACAATTCTCAGAAAAAGAACGTATAGAGGCCCAGCGCTGGTTTGCCGTCCATGCCTGGACAGCGAACTGGGATGCCGCGGGGTTTGCCGGTGATAATCAGGGCGTTGCCAATAATGAAGTATTAACGCTGGATGTCGGCGGCGCACTTGAATTTCGTGCGTATGGAGATCCAAAAGGAAAAGCCTTTGGCGCCTGTGTTGAAGAGCTGAATGTGATGCGAAATGACCCTAATAATCCCCATGCAATGAGACTATTTTCCACCATGACATCTGAACAACTGCATTGTTCGATCCATTCTGTGACGAAAATTTCGGACAACAAAATCAGTGATGTGATTATTGGCAATGGTGGTAACGCAAAATTAGTGGATAAGATGTTAGCCCGTAAAGCGGATATGAATTTCAGACTGAAAACACTATAAAAATTTATCCCTGTTTTTTTATATGAAAGAGCTCAGTAAGTTACTAAACTTCTTTCATTCTTTGTTGTGGGCCAAGCCTGGGCGTTGATAGACCGGGTCGGCCCATGGCTGTTTATATGAAAGAGCATTCAATGCAACGCCATTGATCCGTGCCGGGAGTATACGAATAGAACGGTTAGGGCTTGGCAATTTACAAAAAGCAATGTACCCTCTTACATGTTGGATCTTGAGTCTCTATAATTGAACATACAGATCACGAGAGACGATATGAAAGTATTTTTAGCCAGGCAACCCATTTTTACGAAGCATAAAAAGCTGTTCGGATATGAACTACTTTTCAGGTCAGGTACACAAAATGCCTTTCCTGATATTTCTGGAGATGTCGCCACTACAAATCTTTTATCAAATCTATTCTTTCCGTTTGAAGTCAAACAGCTACTGGGTAACAAAAAAGGACTGATCAACTTTACCCGGCAACTACTGCTGGACAAAGCACCTCTGTTCCTACCTAAGGAACAGTTTATTATAGAAGTCCTCGAGGATGTCGAACCTGATGATGATATCATCTCCTCTCTTGCCTTGTTCAAGGAAAGGGGGTTTGATATTGCGTTGGACGACTTCATTTATCATGAAAAGTTTGAGCCAATAATTCAGTTGTCAAAAATTATTAAATTTGATCTGATTGCCACCCCATTGCCCACCCTGGTCGATGTCATTAAGGACCTGAAAGAAAGATATAATATTAAAATCCTGGCTGAAAAAGTTGAAACTTATGAAGAGTTTAAAATGGCGAAGGAAATGGGGTTCAATTATTTTCAAGGGTACTTTTTTGCCAAGCCTGAGGTTATTTCCACCAGGGGAATTTCTTCCAATCACATCACCAAACTCAAATTGGTCAATGAAATAGGAAAAAAGCATATAAATATTGTAAAAATCCAGAATTTCATACGTAATGATGTACCATTGTCATTTAAACTTCTAAAATATGTGAATTCAGCCTATTTTAACCGGCGTATACCAATTGATACGATAAAGGATGCCATTGTTTTTGTTGGAGAGGAAGAGCTCAGAAAATTTATTAAGGTTGTAGTGGTCTCTGATCTGGGCAATGCCAAACCCAATGAGTTGATCAGGTGCTCCATCATCCGGGCGAGAATGTGTGAGAAATTCAGCGAACTGTTTAAAAGTAAGTTTTCGGCTGAGGAACTATTTACCCTTGGACTTTTTTCATATATGGATGCTCTCATGGACTGCGAGATGCAGGATATCCTCAAGCATCTCTCTTTTTCTGATAAAATGAATCAGGCCTTGCTTAGGAATGACAATGAATTTTCAAGAATGTTGCATATCATTATTGGATTTGAACAAGGCAACTGGGATGAGCAACCTATTTTCAAAGCGTTCAAAGGTCACGAAATTGAAAAGAAACTCCCCAAACTCTATGCCGATGCCATTTTCATGGCCAATGCATTCTACATGTAATATTGTTTCTGGGTCTTGGTGAAAAATTGTATCATAGACACAAGTACCATGCAAAAGACCTTCCTGATCCCTCGAAATTTAACGCCCATTTTCCTGACACGGACCGTAACAATAATGACCGGGTGACGTTCGAAGAATTCAAGTCTATTTTCCCGGAAGCATCGGGGAGCCAGGACGTGTTCAAGGCGATTGACCTTGATGGAAACGGCGAATTAACCCATGAAGAATGGCATGGGTTCAAAGCAGCCCATGGATTGAAGCATATGGATTAACAGAACACGGAAACACCTTCACGATTTGTTGTGGGTTGGACCTGGGTATTGATAGACCAGGCCAACCCATGACTGTTATGTCATCTGCAGTTTTAATCTAAAAGTTTAACAGGCCAGATTGGCCTCCGCGAATTCCCAGTTCACCAGGTGTTCCAGATATGTATCTACATAGTCGGCCCTGCGGTTCTGATAATCCAGATAATAGGCATGTTCCCATACATCAATGGTAAGAAGCGGGATCACCCCCTGGGCAATGGGGGTATCGGCGTTTGAGGTTTTGATGATTTTCAGCGTATCATTTTCCGGATCCTTGACCAGCCATGCCCATCCGCTGCCGAACTGGGAGAGTGCGGCATCTGTAAAGGCCTTTTTGAACCCATGGTAACTGCCGAAATCCGCCTGGATTTTTTCGGCAAGGACACCGGTCGGCTCACCGCCGCCCCCCGGTTTCATGCTGTTCCAATAAAAAGTATGATTGAAGACCTGGGCAGAATTATTAAAAATACCCACCTCATCGGCCTTGCCGTAACTTTTCTGGATAATTGTCTCAATATCCAGGTCGGCGTAGACGGTTCCCTTGATCATTGCGTTCATTTTTTTCACATACCCGGCATGGTGTTTGCCATAGTGAACAAGAACAGTACGTTCAGAGATATACGGTTCAAGGGCATCGGCTTTGTAGGGTAGAGACTCCTGGATTACCATTCGCCCCCCAGGGCCTTTACAGCCGATACCGGTCATACTTAACAGTGCAAAGGCGCCCGCACCGGCCGAGAGTTTTAAAAATTTTCTTCTGTCCATTCCCCCTCCTTTTCTCGTTTTGAAATTGATATTCCGACTCTTTTGTGCTCTCTTTTCAGGCGTACTCTTTGGGAATGCTGCGCAATGATGCGTCGCAACCCGGTCAGTTTAGGCCCTCGGCTTTGGCCTTGTCAATGAAAACCTGGTGGGGTAACATTGGCCCGCAAATCGCATGATTACAAAGATGTGCCCAATTGCAAATGAAAAAGAATAGCTGAAAACCAATGAATGAATACACGCTCATACAGATCTCCGGTATCCTGATCGCAGCCACGGCCTGTCAATGGATCGCCTGGCGGGTAAAGATACCGGGAATTGTTTTTCTTTTGATCACCGGCATCCTGGCCGGCCCTGTGCTGGGGATTTTAAACCCCGAAAAGATGATGGGGGATCTCTTTTTCCCCTTTGTCTCCATGTCCGTGGCCCTGATTCTGTTCGAGGGCAGCCTGACCCTGAATTTTTCGGAGATCCGGGGGCTTCATATGGTGGTCCGGAACATGGTCTCCTTCGGCATGCTGGTCACCTGGATCATCACAGCCCTGGCCGCCCGGCTGGGGCTGGGGTTATCCTGGCATATCAGTGTACTTCTTGGGGCCATCACATCCGTGAGCGGCCCCACCGTGATCGTGCCCATGCTGCGCACGGTCCGGCCCAACCATAACATTGCCAATATCCTCAGATGGGAAGGCATCATCGTAGACCCCATTGGTGCGGCCATGGCGGTTTTAGCCTATGAATTCATCATATCCGGATCAGCCCAGCAGGCCATGGGGCATACCATTCTGGTGTTCGTCCGCCTGGTTGCCACAGGCACGGCCGTCGGCATGGTCTGCGGATACGGATTCGGCATGGCCATACGCAAACACTGGATTCCCGAATTCATGCACAACCTCTTTGCCGTCTCCCTGGTGCTTGGCGCATTTGCGTTTTCCAACCATCTGCAGCATGAGGCGGGCCTGGTGGCTGTCACGGTCATGGGCATCTGGCTGGCCAACATGAGGGATGTACCCATCGGGGATATTCTGGATTTCAAGGAACACATCAGCATCCTGCTGATCTCCGTCCTTTTTATCATGCTGGCCGCCCGCCTCTGTATTGATGAACTGGTGGCCCTGGGCTGGGGCATGGGATTTTTATTCCTCGCCATTCAATTTCTGGCCCGGCCCATGAACATCATGGTCTCCAGTATCGGCTCAACCCTGACCTGGCCCGAGCGGCACTTGCTGGCCTGGATAGCCCCCCGGGGAATCGTCGCGGCGGCGATCTCAGCCCTGTTCGCCACCCAGCTTGAAAAGGCGGGCTACCCGGATGCAGGCGTCTTGGTCCCCCTGACCTTTTTTATTATTATCTCCACGGTCATCGTGCAAAGCATTACGGCACGCCCCATCGCCCTGTGGCTTAAGGTGGCCGAGCCCACCCCCAACGGTTTTGTCATCTTCGGGGCCAACCGCCTGGGGCGGGCCATCGGCAAGGCCTTGATGGATCTGGGGTTTCAGGTGCAGCTGGCCGATACCGGGTGGGACCAGGTGATGAAGGCCAAAAACGAAGGTTTGCCCACCTATTTCGGCAATCCCGTGTCCGAACATGCGGACCGGCATATTCCCCTTGTGGGCATCCGTGGGGTCCTTGCCCTCTTTCCCCATGAAGCGGCCAACGTGGCCGTGGCCATTCATTATCGCCTGGAGTTCGGGGCGGATAAAATCTATATTCTGCAGTCCCGGGCTGAAGACAACCGGTCGACGGCGGACCGGATGTCCATTGAGAACCATGGAAAAATCCTGTTTGGTGAAAAAGCGTCATATCCTGCCATGGCCACCGATCTGGCCCGGGGTGGACATATCATCACCACAAAGCTGACGGACAAATTCACCATGGTTCAATTCACAGAGAAACACGGTGAAAAAGCCCTGCCTTTGTTTGCCGTGGACAAGACCAACCGGCTTCATGTCTATGCCCACGACAGCCGAATCAATCCTGAGCCCGGCTGGTCCCTGGTTTATATGCTGAAAAATGGAGAACGCAGTCATTCAGAAACCGGAGAAGATAAACACCACATTGATCCTTCCCGTTTAAAAAAGGGATACAGTGTCTGAAAACACCCAAAGATTTTTGAAATGCCGGGGTACATACAAGTAAAAACAAGGCTGATCTTAAGAACATGGAAATGATACTACAGGCCTGGGGCGGAGGATTTTATCTTGTTAACAAGATCCTGTTTGCCATGGCCGAGGGCCGCAGGGGCAGAGAGGCAAAATCCCTTAAGCTTTTCGGGTGGATGGTTTATATCACAGGGGTGCCCGCCTGGGTCATCATTCTGGTGATGCATCATGACTGGATGGCAGCTTCCATTGAAGCCGGGGGGGCTGCCGGCCATGGTCTTCGGGTTTTACAATGTATGGATGGACAAAAAAGTACCTGACAGGGGGTGGGACAGGGTAGTCTCCTGGATTACCTATGGATTTCTGGTTTTAGGCATCGGGTACAGTATTATGGATTACGGCGGGATCACAAGCATTTCACAATGGCTGGAGATCTGTGTGGTGACAGGTTTCCTGATGGGAAGCTATCTGCTTGCAAAAAATAATTCCAACGGCTGGCTGTTTTTCATTCTTATGAACGCCGGCATGGGAACGCTGATGCTCATGCAGGACAAGCCGCTTTTGTTCGGCCAGCAGATGGTTTCCCTCTGTTTTGGTCTTTACGGCTTCACTGCCTTTAAAAAATCATTGCGTCAATGAAATAACTTAAATTTGAGAATGATAATTTATACCTTGGCACGTTATTTTCGTTACCCACAGAAGAAATAGAACAGGTTCAAATTCAAATTTCCTGATATTTTTTCTAATGAAAAAACGTGAAAGCCCGGGGTACTCATCAACTTAAAAAACCGGCTTTCTCTGGTCGTAGTCAACGCTGCCTTGCAGTTTTAAGTTCCTGAGCATTTTTTGGGGAAATAGTCGTTGTATCTGAAAGTTAACTCATTATGGCTTATACCATCATTGCTCACCTTTTCACTGATAGAATATTTATCTCATTCCGATTTTTTTAAATGCGGATTGGTCAGCACAGTATCTACTCTACCGTTCAGGACAGCGACGACACTAAAGCATCCGTGGAACTGATTGCACTCTCACTATCAGGCTCTCCAATGTTATGGAAAGACAAATTCATCGAGCATAAGCAGCCAGGATTGGCATCCCCTATATCATTCCTGACCAGCACAGCACAAAACTTACCGGGGATTACACATCAAAATAATGAAATGCTCGCCTTAAGTAAACTTTTAATGCGGTTGCATCTGTTTCATAATTGTGGTAATGAAATTTTAAATTAATACCACAGCATCCTACGAAAAAAATAGATACAAAAATAATTTAATCATGGAAAAAATGGGTAGTTCCATTTAATACCAGTTTGATCAATGCTGGCACAAGAGGCTGTCGGTTTTTTCGGAACAATAATTGCGTTACTCCGTTTTTGTCTTTTCTATTTCAGCAATCAAAAAATCCTATTTAGGAGTTTTAAAAATGAAACTCAAATATCTTGTCTTATCTATCACCACCACAATTCTTTTCTATTCAGGCTTTGTCGGCCAAGCCTTTTCGGGGACCATATCCTATGAATATGACAATTTGAACCGGATTACCAAAATGGAGAACTCCGGTGTTTTCAGCATTGAATACAGCTATGATGCCGCAGGCAACCGGACACAATCGAGTGTGTCGGTCCAAGGCACAGCATTTGATACCAACGGGGACGGGGATGTGGACGGAGAAGACCTGAACGCATTTGCCGCGGATTTCAGCGGCGATGCCGGCGCACTTTCATCTTTCGCAAATAATTTTGGCATTCAATAGCTGTGATCATTCAACTTGAAAATCTTGAAGTATTTATTCCCGGAGACAAATCATGAACATACCTGATTTAAAAATGGTAATAGCGGGCAGCATACTTATCCTTTCCCTGGCCCTGGTTCCCAGCCAGGCATTTGCCGACTGCAGCTGCAGCATAGGCAGTAATTGGATATCCAATGTCGGAATTGAACACATTGCCACCACGTGCCCTTCTAAACCACCCTCAGAAAGCCATACCTACACATACAAGCAATATGCTGTCCGGTGCCAGGGAAGCTCATTGTACAACTGGGCATTTTGGGGGGATACAACAAGATCTCCGGGGGCATTGAGCAGCTATCTGGTGTCCCAGGGATACCGGGTACTGAGGAATGCTTCCGGTACGCATATCGTTTCTGTAGGAAGCAGATTCACAGGGACCATTGCCGGGGTTAACTTTTCCGGCAAGCCCGCAGGCATTTACACCGCAGATTTTGACACTTACTGCTGCACGCTTCCAAACAACACCTATTCCTGCACATCCCACGCCCCGACGGATAATGACGGAGATGGGTTTACATCATGTACAGACTGCGATGATAGTGATCCGTCAAAAACCGTAGGAGATTCCTGTTATACGAGCGTGCCGGAAGATACGATTCTCGGACAGGCGCAAGTCTGCATGTTAGAACCCGCCATGAAAGGCAATCCCATAAACATTGAAAATGGTAATAAATATGAAATCTCCAGCGATATGTTCCTGCCAACGCCCCATAAATCTAGATTTGCCTTCAGACGGTTTTATAACAGCCGGGCTTCAGGTTCCGGAACCCTTGGGTATGGGTGGCGCCATTCCTATGATATTTCTCTGACAACCGGCTTGATGCTGGACAGCATATCGCATATCCGCATCCAGGACCAGACCGGCAGGGGGCGATATTTTATACAGGCAGGCGATAATACCTGGAAAGGTGTGTTTAAAGAGAAAAGTTATGTAACAGCAGAGGCGGATACCACCTATACCTGGCATAAAACAGACGGCACCCGTTTGAATTTCAGCAGCTCCGGCCTGCTGCAGTGGATAGAGGACGCGCATAGCAACCGGTTCGCCATGACATATGACGGACTAAGTCGGCTTTCAGGCATCACCGACCAGGCCTCCGGTCGGGCATACACGATTCAGTACAATGCGGACAGCCGGGTGCAAACCATCACCGGACCTGTGACCGCCGCCGTAACCGACGGAATACTGGCCACATTTGATTATGACTCATCCGGCAACCTGGTTTCCGTCACCTATCCGGACGGTTCGGGATATGATTACGAATACACGGATTCAACTGATTCCCACAATCTGACTGCGAAAAAAGACAAGGCCGGTCACCTGCTGACATCCTGGAGTTACGACAGCCAGGACCGAGCAACGGCTTCAGTCAGCCGCGACGGGTCTAAGACAATTTCAATCAATTATGTGGATGCGTCAACCGTGGAACTTACGGATGCATACGGCACGTTGCGGACGTATACGTTTACCACATTTGATAACCATTTCAGAAGAATCACCTCGGTTTCGGGGCCTCCTGAATGTCCCTCCTGTTCCGGTGACGGCCCGGTCCGGTATGAATATGACGCCGACCTGAATATCACGGAAAAAGAGTTTGCCAACGGCATCATCAACACCTACGGCAATTTTGATGAGCGGGGCAATCCCGGCACGGTGACACTGGCCTCCGGAACTCCTGAGCAGCAGCAAATTACCTATACCTACCATGAAACCTTAAGCTCTCCTTTGAGCATTACCAGGGACTCCGCACTGGGCACCGGACAGAAGATGACGGTTTATGACTTTGATGATGACGGGAACAGTACCCCCAACGAAGACCCGACCCTGCTGGTCCATAAAAAAATAGAAACCGGGTACACCAAAAATGCGGCAGATGAAATTGTTTCCTATGAATATACCACTGAATACACCTACAACACCAAGGGGCAGTTGACCGAAATAGACGGTATCCTGCCCGGCACGACGGACACGATCACTTACGAATATGATCTTATATCCGGTGATCTGCTCACCGTTACAAAGCCCCTGATCGGCACCACCACCTTCGGCAGTTATGACGGCCAGGGCAATCCGGGACTGATGACGGATGTCAATACCCGGCAGACCGCATTCACCTACGACGGCCGCAACAGGCTTCTAACCACCACGTTTGAAGGCATTCAGACCAGCCGGACATTCACGCCTGCAGGCGAAGTTGACACCATCACAGCCCCGGGCTCAAGAACCTTAACCTATACTTACGATCCTGTTTACGGCAGGCTTTCCCGGATCACGGACAACCAGGGCAGCTACCACTACTATGATTATGATGCCAACGGTAACCTGACCGAACAATCCATATACAACAATGCGGATGCCCTTCAGAAACAAACAAGATTTGATTATCAACACCCGGATTACCCGGGCAGACTCTGGAAAATAATTCAGCCCGATGACAGTGAAATTATTTACGGGTACGATGCCGTGGGGAACGTCAATGCCATCGAGAATGAACGGCTGATAACGACAACCTACAGCTATGATCCGTTAAACCGGCTTGAACAGGCTATCCAACCGGATACCATTGTCACCGATTACAGCTATGACAACCAGGATAATTTAACCCTCATTCAGGACCCGGGAAGCAATGCAACCAACTATGTCCTGGATGATTACGGCAGGATACTGTCAGAGACATCCCCGGACAGAGGAGAGACTATATATGTGTACGATCTGAGCTCGAACCAGGTCGCCGTCACTCACGCCAACGGCACTGAATCTGTGTATACCTATGATGTGCTGAACCGGCTTGTATCGGTTGCCTTTCCCGACACATCCCAGAATCTGACGTATGAATATGATACCGGCACGGACGGCATGGGTCGGCTCACGGGCATCACTGATCCGGGGGGACAGAGCACATTTATCTACTCAACCTACGGTTCCATTGCTGGCCAGACCCGTATGCAGACCGGCCTGGCTGATGCCGTGACCTCGTTCGGATATGATCCTTTAACTGGCGACCGAGCCTCAATGACGTATCCCAGCGGCCTGGCGCTGACATACCAGTATGACAGCACCGGAAGGCCCTTACAGGTTCTGGCTGACGGACAGCCCCTGGCCTCCGATATCACCTACATGCCCTTCGGCCCGGTAAAAAGCTTCTCCTTTGGCGAGGATGTCGTTACCGTTGACAAGACCTATACCCAACGGTACCAGATTGAGCGTATCCTGGCCGGTGATATGGATTTTAATTACCAGTATTATCCTGATGGGACGGTTCAAACCATTACCGGCGTGCCTTCGATTATTGCAATCACATCGTCAGCGACAGATTTCTTTTACCAGACCGGATCAAACCGGCTGGATTATTCAACCGGGACCCAGGCTAAAACATACACCACGGACAATCATGGAAACATTATCTCAGATGGCACACTGACTTATATCTACAACCAGAACAACCGGCTCACTGAAGTGAAAAACGGCTCCACCACCATCGTTGAATATGTATATGACGCGTTTCAGCGCCGGGTTAAAAAAATTACCTCAGGCACGACCATCTGCTACCATTATGACGATCAAAATCGTTTAATCAGTGAAACTGACGGTTCCGGCAACCCGCTTAGGGATTACGTATATCTGGGGGATACACCCGTTGCGATGAAGCTATATGGAACCAATGCCGGAATTTACTATATGGTTACAGACCATTTAGGAACACCGCAGCAGATCTTTGACAACACCGGCACAACCGTATGGGAAGCTGCATATTTACCTTTCGGTTCTGCTCAAATTCGTATGGGAGCCATTACCTGCAACCTCAGGTTCCCGGGACAGTACTACGACAGTGAAACAGGACTCCATTACAATGGCCATAGATATTACGATCCAGAAACAGGACGGTACATCACTCCAGATCCAATAGGCTTAGCTGGTGGAATCAACCCTTTCGTTTATTCACTGAACAATCCAATCAACTTTATCGATCCATCGGGTTTGAATACAACTACGTTTCCTGGCTCTCCGGGGTTACCAATCGGCGGCTTACCAGGCACTGTATTTGAACCTGGTTCCCATGCCAACGATTTGTTTGTTCGAGATGTCACATCTATAATCGAATTGATGGATCCACGGCCCCTAATCAACGATATCATTAATCTTTGGAATAAGAGCACCGAAAATAGTGACTCCGATGGGTGTTCGAATGATGATGCTTTGGACGACTATCCTGCTGATCCTGATGACTGGACTCCACCTGAAGGTTGGGAAGAAACTAAAGCAGGGGAAAAAACTGGTGGCAAGCACCGGCAATGGCGTGGACCTGATGGACAGCTTAGGAGGTGGGATAGAGAAGGACGAGAAGCTGGCAAAGATAGAGGCCCCCATTGGCATGATCCTCGTTATCCAGAAAAACATATATTACCAAATAGATAAGTGAGGCTTTGTATAGATTATGTATGTAGAAATAGAAGATTTTAAAACTGGATGGTATGGCATCGGTATCGGGATACGAGAAAACGAGATTGATATCCTGATTGGACAGTTAAAAAAGATGAAAAAGGAAAAAACTCAACACTTCCATTTATCGAGTGAGTTTGAAGGCGACGGCGGCGTTGGGGATATTGAGTTTTATTTACAAAAGGACGGAAAAGATAATATGCAAATTTATGGATTTGAGATCCCTCCGAACAGGTAGCGTTTTGAACGTAGAGCACAGGTCTTGAAATAAACCCCTAAGCCTGAGCCCCCTTAAGAAAAGTATCGATAGTTTTTAAGAGAACCTTCTGCTGTGCCGGCGGAAGGTTCTCTATTTCCTTCATTCTCCGTGTCAGCTTCAGGTTTGGCTTGCCTCCGGTATCGGTGGGGGTAAGCCCCAAAAGTTCGTCCGAGGTGATGTTCAATGCTTTGGATAAAAGCATGATGATGTTGCCGGGCGGGTTATCAGACTCTACCTCGTAGTACGCAATCACACGCCGGGATACGTCTATCTCATCGGCCAATTGCTGCTGGGTCAGACCCCGCTGCTTTCTGAGCATGGCCAGGCGCTTGCCGAAATTTTCTATCTTCTTGATCTTCTCCATGGAACCCTTATACCACGGGTTTTTGAAAATCATGATTTCTCCTTGACTTGTGTGAACGTATTTCGTACAAAACAATATCATTTAATGTCAGGGCAAAAAAGCTAATTTTTTTCTTGACAGGTTTTTCAGCAGGGAGAGTTAAGAAAAAAGGCCATCCCCGGTTAACTTTGGCGAGTCTCGGGTGATGGCCTGGCAAACAAATTACAAAAGGGCAAGCCCATTTGTAACCGTTTTCTTTTCTATCATATCTCCCGGTAAAAGTTCAATCAAATCAAGGGAGACTTTTATGACACCCACCCAAAGGTTCTATGACATCGCCTGCATGTTCCCGGTGATGAACAGCAAAGGCATAAAACAGGGAGAGATCCCGGGCATCAGCCGGGACCGGTTCAGTCCGGACGATCTGGCAGGCTTTGTTTACGAAGGACCGGGCCGGGTCTGGAGTACCGGAGAAAAACTGGTCATAGAGTTTTTGCTCAATCTTTATAACCCGGGTCTTTTTAACCGGTTCAACCTGGGCTTTGCCATGAATGTATGGGATCCCGTCCATATGAGAGCCTGTTTTAAGGCCATGGCCCAAATTTACAACGGAGGTTGAGACAAGGAACATAGCAAAATGATAGAACAATCCAGGATCAACACCATCAAAACCTGCGTGGACCTCAAGGCCTACATTGAGCAGGCCACAGGTGCGGCATTTAAAAAAAACGGGAAGGGATACGTCTGCCGCTGCCCGTTCCCGGACCATGAAGACAAGACCCCATCCTTTGTGGTCACACCCCGGGAGAACCTTTGGAACTGCTTTGGCTGCGGCAGGGGCGGCGATATCTTTGAGTTCGACCACCTGTATTTTAACCTGGACTTCAAGACCTCGGTGCAAAAGCATGAGGCGGCTGCGCCCGCCTCACAGAAAGCGGTTAAAAATAAAAAAGAGACCGGTACTGATGGCCTTACCGTCAAGGACCAGAAACTGCTGGCCCGGGTGGTCTCCTACTACCAGCACACCCTTGGCGAAGATCCCAAGGGGATGGCTTATCTAAAAACCAGGGGCATTACAGACAATCAATCCTTAACGGACTTTGGTGCAGGCTTTGCCAACGGCACCCTGCTCAACATCCTCCCCGAAGACGCCGACATCATCAAATCCCTAAAAAAGATCGGGATACTGAACACCCGGGGCAAAGAGGTGTTCTTTAACTGCGTGGTGTTCCCGCTGTACGATGACAAGGGGGCCGTGGTTAATCTCTATGGCCGGAACATTGACGACGACTGCCAAATCAAGCATTTGTACCTGCCCGGCAAACGCACCGGCCTGGTGAACCGCCAGGCTGCCAAACGGTCCCAGACGCTGGTTTTAACAGAATCCATCATTGATGCCCTGACCCTGTACGACCAGGGATTTAAAAACGTGATGCCCATCTACGGCACCAACGGCCTGATTGATGATCATCTTTTTTTCTTTAACCGCAAGATCAAAGAAGCGTATCTGGTGTTTGACGCGGACGATGCCGGCAGGAACGCCTCCCGGTCCGTATCAGAGCAGTTAAAAGAAAAAAATATCATCTGTCATGTCATCGAGCTGCCGGTCAAGGATGTGAACCTCTACTTTAACCGCCATACGCCCGAAGAGTTTGAAACCCTTCTCAAGCAGGCCAATCCCCGGTCCCTGGAGCAATCGGACAAGATCAACAACAGAAAGCAGACCTTGTACAATGAGACGGACCAGGGATTTATGGTTGGGTACGGCGACCGGCAGTACCAGGTCAAGGGGATCCAGCGGGGAGACACCCAGCTCAAGGCCACCATCAAGGCATCCACGGATGTGGAGGGCAATGCCCTGTTTGAATTGACCACCATTGACCTGTACTCGTCCCGGTCCCGGACCTGGTTCGCCAAGCTGTGCGCGGATCTGTTCAGGGCGTCGCCCGAACTGGTCCGTGAAGACATCGGCAGACTGTTGACCCTGGTGGAGAACTTCACCCCAAAGCAGGCCAAGGCCCAGGGACCCAAGACCACCAAGGAGGAAACCCGGCTTGCCATGGCATTCTTAAAAAGCCCCAACCTGATGGAAGAGATCCTGGCGGACCTGGCCGTCATGGGCGTGATCGGTGAAGAGATCAACAAGACCGTGTGTTATCTGGCGGCCACCTCCAGGAAACTTGCCAAACCTATATCCATCCTGATCCAGTCCCGAAGCTCCGCCGGTAAATCCACCCTTCAGAACGCCGTGCTCTCTTTGATGCCGGAGGAAGAATACGAAAATTACACCCGGGTGACAGACCAGTCATTGTTCTACAAGGAGGAAGACTCCCTGGTCCATAAGATCCTGGCCATTGAAGAGGATGTGGGCATGGGCGGTGCCGCTTACTCCATTAGGAACATCCAGTCATCGGGCAGGATCACCGTGGCCACCACGGGCAAGGACCCCGGCACCGGTAAGATGAAAACCGAGGACTACACGGTCAAAGGGCCTGTGACCGTGATGCTCACCACCACGGCAGCCGACCTGGACCAGGAGACCGCCTCCAGGTTCATCTTTTTATCCATAGACGAATCCCCGGCCATGACCGCAGCCATCCACGAAAAGCAACGGGAATCCAGAACGCTTAAGGGTCTTGTGCAGAAGACCAAAACCAGGAGCATCATCAAAAAGCACCAGAACGCCCAGCGCCTGTTAAAGCCTATTGCCGTGGTCAACGAGTTTACCCCGTATCTGAGCTACCCCAGCCAGTCCCTGGTCACCCGGAGAGACCATGAAAAATACCTTGGACTCATCGACGCCATTGCCTTTTTGCACCAGTGCCAGCGGGAGATCAAAACCATGGAGATCGACAATGCAACCGTGGCGTACATCGAGGTTACCCTTGACGATATTGACCGTGCCAACCGCATTGCCAATGAGGTCTTGGGCCAGAGCCTGGACGAACTGGCAAGGCCTTCCAGAACTTTGCTGGATGCCGTCTCCAAGATGGTGAACGAGCTGGCCGAAGACCGGAACACCCCAATGGAAGAGATCTATTTTACCCGCCGCATGATCCGGGAATACATGGACTGGAGCGACTGGCAGATCAAGACCCATATCAAGCAGCTGGAAGACCTGGAGTATCTTTATATCCGCATGGGCTCCAGGGGCAAGGAATACGCCTATGCCCTGAACTACAAGGGCCAGGGCGAGGACAACAGCCGGTTCTTCTTGAACCTCACCCCGGTGGAGGAGATCCAAAGACTTATGGCCGGCGCAAAGGAGGCAGCAAAAGGAGGGTGATTTGCCCAACTAGTTGGGTGATATCGGCAACAAGGTGGGTAGTGGTTGGGTTGTGAAAAATTGCTGTATCCGTTGCCGTTAAAGGGAAAAATGAACAAGTAGGCGCTGGAGGGCCAAAAACAAGACAGGGGGAGAGAGGGTATGGATGTTCAAACCACTATCACGGAGTTTAAGTATCTGCTCAAATCACAGGGGTATGCGGCCTCCACCATTGATGGGTACAGGACGCGGCTGGACGAGTTTGCCGCATATCTCACCGATCGGAAGATCCGTGATTTAAAGATGGCCAACCGCCAGGTGATCCTGAATTACCGGGAACATATCATGGCCCAGGACAATGCCATGGAGACCAAGGCCATTAAGATCAGGGCGGTTAAGCGGTTGTTTGAACACCTGGAACAGACCCATAAGCTTCTGGTCAATCCCACCGAAGGCATTGTAGAGACCTGCCGGAAAAATAGGCAACCCGGCCCCGTCCTCACCCAGGCCCAGGCCGGCCGGTTGCTGCGGCAGCCGGACCTGTCTTCTAAGGCATCCATCCGGGACAAGGCCATCATGGAAGTGCTGTACTCCACCGGGATCCGGTTGAATGAACTGATCTGCCTTGAGGTGTACCATACGGATCTGAGAGACAAGGTGCTGTACATCCGGAAAGGCAAAGGCGGCAGGCAGCGGGTGGTGCCCCTGGGAACCGAAGCCTGCCGTTACCTGAAGGAATACCTGGATAAGGTCAGGCCCTGGTATGCCCGTAAAAACCGGAAAGAAAGAAGACTGTTTTTGCTGAACACCGGGGAACCCATGAACCCGCCAAGTATCCGGGCCATGCTGGTCAGATACCGGAAACAGGCCCGTATCAAGACCAGTGCCTCTCCCCACACCTTGCGCAGATCCTGTGCCACCCATCTGCTGCAGAACGGCGCCGACATCCGGTATATCCAGAAGCTGCTGGGCCATAAGAGCCTGAAGACCACCCAATGGTACACCAAGGTCATGCCCATGGAGGTGAAAGAGACCCATACCGTGACACATCCCGGCATTAAAACCGGCAGTTAAAAGAAAAAAGGAGGCCCATGCTGGTACAGGACCTTATCAAACAATATCTTCGTCATTTGAAAGCCCTTGGCAGATCCCCCTATACCATTAAAAACGCCCGGTATGAGCTAAGGGCATTCATCACCTTTATGGCCAAAGAAACCTCGCCGACCCTGGACAATCTGACACGTGAGATCCTGTACGAGTATCAGCAGGAGCTGGCCTTCAGTATATCTTGCCGGGGTAAGCTGTTGAGCCTTCGAACCCAGGGCCTGCGCCTTGGGGTGATCAAATCCTTTACCCGATATTTAAAGGCGCATGACTATATGATCCTGGATCCGGGGGACGCCATCAAGCTGCCAAAGAAGCCCAACCGCTTGCCAAAGGTGATCCTGAACACCACGGAACTAAAAAAAATCATGCAGGCGGCAGATATCCGGACAACCCGGGGCTACAGGAACCGGGTGATCCTGGAGATCCTCTATGATACGGCCATCAGGCGGTCGGAGCTTGCAGGCATTAAGATCAATAACCTTGATTTGCACTCAGGCTTTATCCATGTTCGCGGCAAAGGTGATAAAGACCGCGTGGTACCGGTGAGCGACCGGGTCAGCCGACTGATTGAAAACTATATCGTGATGGTACGGCCACGATACATCCGGGGTCCGGACACCGGCCACCTGATCCTGAACCGGTGGGGAGAACAAATGGACCCCAACTCCATATGGGCAGTGGTCAAACGATGCGCCGATCTGGCCGGGATCAGAAAGAACGTCTCCACCCATACGTTCCGCCACACCTGTGCCACCCACATGCTCAAGAACGGGGCACCGGTCCGCCACCTCCAGGAGATGCTGGGCCATGAATCATTGGAATCCACCCAGATCTACACCCGGGTGACCATTAACGACCTCAAGGAGATCCATGCCAAATATCATCCCGGAGAGCAGCGGCCCTAAGCCCTTTTTTATTTTAACTGCTGTTTTAAGCTGAGGATCGTCTCCGGTGCTCGGGCTCCACCCCTTAGGGGGTTCCGCTGCCTGCGCCCGGAGCCGGCCTTATTATATACCCACCCAACCGCCCTTTAAGATGCGGATGGCTTCGCCGCCTGTTTATATCCCCGCCCACCCCGCGGAAGGATCTGTGGAGGTGCGCAGGGCACGCCGGTCACTCCACATTGCGTAAAGTCGTTCCGTTCGGCGTGTCCGATAAGGCCGCCTTATCAGACACGGCCGGCCCGTCACAACCCTTGCAAACAGCAGCAAGGCCTGCGCCGAACCGCCTTCCCTCTCTCCACTAGACATAACCAACATTATGTCTCCTTTACGCAATGTTCCGCTCCCTTTGCGCCCTGCGCACCTCCACAGACCTTCCGCTCCCCCCTAAAAAGGAAGATGACCCATTTTACATGCCGGCTCACGCCGGCAGACTGATGCGGTTAAAGAAAAAAACAGGATAAGCTTGAATATCGGGAAGATATATCATACTACTTCAAACAGCTCTTTTACATGTTGGAGGCTTTACCAGGAGGACTTTATGCCATAACCGGACGGTGGGATATCCTTTTCTTTAAAACACCCTCTGCTTTGGGTGAAGGGCATTTGAAAGAAAAGAATATCTTGTGAATTGGAACGACTGAATCATGGCCGGGCTTGAAATGGAAGGTATCTCTATAGGATCAGATCGCTCCGTTACGAAAAACAGCACCCTAGGAGGGGGAGGTGCATCGCAATATATCCGGGACAGTACTACGACAGTGAAACAGGACTCCATTACAATGGCCATAGATATTACGATCCAGAAACAGGACGGTACATCACTCCAGATCCAATAGGCTTAGCTGGTGGAATCAACCCTTTCGTTTATTCACTGAACAATCCAATCAACTTTATCGATCCATCGGGTTTGAATACAACTACGTTTCCTGGCTCTCCGGGGTTACCAATCGGCGGCTTACCAGGCACTGTATTTGAACCTGGTTCCCATGCCAACGATTTGTTTGTTCGAGATGTCACATCTATAATCGAATTGATGGATCCACGGCCCCTAATCAACGATATCATTAATCTTTGGAATAAGAGCACCGAAAATAGTGACTCCGATGGGTGTTCGAATGATGATGCTTTGGACGACTATCCTGCTGATCCTGATGACTGGACTCCACCTGAAGGTTGGGAAGAAACTAAAGCAGGGGAAAAAACTGGTGGCAAGCACCGGCAATGGCGTGGACCTGATGGACAGCTTAGGAGGTGGGATAGAGAAGGACGAGAAGCTGGCAAAGATAGAGGCCCCCATTGGCATGATCCTCGTTATCCAGAAAAACATATATTACCAAATAGATAAGTGAGGCTTTGTATAGATTATGTATGTAGAAATAGAAGATTTTAAAACTGGATGGTATGGCATCGGTATCGGGATACGAGAAAACGAGATTGATATCCTGATTGGACAGTTAAAAAAGATGAAAAAGGAAAAAACTCAACACTTCCATTTATCGAGTGAGTTTGAAGGCGACGGCGGCGTTGGGGATATTGAGTTTTATTTACAAAAGGACGGAAAAGATAATATGCAAATTTATGGATTTGAGATCCCTCCGAACAGGTAGCGTTTTGAACGTAGAGCACAGGTCTTGAAATAAACCCCTAAGCCTGAGCCCCCTTAAGAAAAGTATCGATAGTTTTTAAGAGAACCTTCTGCTGTGCCGGCGGAAGGTTCTCTATTTCCTTCATTCTCCGTGTCAGCTTCAGGTTTGGCTTGCCTCCGGTATCGGTGGGGGTAAGCCCCAAAAGTTCGTCCGAGGTGATGTTCAATGCTTTGGATAAAAGCATGATGATGTTGCCGGGCGGGTTATCAGACTCTACCTCGTAGTACGCAATCACACGCCGGGATACGTCTATCTCATCGGCCAATTGCTGCTGGGTCAGACCCCGCTGCTTTCTGAGCATGGCCAGGCGCTTGCCGAAATTTTCTATCTTCTTGATCTTCTCCATGGAACCCTTATACCACGGGTTTTTGAAAATCATGATTTCTCCTTGACTTGTGTGAACGTATTTCGTACAAAACAATATCATTTAATGTCAGGGCAAAAAAGCTAATTTTTTTCTTGACAGGTTTTTCAGCAGGGAGAGTTAAGAAAAAAGGCCATCCCCGGTTAACTTTGGCGAGTCTCGGGTGATGGCCTGGCAAACAAATTACAAAAGGGCAAGCCCATTTGTAACCGTTTTCTTTTCTATCATATCTCCCGGTAAAAGTTCAATCAAATCAAGGGAGACTTTTATGACACCCACCCAAAGGTTCTATGACATCGCCTGCATGTTCCCGGTGATGAACAGCAAAGGCATAAAACAGGGAGAGATCCCGGGCATCAGCCGGGACCGGTTCAGTCCGGACGATCTGGCAGGCTTTGTTTACGAAGGACCGGGCCGGGTCTGGAGTACCGGAGAAAAACTGGTCATAGAGTTTTTGCTCAATCTTTATAACCCGGGTCTTTTTAACCGGTTCAACCTGGGCTTTGCCATGAATGTATGGGATCCCGTCCATATGAGAGCCTGTTTTAAGGCCATGGCCCAAATTTACAACGGAGGTTGAGACAAGGAACATAGCAAAATGATAGAACAATCCAGGATCAACACCATCAAAACCTGCGTGGACCTCAAGGCCTACATTGAGCAGGCCACAGGTGCGGCATTTAAAAAAAACGGGAAGGGATACGTCTGCCGCTGCCCGTTCCCGGACCATGAAGACAAGACCCCATCCTTTGTGGTCACACCCCGGGAGAACCTTTGGAACTGCTTTGGCTGCGGCAGGGGCGGCGATATCTTTGAGTTCGACCACCTGTATTTTAACCTGGACTTCAAGACCTCGGTGCAAAAGCATGAGGCGGCTGCGCCCGCCTCACAGAAAGCGGTTAAAAATAAAAAAGAGACCGGTACTGATGGCCTTACCGTCAAGGACCAGAAACTGCTGGCCCGGGTGGTCTCCTACTACCAGCACACCCTTGGCGAAGATCCCAAGGGGATGGCTTATCTAAAAACCAGGGGCATTACAGACAATCAATCCTTAACGGACTTTGGTGCAGGCTTTGCCAACGGCACCCTGCTCAACATCCTCCCCGAAGACGCCGACATCATCAAATCCCTAAAAAAGATCGGGATACTGAACACCCGGGGCAAAGAGGTGTTCTTTAACTGCGTGGTGTTCCCGCTGTACGATGACAAGGGGGCCGTGGTTAATCTCTATGGCCGGAACATTGACGACGACTGCCAAATCAAGCATTTGTACCTGCCCGGCAAACGCACCGGCCTGGTGAACCGCCAGGCTGCCAAACGGTCCCAGACGCTGGTTTTAACAGAATCCATCATTGATGCCCTGACCCTGTACGACCAGGGATTTAAAAACGTGATGCCCATCTACGGCACCAACGGCCTGATTGATGATCATCTTTTTTTCTTTAACCGCAAGATCAAAGAAGCGTATCTGGTGTTTGACGCGGACGATGCCGGCAGGAACGCCTCCCGGTCCGTATCAGAGCAGTTAAAAGAAAAAAATATCATCTGTCATGTCATCGAGCTGCCGGTCAAGGATGTGAACCTCTACTTTAACCGCCATACGCCCGAAGAGTTTGAAACCCTTCTCAAGCAGGCCAATCCCCGGTCCCTGGAGCAATCGGACAAGATCAACAACAGAAAGCAGACCTTGTACAATGAGACGGACCAGGGATTTATGGTTGGGTACGGCGACCGGCAGTACCAGGTCAAGGGGATCCAGCGGGGAGACACCCAGCTCAAGGCCACCATCAAGGCATCCACGGATGTGGAGGGCAATGCCCTGTTTGAATTGACCACCATTGACCTGTACTCGTCCCGGTCCCGGACCTGGTTCGCCAAGCTGTGCGCGGATCTGTTCAGGGCGTCGCCCGAACTGGTCCGTGAAGACATCGGCAGACTGTTGACCCTGGTGGAGAACTTCACCCCAAAGCAGGCCAAGGCCCAGGGACCCAAGACCACCAAGGAGGAAACCCGGCTTGCCATGGCATTCTTAAAAAGCCCCAACCTGATGGAAGAGATCCTGGCGGACCTGGCCGTCATGGGCGTGATCGGTGAAGAGATCAACAAGACCGTGTGTTATCTGGCGGCCACCTCCAGGAAACTTGCCAAACCTATATCCATCCTGATCCAGTCCCGAAGCTCCGCCGGTAAATCCACCCTTCAGAACGCCGTGCTCTCTTTGATGCCGGAGGAAGAATACGAAAATTACACCCGGGTGACAGACCAGTCATTGTTCTACAAGGAGGAAGACTCCCTGGTCCATAAGATCCTGGCCATTGAAGAGGATGTGGGCATGGGCGGTGCCGCTTACTCCATTAGGAACATCCAGTCATCGGGCAGGATCACCGTGGCCACCACGGGCAAGGACCCCGGCACCGGTAAGATGAAAACCGAGGACTACACGGTCAAAGGGCCTGTGACCGTGATGCTCACCACCACGGCAGCCGACCTGGACCAGGAGACCGCCTCCAGGTTCATCTTTTTATCCATAGACGAATCCCCGGCCATGACCGCAGCCATCCACGAAAAGCAACGGGAATCCAGAACGCTTAAGGGTCTTGTGCAGAAGACCAAAACCAGGAGCATCATCAAAAAGCACCAGAACGCCCAGCGCCTGTTAAAGCCTATTGCCGTGGTCAACGAGTTTACCCCGTATCTGAGCTACCCCAGCCAGTCCCTGGTCACCCGGAGAGACCATGAAAAATACCTTGGACTCATCGACGCCATTGCCTTTTTGCACCAGTGCCAGCGGGAGATCAAAACCATGGAGATCGACAATGCAACCGTGGCGTACATCGAGGTTACCCTTGACGATATTGACCGTGCCAACCGCATTGCCAATGAGGTCTTGGGCCAGAGCCTGGACGAACTGGCAAGGCCTTCCAGAACTTTGCTGGATGCCGTCTCCAAGATGGTGAACGAGCTGGCCGAAGACCGGAACACCCCAATGGAAGAGATCTATTTTACCCGCCGCATGATCCGGGAATACATGGACTGGAGCGACTGGCAGATCAAGACCCATATCAAGCAGCTGGAAGACCTGGAGTATCTTTATATCCGCATGGGCTCCAGGGGCAAGGAATACGCCTATGCCCTGAACTACAAGGGCCAGGGCGAGGACAACAGCCGGTTCTTCTTGAACCTCACCCCGGTGGAGGAGATCCAAAGACTTATGGCCGGCGCAAAGGAGGCAGCAAAAGGAGGGTGATTTGCCCAACTAGTTGGGTGATATCGGCAACAAGGTGGGTAGTGGTTGGGTTGTGAAAAATTGCTGTATCCGTTGCCGTTAAAGGGAAAAATGAACAAGTAGGCGCTGGAGGGCCAAAAACAAGACAGGGGGAGAGAGGGTATGGATGTTCAAACCACTATCACGGAGTTTAAGTATCTGCTCAAATCACAGGGGTATGCGGCCTCCACCATTGATGGGTACAGGACGCGGCTGGACGAGTTTGCCGCATATCTCACCGATCGGAAGATCCGTGATTTAAAGATGGCCAACCGCCAGGTGATCCTGAATTACCGGGAACATATCATGGCCCAGGACAATGCCATGGAGACCAAGGCCATTAAGATCAGGGCGGTTAAGCGGTTGTTTGAACACCTGGAACAGACCCATAAGCTTCTGGTCAATCCCACCGAAGGCATTGTAGAGACCTGCCGGAAAAATAGGCAACCCGGCCCCGTCCTCACCCAGGCCCAGGCCGGCCGGTTGCTGCGGCAGCCGGACCTGTCTTCTAAGGCATCCATCCGGGACAAGGCCATCATGGAAGTGCTGTACTCCACCGGGATCCGGTTGAATGAACTGATCTGCCTTGAGGTGTACCATACGGATCTGAGAGACAAGGTGCTGTACATCCGGAAAGGCAAAGGCGGCAGGCAGCGGGTGGTGCCCCTGGGAACCGAAGCCTGCCGTTACCTGAAGGAATACCTGGATAAGGTCAGGCCCTGGTATGCCCGTAAAAACCGGAAAGAAAGAAGACTGTTTTTGCTGAACACCGGGGAACCCATGAACCCGCCAAGTATCCGGGCCATGCTGGTCAGATACCGGAAACAGGCCCGTATCAAGACCAGTGCCTCTCCCCACACCTTGCGCAGATCCTGTGCCACCCATCTGCTGCAGAACGGCGCCGACATCCGGTATATCCAGAAGCTGCTGGGCCATAAGAGCCTGAAGACCACCCAATGGTACACCAAGGTCATGCCCATGGAGGTGAAAGAGACCCATACCGTGACACATCCCGGCATTAAAACCGGCAGTTAAAAGAAAAAAGGAGGCCCATGCTGGTACAGGACCTTATCAAACAATATCTTCGTCATTTGAAAGCCCTTGGCAGATCCCCCTATACCATTAAAAACGCCCGGTATGAGCTAAGGGCATTCATCACCTTTATGGCCAAAGAAACCTCGCCGACCCTGGACAATCTGACACGTGAGATCCTGTACGAGTATCAGCAGGAGCTGGCCTTCAGTATATCTTGCCGGGGTAAGCTGTTGAGCCTTCGAACCCAGGGCCTGCGCCTTGGGGTGATCAAATCCTTTACCCGATATTTAAAGGCGCATGACTATATGATCCTGGATCCGGGGGACGCCATCAAGCTGCCAAAGAAGCCCAACCGCTTGCCAAAGGTGATCCTGAACACCACGGAACTAAAAAAAATCATGCAGGCGGCAGATATCCGGACAACCCGGGGCTACAGGAACCGGGTGATCCTGGAGATCCTCTATGATACGGCCATCAGGCGGTCGGAGCTTGCAGGCATTAAGATCAATAACCTTGATTTGCACTCAGGCTTTATCCATGTTCGCGGCAAAGGTGATAAAGACCGCGTGGTACCGGTGAGCGACCGGGTCAGCCGACTGATTGAAAACTATATCGTGATGGTACGGCCACGATACATCCGGGGTCCGGACACCGGCCACCTGATCCTGAACCGGTGGGGAGAACAAATGGACCCCAACTCCATATGGGCAGTGGTCAAACGATGCGCCGATCTGGCCGGGATCAGAAAGAACGTCTCCACCCATACGTTCCGCCACACCTGTGCCACCCACATGCTCAAGAACGGGGCACCGGTCCGCCACCTCCAGGAGATGCTGGGCCATGAATCATTGGAATCCACCCAGATCTACACCCGGGTGACCATTAACGACCTCAAGGAGATCCATGCCAAATATCATCCCGGAGAGCAGCGGCCCTAAGCCCTTTTTTATTTTAACTGCTGTTTTAAGCTGAGGATCGTCTCCGGTGCTCGGGCTCCACCCCTTAGGGGGTTCCGCTGCCTGCGCCCGGAGCCGGCCTTATTATATACCCACCCAACCGCCCTTTAAGATGCGGATGGCTTCGCCGCCTGTTTATATCCCCGCCCACCCCGCGGAAGGATCTGTGGAGGTGCGCAGGGCACGCCGGTCACTCCACATTGCGTAAAGTCGTTCCGTTCGGCGTGTCCGATAAGGCCGCCTTATCAGACACGGCCGGCCCGTCACAACCCTTGCAAACAGCAGCAAGGCCTGCGCCGAACCGCCTTCCCTCTCTCCACTAGACATAACCAACATTATGTCTCCTTTACGCAATGTTCCGCTCCCTTTGCGCCCTGCGCACCTCCACAGACCTTCCGCTCCCCCCTAAAAAGGAAGATGACCCATTTTACATGCCGGCTCACGCCGGCAGACTGATGCGGTTAAAGAAAAAAACAGGATAAGCTTGAATATCGGGAAGATATATCATACTACTTCAAACAGCTCTTTTACATGTTGGAGGCTTTACCAGGAGGACTTTATGCCATAACCGGACGGTGGGATATCCTTTTCTTTAAAACACCCTCTGCTTTGGGTGAAGGGCATTTGAAAGAAAAGAATATCTTGTGAATTGGAACGACTGAATCATGGCCGGGCTTGAAATGGAAGGTATCTCTATAGGATCAGATCGCTCCGTTACGAAAAACAGCACCCTAGGAGGGGGAGGTGCATCGCAATATATCCGGGACAATATTTTGACGCAGAAACAGGTCTGCACTATAACTGGCACCGGTATTATGATCCGGAAACAGGGAGATACCTGACTCCTGATCCGATTGGGTTGGCTGGGGGAATCAATCCTTTTGTTTATGCCAACAGCAACCCTCTTATATTTATTGATCCTGATGGTCAGTTTTTTATCTTAGGCGCTGGTATTGGTGCGGGTGTCGGGGGGCTCATCGGTGCTGGAACCGCTTTTTTTACAGGGGGAGATATTTTGGCCGGAGCTGCTGGTGGAGCTGTTGCAGGAGCTGTTGTCGGCTCTGGAGCAGGGTTAGTCGCTGCGGCAGGCAGTGCATTTGGCGCCTCTGGAGCTGTATTAACTGGAGCTGCTTTTGGAGCTGCCGGTGGAGTGTCAGGTAATGTTACCTCTCAAGTCCTTGGCCATAGAAGGAACGGACAATCTTGGAGTCAGGCTTATTCTAATATTGATAAAACTCAACTTGCTATATCGACTATCGTTGGATCCGCTTTTGGTGCGGCCGGTGGTGGTTTGACTTCTGGCACTCACGCTTTTCAGGCTAGCAGCCAAGCTGTCCAACGCACAATGACTAATAACATCAATACTATTAGCAAAGCCCTATATGATATGGGGGCTAGTGCATCTACAGTACACGCCGTACAAAATTCAATCACTCAAGGAGTGTGGGGATCCAGTATCAATACCGCGAATATTTTGGGCATAATCTCTGCCATGCAAGCTGCAGGGCTGCCGATAACAGAGTCAGCGATCCTTAGCTATATCAATGATCAAGTAAGAGGGTGTCCATAATGGAAACAGCGACCTTAACAAGCATTATTGCAATACTCGTGCTTTCTCTCTTACCAGTAGTTATTACCTGGAAGGTACGTGATAATATAGCAGACTCGGATCGAAATGAGTTGCCTAAAATTTTTCTAAGTTCACCAATTGTTTTGGGAATAGTTTCATTGAACTATGGCATATCTTTATTATGGCTTTATCTCCCTCTTAGCTTTCCAAACCACGAGGTTATGGACTGGATAATATTCAGCATAATTGCATTTGTCTGGTTTGTATCGACAATACTTGTTTTCAATCGAATCAAAAACAGCAAAGTGACTATCACTAAGCATGAACTTAAATTTCAGTATGGCAAAAAAATAAAAATTGTAAAGCGTGAAGATATTATAAATGTGAATTCAATTAATGGGTGTATTATAATAGATACCATACGAAAGAAGAATGAGATAATGATTCCGATGATTTTTCAAGGCAACTCCAAGATAATAAGTTTTCTAAGGTGAAAAAATTCAAGATGTTTTCAAAACTCAATTTTAGTGTATTCTTGGTGTTCTTTGACAGGGGCACTGGGCCTGAACCGTTGAACACACTTTTCTTTTGAATGAGGATTGATCTTATATGGATGATGTGATTAACAGCGGCTATGAAAAAAATTACCCCGCTCCAATGCCCATACTGCTGCTCATCTGACACATCGGTTTTTAAACATTATCCGACCATACTGTTAATTCTTTCCCTACAGTACCTCTATATCATCTAAAAATCCCACCTATCGTTACATTTTCTGAGAAAATAATGAGCTTGTTAAATAAGATTTTTTAAAAAAGAAAAGGCACATCGGTAGACAGCAGGAACCGCCCGATGCCTTGGCATCCTCCTCCCCCCTTTGGGGGGGATAAGAGGGGGGGATTGTGGTATAGATTAAGTTCGCCAAAACCATCACCACCACAACCCCGACCCTGCTTATGAAAGAAAGCATAATAAGAAATCAGTCATCTGCCAAGGAAAAACAACAGGTTCGTTGCTGCCATTGTTCGAGTTCTTTGACCATCCGCAACGGAACCTATCCGCGAAATCATCCCCAAGACGACACAGAAATAAGGGTTCAGCGCTATTTGTGCAAATCGCCCCTGTGTCCATGGAAAAGTTTTTCTGTTCTTCCTGAATCCATCATGCCGGTCGTCCGTCACACCCTTGAGGCGATATGCTGCTGCGCAGCCATGGTCAGTGCCGGAATGAACCAGGCACAGACGGCAAGATTCTTTGGGTGCACCCGGGGTGTTGCTAAACGGCTCAGGATCTTTTCTCAAAAATTCATGCCCTGGTTTTCCCGGGAAAAGACTGTTGCCGAATGGGGGCCGGATCCGCCCTCCTTCTGGCCGGACTTTACCAGGGATGTTTCCCAGAGTTTTTTCCCTGGAAGATGGGTTAAATTACCATCAACACAAAACATACATTGTTAAATTACAGTCGGTTATGTTGATATGCCACCAATTCCAACTATCAATTAAGGAGGTGGTCATGCCAATACCTGACCCAGCCGATCTCGCTGTCTGGCGATACGGCATTATCAGCAGTCTTCTTCATCGAAATGAAGAGGTAGAGACCATGGAGGAGGCACTGATCAGAATTGCCGGAGTTCAGTATCGCCGGCCTGACGGTCAATTTGTGTCCTTTTCTCCGGAAACCTTAAGAAAATGGTTTTATCGTTATCGGAACGGCGGCCTGCCGGCGTTAAACGATGCCCAAAGAAAAAACACCGGCACCCACCATGCCGTACCCAGGGCGATCTCGGACCGATTGTTTCAACTGCGGCAGGAACATCCCAGATGGACTTTTGCCCGTTTGATCGAACAGCTGGTTCAGGATAAAGTCTGGGATATGCAGTCTCCGGCCCGTTCCACGCTTTATCGCTTTGCCCGGACATGCAACCTTCAACGAGATCCCCATTTGACGGTGCATGATCCGGCTCGGCCCTTTCAATATCAGTTCTTTGGTCAAATGTGGACTGCAGACTTTCTTCACGGCCCAAAGATCAGAGTGAACAGCCAAAAACGCAAAACCTATCTGCATGCCATTATTGACGATGCCACAAGATATGTGGTTCATGCCGGTTTTTTTACCAGTGAGGGCACCGAGGTAATGATGATGGCACTGATGGCCACCGTTCGAACCCATGGCAAGCCGCGTCGGTTCTATACGGACAACGGGGCCTGTTACGCAAGCAAGCATCTTAAATTTGTTTGTGCCAACCTGGGTATCCATCTGATCCATACGCCGCCGGGCCAACCCAGGGGAAGGGGTAAAGTGGAACGATTCTTCCGGACCGTCCGGGATCAGTTCCTTGAGGGCAAAAATGCCCCGGCCCATACTCTGGACGGGTTGAACAAGGCCTTTTCACAATGGCTGTCGACTTATCATCGGCGTATTCACAGCAGCCTGGGCATGACCCCTTTGCAGAAACGGCTTGGGCATCAAAGTGCCTGCATCCCTCTACCGGAAACGATTGATATCGAGCCTTTATTTAGAATGAAGCGCCGGTGCAAAGTTTACCTGAATAATACCGTCAGGCTTAAAAAGCGGTCCTATGAGGTGGCAGACGCCTTACCCGGCCAGCGCCTCGACATCTGGTTTATGCCATGGAACCTTGACCGAATCTGGTACGGACCGGAAATGAAACCGGCCAAACCAATTGATCCCATCCAAAACGCATATAGAGGGAGGTAATCATGCAAGACACCCATACCATAGAACAGGCGCCCATGGCCGATTTTTTTGGCTGGAAGTACCATCCCTTTGCCGACACCTATGAACAGCGCAAACTCTGGCTACCCAAAGAGGACCTGCGCAAACTCGATACCATAAAACGTTTGCTGCACCATGGCAAAAGCACCGCACTGTGCGGCCCTTCAGGGACCGGAAAAACCACCTTGATTCATGCATTGGTATCGGATCTGGATCGAAATGCATACCTCCCGGTTATGCTGCCCTATGCCGGTCATCCAAGAAACGGACTGACACGCATTCTTGCCCAGACCCTCGGGGTGGATATAAAAAGCCGGGGAATGCCTTTGATTACAAGGGTTCAGCAGCATATTGAATCCTTATCCAACCAGGCCAACTCACGTCATCCGGTGCTGATCGTCGATGATGCTCAGCGCATCGAATCCGACTCCCTCTGGGATCTTTGTTCTCTTCTGGTCCAAACCTTACAACAGAGAAGCGCAGCCTCTCTTATCCTTGTCGGGGACGACTCTCTGCTCAGGCAACTTCGACTTTATGCAATGGCACCGATACGATCCCGGCTCACCGGCATTATGAAAATCAATGCCATGAACGAGTATGAAACCCAGCATTTTATCGAAAGCCGTCTTAAAAATGCACAAGCTCCATCGGACCTGTTTACCAAAGAAGCAATGGATTTGATCGCAAGTTCCACCCGGGGAAACAGACGGGGCGTAATGAATATGGCGACGATCTGTCTTGAGGAGGCCTATTATCACAATGAAAAAAATGTGACTGCCGAGCTCATTTACAACTCGGAATGGTTCAACGAATCTGAGTGAAACGGACGCGTTTGAGAGGGGACTCCGGCGCCAGGGATAACTCAGTGCGGTAGACTGCTGTCTACATGATTAAAGCCGGGAGGGCAAAAGCTCTCCCGGCTTTTCTGTAATCAATTGCCAGCCGGGTAATCAAACCTGAGATTTTTATGGGATTAGCTCGTCGGAATCTACACATACACAATGGAATCCGGAAATTGTATATCTGTAGGAATTGTAAAAACTCGTTTTTGGAAACCCGTAATACCGCCATGAATAATATTAAAACTCCCATCAGCAAGGTTGCATCTGCATTGAGACTTCGCGGTGAAGGCCTTGGGCTTCGAGCAACTGGCAGAGTCTTGAGGTCAAACAAAAATACCATTGCACTATGGGAAAATAGATTTGCCGACCAAAAAGCTACATTGTTGCTATATGGTTTTTGTCATGAATTTATATCCCTGACATTTGAAGGAGATGAACTCTACACCATCGTCGGTAAACGGACAATGCCATTGGAATCCGAAGGCTGGACAGCGGTCATTATAGAAAGAGCCAGTCGATTTATTGTCGACCAACGATGTGGAAAAAAAGATACATCCTTATTCAAATCAGTTATGAAAACCGTATGCGAGTATATCGATCATACAGATGATTTGTCATTTCTTTCAGATGGTGAAAGGCGATATGGTAATACGCTTTTCGAGTTATGCTCTGAGGTTTTAAAAACAGGCAAAAGAGGACGTCCCCCCAGGGTTCTTCCTAAAGGAGTCAGAGTTCGTGTCAAAAACAAAGGGGATCAAAAACACCAAAAAGGCCGTAAGCGTCCAAAATACCAAGCGCCACAGCGAGAACATCTTGATACGGCTCAAAATTTAAAGGAGTTCGAAATCCATGCCAACCACCTTGAGGCTCAAAACGCTGCAATCAGACGAAAGAATAGTACCTTCAGGAGAAAAACAAACACTTATGCAAAAACGATAAAGGGCTTACAAAGGACTTTGGATGTTCATCAAATAATTCACAACTATGTCCGTCCGCATTGGACGACAAGAGAGGTCCCCGCTGTTGCTTTGGGAATATTAGCAAAACCGCTTTCTCTGGAAGGGATCTTATCCATGCAGAGAGCTGTATAAACCAACAAGTCAGACTGGCGCTTTAATACGTTTCCTGATTATCCGAATGTTAGAGGCCCAGTGCCCATGGCTTTCAGATACAGCTTTTGAAAAATTCTTATGAAGTGTCTTTATCCGGCAACCTGGGAATCTATTTCTTTAGAATATCTTGGACAGCGTGCAGTCACCCCGGAATCATCCATCCCAAAATGGTTGAGAAGTTTTACCACCTGGATCGGGCGGCAGTGGTCACCCGCCTCAAGCGCCTCAAAATCGAATGGATCAATGCCCAGCAACGCCAGTATTTCACCCCGGGTATTTTCGTTTTGAGCCATCCGGGCCACGACATTCATGGTTGCGGTGCAGATATGACATTCCTTATTATAAAGGGATAGAAACGGTTTATCTTTCAATTTTTCATCCAGCAGCTCTTTAAGAAACATCACGGCTGATCTTCTCCAGTTTTTTTTGGGATATCCGGGACAAAAACTCATCCCGGTAGGCGATGACCTGATCAATATATTTTTCAGGCACCCTGCGGGTATTTTTGAAAAACACCTCATACAATACGATAAATTTCTGATAACAAAAAAAATAGAGTACCCGGACGCGATCCCGGGACAGGGTAAAACGAAGTTCGTGAACCCCGTCATGGAGCAGATCCGCATAGGGTCTTGGCAGGGTCGGCCCATGCTCTTCCAGCAGTCCAAGCAGTCTCAGCAGCTTTACCTGGTGTTTCTCAGGGCAGGAATTAATAAAATCCGTAACCGGACAGGCATGATCCCTACCATCGCAAAAAAGAACTCTCCATCTCGGTTTCATATTCTATCCTTTATCCCACATGCCGCGCCTTGACAACAAAAAACCGATGTGGTTTAAAGGGCAAAACGCGTCAAGAAGGCGCATGAAACACCTGTTATTTAGTACCTGAACGGACACCCATGTTTGGGCAAAATTTGCCCGGCCTTTTCGTTCACACACAATTTAATACGCATAAAATTAACTGAAGCCAAGAAGGTAGATGTGTCGTGATTTTGGACACAACAATCCTTTTTGGCTTTTTTATTTTCTATCTAATTGGTTTTTACTGGAGAAGAAGATGAACAAAGGCAAAACGGCCATACCGCTCCTTTTGTTACTCACACTGTCATGGTCCGGTGAGGTCCTGGCCAATAATGTGAAAAAACAAATTGAAGCCCCTGTTCACAAGGCGGTGGGCATTGAGCAGAAAACCCAGGCCCAGGAAGCCCAATGGCGCGACGAAAGAGAAAAAAAGACCTTGGAGTTCGAAGCCCTGGAAAAAGAACTGGCCATGATGGAACAAGAGCGGGACACAGAAGCAGCCCGGAAGACAGCACTGAGTTCAGATATAACCCAAACAACCAGGCAATTGGCGGATATTGCCGAAATTGAAAGTCAAATGGCGCCATATCTTTGCGAGTTGTTAGATAAAATTAAAACCTTGAACAGCAAAGACCTGCCTTTTTTACAAGCGGAGCGTCAAAACCGGCTTCAAGGCCTTGAAGAATTAAACGCCGACCCCGAAGCCCCGGTAAGCGAGAAATTCAGAAAATTAATGGAAGCCCTACTGGTGGAAACCGAATACGGCACAACCGTTGAAGTCTACCAGCAGACCATCCCCCTTTCCGGGGAAGAGACCCTGGTCAACATATTCAGACTCGGTCGCCTGCGCCTTTTTTACCAGACCCTGGACAAACGGCAATGCGGGTTCTTCAATCCGGCCCAAAAGATATGGCAGCCGTTGGAAGACGCCTATCTTAAACCCATCCAGGCCGCCATAGATATGGGATCCAAACGCAAACCCGTTGAAATGTTAACCCTGCCGTTAGGAAGGATCGTGGTCCAATGAAAAACACTCCCCAAGGTATGATGACAGCGGCCATTTTATGTACGATGATACTTTTCGGGCACTCCGCATGGGCAAAGGATATGCGGGAAATTCGCATTGAAACCCAAAAGATTGAAGAGGCGATGAAACAAAAGGCGGCGGCGGAACTGTCTGCCGCCCAAGAGGCCGCCCAGGAAAGCCGCCGGCAAATTCTGTCGGACAGATCCAAACTGAACCAGGCCATTGCGAATTTAAAGCAGCGGATCATGGGCGTTGATGTCGAGCTCAAGGCCCTTAAATCTGAGAATGAAACTCTCACGGCCCAGGCTGACCAATTGACGGCAAAGCTGGATGAGGCCCAGGGCACCATTCAAGAGCTGTCCGGCGTGATCCGCATGAATGCCAAAGACGTGCGTTCCCTTCTGGACGACAGCTTTCTGACCGGGGTGCACCAGCCGGACACCCGGTTTTTAGCGGCCATGACGGATAATTCGGTTATTCCCGGGATGGATCAGATCAAAGCGATGTCAAATCTGATGTTCGAGCAGATTGACCAGGGCGGAGCTGTCAGCCTGGAAACCGGCACAATCGTCAACCGGGAAGGAAAGGCCCAGGAGAGTCAAATCCTGATCCTTGGTGCATTTACAGCCGCATACCGGCTGGACAAAGAATCCGGATTTCTCAGCTACAGCCATGGAGAGGAGAAACTGTACGCCCTGTCCAAACTGCCGCCTGCCGCCATGCAGGACCAACTGACCCGGTACATGGCCGGCAAAAGTGATGCCGTTCCCATGGACATTTCCCGGGGTGGTGCATTGAACCAACTCATTCACGACTTGAGCCTGGTGGACCAGATTCCCCAGGGCGGCCCTATTGTCTGGCCCATTCTGGCCATTCTGCTATTGGGCGCATTGATTACTCTGGAGCGGATCTTTTTCATTTTGAAGCGGAAAATCAAGCTTGAAACCGTATGCGGCCGGATTGAAACCCAGGCCGAGGCCCGGAACTGGGAGGCGTGTGCTGAAACCTGCGATAAGTACAGTAAAAATCCAGTGGTTCGCGTTATCCGCTCTGGGGTTGACAGCCGGGACCTTCCCAGGGAAGACATGGAAAATGCGGTCCAGGAGGCCATTCTCAAAGAGATCCCCCCCATGGAACGATTTTTGTCCACCATGGGTATGCTGGCCGCCATTGCCCCCCTGCTGGGACTGTTGGGAACGGTTACCGGCATGATCGACACCTTCCATGTCATCACCATGCACGGCACAGGCGACCCGAGAATGATGTCCGGCGGTATTTCCGAAGCCCTGGTGACCACCATGCTGGGCCTGTCCGTGGCCATTCCCATTATGCTCTCCCACACCCTGTTGAGCCGGGCAGTGGAAAACAGCGTGGGGATGATGGAGGAAAAAGCGGTGGCACTGATCAATATCGTCCAGAAATACAAGGGGGCCTGATGCCGGCGTTTCTTGGTGAGAACCTTGAACTCATGACGGACCTGATCCGGGCCGGCGGCGTGGTTATGGTTCCCCTGGTCATCTTAAGCCTTGTCATGTGGCTGCTGATTCTCGAACGGGCCTTTTTTTTCAGGCGGCTGTACAAAAAAAACATGAACAGCACCACCGCCCTCTCCCTGGTCCGGGACAACACCCTGCCCGACCCCAAAATCTACCGCGGGGCGGTCAGTCTTCTGGTCACGGAGTTCATTCAGAACCGGTCGGGTTCCGCCCAACTGGACCGCCACCTCCTGGATGCCGCCGTGACCCGGATCAACCGGCGCATGACCCGCTCCCTGGCCGTGATCGGGGTTCTGGCGGCCATGGCCCCGCTCATGGGGCTGCTGGGCACCGTCACCGGCATGATCACCACCTTTGACGTGCTGGCCATTTTCGGCACGGGCAATGCCAAAGCCATGGCCGGGGGTATTTCAGAATCCCTGATCACCACCCAGACAGGTTTAATCGTTGCCATTCCCGGACTCTACATGAAAGGGTTTCTGGACCGGCGGGCCGAACATCTAAGCCAGCGCATTCAGCGGATGGGCTTATACCTGAAAAGACATCTATAGGAGATCCATCCATGTTAAACGTTTCAGCCGGCAGAAAACATAAAAAAAGCGCAGTGGAGCTCAACATTGCGCCCCTCATTGATATGGTGTTTATTCTGCTGATTTTTTTCCTTGTCACCACAAGTTTTGTCAAGGAGACCGGCATTGATGTGGCCCGGCCCACCGCATCCACAGCAACCACCCAATCCAAAGCCACCATCCTCATCGCCGTGGACAGCCGGAACCGGGTCTTCATGGACCACCGGGAGATCGATATCCGGGCGGTCAGGGCCAACACCGAACGGGCCCTGGCTGAAAACCCCGACGGGGCCGTGGTGGTGGTTGCGGACCGCCAATCGGACACCGGCGTGGCCATCCAGGTCATGGACGGCTGCCGCCTGGCAGGCGCAGCCAATGTCTCTTTGGCAGCCGCCCTTCCGGAGGGACAATGAAAACCGCGGTAAAGTCCCTGGGCCTGGACAGTGGGTGGCAGCCCTGGGCGATGGCCGTGGCCGGTACCCTGGCCCTGAATCTGGTGCTTTTTTCCGCGATTCCCAATCTGATGAAACCCCAGGATGCCGCCACCCAGGTGGGCCCCATGATCCAGCAGATCCAGCTCACCCGGATGCGGCGCCCCACCATTGAACCGGAAAAGAAAAAGAAGACGCCGCCACCCAAGGCCCAACCGAAAAAACAGGTGGCCAAACCCAGGGTGAACCGGCAAATCACCCGGTCCCTTTCCCTGCCCTTTGAGGTCAATCCCCGGCTGCCCCAGGGACCTGCGACCATCTCCGTGCCCGAAGTGATGTCAACATCCCTGGACAGCCTCAGCCTTGACACCCTTTTTGACACCGGAGACCTGGATCAGCCGTTGACGGTGATCTCCAGGGTGCCGCCGGTGTACCCCTTCCGGGCCAAGGCCAAGGGCATTGAAGGCTGGGTTTCCGTGGAATTCACGGTGAATGAACAGGGCCGTGTCCAGGACATCAAAATTATAGATGCGGAACCTGAAAAAATATTTGACGACAGCGTGATGCAGTGCGTGGGGGCCTGGCGGTTCAAACCCGGCCGGGTCAACCGGGAAATTGTAAAAACCCGGGCCAGAACACGCGTCCGCTTTAAATTAAATTGAGGTGTGTCATGAATCCGATTCTAAAAACCGTCATTGTTGTTCTAATTTTTTCCGCTGGGACTGTTTTTCCACTGGAAAAAGCCAAAGCCCAAGGCGATCAAAAAATGCCTGTGGCGGTTCAGCATCTGCTGATCAACGTCAGGAAAGCCATGGATAAAAATGAGTATACCACTGCCGTCAAACTCATCCAGGCGGACCAGGCCAAAGCCCAGAGCAAGGCCCCGTGCAGCCATCCCACGGTCTGCCTGGCCCTGGGCAACTGCTTTTTGATGCAAAAGAATATGGCCGGTGCCGAGTCGGCATATTTGACTGCCTTGTCCCTGGATAAAACCTACCTGGATGCCCAGGTGAACCTGGCCAAGGTCTATACGGACACCCACCGGACCGCCAAGGCCGGCGAGGCCTTCTTGGCTGCGTATAAACTATCGGACCCCAAAAATCCAAAACACCTCTACTACAGTGCAGTGATGGCGCTCACCGACGGCAAGACCCGGACCGCCATCCGCAGATTTGAATCTTTATTTTCCACCCACCCAAACCAGGTCACCCGGGAATGGCGGGAAAACTATGCCAACGCCCTGGTCACAGCCCAGCAATGGAAAAAAGCCGCACCTGTGATCAGAACCCTGATTGCCCAATCCACAGGCGAAGCCCGGATCAAATGGCAGGAAAACCTGCTCCAGATTTACCTGACCATGAATGACACCGGCAATGCCCTGGATCTTGCCGGCACCCTGAGCCGGCAGACCCCCTCCGAAGCCAGGTGGTGGAAGGCCCTGGTCCACATCCGTCTGACCCGGGGCGAGTATGCCGACGCCTTTGAATATCTGATTATCTACAGCTTTATAAAGCCGCTGTCCCGGCAGGAAAAAAAACTGTTTGCAGATCTCAGCCTGCAGTTGAACATACCGGCCCGGGCCGCCCATATGTATGAAACCCTGATAACCGAATCGGCCGGGCAAAAGGCATCACCGAAGCAGACCCGGCAGATGATCAACCGCCTGGTCTGTGCCTACCGCCAGATGGGCCGGTCGGACAAGGCCCTGGCAGTGCTCGACCGATTTGATCCCCAGGTTGGCAATCCGGAACTGTTGCTGCTCAAAGGCGATGTCCTGTACGAATCAAAAGATTATAAGGCGGCGGACAAAGCGTTCAGAACCGCAGCCAAAAAAAATTGTTCCCAAAAGGGACGGGCCTGGCTGATGGCCGGGTATGCGGCCTGGCAGTATAACGATTTTGTGGCCGGCCGCAACGCGTTTAAACAGGCAGCCCAGTATAAACGCCATCGCAAGGATGCCCTGGCAGCCATTGCACAGCTCAACAAACGCATCCGGATGTAACCCATTAAAGATGAAGAAAAAACGATGAAAAGGAGATCGTGTTGAAAAATCACCTACTGAAAGGCTCGACCGTTGCTGCATCCCTGATGTTGATCCTCTTTTGCATAAGCCCGTTGCAGGCGGATGAAACCAAAGTCGCCAAAGATGCGGAACAAAGCAAAGTTCAAGAAATAGAAGAGATGGTCGTGGAAGACGAGGCACGGGTCCAGGGGTATAAAACAACACCGTCCCAGACCACCATGGAACTTGAATATATCACATTCATCGGAGAGCCCACCTTTTTACTGGATGCCATCAAAACCAATGCCATGGTGGATTTCAGAGGCGCATCAGACCTTGACCCCGGGGTGGACAGCGTCTATCTGAACGGGTTCAGCGCCAAACGGTTCGTCACGGCCATGGACGGTGTGACCCTTCAGAAAACCGGCGGTCGAAAATCAAGCAACATTGTGGACTGGGCCCAGCTGCCTTCGTTTTTGCTGGAATCCGTTGAAATCCTTCCGGGCCCCCATTCCGCCCTGTTTGATGCCAAAAGCATCGGCGGGGTGTTAAACATGAAAACCCAAACGCCCAAAGCCTACGACACCCGGGTGCCGGAGCTGACGTATACAACAGGATACCGCTCATATGATACTTTTTCCAATACCGCAGTAATCCAAGGCGGGGTGGATAAATTTATCTACGATTTTGCATATCAGAATTATATGACCGACGGGTATCTGCGCAACAGTGAAACTGAAACCAACATTGGATTCGGACGCCTTGGATTGATACTTCCGGGAGATGGATACATCACCTTTTCGGCCTCAGTATCAGATATTGACCGGGATTCACCGGTCAATAATCCCGGTTTAACACAAGACGATGAGATAGATGTCGATTCCGGCTACCCGGAGGTGACGGGCAGTGCCTGGGATCCCTGGCAGAATCCCACCTGGGACAGTACGGCCGAAACCTACCGTCTCAACTATGCCCAGACCTTGGGGGTTAATCGCCTCAGCTTTGGTGCCTATTACGGTGAAGAGACCCGCGAGCGGGTCTATTTAGACTGGGTAAACTCAAAAGACAAATCCCAAGGGACCAAAATAAGTGCCATGATAACGGACTGGTGGCAGCAGGGCGGCAAGATCATGGACGAAATCAAGTGGGCCGGGGGTGAAACCACCGTTGGTGTGGACTTTACCCAGCTGTTTGACGAAGGGGTGGACGACAGCAAAACAGAAAGAATCCGCAAAAAAGGTGTTTTTGTCCAGCATAAACTCGGCATCGTTCCCCACGTGGACATGACCCTGGGGCTGCGGTACGAGGATGTCAATACCTGGGTCAGCAAATGGTCCAACGGCAATCCGCACAATGCATATTACGATAAATACATAAAACGAGATTTTAACCAGGTCATCCCCAAATCCATGACAACCTGGCATATGGACCACTTAGGCGACGGGTTCCGGGACACCACCCTGTCTGCCGGGATCAGTAAAATCTGGCACGCCCCGGATTATCACGGGGATTACAACCCCCAGGGACGGCCTGCCGGTATCACCCTGGATCCGGAACACGGCATGGGATATGACCTGATTTTAAACCGCAGGCTCTGGGGCAACGTCAACCTGAAGGCCGGATATGCATTCTACGACATCAAGGATTTCATCGCCACCAACAGCAAATATGCCCAATATTCGGGCACCGATGCCGGAGCTCTGCGGTACAGCGACTACAAAGTCAATCTGGAGGAGGTCTACCGGCATGGCGTCACCGTTGAGCTGTCGGGCAATGTTACGCCGGAACTTTCCTTTTATCTGAGCTGGGCCTGGCAGAAATTTGAAAACCAGGGAGATGAACCCGCCGGGGAGACCGAACTGGACCAGCGGGCCGAGCACCAGGTCGGGATTGGACTGCGCTATGCCTTTAACGAACGAGCAACCCTGATGCTGGATTACACTTACCAGAGTGATGAAACCACGGAGGTCTCCGAAGAGATTGCCGATGATGTCTGGAATTTTCACACGGTGGATATCCCGGCCCACAGCGTGGTGGACCTAGGTTTTCAGTACAAATGCTTTGAGCAGCTTGGCTGGCTGAAAAACGGCACAGTAAACCTCTATATTAAAAACCTGCTGGACGAAGACTACTATGACAGCTCTGGGTATCCGGCCACGGACAGGACAGTGGGCGTCACATTCACAATTAAAATCTAAAGGTAAATATCATGGAAATACAAGTAAGCACCCCAACGTTCTGGGAAGATCAGTGGTTAAAAATCATTGAACGGTCTAAATCTGAACAGCCGGCACGGTCGGGCTGCGCCATGAAAAAATGGGATAACATGGCAAAGGATTTTGCCCGGCGGACCAGCACAGAAAAGGCCTCCGCCAAGCGGGACGCCACGCTTAAACAGCTTGTGGACAAAGGAATCCTGACACCGGAAACCCGGGTCCTGGACATCGGCGCAGGCCCTGGCTCCTGGGCCCTGCCCATGGCCAAAATCTGTGCCCATGTCACCGCCCTTGAACCCTCGGACGGCATGATCGACATCATGTCCGAACGGATTGAACAGGAAAAGGTCAATAATATCACCATTGTCCAGAACACCTGGCAGGAGACGGATTTGGCCCAACAGGGATGGGAAAAGGCATTTGATCTGGTATTTGCCGCCATGACACCCGGCATTGACGGGCCGGATGCCGTCATGAAACTGATGGACGCCGCCACCCAATACTGTTACATGAGCGCCTTTTCGGGGCCCGGCATGAGCCAGCAGTTTGCGCCCCTGTGGAAAAAATTATTCGACCGCCCCATGCCCCAAAGGCACACGGATATCATCTATCCGTTCAACCAGGTCTATGCCATGGGGTATCGCCCGGACATCACCTTTTCCTGGTGGGACAAAGAGATCGACTGGGACAGGGATCATACCATCCGCCATATCACCCGATTTTTTCAATCCCATATGGAGATTACCCGGGAGGCGGAGCAAATCATCGCCGATTATGTGGACACCCGATGTATTGACGGCAAATATGTACCGGCCGCTCCGGTCTGCCGGGGTGCCATGACCTGGTCTGTTCACGAAGACCGCAGAACTACCCAGGGAGCGTCGGATGGCATTTAAACAGGCGGGGTGTAAATTGTTTCAATGCCTGGTTACCCTGACGTTATGTCTGTTTTTTCTGGTGCCTGCCCTTAGTGCCGGAACCGACCAGGTGGCGCTCATCCGCCTGGCCGGCGGGGACTGGGGATATCCCACCCCCTACGCCCACTATCCAAGGGGCCCCGGGGGATTTAAAATGTGCCTGATCTTCGACAGTCTCCTGGAACGCGGCGACCATGGCCTTATCCCATGGCTGGCCACATCCTGGCAGGTTGAAAACCGGGGAAAAACTTATACATTCACGATTCGCAAAGGCGTCAAATGGCATGACGGCACCCCCATGACCCCTGAGGATGTAGCCTTTTCCCTGGATTACGCCACCCATTTCCCCATGACCTGGTCCTATGTGTTTGACCGGATTCACCGGGTTGAGATCCTTGAAGGCAACAAAATCAAGGTAACCTTGAAAACGCCCACCGCATCCATGCTTTACAGTCTGGGCACCAGCCGTATCATCCCCAAACACATTTGGAAAAACGTGAACAATCCTAAAACATTTACAAAACCTGGGGCGGTGATCGGCACAGGCCCATACCGGCTCACCGGCTACAGCCGGGAACACGGCACCTACCGGTTTGAAAGTTTTGCCGATTTCTGGGGACCGGCCGTCCGGGTCAAACGGCTGGAGTTCATCCCGGTGAGCGAACCCATCCTGGCCTACCAGAAACACAAAATAGACATGATCCGGGTCTCCCCGGATCTTTTACCCAGATTTCAAAATACCCCAGAACATAAAATTCTTAAAAGTCCGGGATTCTGGGGATACCGGCTGCTGTTCAACCGAAATCTTCCCGGTCCGGCCCGGATGGTTCAGGTTCGCCAGGCCTTTGCCTACGCCGTTGACCTTGGGGAACTCGTGGCCAAGGTGGCCCGGGGCGCGGCTTTGCCCGGGCGGGCGGGGATTCTGCCGCCGGACCATGTCATGGCGGCCCGAAACGTAAGGTCCTATGATTTCAATCCCCAGAAGGCCGGCAGACTGTTAGACCAGGCCGGGTTTACCCGGACCGGAAGCGTGATCCGGACAGGCGCTGACGGCAAGCCCCTTGCCTTTGATCTTTTATGTTCAAGTCGCGAAGTCCGGATGGCGCAAATTTTAAAACAGCGCCTGGCTGCCGTGGGCGTAGAGATTCGCATCAAAAGCTGTAACGGTAAAACCCGGGACAGCCGGGTGAGAAACCAAAACTACGATCTGGCCATTATCGGCCACGGCGGTTGGGGCGGTGACCCGGATTATCTGATTGCCCACTGCACAGGAGACCTAAAAAAATCCAGCTCGCCGTCGGCGTCCGGTGGTACTGGATTGGCCTCCCCGGCCTTGACGGAGCTGCTGCAACTCCAACAATCCCAGACCGACCCTGAAAAACGGCGGGAGATGGTTGTCAAAATCCAGCAGATGGCCGCAGAAGAGGTGCCTGAAATCCCACTGTTCTATACCACGGGGTACACCGTGTTCCGGCCGGGTAAGTACGACGGGTGGATGTTCATGTTTGACCATCACAGTTTGGAACACAGCAAGCTCTCCTATTTAGACTGGAAAGCATGGCCCTGATATGAAATCGAATAAAACAGCCGTATCCGGCAGTGTGATGTCATACCTGGTGACGGTGTGGATCATCGTTACCCTGAACTTCCTTTTGCCGCGGATGATGCCGGGCGACCCGTTTGTTCATCTCTCCGGGGATGAAGGGGAAGATCTGCCGGAATTCACCGAGGCTCAAAAGTCGTATTATATGGAACAATACGGATTTGATGATCCTTTAGCGGTCCAGTATGCCCGGTACCTGGTAAAACTTGCCCGGGGGGATCTTGGGGCATCCGTCTATTTTAACAGCCCCGTGACAGCCATTCTGGCCCGGCGGCTGCCATGGACCCTGGGCCTTGTAACGGCAGCCGTAACGCTGTCCACGATCATCGGCACATTCCTGGGCGTGGTGTCGGCGGCCTTGCGCCACCAGTGGGCCGACCGCCTTCTATTTGTCGGCCTGATCCTCATTTCCGAAATTCCGGCCTTTCTCATGGGGCTGGTGATTCTTTTTATCTTTGGGGCTGCCCTGGACCTGTTTCCCCTGTCCGGGGCCATGTCCCATTTCACAGGCCAGATGACGATCATGGAAAAAACGGTCGACATTGCCAAGCATGCGGCATTGCCCGTGGCAACGCTGACCCTGGCCCGCCTGGGCGGCGTTTATCTTCTGGCCAGAAACAGCCTTGTGACTGTTCTGGAAAAGGATTTCATGGTCACGGCCCGGGCCAAGGGGCTGACAAAAATCAGGATATTCTGGCGCCATGCCCTGCGCAACGCCCTGCTGCCCATTGTCACCCGGGTGTTTATGAGCCTTGGGGCGCTGGTGGGCGGGGCCGTCCTGGTGGAAAATGTGTTCAACTATCCGGGATTGGGCAGGCTGCTGCGTGAATCGGTCATGATCCAGGACTATCCGTTGATCCAGGGCATATTCCTTCTGGTGACCCTGGCGGTTTTGTCCGCCAATTTTATGGCGGACATGATCTACCGTCGGCTGGACCCCAGGGTGGGCGAACAAGTACCGATCAAGGGACAACGGCTGGTGAAAGTATGAATGTTGCTTTTTTGCCCAGCCTTTTTTCCCGGATGACCCCTTCGGGCCGGGCCGGCGCGTTTGTCCTGGCTGCCGTCATCTTCCTGGCCCTGGCTGCCCCCCAGGTCTGTTCCCATTCCCACCGGCAGATGTCAGGCCCGGCACTGATTCCGCCGGGCCCGGAACATATCATGGGGACGGACGAACTGGGGGTCGATCTGTGGGCCCAGATCTGCCACGGCGCAAGAATCAGCCTGATTGTCGGCATCGGCACGGCACTGGCCGCAGGATTGGGCGGGAGCATAGCCGGGATTGTATCCGGATATACCGGGGGCCTTACCGACATGATCATCATGCGCATGGTGGACGTTTTTCTGGTGCTGCCGGACCTGCCGGTGATGATCGTGCTGGCCGCATTTTTCGGACCCAGCCTGACCTCCATCGTCCTGGTGCTCTCCTGTTTTTCCTGGGTTCACACCGCAAGAATTGTCCGGGCCAGGGTGCTGGCCTTGAAACAGCGCCAGTACATCCGGGCCGCCGAGCTGAACGGCGCATCCGCATTTTACCTGATCCGCCGCCATTTTCTGCCCGAGGTGTTTCCCCTGGCCGCCGTGAGCATGATCCGGCTCACCGGCCGGGCCATTGTGGCCGAGTCAGGACTCTCCTTTTTAGGATTGGGAGATCCAGCCTCCGGGTCATGGGGCCTGATCCTTCACCATGCCACCTCTTTTTCCGGCATCTATTACACCCGGTTCTGGCAGTGGTGGCTGGTGTTCCCCTGGCTTGCCCTGACCCTGATGGTGCTCAGCCTGGCTCTGGTCAGCCGGGACATGGAAAAAATTGCAGATCCCCGGCTGGGAGAAAGGAGTTAACCCTTGGCTGTTGAACCTCTTTTAACAATCAATGATCTGTGTCTTGAATACCGGCAGAACGGCACGGCAACCCAGGCGCTGGACCAGGTCAGCCTGTCCCTGGCACCGGGTGAAACTTTAGGGCTCATCGGGGAGTCCGGGTGCGGCAAAACCAGTCTTGCCATGGCGATCATGGGACTTGCCAAATCCGCGCAAATCAAAGGTACGATCCGGTTTGACGGCATTGACCTGACCGGACTTAAAGAAAAAAAGCTGTCAAAATTACGCTGGAACCGCGTTGCCCTGGTTTTCCAGAACAGCCGGGAGGTGTTTAATCCGGTGATTACGGTGGGCGAACAGGTAGCCGAGGCCCTGATCCGGCACCTGGGCCTTGACCGGGCCGGGGCAAAAGCGCAAACCGCCCGGCTTTTTAAACAGGCCGGTTTGGACCCGGTCCGGCAAAACGCATACGCCCATCAGCTTTCCGGCGGCATGCGCCAGCGGGTACTTATTGCCATGGCCGTTGCGTGCAGCCCGGATCTGCTCATTGTGGACGAACCGTTTACGGCGTTGGATGCGGCCGCCGCATCCGACATGGCGGATCTGATTCTCAGCCTCCAGCAGGGCCTGGGATTTGCCATGATTCTGATCTCCCACGCCATGCCGGCCATTGCCCGGATGACCGACAACCTTGTCACCCTCTATGCAGGCCGGGTCATTGAAACCGGCCCCACCCGGGCATTGCTGGCCGATCCCCGCCATCCCTATACCCGGGGGCTGATGAATGCCTGTCCCGAATTCTATGAATACAAGGATCTTTGGGGGATTGCCGGAACCCCGCCGGCGCCCGGCAGCGTATCCGGATGTCCCTTTTGTCCGCGCTGTGTCCAGCACGGCCCGGACTGCAGTACCTGTCGGCCCAAGCTTGTGGAGGTGGAAGCGAACAGGCAGGTGGCCTGCCATAAAGGCGGTATCACCACGGTGCTGGAAGCCCGGGGACTTGAAAAGACCTTTAACCTGAACGGCACTGCGGTCAAGGCGGTTCAGCAGGTGGATCTCACGATTAAATTCGGAGAGGTCGTGGCCCTGGTGGGCCCTTCGGGTTCGGGGAAATCCACCCTGGCCCATCTCCTGGTGGCCATGGAAACACCGGATAACGGCCGGGTGATATTCCAGGGAATGCCCCTGACGAACAACCGTGCCGGCGCATGCATGCACGGCATGCAGCTGGTATTCCAGGACCCGGCCCAGGCCGTGAGCCCCAGACTGACGGTGCTGGAGGCGGTCCGGGAACCCCTGGACATCATGGGATGGAAAACCCCACAGGAACGAGATGAAAAGGCGTTGGCCGCCCTGCCCCAGGTACAGCTGTCCCGGGAGCCGGAATTTGTAAACAGGCCCTGCCATGCATTAAGCGGGGGGCAGCGCCAGCGCGTCAGTGTGGCTCGGGCACTGGTCACCGATCCGGTGCTGCTCATCGCCGATGAAATCACCGCCATGCTGGACCCGTCCGCCCAGGCCCATCTGTTGCGCATGCTTAAAGGCCTCCAGCACCAAAAAGGCTTCTCCATGCTGTTCATTTCCCATGATATTCATCTGGCACGGAAAATTGCCGACCAGGCCTATGTACTCGACCAGGGCAAAATTGTGGCCCAAGGCGCCGGTTTCGAGATTTTTGAATCATCAAATCCAGCTCAAATTCTGTTTAAGCCCCAAAATCATTTGCATATCCCAGACCCATCCACTGGAAAATACGCACCCGGAACAGCCGGGGGCATCAACCCACCATTTACAGGAAAGGAAACTTTCGCATGAAACGCTCTTTTATCATTTTCTGCACAGCTTTAATCTTTGCTTTAACGGCAGCCCAAGGCTTTGCGGCAATGCCCGCCATCACCCCCGTGATTGAAAAGGCCATGATCACCCTGAAGGTCACCCAGGCAGACGCCAATGTCCTGGTATTGACCAACGCTACATCCGTCATGACGGACGGAAAATCAAGCCTGCCTATTCTGGCACAGGTTCAGGAAGCCACCGGTGCCATGGTGGGAAAGGGTAATCTGCTTTTTTTCCAGCGGGCCCAGACTGCGCCGTTGCGCATCATGCTTTTTAAAAAAACAGATCGAACCGCTGTGATCATCAGCGCAGACGACTCTAAATGGGCTGTGGACACCCTTGATTTTGCCCGAGAAACCATTTCAGACCCCGATTTCTGGAAAGGCGCCACAGATAAATATGCGGCAGGCAGGGATCTGTTCACCCTGGCCACCCTGGGCAATGCATGGGCCGAAGACGCGCCCTACGATTTTCTAAAATCAGCCGAACTTCACAACCATATCTGCCCCGGCCTTACCTCGGGCTATCTCATGGCCCATTTTATCCTGGATCACTATCCCCTGGAACAAGGCCAGAAATACACGATCATTAGCTCTCCTGTCTGGTGCAAGGAAGATGCTTTCCAGGTGGTCATGGACCAGACCCCGGGCAAAAGAGGTCTGGTGGTAAAACCGTTGTCCGACGAACAAAAAGAAAACATCTCCATCCCCAATCCGGCAGGCATGGTTTTGATCTGGGACAAAAAACTTAAAAAAGGCAAAGGGGTCGCGTTGAGTTTTGATTTCAACACACTCAAAGGGCTCTACCCCAAGGAGACACCCAAGGCGGCATCGATTCTGTATACCGCCCAATACCTGTCATCACCGGACAAATTTGTGTCTGTAGCAAATGAATTTGCTCTGGATGAAACCCTGTTCAACCGGATACGTGAAGCCGGCAGCAATCCGTGGGCGGTGGCAGGCCTGACAAAACCCTAAATATTACATTATCGTATTGTTATACTTAAAATATGACTAAACCCAAAACGGTTATGATACAAATTTGTTTCATAACCGTTTTTTATGACACATAGACGCTCTCCTTTCAATTCACAGCAACTTAGACATAAAAATATTTCATATTAATTCTAATTAGTTATAATTAAAAACCATTTTATCCCTTATCTTTTAAAATTTCGGCATTATTCTTGAATCATTCTATGCTTAAAATGGATTAACACCGTTAATCTCGCATTTGCATTTAATCAAGTATCAGCAAGAGAGGAAAAAGATGCTGGAGCTTAAGGATATATACTTTACCGTACCTGACGAAGAAGCCGAAAACGGGCGTGCCGAAAAAACCATTCTCAACGGCATTAATTTTACCTTTGAACAAGGAAAATTCTACGCGATTACCGGTCCCAACGGCGGCGGAAAGACCACCCTGGCCAAAACAATTATGGGGATCAACCAGGCCACCGGGGGACAGATCATATACAACGGCAAAAATATTACAGATATGTCGATCACCGAACGGGCAAGGGAAGGAATCGCCTATGGGTTCCAGCAATCGGCCCGGTTTAAAGGGGTGACCTTCAGGGATCTTCTGGCCATTGCCGCCGGCACCGATGACGAAGGCCAACTGATGGATATCCTGGCCCGGGTGGGGTTCTGCTCCCTGGATTTTCTTGACAAGCCCGTGGATACCAAACTGTCCGGCGGAGAGATCAAAAAGATTGAGCTTGCCACCACCATTGCCCGGAATCCCGGCCTGGCCATCTACGATGAACCGGACACAGGCATTGACCTTTGGACCATAGCCCCCATGGTTTCATTGATAAAACGGCAGATTACGGAAAAAGGCACAACCACCATCGTGGTCAGCCATAACAAGGCCTTCCTTGAAGCGGCGGACTGTCTGCTGCTGATTAAAAAAGGGCAGATTGAATTCATTGGTGATCTGGAAGGCGCCATGCCGCTGCTGAGCGATTTAAGCGTTTGCGGATACGGAGATGTATGTGAAGGAGATATCGATGCTAGATGCTATAGATAAAAATTTATTAAAGGCCGTGGCGGACCTGGACGGTATTCCCAACGGGGTATTCAATATCCGGAAAAACGGTCAGCTTTTGACCCGTAATGTGTCGGATAATATCAACATCGAACCCAATAAAGACAACACCGGCATTGTGGTGACCGTTAAACCGGGGGTGACCAATGAATCCATTCACATTCCGGTGATCCTGAGTCAGGCAGGCCTGCACGATGTGGTGTATAACACCTTTATCATCGGGGAAGGTGCCGATGTGACCATCGTTGCCGGATGCGGCATTCACTGTTCAAGCCACAAAAGTGAAGGCCACGAAGGCATCCATGAATTCCGGGTGGGCAAAAACGCCACAATCCGGTACGAGGAAAAACACGTTGCCACAGGTGAGGGAAAAGGCAAACGCAGCCTCAATCCCACCACAAAGGTATATCTGGACGAAAATGCCATAGTGGAGATGGAATTGACCCAGATCGGCGGCGTGGACGAGGCAAAGCGGGTGAATGAGGCCGAGCTTGCCGCAGGCAGTTCACTTTTTGTCACCGAACGAATCTTGACCGAAGACCACCAGATAGCCGTCTCGGAAAACAACATTGTGCTCAAGGGGGATAACAGCAAGACCAACCTGGTATCCCGGTCCGTAATTAAAGGGGACTCCAAACAGGATTTTTACGCCAACGTGGAAGCAAGGGCCAAAAGCTTTGGGCATATTGAATGTGACGCCATTATCATGGACAACGGCGTCAACGAAACGGTACCTGCCCTGCGTGCCCTGCACCCGGACGCAGAGCTGACCCATGAAGCCTCCATCGGAAAGATCGCCAATGACCAGTTGATCAAACTGATGAGCCTGGGACTCACCTACGATGAAGCTGTGGACCGAATTATCCGGGGATTTTTGAAGTAAGAGGATTGGGATGATGGGACTATAAGTTGGCCATCACCCCGATCGGAGGTAAGATAACAAGGGGATTGGAATTTTTCCAATCCCCTCCGTCATTTTATTTTGCGGTGTATGTCCCGGTACTAAATCAAAAGGATCTATGCCAGTGCCGACTGGATAATGCTGACCGCCTTTTCCACGGTCAGGATCCCTGTATTTAAAACCAGATCATAGTTGGCCGGGTCCTCGGTATCGGCATTAAAATACCGCCGGATAAAGGCGGTCCTGTTGGCATCGGTGCTGACCATTATCTTCTGGGCATTTTCAGCGTTCAGATCCTGCTCTTGCTGTACCACTTTCCGGCGCAGGGCAACGGGGGCAACGATTCTCACCCTCAGCGCGTTAATGCTTTTCAAGGCAAAGTTACCGCCCCTGCCGAGAATAACGGCATTGCCGTGCCTGCCGATGGTATTGAGCACCCGAAGCAGGGCTTTTGAATATTCGTCGGGCCACAGGTGATGTTCGTGGACCAGCGCGGCAACCAGATCTTCCACAATGTTCATCCCCTTCTCATCAAGGGTTTCAAGCAGCACCTTTGCATTTTGGGTCTCCTTGATCATGCTTTCAAGGATCTGGTGGTGAAACAGATCAAAGCCCAAGGCCTGGGCAAGAGCCTCTGCCACCTGCTGTCCGTGACTGCCGCGTTCCCTTGAAATCGTGACCACCCGGCAGGTGTCCACAGATTTTACCTCCTGCTTTTTTTGCATTTCCCACCGTTTGACCTGCTCGTCAATAAGTTTATGAATGGATCTGTTCATGGAACCCTCCTTTCCCGGGCATGCCGGGGATAGATAAATCGACGTTCGGGCATGGCTTTAACTTCGTCCGGAAGGTTTGCAAGAATTGATGGGTCGATATGTCACTCCATCAAACTTTTTCTTTCATTTATAAAAAGTGCCGGCAAAAAGAGGACAAATTACGATCGTGTTTCCTTGCGGGTGAACCGGATTTGAGCGACCAAGTCAGCCCGAGCGCGTTTTATGAGATAACTAAAGGTGGACGAAAATAGAATCAAGAGAGCCAATCCCTGCATTCCTTTTGAATGCTGGTAATATAATAATCCTTATTGGCTATAAAATCAAACGGGATTGGGGTGTATGACAAAAAGAAAGACGCGTTGATCCGGGATCATGGCCTTGTTTGCAACTTTACACCGACATAAAAAGCCGGTATAGTTTCATACTTTTATGCCGACAAAACAGGTTGGAATCGCAAGATATTAAAAGGCAGGACACCCAATGTATCCCAGAAAAATTCCCATCAAAGATCTTCTTCCCCACCGGGACCGGATGCTTCTGATTGAACGAATTCTTGAAGTCGATGAGTCCGTAACCGTATCCAGTGCCGTGGTGTCGGCCCGCTGGCCCCTGGTTTGCGCGGGATCGGCAAGTCCCATTGTCATGGTGGAGCTGGCAGCCCAGACCGCCGGGATCAACAACAGTATCAAGCGGCTGCAGACCCGGGGAAAAGAAGACGGCAATATGGGGTGGATTGCCGGTGTTAAATCCGCTGTGTTTCATCTGGACAGCCTTCCTGTGGGAGCAACCCTGATCACCCGGACCCGAAACAGCTTCGCCTTTGAAGATTTCCGGGAGGTTACCGGAACGATAACATTGAATGACACCCTTGCCGCAGAAGTCACATTGCAGCTTGTGTCGGCATAAAAACGCCTGAACCGTTAAAAGAATCATAAAACGATGACAATCAATCATACTTAGGATAATTTTTCCATGTCCCAGAAAATAGATACAAAAACCGCCATTGTCACAGGGGCAAGCCGGGGGATCGGCCGGGCCATTGCCGTTGAGCTTGCAGCCCAGGGGTATTATACCTTTATCAATTACCACTCGGACAAAGCGGGTGCCGGCCAGACCCTTGAACAGGTGCGGGCCGCCGGAGCCGACGGCGAGATCATGCAGTTCGATGTGGCGGACAAAGAACAGTCCAAAGCCGCAATTGACCATATCGTGGACCGGTGCGAAGCCATTGACGTGCTGGTTAACAATGCCGGCATTGTGAAAGACGGTCTGTTCATCATGATGAAAGAAGAGAGCTGGGACACGGTGATCCGAACCAGCCTTGACGGTTTTTACAATATGACAAAACCGATCCTGAAAAAAATGGTCCGCCAAAAGCGGGGTTCGGTTGTTTCCATTGCATCGTTGTCCGGTTTGACAGGCAACCGGGGGCAGGCCAATTACAGTGCGGCCAAGGCAGGGCTCATCGGTGCCAGCCGCAGCGTTGCATCCGAAGTGGCACGCATCGGCATCCGGGTCAATGTTGTGGCACCCGGCCTCATCGGGACCGATATGACCAAAGACCTGCCCATGGACAATGTCAAAACCATGATTCCCATGGCCCGGGTGGGCCGCCCCGAAGAGGTGGCCCGGGTGGTAAAATTTTTGTGTTCAGAGGACGCATCCTACGTCACCGGCCAGGTGATCTCGGTGAACGGCGGCATGTTTTAATGGTGATGGTAAAAAAAACGCTCCTGGGGGCAGCGGTTACACTCCTTATGTCAGCCATGATTTCAGCCGGTGTAAACGCCGCATCCATGACCGACATCCAGAAGGCCGCCGGCATCATTCAATCCATCAGTGCAGATTTCATCCAGGAAAAGCACATGAAGATCCTGGTCAGGCCCTTGATCTCCAAAGGCATTATCCGGTTCCAAAGTCCGGATGCACTAAGGTTTGAATACCGGGAACCCATTCAAAATGTCCTGATCATGCAGGGCAAAAGCGTTTCCCGATATATATGCAAAAACGACACTTTTGTCCGGGACAATGCCGGGGCCATGGGGGCCATGACGGTTGTCATGGATGAGATCAGCCAATGGCTGAAAGGCAATTTCGACACCAGTGTTTTCGATGCCACCGTTGAGGAGACGCCGGCACCGGGCAAAATCATCCTGACGCCCAAGGACAAGGCCATGACCCATTTTGTCCAGGACATCATTTTGGTATTGTCCGAACAGCCGGGTGTGTTCAAAGAGGTCATTATCCGGGAGAACGATAACTCTTACACCCGTCTCCGATTTAATAATGTACAACTCAATACCCCCATTAACCCAGACGTGTTTGCAGCCCCAAAATGAGACCCCCAAAGGCCTTCCAATCTCTATTTGCATTTATTTTTTTAATCATCGCCGGGTGTGCCGGTCTCCCGACCATTATTCCCCTGGACAACGCCCCTGCCCCGGATGAACAAATGCTTTCCCGGGAGTTGGACCCGCTGTTCCCGTCCGAGTCCGTCCAATTTGTCCACGCCATTGAGTTGATCATGCAAGGTGGCCATTCGGCCATGCTCATGGGCGTTGTCAATATTCACCCCCGGCAACAGGCCATCCATTGCGTGATCATGACCCTGGAGGGGCTGGTGCTTTTTGAAGCGGACCACACCCGTGAACGGTTCACAATTGACCGGGCCGTCCCCCCCTTTGACAGCCCGGCGCTTGCCCAGGGTCTTATATCGGACATTGAGCTGATCTTTTTCAAGCCCCGGTGGGCATTTGAAGCCCGGGGGACACTTGGAAATAAAAGCAAAATTTTACGATTTTCAGAGCCTGACCAAGGGACATTAGATATCGTCATCTCCCCGGACAGGGCCGTTTGGACCCAGACCTTAAGAACTCCAAGCCATCGAATCAAGCGCTGCGTTGAATATCTATTTCCCAAAGCACCCGCAAACGGCCGCCCTTTTGTGTTCCCTAAGTCTATAACCTTGACAGCGGCATTTCCATCACGGTACACATTAACCATGACCCTGACAGACGCAAATTTAATTTCCGATACCCAACCTGTGCGGTGACCATACATGAAGTTGAAACTGATTTATCCCAAATGGACAAAACTTGACCGGCAAACCGAATTTCACCTCCCACCCCATGGGCCGGTTGTGTTTGCCGCCGCCCTGCCCGATTATATCGATGTCGAGTTTGTTGATGAAAATGTCCAGACCATTGACTTTGACGAACAGGTGGATGTGGTTGCAATCTCCATGATGCTCACCATCCAGGTCAACCGGGGCATCGCCATTGCAAAGGAATTCAGGGCCAAAGGGATTCCGGTCATTGCCGGCGGCATTGCCACCATGCTCCATGCCGAACAGATGATGGGCCAGGTGGACAGCGTGTTCCTCGGTGAAGCCGAAGGCCGGATGGAAAAGGTATTTGACGACCTGAGAAACGGCAACCTGGCACCGGTCTACGACTATCTGTCATCACAGCCGCCCATTGAGATGGTGGGTCCTGCCCGGCGGGATATTCTTGACCGGGACCTGTACAACTACAAAGGCGTGCAGATGGTGGATCTGGTCCATGCCTCCCGGGGATGCCGGTTTAACTGTTACCCCTGCGCCGTGGCCTACCTTGGGGGACGCAAATTCAGGCCCAGACCCATCGACAAGACCATTGAAGAGCTGGCGGGCATTGACAACAACCGCCTTTTCATCGTGGACAATTCACTGGCCCAGGACAAACAGTGGGAACTGGATCTCTTCCGGGAGATGATCCCGTTAAAGAAAAAATGGTGCTGTCACCCCATTGAAAACGATCCCAAGGTGCTGGATCTGGCAGCCCAGGCAGGTGCCTGGTATGTTTACCAGGCCGTATTCGACACCTCGGACTTAATCCGGGACAGAATTAAACGGTACCATGACCACGGCATTGGTGTGGAGGGAACCATTCTCTTGGGCCTTGACCACCACACCGAAGACTCCATTAAACGATTGATTGATTTTCTGTTGGAAATTGATCTTGACCTGGCTGAATTTACCGTACTGACCCCGTTCCCCCACACCAAGGCATGGGACGAGTTGAACCGCCAAAACAGGATTTTGTCCTATGACTGGGATGAATATTCGGCGGACAAGGTGGTGTATCAGCCAAAAAATATGTCCCCGGAACGCTTACAGGAGCTTCTCCAGTGCGCCTGGGATTCGTTTTACCGGGACGAACCCCAGAATATCAAAATGTACAAATTGTTAAAGACGGTCATCCAGAAAGAAAAAGCCGATAACACCTATCGCCCCCGAAACCGGAAGCTTGTGCGATCTGCATTTGGAAGACCGGCAGGTCAACACGTATAGAGACGGAACCGGCGTATATAAAGCGGCAGATATTGTAGCCGGGCCGCATGACGACAGACGGTTCATCATTTTTCACCACGATGGTGGGTGAGGGGTGAATTTCATTGACAATCAAAGCATGGTTATTTACCCTCTACAATAAGCTAAGCCAGACAGAATTCTTTCCACGAGACCAGCGTTTTCCTGCATGTTGCAGGAGATTTATAAATTTGCCAAAATCCCGCCCAAGCGGGAAGCCTTAAATTCGCAGGTCTGGTTGTAGTCTTGTCATCCTAGGCTGAGGACAGTCCTGAGACCCATTGGAGGAAAGCGAAATGAAAAAGGTTTTTGGTTTATTTTTAATCACTCTTTTTCTTTGCACCGGATCGGCGGTAGCGGCACCCGTCAAAAAGCTTCTAATCATTGATTCCCAGGACGGAGAGCCCTATGAATCTGCCAGGATTGCCATGCCCAAAAAAATCGGATTATCCTATTCTGATGCTGTTTTGGAGAAAGTGGGCGATAACAGTATTGAAACGTCTTCCACCGAGCTCACCAACCAATCCGGCAGCAGCGGACAAAAGAGAGGCCCGTTTTGAATAGAAAAACGCGTGACATAAAGATCAAATCACCCCAGTCTCTTGCCACCCAATTAACCATCAGCCTGATTGCCATTGTCGCATTGGTTTCCACCCTGTCCATGGGGGCCATCTATTTTATTATAGTTTACAATGAAAACAGGGGACTGGAACAGAAGGCCGACGAAATGCTGACCTACCTGAAAGGCACCCTTGAAACGCCCATGTGGAGCTTCAGTGACAAAGATGTGGAACAGATCGCCGTCACAATGATCCGGAACCAATTGGTGGTGGGCCTCGAAATAAGGGATATATCCGGTCAGATTCTTTATTCCTCCGGTAAATTATCCCCACCGGGCCGTGTTGTGGCCCGGACCGGTGATGTCGTTTACCAGGGCCAACGACTGGGGCAGGTCAAATTTGTCATGGACGACATGGGGTATAAACATAAACGTCACCAATTCCTTTTAGTGGTATTGGGCATCACCGCCCTGATTCTCATATCCTTGATACTTGTTACCAGAAGCCTTATTCATCGCCTGCTGAAACGTCCCCTTGAGGAGCTGAATCGCATTGTGGAATCCTATGCAAAAGGTCACTACCATATGGACCGGTTAGACCTTCCATACCAGGAATTTGAGCCCTTTGAGCAGGTGCTGATCCGGATGGGAAAGCAGATTACAGAACAGTTTGACCGTCTGATCCGTGCCGAGGACAAGCTTCGCCGGGCAAATGCCGGGCTGGAAAAACGGGTACGCGAACGAACAGCCAAGCTGGAGGAACAGACCACAATGCTTTACAAGGCCAAAAACACCGCAGAAAGTGCAACCCAGGCGAAAAGCGATTTTCTGGCAAGAATGAGTCACGAAATCAGAACACCTATGAATGCGGTGATCGGCCTTACGAATCTAGCCCTGAAAACGGAACTGGACCAGACCCAGAAAGACTATCTGGTTGAAATCGACGAGGCCGCCAGGCTGCTGCTTCGCATCATCAACGATATTCTTGATTTTTCCAAAATTGAAGCGGGTAAGCTGGAGATCGAACACAGACCCTTCTTCCTCCACCACATTGTTGATAAAATGGCAACGATGTTCAGGGTCAAGGCGGCTGAAAAAGAGATTGAACTCTATTATCTTATTGACCGCACTGTTCCCTTGGCATTGGAGGGAGACTCCCTTCGGCTGGGGCAAATTTTGATCAACCTGATTTCCAATGCCGTTAAATTCACCCGGAGGGGTGACATCGTTATTCAGGTAATGCGTGACCCCGAGGCGACCGATACCAAGGATGAGGCCACCCTCATTTTTTCGGTCAAGGATACCGGGGACGGCATTCCCCAGGATAAAATAGATACACTGTTTCAGCCCTTTACCCAGATGGACGGGAGTGTGACCCGAAAATACGGGGGCACAGGGCTCGGTTTATCCATATGCCGACGCCTGATCGACCTCATGGGCGGACGGATATGGGTAGAAAGCCGTGAAAATATCGGCTCGTGCTTTTTCTTTACTCTGACCTTCAAATGCCGGGAAAATGCAGACCCGGTCTTGCTGGACGCACCACCGGACATCAGAGGCATAAAGGTCTTGGTAGTGGACGATAATCCAACGGCCAGACATATCCTGAAACAAATCCTCTCCGGGTTTAACATGGCCGTGACAACGGCGGCATCGGCAAAGGAGGGGTTTACCACCCTTACAAACGCCCCCGACGATGGGCACTTCGGCCTGGTACTCTTGGACTGGAAAATGCCGGAAACAGACGGCCTTGACCTGGCAAGGATGATCCGCGGCCATGAACGGCTGAAGCAAAATCCACCCAGGATCATTATGATCACCATGTATGACCAGGACCGGATGCGCACCGAGGACCGTGCGCTCATTGACGCATTTTTATTAAAACCTGTAAATTCTTCGGACCTGTTTAATACCATCATGGAAATATTCGGCAATTGGGCATCCATGGTCCCCCGGCTCAAAACGAGAGAGCAGGCAGACGGCGTAAAAGGAATAGAGGGCCTTCGCGGTGCCAAAATTCTTCTGGTGGAAGATAACGAGATCAACCAGATGGTAGCCCTGGGACTTCTCTCGAATGGAGGTATGATCGTGGATGTGGCAGATAACGGCAAAACAGCTGTCGAGATGGTGAGCGCAGCGCTTTCCGGGGAGGAGGTAGGCTATGACGCCGTGCTCATGGACATTGAAATGCCGGTGATGGACGGCCATGCAGCCGTAAAAGCCATCCGCAGCGATCCTTGCTTTGCTCATCTCCCGGTGATTGCCATGACCGCCCACGCCCTGGAGGGAGACAGGGAAAAATGTTTTGAATCCGGAATGAACGACTATGTTTCCAAACCCTTTGACGAGAAAGATCTTTTTGCCGTTCTGGTAAATTGGATCAAGCCTAAAGCGGATGTGGCCCGGACGGCGTTGCCCCCAGCGAAAACCCAGGAAAAAAAATTCGTTGAGCCGGCCTGGGCGAATATGCCTGCAACCATTGAAGGCATTGATTTAAATACCGGTCTGAAAAGACTCATGGGGAATTCCGGCCTTTACAGAACCATGCTTCTCAACTTTTACGACAAATATAAGGATACCGGAAAAAAGCTCGAAGGTTATCTGGCCACCGGTGACCGGGAGGCCGCCTGCCGGCTTACCCATACCATCAAAGGGGTGGCGGGCAATATCGGGGCGAATGCGTTGTATGCCGCAGCCATGGATTTGAATGACAGTCTGAGGAAAAATCAGGACCCGGGAAGTGAGGCCCAAAAATTTTATCGCAGTCTGTCGACTCTCACCAGGGGGTTGGAGGGACTGAATCCGGTGGTTTTGAGCACCGAGGACTTGGATTCACCCTTGGTTGCCGACGGTCAATTGGATATCCACAGGGCCAGGACCTGTATCAGCGCCTTAAAAATCCTTCTTGAAGGACGAAATTCGAGGGCAAGAAAATCCCTGCCAGAATTAAAATCAGCACTGAATACCGGGCGGTTCAGCGTGCCGGTCACCCGGCTTGAAAAGGCAGTGTACAGGATTGATTTCAAAGCAGCCCTTGACGCACTCGGAGAGATTGAAACAGAACTTAAGGCTGGGGAAACGGGAGAAAACCGATGAAGGACACCGACCGGAAAAAAATTTTGGTGGTGGATGATGAACCGGAAAATATCTGGCCCCTTGTGGAAGAACTGGAAAAGGAGTATGAGGTCCTATGCTCAACCAGCGGAGAAGAAGCCTTGGCCCTGGCCGGGACCTTGCCCCTGCCCGACTTAATTATGCTGGATATTGTCATGCCCGGACTGGACGGATATGAAATTTTGTCCCGGATCAAGGTTAACGACAAAACCCGGCGCATCCCAGTGATTTTTGTGACCGGAAAAACCCATGAATCCGAAGAGATTAAAGGCATTGAACTGGGAGCCCAGGATTATATCACAAAACCCTTCAGCCTGCCGGTGGTGCGGGCCCGGGTGAGAAGCCTGATCAATCTCAAAAAAGAAGAAGACCGCAGGCTCCTGCTCAAGGCCCAGCTTAAAAGCATGAATGACATGCTTCAGCAGCAGGTGGAGAAAAAAAAGGGGGAGCTTGCGGAAGCCAGAACCGCGCTCTCCAACTATGAACATAAATACCGCAGCTTTTTTGAAAAACCGCCCGAGTCCATTCTGGAAAGGAAAACCATCCTGGTAGTGGACGACAATCCCCAAAACATCCAAATTCTCATCGAAAACCTGGAATCGGATTATGAGATTATTTGCACCACCAGTGGCCGGGAGGCCCTGGATATTGTTTTCGGCGGAACCCGGCCCGACCTGATCCTTCTTGACATCATGATGCCGGAAATGGACGGATATGAAGTGTGTTCCCAACTCAAGGCCAATGCCGACACCTGGGACCTGCCCGTTGTCTTTGTGACGGCACTGGGGCAGGACGTGGACGAAGCCAAGGGATTGAATCTCGGCGGGGTGGATTTCATCACCAAACCCTTCAGCCTTCCCGTAATCAGGGCACGGATCAAGGCGGCCCTGCGCCTGCAACAGGAAATGAACAGCCGCCTTATTCTCACCCGGAAACTGGCGGAACTCAATCAAAACCTGGAGCAGCGGGTACAAACAAAAACCCTTGAATTGGAAAAGGCACATGAAGATCTCAGGACCAGCGAAAAAAAATACCGGTATATTTACCAGAACGCCGTTGAGGGAATCTTCCAGACCAGTCCCGATGGACGGCTGATCAATGCCAGCCCGGCTCTGGCCGACATGTTGGGATATGAATCAGGACAAGAGATGACAAGCCTTGTAAAGGATGTTGCCACCCAGCTCTATTTCCGGCCGGAAGAGCGCGATGGGTTCCTGGAAAAAATAAACCGGAATGGAGAAGTCCGGGATTTTGAGGTCCGGGTGAAGAGCAAAACCGGGGAACCGGTTTGGTGTTCCATCTCCAGCAAGGTTGTCAAAAATGACGCAGGTGATGTGGTATGCTACCAGGGATTTATCGTGGATATTTCCCAGCGGAAAACAGCTGAACGTGAAATCCAGCGACTCCGTGTCCATATGCAGAATATCATCAACGGCATGCCCTCCATCCTGGTTGGTATCGATCTTGAAGGAAGGGTCATCCACTGGAATCATGAAGCGGAAAAAGCCACGGGCATTTCCGTTGAAAATGCAAGGGGGCATGATCTGGCATCGGTATTCCCGGAACTGGCAAGGAGATGGAACGGGTGACCCGTTCCATTGCAACATGTGAAATCCAAAGGGAACCCAAGGTGCTATCTTATTCCAATGGCCTGGCCCGGTATTCTGATATTACCGTCTATCCCCTGGTCCAGGAACGGTGCGAGGGGGCGGTGATCCGTGTAGACGATGTCACCGAGCAGGTCCGCATAGAGGAGATGATGATTCAGTCCGAAAAGATGCTCTCCTTAGGCGGCCTTGCGGCGGGCATGGCCCACGAAATAAACAATCCCCTTTCTGGGGTTATTCAAACCGTTCAGATCGTGAAGAGCAGGTTGGACCCTGCCCTGCCCAAAAATAAAGATACGGCCGAAAAATACGGTTTATCCATGGCAAGTCTGCAGGAGTATCTGGCAGAAAGGGAAATTCCCAGGATGTTAGACGCCATCATGACATCGGGTAGCCGGGCTGCTACCATCATTACAAACATGCTCAGCTTCGCCCGGAAGGGTGACGGGCTTTTCGAATCCACCGACCTGGCCCAATTAATCGACAACACCCTGGATCTTTCCAAAAACGATTATGATCTCAAAAAAAAATATGACTTTAGAAAAATAAAAATTATCCGGGAATTTGATCCGGAAATGCCCAGGGTGGTTTGCGAAACCGGAAAAATACAACAGGTACTCCTCAATATCTTCAGAAACGGCGCCCAAGCCATGGCATCGATAGAATTCCCAAAGGCCCCCCAATTCATCATCCGCCTGGCCCGTGACAGGGACATGGCCCGCATTGAAATTGAGGACAACGGTCCTGGCATGACACAGGAAGTACAAAAAAACATTTTTGCTCCCTTTTTTACCACCAAAGGAAGAGTCGTGGGCACCGGCCTGGGCCTTTCCATTTCCTATTTTATCGTCACTGAAAACCATAAAGGAGATATCCGGGTCACCTCCGCCCCAGGCCAGGGGGCCAATTTCATCATCCGCATCCCCCTAAACCGGGATGATTGAGTCTCAAACGTCCCCTTGAAGCCTTTATGGGGTACCCCCATTGACTTACCAAAGGGCGCCCCGAATTTCAGATTTCCAAATAGTGTTTGAACAGCTCACTTTTTATATGGTACGTTTCCGTAAATTGTAATTAGAACTTGGTCCAATTTTTTATCTTCTGACATTAATAGATCTGAAATCGAAATGGTCAAAAATAAAAGTATTGCCGGTACCTACTTCATCAGCACGTCCATTATTTTATTCATTCTGTTTGCTTCCTTGGGATATTTCTGGATTTACCAGGAACAAAAAAAATTTCATGCTGAGTCAACTAAACTTAGAAGCGATTTCATTGAGTCACAACGTCGATTCATAAAAAACGAAGTAGAAAAAACCGTTGAATATATCCGGTATAAACAATCTAAAACCGACAAACGGGTCAGACAACAAATTAAGTCCAGGGTCTACGAAGCCCACACCCTTGCAACGCATATCTACAATCTTTTCAAAGACGATCACACCACTGACGAATTGGCGCATATGGTTACAGAAACATTGCGGGCCATGCGCTATAATGACCAGAGGGGATACTATTTTGCCACATCCTTGACCGGCACCAAAGAACTTTTAACGCACAGGCCCCGCCCAACGGACAAGGCGGCGGATAATATACAGGATAGTCGAGGCCATTATGTCATAAAAGAGATGATCCAAATCGCAAAAGAGAAGGGAGAGGGATTTTATGAATATTTCTGGACAAAACCGGACATGCAGGGCGAAACCTTCCCCAAAATTTCATTTGTAAAACGCTTTGAACCACTGAACTGGTGTATCGGCACAGGCGAATACCTCGATGACATGGAAAAGGAGATAAAAAAAGAGGTTCTGGAACGGATATCAAGTGTCAAATTTGGAAAAGACGGATATATTTTTGTTTTCAAATATGACGGCACATATGTCAGCCATATTGCCCCCCGGTATATCGGCAAAAATATGATTGACGTCACAGATCCCAACGGCGTCAAAATCAATCGCAGATTTTTAGAGGCAACCACTGCCCCGGAAGGGGTCTACCTCAATTATGAATGGAAAAAACCGAGTTCAGGCGCTAACGCGCCCAAGCTAGGATTTGCCAAAGCCTTTGATGACTGGGAATGGATTATCGGCACGGGCGTGTATATGGACGATGTTGAAAACACCATTAATGAAAAGCTTAACGCCTATTTAACCGGTGTCAGAAAACAAATAACCTTTATCTTAGCTCTTTTTGCACTCTCTATTTTAATTACCATTCTCATCCTCCGTTATTTTTTACGAAACATTGAAAAAGGCATTGGCATTTTTGCGGATTTTTTTAAAAAAAGTGCCGTTTCAAATGAAAAAATAAATCCCATGGTAATCCCTTTTTCCGAATTCAGGACATTGGCAGAGTTGTCCAATCAAATGGTAGATGATCGAAAGCGCACTGACAGGGCACTTCGGGAAAGTGAAGAACGGTTCCGCAAATTATCCCATGCAACATTTGAAGGCATCGTTTTACACGATAACGGTTGTATCATCCAGGCCAATGAGCAGTTTTACAAAATGTACGGTTATACCCGACAAGAGCTGGCTGATAAAAATATTCTGCGCCTGCTGGTGACACCGGATGCCGTGGAGATGATGCAGCACAAGGTCGATGCCCAACATTTTGGGCCCTACGAAATCCCATGCCTGAAAAAGGACGGGACCGCGTTCCCCGTGGAGATCAGGGTCAGGCCCATGAACTATAATGGGCATGAGGTAAGGATGGCTGCGATCAGAGACCTGTCCGAACAAAAAACAGCACTGGCACAAAAACAAGAGCTGGAAGCCCGGCTTCAGCGGGCCGAAAAAATGGAGGCCATCGGTACCCTGGCCGGCGGTGTCGCACACGATCTCAACAATGTCCTGACCGGTCTTGTCACCTACCCGGATCTACTTTTAATGAACCTGCCCGAAGACAGTGATTTGCGCCAACCCATCTTAACCATCCAAAATTCAGGAAAAAAAGCCGCCGCAATTGTACAGGATTTGCTTACGCTTGCACGAAGAGGGGTTGCCGTTTCCAAAGTTGTCAATTTAAATGATCTGATTAACGACTATCTGACATCCCCGGAATATAAAAAATTAAAGTCGTTCTACCCCAACGCGGCGTTTAAGACTGCCCTTCAGGATGATCTTTTAAACATCATGGGATCACCGATTCATTTGTCCAAAACGATTATGAACCTGATCTCAAATGCCGTAGAGTCCTTAGACGACGACCAAGGACTTGTTTCCATTTTCACAAGGAACCATTACATTGATACATGCATAAAAGGGTATGATGAAGTTAAGGAAGGCGACTATGCCATCCTGACCGTGGCCGATAACGGATCAGGCATCCGCAAAGAAGATATAGAAAAAATCTTTGAGCCTTTTTATACAAAAAAAACCATGGGAAGAAGCGGCACAGGCTTAGGGATGGCAGTGGTATGGGGGACGGTTAAAGACCATGGCGGTTATATCAATGTTGAAAGCGAACAAGGCCACGGCAGTCAATTTTCCCTCTTTTTCCCGGTGACACGCAAAGCTCTGGAAAAAGACAAGATCCCGTTAATTGACGATTACATGGGAAACAATGAAAAAATCCTGATTGTTGATGACATTTCACAACAAATAGAAATTGCATCGGCCCTGCTGAAACAATTGGGATACCGCGTCGATGCCGTCTCAAGCGGAGAAGAAGCCGTGGCGTACATGCAAAACAACACGGCAGACCTCATCATTTTAGACATGATCATGGCCCCCGGGATAGACGGCCTGGACACATACAAACGGATTTTGAAACTGCACCCCAAACAACGGGCCGTCATTGCCAGCGGATTTTCAGAAACGGACCGGATCAAAGAAGCCCAGAGGCTGGGGGCCGGAGAATACGTTAAAAAGCCCTATACCTTGGAAAAAATAGGACTGGCCGTAAAAACGGAGCTGACAAGACAATAATTGATTGAAGGCAGGAGGCAACTATTTTCCAAGACAAAAATAAATTATATCCGGCCATTCTCGCAGTGGTGGTTTTGGCAGGTATCGGCATATACCTGGTGTTCGATCAAATGAGGATCAGGTTCAACGCCCCCCTGAAACAGATTCAACAGCGCGGCACCATCCGAATGATCACGGCCAATACGGCCACATCCTACTACACCTACAGGGACACCCCCATGGGATTTGAGTACGATCTTGCAAAGGCCTTTGCAGATCATTTAGGGGTAACCCTTGAAGTAATCGTACCGGAATGGGACGCAATGTTTGATCAACTCAATTCCGGCCGGGGCGATTTCATTGCGGCCGGCCTCACCATCACCGAATCACGGGAGCGACGCGCTTTATTTTCCGATCCATACATGTCCGTGCAGCAAAAATTTATCCACCATAAACTAAAATTCGACATAAAAAACATCGAGCAACTGGCAGGCAGAACCGTTCATGTCCGCAAAGGCACCTCCTACCAGGAACGTCTGGAGGAGATCAAAGCCTCGGGCATTGATGTGGACATTCAGCTGCTCGACGATGTCCCCACCGAAGAGATCATCAGAATGGTGAATAGACGAGAAATCAAATTCACCATCGCCGATTCAAACATTGCGCTGTTAAACCGCAGATACTACCCGGATATTAAAATCGGGCTGGCCATACAGGAAAAAGAGTACCTGGGATGGGCCGTGAAAAAGGACAATAAGGTGCTTCGGGTCCGGATCAATGATTTTCTTGAAATGGCCGAAGAGACGGGTCTGCTTGGTAAATTATATGAAAAATATTACGGCAACCTAGAGATTTTTGACTATTTTGATTTAAAGAAATTCCATGAACGGATCAAAACACGGCTGCCGAAATATAAAGCAATTATTAAAACAGAGTCTAAAAAATACGATTTTGACTGGCGGCTCATTGCAGCCGTGGTCTACCAGGAGTCCCATTTTAATGCCAAAGCCCAAAGCAGAACCGGTGTAAGGGGGTTGATGCAGGTGACACAGGCCACAGCCGGACAGATGGGGATCAAAAACCGGCTGGATCCAAAACAGAGCGTCAAAGCCGGCGTCAAATTTTTAAATCTGATGTTCAAGCGATTTGATGATATTTCCGACCCGCAACAAAAAAAACGATTTGCCCTTGCGGCGTATAACGTGGGATACGGCCATGTCAGAGACGCCCAGAAACTGGCCCGGCAACAAGGCCTGGATATCAATAAATGGACATCCCTGAAAAAGACCCTGCCGCTGTTAAGCAAACGAAAATACTATACGCAAACCCGGCACGGATATGCCCGGGGGCAGGAGCCGGTGCGCTATGTAGAACGAATTTTCACATATTACGACATCCTCAGGCAAAAAGAAAAATAGGCGCAAAGGCCATAGAAACCAGGCGAAGCCGTTGAGCCAAAGAACACAGGATAAAAAAATGGAGATACCCAAGGCCCTGTTGGACCGATTAAAAAAGAATGAAGAAACAGCGCGTAAATTCAACGAAATTGAAGTCAGCATCCTTTCGATCCTTGATTTCCATAATTTCTTTGACCGGCTCCTCACTGAGATATCGGATAAATTTTGTATACCACATATCTGGGTGGCCATCATTTCAGAAGGGTCCCTTGCCCGGCAGCTGTACGCCGACCAGGAGTCCGTCAAACTTGCCGCATCCATGGTCAATGTGTCCGGGCAGGAATTTTCATCCATTGTGAAAACGCCTAAACCTTTACTGGCCAACACCGGTCTGGCCGCCTATAAAAAGATTATTCCGCAAATTATGGACCAGGATATCGGTTCCATTGCCATTGCCCCCATCTCCCTGGACGGTGAGATTGTGGGCAGCATCAACCAGGCCGATCCGGACCCCAAGCGTTTTGAGCCCGGTATCGACACCTCCCTTTTGGAGCAGCTGGCCCTCAAGGTCTCCTTGTGCCTGTCCAATGTCACCGCCCATGAGCAGCTCAAATTCCTGGCCTTTCACGACCCCCTGACCGGTTTGCTGAACCGTGGGGTGATGAACCGGATTCTCGAACGGGAATTTTCAAGGGCAAAGCGCTATGGGACAGACCTGTCCCTTATCTTTCTGGATCTGGACAAATTTAAAGAGATCAACGACACGGCAGGTCACGATGTCGGCGACCAGGTCCTGTGTGCCCTGGCCGGGGCACTGACCGCCCAAAATCGGCAGTCTGATATCGTGGCACGGTTCGCCGGAGATGAATTCATCGTCATCCTGCCGTCAAGCAATACCTACCAGGCAGAGCGGTATATCCACCGGGTCAAACACGAGCTGGACACAACCCCGGTGAAATACGGCAAAAAAGAGTATTTCATCCGGCTCAGCCACGGTATTTCCAATATTCTGGATGCCGGTATCAACGCCCCCCGTGACATGATTAAAATCGCAGACAAACACATGTATGAAGCCAAGACCCTTAAAAAACAAGACCAACAAGCGTCATCGTAAGCATCAATGACAAAGGTCCCTTTGTAAAAGGCCGTATCATTAATCTAAGCGGTTCTGCATGCTTTTCACGATACATGTCCAGAGGCTGTCCCGTTGCCGGGAGAACCGGATCGCATCCGCCCGGCTGATACCGATATCCTTTAGCAGGTAATTCTCCATCTCCAGGAGCTGGCGGCACTGTCGATTCAACATCTTCCAACGCCGGTAGCCATGCCATACCTGCCTGGTAAATGTTTTGATCCGATAATAGCAACTCTGCTTTTCGCAGCACGCCATCGCACGTTCCTCGCAGCCGATACCCATAGCGCCTCCTTTGAAAAATTTTGATGTATGTACTGCTTTGTATAAAAAACATTCATTGATCAATCAAATGAATTGTTCTAATATCTAACATCAAAAAATTTTATACAAAGAGAGGTGACATGTCGGATTCGATCCCCATAGAACTGCTGAAAACATTTATCGCCATTGCCGACACGGGAAGTTTCAGCCTCGCAGCCGAGCAGATCGCCAGGACCCAATCGGCGGTGAGTATGCAAATCAAACGGCTCGAAGAACTGCTTGAGAAATCTTTGATTCACAGAGACAGCCGAAATCTGCAATTGACCGATGACGGCGTCACCCTTCTGCACTTTGCACGGCGAATCTTGAAACTGAACGAAGAGGCCTTGTCGATATTGAAGCGGCCGGAACTCAAGGGGTGGGTCAGTATCGGACTGCCGGACGATTATGCGGCCCGGTTTCTGCCCGAAATTTTGGCTAGTTTCTCCCGGACACACCCCAGGGTTCAGGTGAAGGTCACCTGTGAACCCAGCAACATGCTTCTGGAAAGGATACAAAAAAAAGAGCTGGACCTGGCCATCGTCACCGCCCCCTCACCTGATGTTGAAAACGCAATTCTGCTCCGGCAGGATCCAATCGTCTGGGTGACCTCTGAACGGCATTGCCAGCATGAAATACGCCCCCTGCCCCTGGCCCTTTTCTCGGGGACCTGCTATTGCCGGAACTGGATTCTTTCCGCCCTGGGCAAGGCAGGCGTTGCGCACAGGATCGCCTACACCAGCCCGAGCATCATGGGTCTGCAGGCCGCGGTTACCGCCGGCCTTGCCGTTTCCGCCATCAGTCAGAGCATCGTTTGGCCGGGGATACGCCAGTTAGGCCCCGAGCAGGGATTTCCGGCCCTGCCCAATGCCTCGCTTTTGCTCCGCCGGAATCCGGAATCCAATAATTGCATTGTGGATTCACTGTCCGAGCATATCTGCAAAGCGTTCAGCACCTGTTCGGACATTGGGGGATGCCTTGCCTGAAATGTCGGGCTTACTTCCAACGCCGGTCGCTGCCGTAGGGGCAATCCCCTGTGGTTGCCCTTGTTTCGGCAGGCACAGGGATGGTAGGGCAGGCACAGGGACGGTAGGGCAGGCACAGGGACCTGCCCCTACAAAAACGACCGACAATCGAATCAAACCCGATGGGTTGACTGGGGTGAAAACTGCTTAAGGATCAGGCTGGTATTAATGCCGCCAAAGGCAAAGTTCTGGACAGCGGCACACCGGATATTCGTCTCCACCAGGTGCGGGGTATGCCGGACCATGGCGCAGCGGTTGTCCACCTGATCCAGGTTGAGGGTGGGGACAATAAACCCTTTTTCCATCATATAAAGGGTCAAAATGGTTTCGATGACACCGCAGGCGGCAATGGTGTGTCCCATGTAGCTTTTCAGTGCGCTGACCCATGGATTGTTTCCATAGACATTGTTAATGGACCGGGCCTCGATCACATCCCCGATGCGGGTGGCCGTGGCATGGGCACTGATAAAATCGATCTGGTCTGCGGAAACTTGTGCATTTTCAAGGCCCATTTTCAGCACCTGGGTGACCCCGGCAAGATCCGGCATAATGAGGTTGCCGCCGTTATTATTGGTGGCAAATCCGATCACCTCCCCCAGAATTGTTGCACCCCGCTTTCGGGCGGATTCAAGATCTTCGAGCATGACTGCACCGGCCCCCTCGCCCACCACAAGCCCGTCCCGCTCGGCATCAAAGGGCCGGGGGGTTTTATGCGGGGTGTCATTGTAATGGGTGGAACAGGCCAAAAGGTTATCAAAGACCGCCACGGTGGTGGTATCGTACTCTTCGGAACCGCCGCAGATCATGGCGTCCTGCACGCCGAATTTAATCATCTCATACCCGAACCCGATGGACTGGCTGCTGGTGGTGCAGGCGGACGGCGAACTGATGACCCGGCCGGTGATTCCGAACATCCGGGTAATGTTTACGGCGGTGGTATGGACCATTGATTTAAGATAATCCGCCCCCGAAATGGAGAGCATGTCGATGGACTGTTCACTAAAGCAGGCCTGGTATACTTTTTTAAGCACCGCAGTGGAGCCGTGGGAAGATCCAAAGGCAACCCCGACTCTGCCCGAAGAGAGAGATGTATTGTCCAGCCCGGACTGCCGGATAACATCCGCCACAACCCTGCAGGCCGAAAAAGAGACCGGCCCCATGGTTTTACGAAATTTTCTTGGAAAGTCGTAGGCAAGGTCCTCATCCACCGTGCCGAACACGCTGGTGTTGAGCTGCTCAACCAGCAGCTCATCATCCCTGATCCGGCCCACACCGGAGATGCCCTTCTCAAGGTTTTCAAGGATATCGGCCTTACTGCAGCCAATGGGGGTGATGGCTGAACATCCGGTTATGACAACCCGTCTTTCCATACGTATCAAATCACCGTTTCAAACGATTCACAGGCCAAGGGATCAGGCCCTGTCCGCCATGGCCTTTTCGATAAAATCAACAATCTGCCGGACAGTGCGGATACCCATGGCAGCCTCTTCCTCATCCCGGGTCAATTTGCCTTCCATCAATGTCTCAATCTCCCGGAGCAGCTCAATGGCATCAATACTGTCAAAGCCATGGACGGCATTCAGGTCATCGTCAACGCCGACATCGGACATTTCAAAATTGGTTTCTATGAAATTAATAATGGTGGACTCTATCTCTTCTCGATCCATTCACCGGTTCCTTTTACTCTTTTTGATAATTCTTTGAACGCAGCGGCACACTCACAGTAGTTGTCTGCGCCCAAGGCCCGTCGTCCCAAAGCAGATAGTCATTACCATAATTCGTTGTGAATGAAAACAGTATCCACGGTGATGTCAGGGCAGAGTCATGATTCAAAAATCATATGCCGTTAATAATATCCATGGCTTGATTCAGGTTCTTTCTTATTTCATCCATATCGCCCTCATTCAAGGAAAGACAGTTATTAATGGCGTTCATCAGTGCCTCAACCCGTTCCAGGGCAACAACGAAAAAGCATCCCTGGGATTGAAAAAGTGCTGTTGCCTCTTGGTCACTTTTGCGCTGGATGTTGCGTTCCTTGGCTAATTGATTAACATAAGCATTCACCTCTTTTTCCAGCTCCGCCGGAATCTGTAAAAAAGCGGAATCATTTTTCAGTTTTGGCGGCTCACCTGCACCACTCATGTTATTGTCGGCATCAATATACAATTTATTCGAATCGTCTTGGTTCATTTTCCCTCCTGAATTTTCTTTAACGCCCACATAAAACGCGGATTTGTCGTGTTAGCGTTTATTTTTCATATTTTCCCGGCCAACGGGAGGCTTCCCAAAAGTTAAAAATATCCGGATCTGCTTGATTGTAAAAAAGAATCAGTAATTAATGACTTAGCATTATCTAAAAAGGCTTGCAAATTTTTTCCGTTAAAAAAACAAGGCGTTGCCCTATCACAAATTTAATTCATTGAGAAAAAAAGTAACAATGTGTTAGTAATCTTAACCAGTCATCAGGATTCAAAATAAAAGTTGGCATTTATGCATGAAATAGAATGCCCCATTTGAAATTCTCCCCAATAACGGCCATGGGCCGACCTGACATACCAATAGTCAGGTATAGCCCTCAACAGAGTTTGAAGGAGGTCAATCACGATGAGTCAAAATGAACGTATCTGTCATGAAAAAACGCCCCAAGGCATTCAAGCGGCCCTCGACGCCCTGGCCGTGGAAAAACCTGTGTTATCGTCACTGATTTCAGCATTTGGTCCGGTGCTGGTGGCAAAAGCCGAAGTGACGGCCGGTTTGTCTGAAAATGAGGTAAACAAACCGGACCTGCCCGAATCTGAATGGGCCCGGTTTTCAAGAGGCGTGCATTTATTTGCCATCACAGGGCTTATGGACTTCCACCAGGCGTTTAAACAAGCCGCCCATACGATTCTCTCCCCCATGGCAGAGGCGTTTTCAGTAATTCAATCGGATATTGAGGCAATTCAACGCAACATTGAGGATGACAGCCTTGATGCCGAAGACTGCGTCCGGGCGTATGTGAATAACTACACCCGAAACCTGAACGCATTTGCCGGCAGGTCAGGCACCACCCCTGACATATTCAGGTTTGCCTTGGCCCAGATTGCCGAGCCCTTCAAACAGATCCAGGCCAGGGCCTTTTCGGCTTTCATGGATGACCATCCGTGGCCCCACGGCCACTGCCCCATGTGCGGCTCATTTCCGACGGTTGCAGGTCTCATCGGCGAACAGGGCGAGTGCTGGCTTCAGTGTGCGGTGTGTGCCCATGAATGGAGATTCAGGGCTCACACCTGCCCGCGGTGTGAAAACAATAACCAGAGTCTTTTTGAAAATATTTTTGACCCGGACAGCCCTGCCAAGGACGCCGAACGCGTAACGATCTGCAAGCTGTGCAACACCTATATTCTAACCATAGATCTGGGCGGGCAACGTGACCCGGTGAACATGGATGTTGCGGCCATGGGCATGACCGAAGTGGATATCCAGGCCCGGGAAAAGGGATATTCGCCGCAATCCGAATTGATCTGGAATTTAATGGATTACAGATTCTAAATTTTTTACCTGGTATGTTGGGATTTATTTGGGATTCACAAGAAACGGATCAAAATGGTACCATTCATAGGGATGGTCACGCAGGGTCTGTTCCAGCATCTCACCATAGACCCGGGCCGATTCGGCAACGGCCCGGCTCCGGTCCTCCCGGGATGCACATGAAATATACATGGGATCGGACAACATAAACCGATAACGGCCGGGACCCGTGCGAAAGGTAAAAAAGACAAACAACGGGGCTTTGGAGACCAGGGCAAAAACATGGGGAAACTCCGGGATTCGAGCGGTTTGGCCTAAGAACGGCACACTGACCGCTCTTTGATCCGGGTGCCACAATTTATCCCCGGTCAAAGAGACCACACCCCCGGATTTTAAAAAGCGGATACCGTCAACAACATCAAGGGGGGAACCTGCGGACGGTTCGACGGCAACAATGCGGATGCCCTTGGCATTAAGGGCCTGTTTCTGGACGGATTCGATCTGTTCTTTGGCCTTTGCCCCCATGTAAAGGAGCAGCTTGAGGTCCTTTCGCCGCGTTGCCATCAGGTTTGCGGCCACATCCCAATTGCCCATGTGGGACATGAGGACGATGGCACCGTGACCTTTGTCCAGCGTTTCTTCGAACCGTTGCCAGCCCGTGGAGGTAAATTGGATATTCTCCTGGCCGGACGTCCTGATACGGTCCATGAAGACGGTGGTGAAATTCTGGTATTGACGCCAGGCGCTAACCCAGTGAAACAGACGGCCTTTTCCGGGGAAAAGTGCCGCATAAAATCTGGCGCTTTCTGCCGCCCGGCGGGGAAACATGAAAAAATAGCAGGCGGCAATAAACCGGGAGACCAGGGTAAAAACCCAGGGGCCGAACCACCGGGACAATACAATAAGCACTTGATAGGTAAAGCCCTTCACAACAATCCTTTAACTTAGACCCACGATCCGCCTGAATATCAATCTGCTGAATGTGGCGCTGTTGCGTAAAAAATCAATAAACGGTCGAAAATGGGAAATTCTGTCCGGCGGGTATGCCACATGAATGGGCACTTCAATGACCGAAATTTTATTTCTATGGGCTTTGACCAGCACCTCCACTTCAAATTGATACCGCCTTGCCCGGGTTTTCAGGTTCATAGTTTCCGGCAGCGGATAGATGCGGAACCCGCTCTGGGAATCCCGGATGGCAGGCCCGCCCGATGCCGTGATCCACATGTTTGAAAACCGCCTTCCCATTCGGCTGGTCCAGGGGACCGACTCATTTTCCATCTGTTTGCGATACCCGGTTACCAACGGTTTCGTTCCCTTGGGAACCGCGGCAATCATGGCAAGGGCATCTTCGGGAAAATGCTGGCCGTCGGCATCCAGGGTAACGGCAAAATCAGCCATTTCAGCCGCAGCTTTGAATCCGGTCATCAGGGCAGCCCCCTTGCCGGCATTCTGTTCATGGGTAATGACCCGGATACCCGGAAGCCCTCGAAGCTGATAGGGGGTGATGTCCGTTGAGCCGTCATTCACAACAATAACCGGAAATCCAAGCTTCATCGCCTTCAGCACAACGGCTTTGACCGTTATACCGTGGTTGTATACAGGGATCACTACTGCAAAACGATGTTCCAACGTTTTTCCGCACGCATTCGGTCCGGCTTCTCTCCCCACTGAAGATCCTCCTTGGTATGGGATAATTAAATCAAAGTAAAAATTGATTTTACTGTTTCCCTCATTATCCGGTATAAAACGGCTATGATACCCCTGCTCAATAAAATTTACCAGGCCCCTTTTGTACGCAAGGCCATTGAAGACAAAGCCGATTTAAGTGCGTTTCGTGAAAAGCCCTCCGTTAGCGTTCTGGCCGGTGTGTTTGCCATTGCCTTCAGTTATGTTTTAGGATGGCCCATGGTCGGTCTCATGGGTGTAATCTCCCTTAAAACCGGCAATCCCTGGTTCACCGTCATCGGCGGACCTGCATTTTACGCTCTTTCCCATCTGGTGTTCATGGCCGGCATGGTCCTGTCCGGGGCCGAATATTCCCTGATTTTCCTTCGCTGGCTGACACGGGTCACCGTGGAGTCGCTCTTCCAGCGCTTCGGGGCTTAGCCGTTTAGCATAACAGTGTTGCAATCAAGTTTTATGCTTGCACCTGAATAACGGCCATGGGGCGACTTGGTATATAAGCACCAAGGCCCGGCCCACAATAAAACATAAAAGGAACTCAGCAACTTGATTGGTATTTTCATGTAAAAAGGAACCGGGCCTTCACATTGTGAACAGCCCGGTTACAAAGGGGGAGAGAAAAGAATTATGTAAAATTGAAGGCCTGTTAGTTTGCATCCTTCAATGGATGAATTATCTTATATCAGCCCCAAATGACCTGAACCTTACTCGAAGATTACCAGTTGATTAACTTCTCAAGTTTAATTTTCGTTTTTTCATGATTCAGGGGTGGCATTTGTCTCTTGGTCCGCCCGTTTCTCAAGCGCCATTTCAGGTTCAGGCTTTTGGTAGTACTTCCCTTTTACCCGATCCACCAGGCCGTTTTTTTTCAACAGAGAAACGACATTGGAAACCTGCTTACCGGTTAATCCGGTCATCGTTTGAATTTCTTGCGGGGACAGGCCTTCATTCTTATTGATCAACTTTAAAATATTTTGTCTGAAGTTCTTTCTTATTTTCCTTGGCTTCTTAGATTTTGGGACAGGGGAGGCAGCGTCAACATCATTGCCCTTATCGGTGCTCTCTTGGGGTGTGGATATGTTTTCCGGGGGCTCTTGGATTGAAAGGTTGAACGCTTTTCCAGGAATGAGGTTTTGGATTTTTTTGATGGTTGTGTGGAGTAGCTGCGTTGTCTCTTCGCTAAACTCAAGGTCTATAGTGATTCTCATTGACGATTTTTCCTTTTTTTTCTTTAGGGTAGCACCCATATTTGTCCGTGAATATACGCTATAGAATGTTTTTTTATTACATATAATTCTCAGGAACATTCGTTTTGAGAACTATATTTCATGTTTCATAAACCGTCAACTGTTCAACTATCTTGGCCTGGTCATACCGCTAGGATTATATAACGGCCATGGGCCGAGCCAGGCATATCATCTGGCAGGCTGCGGCCCACAACGAAAATTGAAAGAACTCAATAACTTATTAAGCTCTTTCATATAAAAATAATAAGTAGCATGCTATCCTGATTTCCTATCGTTCGCTTTTGCATAGTAAATGCGGCGTCGGTGTTGAAATCAACAGTCATGCCGAATACATCAGAGCCCAAGTAAAATTCTGGAAATCGTAAAATAACAGAAAATACTGGAAAGATCCATGAATGTCGTAACGAATGGACCTGTGGCAACGGCCGGATCAATATTCAGCCTTTCAAACACAAGCGGCACTGTTGTCCCCACAAGCGCTGCAACACTCATGGCTGCGACAATGGAAATGCTGACACTTGAGGCCACACCCCATGAAAAAGGCTCCGTCATAAATCGGAATTTTGCCACAGAACCGATTAGGGTTCCGTAGAGCACTCCCAGAATAAACCCGACCCCTAGTTCCTTTTTCAGCATTTTTGTGAAATCCCGGATATTCACCCGACCTGTGGCAATCCCCCGCACCATAATGGTAGCGCTCTGGGTGCCGATATTGCCGCCCATGCCCATAATAATGGGGATAAAGGCGACAAGCCCTGTAAATTTTGACAGGGTGGATTCAAACCCGCCAATGATAAAAGCGTTTGCAATTCCGCCTATACAGCTTGCGAGCAGCCACGGCATCCGAATCATAGTCCCTTTGATGATCGTCTGGGTTTCCACATAATCTTCACCCACGCCACCCATCTTCAACATGTCTTCCGTGGTGATTTCGTGCAGAATATCTATGACGTCATCCACCGTGACAATACCGATGATCCGGTTATCATCATCTACAACGGGAATGGCCAGATAGTCGTAGCGGGACACCAGGCGGGCAACAACCTCACGGTCAGTGTAGGGCTTAACAGATATAATATCCGTGGCCATGAAATCCTTGAAAGGCTTGTCCGGAGACTCCACTACCAACTGGCGAAGTGAGCTGACACCCACAAGCTTGCCGTAAGGATCTATCACATAAATATAAAAGGGCATTTCAACATCCAGGTACTTGTTTTGTAATGCTTCAATGACCTCCTTTGCCTTGATGCCCTCTTCCAGGGCAACGTAGTCCTTGACCATGAGGCTGCCGGCAGTATCCTCGTCATAGCTCATGATTTGCTCGACATTGTAAGATTCCTCCTTCTTCATTTTGGACAGAATCTTGTCGGACAGTTCTTCGTCCAGACACCCGAGCAATTCAGCAGCATCATCCGAGGGCATGTGGTCAAAAACAGTCACCAACTTATTGAAATCTAAGAATTTGACGAGCGTCACAAAGGTCTTTTCAGACAGGTGCGAAAACAGCAAGCTGATATCCTCGGGCTTGTCCAACAGATTGATTAGCTTTTCCTGATTCTGAGGGGGCAAATTTTCCAAAACAATGGACAGGTCTGCCATGTGGGTTTTATTTATGATATTGAGCAGTTGCTTGTTAGCCCCCCGGCGTAACAATCTTATAATGCTGGCCTCAACTATCTGGAATTGCTCTTTTTGCATGATTGATTTTCACCATGTTGGGTCCTTGTAAATTATGCTTTACATAATGACTTAATGACATTAAGACATAATGACGTCATTAAGTCAACACATCAATCGTTGTAGAGTCAACATTCCAAGATTACGTGTTAGCCTTAATTTTTGATTTAGGTAATGAGCGACACTTGTGTCTATGAAAAAACGCTATTGTTCCACCCCCCACTATGAGCACTGGTGTTTCTATTGTTGGAGGGGGGGGCTCACCCCAAGGCCCTTCGATCTTTACCTGTAACCATCCGCAATCCTTTACATTTAACAAACTAGTCGAGCGAACTTGGTGGTTTTATTTTGACAAAGAGCCTAACTCGGCGTTGCAAAAATACTTTTTGAGGAAAATGAAAATTGAAAAACAGCTTTTGACAGCCACAGCATAGAAATTTGAGGCCATTATTCTACAAATTCGACCTTCCCGGACTTGCCAGACGTTTATTCTATTCGGTTTAGAAGAAAAACTCCGGCAAAGGCCAAAACGGTCCCCCATATGCCGGCTGTAGTGATGGATTCGTTTAGAATCCCGGCACCTAGGATCGTGGCAATCACCGGCGACACATACAACCAGCTGGAAGCGAATACAGGCCCGGCATCCCGGACCAGAACCAGGGCGGCGGTGTGGCCAAGAATAGAGCCTCCGATCACCAGGTAAAGAAAGGGCCATAACGCAGTAAAGGGAAAACACACCGTCTCTGTACCCAGGGCGATTCCCATGAGAATGATGCCACCGGCAAAGGCTTGGATGGCGCTGATTAGAACCGGGTTCTCATCATCAGAAAAAAGAATGGGGTATAGGACATTCCCGGCTGCATAAAATAAAACAGTTCCGGCCGTGGCGATGAGGTATGCCGGCTCTGCCTCGGCTGCCGGAGATGCAAGGAGAAAGGACCCGGCAGTGCCGAGAAAGAACGCTCCAAAATGGGCCGGAGATAGCTTTTTCCCTAAAAACAGGACGGCAAAAAGAGCCGTCACCAGAGGGCCGGTAGCATCAAACCTGGCCATGAATCCTGAATCTACCCGGGTCTGGGCAATAAACATACATCCAAAGCTTCCGACGGTCATAAAAAGGGAGAAAAAAATACCCCGAGCGGTTAGAGGGCGGATGGTCGCCAAACTTGCCTTTTTTGACAAAAGAAGCATGAGGAGGAGAAGCCCCCCGGCCGTGGTAAACCTTAGGGCAGCATAAAACAGGGGAGAAGCCCCGGCCTTCAATCCAAGACTGATGGCCAGAAATGTGCTCCCGAAAAGGGTGCATACCAGGATGAATAAACCGTATATTTTTTTATTTCGCATAACTCACCTTCTGGGGATCAACGTAATATCAACTCCGATTTAGGTACAGATACAATTTGATTTTTTATTATGGGTACAGTAGATTTTATTCATGAAAAAATACGAAGCTATTGTCCGTCGCATCCAAACCGACATCGAATCCGGCATCCTTAAAGAGGGTGAACGCTTGCTTTCCGTAAGGGAAGAAGCTGTTACCTCCACTGTTTCTATCAATACGGTGCTGACCGCCTACAATATTCTTTTGGATGAAGGGCTGATTCGGTCCCGGGAAAGGGGGGGATACTATGTCCGGGCAGGGGCGTCTGATCTGACCCGGGAGGGGATAGGCAATTCAGCCCCCCGATCCCCCAAATATGTATCAGTGGCAAGGGAAACCGGTGAGCGCTTGGAGCAACTATATGAAAGGCTTTTGCACATTGATGCCGGCTTTGCATCAGCCGCCCCTGGCCTGGATCTTCTTCCCACGGCCCAACTGCACGATGTCACTGCAAGATTGAGCCGGTCCTGGATGGAATACAATCATCCAGAAGGCGATTTCAGCCTCCGAAAACGAATCGCCGTAACCAGCCGGGAAACCGACGGCCCCGCCGGTCCCAATGACATTGTGATCACCAATGGAGCTACCGAGGCCCTGGCTATTGTCCTGCGAACACTGCTCCGTCCGGATGACAAGGTTGCCCTGGAATCTCCCACCTATATGAATTTTTTCCGGCAGTTGGCCCCGCTGGGAGTCCAGTTGGTGGAAATCCCCATGGGGCTCAACGGCATGGATCTGGACATATTGGAAGGAGAATTGCGGAATCAAAATATCCGGATGATCATTGTCCAGCCCAATGTTCAGAATCCTACAGGCGTAACCATGAATGAACACGCAAAAGAAAAATTGGTTGCTCTGGCCCAGAAATACGACACGTTTCTTGTACAAGACGATGTGTATGGAGATCTTTACTTCGGTCCTTTCCGACCCCGGAATCTGACATTTTATTCAGATGATCCAAGGATCATTCTAATCTCCTCCTGTTCCAAGACCATATCCCCTGGACTCAGGGTAGGTTGGATCAGGTCCCATCACCATGCCGGGATATTTACCGAGGAAAAACTGCGGTCATCCATGGATACCTGCCGGGCCGCCCAGGCTATTTTGGGAGCATTTATCGGGACCACTGCCCATCGCCGCCATACCCGCACCCTCAGAGAAGGGCTGAAGACACGCATTGACGAACATATCCAACGATTATCCGAAATCCTCCCCCAGGGAAGCAGCGTTCGGCGGCCTAGCGGTGGTTGCCTCATCTGGATCAGCCTCCCCCCCCATATTAACGCGACAAAGGTGTTTGGACTCTCCGCTGGTAAAGGCCTGATAACAGCACCGGGAGATCTTTTTTCAGCAAGCCGATTCTTTAACCACTGTATCCGCTTAAATGCCGGCGGAAAGCTGACCAAGGACCGTTCCAACGCCCTTGCCGTTCTTGGGGAATCAATACAGATAGAAGGCGGTCATTTAGGGAAATAGTTCAAAATATCTATGCTTGAACGCTGTAGCGCATGTTATTTGTGGCGTTGGCTTCTGTTATTCCTGCCTGATTTAAAACTTGGCGCAATGAGCCTGAATACCATTATGTGGACTTTGGCATTACTCATTTGCCTTGTGACTATCCTATCGAAAATAAAACCACTTTGAAATTTCAGAGGTCGAATTAGCGACACCACAATTTGTTTATGATAGGGATCGGGAAGGGAAAACCCCTCCCGCCCTCCGAACCGTGCATACGGTTCTCCCGCACACGGCTCTCCAGTCGGTGGTTTCCTCATCGGGATTGGCGTTTGATCAGTCCTATGACGAATCTTGTCCCGTAAAGCCATTAGGCTTTTCTTACGGACATAGCGGCATAAATGATTGAGGTTCGGAAGGGCAAGGATAATCCTCAGAAAAAATGGAATTTATTTGAGTTGCCCCCTCTCGATTTGATTTAATTCTACTCTATCTGGATTATATGGGCACAATTTCAAAGGGGTGATAATTAACCGATTGCCGGGACAAATTCACTCATTAATCAGAGCCGGACATAATTGACCCGGTCGGATTTGCGCTGCACCGTCCTGTGGTAGCGGATCCCGGGCAGCCCGAAGAGCATGACGTAGCCAAGCTCATGGTCCTCGGGGATTTCAAGGTCCCGGAGCAGTTCAGGGGCGATCTCGTCCAGGGCGAATTTGACAAGCCCGCACCAGGTGGTGGCGATGCCCATGGCGGCGGCCTGAAGCTCGAAATAGGAAAGGGCGATGATACTGTCCGTCACAGGGGAGGTGACATCGGCGGGTGCCGAGGCGACCACCATGTGGGGGGCGTTCCTAAACAGAGTGTCCTTGCCCGATTCAAAGCCCTGCACCATCTTATCAAACCCATACTTTTCAAGGTCTTGGGGGATGGTGGAGATGCGCTCCCGGATCGCGGCATAGAGGCGGCTGCGGAACTTGTCCAGGCTGGCCGGGTCGCGGATGACGGTGAGGCGGACCTGGTCGCTGTTGGACCCTGTGGGGGCGTAGGCCGTGATTTCAAGCAGCCGGGCCAGGGCGTCCGGGGCCACCGCCTCCCGCTTATAGTGGCGCATGGAGCGCCGGCTTTTGATCAGCATCTCCATCTCGGCGGCGGACGGAATCTGAACGGGCAGGGGCGAGGAGGCCTCAGGAGACAGCCCCATAACGCCCAGGGCCCCTGTGGGACAGACCACCATGCAGTGCTGACAGCCGATGCACGCGTTGCCCGGTGCGGCAGAAGGCCGGCCATTTTCCATCACAAGTGCCTCTTTGACACAATCCTTGACGCAGAGGCCGCAGCCTACACATAGATCTTCGTTGATATTGAGTTCCATTATGATTCTCCTTCATTAAGGTTCGGTTGAAAACACGTTGCGTTAAAACGGTTGTATCTTTTAAACCCTTCGAGTATAAAAAGAAAGTAGGTACCTTTTTGTATAATACGAACCTTTTGGAAACTATTAGAGGGAATCCATGTCGGAATGCGAGCCGAAACGGGCCGGGGGCTACGAGTATTATTGCAGTATGGAGCTGACCATCAAGGTGATTGGCGGCAAGTGGAAGCCCATCATTCTCCACCACCTGGGCCTAAACGGCACCCACAGGTTCGGTGAATTCCGAAAGGCCATGCCCAACATCACCCAGAAGATGCTGACCCAGCAGCTTCGGGAGCTGGAAAAGGACGGCCTCATCGGAAGAAAGGTCTACGCCGAGGTGCCGCCCCGAGTGGAGTACTCCCTGACCCCTTTCGGCGAAACCATCATCCCGGTGCTGGCCCATCTGATCCGGTGGGGCCAGGATTACGAACGGTGGGCCGCCCGGTCCGACGAGGCGCAGCCATAGATAGGGATAAGAACTTGCTTTTTGTTAAAGAAAGTATTGAATACCCCAAAAGGTAAAAAATACTCCTTGGTACTGGACCGGGCACCGCATTATACGGGATGTTACTGATAACATCGAAAATTACGGATCTATATGATCCCCTGGTACTGGTGACCCCATCAGCCCTTTCCAAATGAAAACGCCCCTTTCAAAGGAGGGTTACTCGCCCACCATTATCCGGGGGTAAGGCTCACTTTTTATCCAGAGCACTCCGGATTAGTTTGGAAAGCCTTTCCATGGAAATGGGTTTATAGGCAAATTCTTTTATACCAATAGATTTGGCAGTTTCTTCGTCAATGGTATCACTGTAACCTGTGCAAAGAAGAATTGGAATATCAGGCCGCACCTGGATCATCCGTCGAGCAATATCAGCCCCCGTCATTTCGGGCATGGTCTGGTCGGTTATGACCAGATCAAAATTCCCGGGTCTCTTTTGAAACTTTGTCAACGCCCGAATACTGCTGGTGTGGGCTGTTACATGGTAGCCTAAGCTATCGAGCAGAACTCTTCCCATTTCAAGGAGCAAGTCGTCGTCGTCAACCAATAGTATCCGTTCTTTTCCCGTTTCAATATTTTTGACGTCGGCCTGTTTTTGGGGTTCAATATCCTTGTCCACCACAGGAAAGTAAACATGGAAAGCCGCACCCTCTCCTTCATGGTTTTCGACTGTTATGGTCCCGCCGTATTCTTTCAAAATTCCATGGATGATGGCCAGCCCCATACCAGTGCCTTTACCGCTTTCCTTTGTTGTAAAATAGGGATCGAATATTTTGTCAATTGTTTCCGGGGCGATGCCTGGACCGGTGTCGGTCACCGTCAATTCAACATATTCCCCGGGACTGATATGCGATACCATTTTTTGATCCTTGTTGTGAATGACCCGGGGGTTCAAGGAGATTGAAAGGACGCCGCCGGTATGTTCCATGGCATGATAGGCGTTGGTGCACAGATTCATTAAAATTTGATATATTTGGGTTGGATCTGCCAGAACTAATCCGATTTCAGGGTCGATCTGCTCAACAATACGTATTGTGGACGGAATTGAAGACCTCAGCATTTTCAGCCCATCATGGATAACGCACTGTATTTTCAAAGGAATTCGCTGAACTTCGGTTTGACGGCTAAAGGCCAGAATTTGATTTACCAGCTCCCTTGCTTTGGTTGCGGCCGTCAAAACCTTTTCCATATTTTTTTGAAGTTTACTTCCGGGGGCGGCACCCTGGCAGACCAATTCCGAATATCCAAAAATTACGGATAAAATATTGTTAAAATCATGCGCAATACCGCCAGCCAGGGTGCCGATAGCCTCCATCTTTTGAGCCTGATACAGCTTGGCCTGGAGTTGGGTTTTCTCTGCCTCGATCTTTTTTCTTTCGGTGATGTCCTGAAGCATGTTTACATAATGGGTCGTCCTGCCCTGTTCATCCTTAACGCTGTTGATAGTCAGCCAGCAGGGAAACTTATCTCCACTCTTGTGCTGATTGATGATTTCACACTGCCACTCCCCTTGGGTCGATAGCCTTTCCTGGACCGTTTGATTGAAGAACCCGTCAGGATAATCGAAACCGAGAATGTCCGGCGTTTGACCGACGAGCTCATTTGAGCCATAACCGGTGATTTTAGTGAAGGCCGGATTTACCCTCAGTATGACATGGTTGGCATCGGTAATCATAATACCATCATTGGTCAAAAAGGTTGTAGCGGCGATACGCAGTTCTTCTTCCACAGCCTTGGCCTCCGAGATATCCGAGATGGAACCGTACCAGGTTACACTGCCGTTATCGCGTTCCGGCATTGCATCAATAAGCAGCCATTTGGTTACACCACCTGAAAGACAGATACGATAATGGATGCGCCAAAGCGTTAGTGATTCGGCAGACGCCTGAAGGGTGGAGAAAAACATCTCCCGGTCCTCGGGATGGGTCATGGTGCGAATAGGATCAATACAATCCTTTACGTCTTCGGGCCTGACGCCGTAAATGTCGGTGATAGCCCCACTTGCGAAGGGGAAGCAGGCGCTCCCGTCCGGGAAAAGCCTGTACTGAAATACGACACCTGGCACATGGGATACAATTCTTTTCAACCTTTCGTTGGCTGCATGCACCACGGCCTTCTCTTCTTCTGCAAGGATCCGGTTAAGCAGCACATTAAAGGCATTTGCGATTTGCCCGATTTCATCGTTGCGGTATACCGGCAGCGGCTGTCTAGGATATGAGCCGTCCCCCATGCCGGTCAACAAGTCCAAAGCCTCGCGCACCGGTTGAAACTGACGCCGCAGCCACCACCAGCTAACCCCGACGCCCAGTATGGTAAACATCATGGCACCCACCAACAGGCTGTTCTGCATGTTGATGATAGGGGAAAAAGCCTCCTCAGCCGGCAACACGGATGCCATAACCCAGTCCACGGACGGAATCCGTTTGCTGGAAGACAGCTCCATAACGCCCCGCGAACTCATTGCCACCCCAGAGCCTTCATACCCTTCCAGGTATCTGTCATATAACGGATTGACCCCCACAGGCGGCCCAACGGTCATGACCCGCCGTTTGTCCGATGATGCCACATATCTCCGGCTTTTCGGCGCGATAATGAAAAAGTCGCCGGTAATGCCATACTTGGCCGTATTCACCGTGTCGAAAAAATTGGGCCGGGACAAATTCGTCACTCCTATGGCCACCCCTTGAAGATTTCCTTGCGAATCAAGGATGGGGGCAATTACGGATACTAAAGGTTGTTTAGCCTTCTTCCCTATCAGGGGATCCGTCACCATAGCCTTCTTTTCTTTCAGCACAGACTGAATGCAGGCCATCTCCCGGTAGCTCATGCCGACCCGGTTCAGATACGCCGGCACACTGGACCGCACTACACCCTGGGCGTCAAGAATTAAGACCCCCCAGTTGAACATATCGAGCAATACCACAGAGGCCTCAAGAAAATTCTGTTGCCTACTGTAAGGGTACCGGGCGCGCGATAGGTGTTCGGCCAGTCCATTGATGGCATCTATCCGTTCTTTTAACGACTGATCGATATTTTTGGCTATCAGGGAAACTGCAGATGATTGCTGGGCCGAAATGGCTGCTTCCATTTCGGTTCGAAGGACACGGCTTGCAAGCAGGGTAACCAACCAAACCGTAAGCATTATCGCCAGCAGCACACCCAGGGTAACTCGTGTCTGCAGGGATGACCAGTCTATCAATTTCATTTTAATGGCTCACCATTGAAAAAGGCAATAGACGCCAAACTGATTCTCATTGACAGAGACTTATATACAGCGCCCCTTGGGCCTTCTGTCATTACAAGTTGAGCGGCTGTAAATCTATGGGCTGTCTCATTTGATCCATCACGAAAAACGTCTTTTAAATTTTGATGGACTCGTAAAAAGTCCAAAATCAATTTAACAGGTTAATATTATTGGCTAAAATTCGATTTTTTTGCTTGTATTAAAAATATTTATTTTATATAATATGCTCTATGTTATCAATAACTTAGGGTTTGCTAAATGATTAAGACAAATGACCACAATCAGCTCCACCTTTTCGATCCCTGGGACTTTTTAAGCCCGAAGCGCAGGAAATTGCTCGATGACTCCTGGGCAGGGCTTTTTCAAAAAGAAATCCTCCGCTCATTACCGGTTAATCTGATCAAGCCCTGTTTCTCAAGAGAAGCAGGACGTCCCACAAAAGAACTCTTTACCATGCTGGGTGTTCTGCTGCTCCAGCAAGCTCATGATCTTACTGACGAAGAAACCGTATCGCAACTGGCATTCAATATTCAATGGCACTATGCCTTGAATTTAACGGAAGAATCGGATGCCGCCAAATATCTATGTTTGAAAACCCTGTGGACCTTCCGTCAACTCATGATTGAGAAGAAACTGGATAAAGCCCTCTTCAATGCTATTGCTGACAAACTCGCCGCCGTATTTCAAGTTAATGCTGCCAATCAAAGAATCGATTCGGTCCATGTTAAGTCAAATATGCGCCGGCTGGGGAGAATCAGTATCTTCGCCGCGAGTATCAATAAATTTCTGGTTAACCTGAAACGCAAATATCCAGACCACTTTTCCGGTATCAGCACCGATGTTATCGGGAAGTATATTTCGGAAAAGGCATTGTCCTGCTTTTCCATGGTAAAACCCTCTGATTCAGCCAAAACGCTTGCAAGTGTCAGCAAGGATCTTTACCATCTGATCCAGGAATTTAAAAGCGACTCTGATGTTGCAGCCATGTACAGTTACAAGCTGCTTGAAAGGGTTTTGAAAGAGCAGTGCAATCTGGAAGTTGATACTGAAAGTGGCCAGAAGATTACGCTTAAAGCTCCAAACGAAATTCCTTCAAACTCACTTCAAAATCCTTCAGACCCTGATGCGACCTACAGCGGACATAAGGGACAAGGTTACCAGGTTCAGGTGATGGAAACCTTTACAGAAACAGGGGATGAAGATGAGAAGGCCGGAACCTTGAATCTTATCACTCATGTTGAGGTGGAACCTGCCTCGGCAAGTGATGCCAATGCTCTTATCCCTGCAATTGATGCCGCCAAGCAGAGAAACCTTTCTCCCAAAGAGCTCCAGGCGGACTCTCTTTATGGAAGCGATGAGAATCACCAGATTGCCCAGTCAGATGGAATTAATCTTGTTTCGCCCACCATGGGAACGACCAAAAAGGAGAAGCTCAGCCTTACTGATTTCAACCTTGCGGCAGATGGGCAGATCATAACATGCCCGCAAGGGCATGCCCCGGTTTTTAAAAAGAAAAAGAAGGAACGGATTATCCAAGGTTTTCCCCTTGATACCTGCATGGGCTGCCCTCAACTGGAAGATTGCCCGGTAAAACCGGGGAAAAAGTACGCGTACAGTCGATATACCGCTAAGGCCGCAAGGATCGCCCGAAGAAGAGCTTATGAACAGACAAATGAGTTCAAAGATAGATATCGGTGGCGAGCCGGAGTCGAAGCAACAATGTCCGAATATGATCGCCGAACCGGGGTGAAACGATTAAAATATCGAGGTCTCCAAGCAGTAAGGTTCGCGGCAACCTTAAAAGCAGCAGGAATCAACCTCTTCAGGGCAACTATTGTTCAAAAGGCGCTCAGCTATGCATAAAGGAGGCATAGGAGAGTCCTTTCGGGGTGTAATACACTGCTTTTTTGAATGTCAAAGAGCAATTTGGGGTATAAAAATTATTTTTTAACAAGTTTTGATCATATGATCGAAATAGTGTTCAAACTCAAAAACTGAGGCTTGATTTTGGCTCTGACTTTTTACAGGACCATCAATTTTTACGAATTCCATTCTCTTTTATCAGTTTGTAGTTTAACTTTTTTCGCAATATTTTGAAAACCACTATAATATCCCATAAAGCTATATTACAAAAACTAACTAAAAGAAGACAAGAAGAAAAAGAATATGCCTTTGATATCTGGTACAGAAAACTGATCCCTTATTTAATGCTTCAGTCCCCACCAGAGGGCTGGGGCATTTGGTGAGGAAAACCGGCCGTAAACCAGTTCAAAAAACAGTGCATGCCACATTAACCGACTCAAGAAATGCTTTTGCATATTCCGAGCTCATTTTTTCGTTATCATTTTTTTCAGGATCGTATATTACATCGTGAAACCAAAGCGCAATTTCAAAGGTCTTGAGATTTCTTATACAGCCGGCCACTTCATCAAGATGCGTTAACCCAAGCTTTCGATTGTAAACCTTAACTCACTGTAACCATAGACATTATTGTTCTTACCCTTCTGTTAATCTGACACGTACCGGGAACCGGTCCGTATCCGTCAATATAGATGTTTACCTGGTTACGGAAAATGGCCAAAATTAAGAAAGGGTGGGGGTGGTTTCCGGAGTTGCCGTCTATTACCCCAATGGATTACGCATGGTTAGAATCCCTTTAAGCCTGCCAAAGAATTCCAGCCTGTCGGTCAAGAATATAAAAATCGTTCTAAAAGACAATGAAAATAAAAAAGGAGCGGTCCTTTTCAGCAAGATCTTCTCCGTTCCATAACCGTTCCTGCTTTTACCATGGGCAAATCCATTCCGCAGTAACGATTTTTTGTTGAAAGCTTCATACCGGCGTTCCTGTACCAGGCGGCAAATCGGCATGGCAGTTGCCTGGAAGTGAGGGCTTCCGGGACTTTGGGGGTGGGAGCAGGGTCACCTGGTTGCGTCCGCGGGTTTTACTCTCATAAAGCGCCTTGTCCGCCTGACAAATATAGTCGGCGGGTGTGGTTCGGGCGCCGGGAATGATGGATGTCCCTCCGATACTGATGGTCAAGGTGCTGCTGATTGGCGACGCTTTATGGGATATTTTTTTTGCCTCCACAGTCCGGCGGATTAACTCTGCGACGTCCTGGGCCGTTAAGGGATCGGCATAGGGCAGAATAACGCCAAATTCCTCACCGCCGTAGCGCGCAGCAATGTCTGAAGAACGCTTGCAGGAGGTCCGGATTGATTCGGCCACGGACCGGATGCAGTCATCCCCGGCCAGATGACCGTAGGCGTCATTATATCGTTTAAAATAATCAATATCGCAGATTAAAAGAGAGAGGGGCGAAGTGCTGCGCCGCAACCTTTTGATTTCAGCCTCAAGCCCCTTGTCAAAATAACGGCGGTTATACAGCTGGGTGAGGCTATCAATATTTGACAGGCGCCTGAGTTTTTTATTGGCGGCTTTTAACTTTTCGGTTCTTTCATTTACCTGCTGCTCCAATTCCTTGGTAAGTGCTTTTCTTGCCTTTAACAAGGAATTTTGGCGGATATATTTATACAGGACAACCCCACAGATCACAAAAGGGAGAAGAGAAATGGTAAAAAAGGCATGCCGGTATTGCTCAAACAGAGTCGGCGGGGCATTGATAATTCGGCTGCCGGACGGAAGCATAGATTTTTTTATATTGTATTTTTTCAAATAGTTATAATCAAATATGTATTGATAAATATTGTCGGTAACAATATCCAGGTCATGGGGCGCTTCTCCCTGGAGTATTTTTAAGGCCAGCTCTCCGGCTGTTTTACCCTGCAGGAAACCCGATGTGATCCGCCCTCCGATGATGCCCTTATTCAGATAGAAGTCCCATGCCCCGTAAATGGGGACATGGGTATGGGTTGCTACCATCTCAATACCCTCGGCGTAGGAAATAAAGTTATTATGCTTGTCCCTGTTGAATGTTAGGATATAGATCAGATCATTCTGCCCCAGCCTGCCGACAATGTCGGGAATTTCTTCCAGTGAAAAGCTACGCAGGAATTTAAAGTCACAAATACCTGCATAGTCCGGTTCAATGGCTCTTAACTCTTTTCTGATACTCTGGCCGGTTACGGTATTATCCAGGACAACAATAATCCTGCGCCGGGCAGGATGGATTTTAAGCATCAGATCAATGGTGCTTTTATGGTCTGTGGCTTCAACAACGCCTGTGACCTTTTGAATATTGTTTGTCAGTTCCGGCTGATAATAATTGATACCGCAGAACACAACGGGGGGCGCCTGCCAAAAGCGCACCTGGCCTTTATTGACGAGGTCCAGGGCATTATTGTCAGCGACGATGACGACTTCGTATTTCACCTGTCTGTTTCTGGCTTGGATCAACAGGGCCATCTGTTTTTTATAGGCCTCTCCGCTGTTCCGTTTGGTGTCAAGATATTGGTAATAGACTTCATACTGCTTATGAAGCGGAGAAAAGACAGACTGGATACCCTGGGTGATGTTATCAGTCCACTCCAAACCCTGGTGGTATGAGTGAAGTACCAGCACCTTCTCTTTTCGCGTTTGGCCGCATTCCCCCTGGGTCAGGAATATAAACGCCCAGACCATAAAAAACAGCAGAAGCGTACCCGCTTTCTTAGTTGGGTTTGGCGCTGTGACCAATGGATCAAGTCTCCTTTTTTAGTCCCAAATAAGCGTGTTTAAAAAAAAGTATCCGACCACCTGATTATGGAGCCTGACCAGAGACGCGGAATACGTGATGTACTTTGGCTGCCGGCCAGACACATGAGTTTGATTGGAATTTTAACGGATTCATCAAACGATAAACGTGTCGACGATCTGTTTTAGATCTGTTGCCATGTGTTTCAAATCTGCCGCACTTGACTCAACTTTGGAACTGCCTGAAGCCATCTGCTCTGACGCGCTGCTGACCTCTGTGATGTCCCGGGTCATTTCACCGGCAACCTGGGTGCTTTGACTGACACTTTCATTGACCTCCTGAATCCCCAGAGACAATTGTTCAACATTACCGGCAATTTCCCGGGTTGCAGCGGACTGCTCTGTGACTGCCGTGGCAATCGTTACCACCATTTCCTTTACATCATTGATGACATCCGTGATTTCAGAAATGACCTTGCCTGTGCCGTCCGAGGTTGTTTGGACATTGTTAACCTTGGCTTGTATGTCTGCCGTTGCATTTGCTGTCTGTGCTGCCAAATCTTTTATTTCGGTTGCGACAACGGCAAAACCTTTACCGGCCTCGCCTGCCCTTGCGGCCTCAATTGTTGCATTCAAGGCCAGCAGATTAATCTGCTCGGAGATATCGTTGATGGTTTCAGTGACTTTCCCGATATCCTTAGCCGCCTGGGTCAATTCCCCCATACTGCCTGATGCTTCGATTACTTTCTCACTGGCTTTTTCAGAAACATCCCGGGCAGATTCCGCCGTCCCTGCAATTTCATTAATTGTCGAATTCATCTCCTCAGCGGCAGATGCAACGACGGATGCATTGCTTGAAGACTCTTCCATTGCCGAAGCCACAGAAGTCATATTGGTACTCATCTCTTCGGAAACCGCCGCTACCTGGTCGGCACGCCGGGATGTATTCGCCGCATTTTCCGATATCTGGGTTGCTATGGACGCCAATGCGTTGGATGCTTCCCCAACCTGATCGGAATTATTGGTTAATTTTTCGATAATGCCCTGGAGCCTCTCAAGAAAAACGTTAAGCCACTTGGCAAGCTCGCCCAATTCATCTTTGCTGTTAATGTCAACCCGTTTTGTTAAATCGCCTTCACCTTCAGCAATACCCTTCACACTCCCAATGATCAAACCTAATCCACGTGCAATACCAAATACGATGAATAAACAAAGTGCAATTATACAAAGGAAGATTATACCCGAGAAGCTGACCATCTTTATAATAGAAGATTTTACCCGGGCGTTTATTTCATTTGACATTTCTGCTTTGTAAGTATCAATATTGTCAATGTAGACACCTGTCCCCACCCAATAATCCGTGCCTGGTATCATTTCAGAGTAGCTTAGTTTTGGAACATCTCCTGCCCCTGGTTTTGGCCAGATGTATTTAGTAAATCCGCCGCCTTTTTTGGCGGCATCCCTCATATCCTTTACAAATGTTACGTTATTTTTATCTTTTAAGTGCCCAAGATCTTTGCCCTGAAGCTCCTTTTTAGGTGGAAGTACAATATTAATTGTTTCTTGGTACACAAAATAATAACCGGATTTATCTTCTTCAAATCGAATATTATCAATTGCTTTTCGAATTACTTCTATTTTTTCATCATCGTCACTGACGCCCTGAAGCACATTCCCAATGGCAATTGCGGTAGAATGGGTTGCAACTTTTAATTTGTCTTTTTGGTCTTCCAGCATTACATTTCCTGCTTTCTGGATGGCCAAATCCTTTACAATACTACTTCCTGATACAGCAAACCAAATCATTACCGCAAAAAGCACCATTATCGCTCCTATAATTAAAAACATGCGTGCTTTAATAGAAAGTCTATCCATCCTATCTTCTCCATAAAGGCTTAAAAATTAGAATAAATTTAAACTTTTATTTAGTTTCTACAAAAAAACGATCTAAGTTGTTCAGGAACTATTTAAAAACCACTACATGACCCAACGGCAAGTATTTCGTTTTACAGATCAATTTATCGTCATTTTGATGATTAAATATAACAGTATAGTATTGTTTGGAAATATCCTAATATAATTACACAACTATTATAATAAAGCAATGACATTGAAAGCCCTCCGAGGCGGGAAACGCCTTGAGTATCCCATTTTGCACCCAGGTGAATTAACCTCCCATCTCCCGATACTTATTAATACCGCTATTGCCACATGCCTCTGCTCAAATGTAAATTAGAACAAGTTTTCATCAGCAAAAAGTCAACCGCACGGCCCTGATTTTTTGTTGTACAGCGTAAATCTTTTTATTTCCCTTAATAGTAGGTCTAAGACTTGCCAAATGTATTTGAATTTTATACATTTGACTCACTTTTAAGAACATGTGCCGTGCCCGGCACACCACAATGCCGTTGCAGTCCAACCTGGGGAGCTAACGACCTTTTGAAAATGCTTGGTTTTCGAAAAGCCTTAGTTTTTACAATCTGTTCGGCAAAGCCCCGGGCGGCTGAACTCTACGTTAGGCATCAAGAAACGATCATCTCATGGGTTTTGCAATTTCTTGGATGGCAGTAAAGGGAAGGTCGAAGGAATATATCTTATCGTTTTTCGATTTCTCCGAAACTCAGGAAAAGGGAGATTTTCCAGAATCAGATATTAGCTCTTCTGAACTACCGAGCGGCTGGTATTTCCTATGGTTCAATAAATGCGAATCTCCATTTGTTCAGTCGGAAGTTCTGTCAGATCTATCGCAGGATTGCTCTGTGATTTCATGTGTGGTTGAAGAGCATGTAATGTACAGCCGCTCAGAATACTGGGAGGGCGGTGCTCTGAAGTGGAAGATTATTCATAACTCTCAAAATGGAATGTATGATCTTGAGTTGTCAGGCGCCATGCCAGACTACTTCGAGGAGTTAAAGTCTGAAATATTCGCCAAGCAAGATGCAGAAGGTGGAGTAAAAGCTGATGTCGATCTTATTTTTGATCTTCCACTTGAACCAATTAAGCGGATTACCTTCTTTAAACATGATGAATTCACGCCCGAACTTGAAGGCCAAGAGTACACAGTTTTGGCCAGCAACAAAGAAGCAGTATTTGCCCCAAAATCAAAGCCGTGGTGGAAGGTATGGTAAAAATGCCTAACAAACGCATCTTGGTCGGCCACTTCGTGTTCTGGGACCTCCACTCCGCGGCTTAGCCGCTGCGTTCCGGCCCCGAATACGGGCGTTACATTTAATACATTATTTTCGTTACTGATCGAAGTCTCGCCAGAATCAATTTTATAGAACATACTCCTGCCTCCGGTTAAATCCTGAACAAAGCGAGCATTCTGTCT